>NZ_JBIUBE010000001.1:182757-851873 GCF_044593395.1 Streptomyces sp. NPDC052301 | reverse complement strand
CCGTGGCTGGTGTTGACCTTGCCGAAGACCGAGTCGGCACCCCAGTAGTTGCCGTGGATGAACGTGCCCGAGTCGGTCAGGCGCATGGCGTGCGGTACGGCCTTGATGTCGTACGAGGGCTTGCCGTCCTTCTCCGTGAGGCCCACGCTCGCGGCATCAGTCGCCCCGCTCGGCGAGGGCCGCCAGTTCACGGTCCACGGCGCGCTGGTGCTCCATCGCCTCCTCGCGGGCCTTGCGCGGGCTCCAGCGGCCGGCCATGACGAAGATGAACGGCAGGAAGATCAATTGCCCGGCGGCACAGATCAGCCACCAGGTGCGCCACTGTCCGGGGCCCTGGGCCGCGGCGCTCTTCACCTGGGGGCCGTAGCGTTGCAGCAGCGCCAGCTGCGGCTGGGCCCTGCGCACGGTCGCCAGGCCGTCGGCCCCGACCTCGCGCGCCGCCCGGGCCGCCAGTGCCGGCGGGACCGCGGTGGGAGGGTAGGCCCGGAGCTCGGCGAAGAGCCGCGGGTGTGCGTCGATGACGGCCAGGGCCGGGGCGGCCTGGACGCGTGCGGCCTGTACCTGGGCGCCGTGCTCGACCAGTGGCGTGGCCGACGTCACCACGACCGGGACGAACGCCGTGGAGATCGCGACCACCGCCCGGATGATCCACCCCCACACGGCCAGTCCGGTCGCCGTGGCGGCCGGGTTGTGCTTCTCCACGGTCTCGGTGAAGCTCGCCATCCAGGGTGCGTAGGCGACGCCGGTGAGGACACCGATGGCGACGAACAGTGCGGCGAAGGTGTAGTAACCGGTGTGCGGCTGAGTGGCGCGCACGGCGAAGAGCGTGGTGACGGCGATCGAGCCCACGGCCCCGACGATCATGAACGGCTTGCGCACCCTCAGCTTGTCGGAGAGCAGCCCCGCCGCCACCAGTGCCACCGCGTTGGCCGCCCAGTACCAGTTGGCCAGTCCGTTGGTGCGCTGCTCGCTGTAGCCGAACGTCGCGGCGAAATAGACGACGAAGTTGCCCACGGCGCCGAAGTAGAGCAGGAGGAAGAGGCTGACGGCCGTGGCCGAGCCGATGACGTCCGGCCGCAGCATCTGCCGCCAGTGGCTCGCGGGCGCCGTCGCCGGGTCCGTGCCCTTGGCCCGTGCTTCGACGAGGGCGCGGTCGCGGAGGCTGACCATGATCTGGTCACGGAGCCGGGGCGACAGCTCGCGCAGCCCCAGCAGCGCGAGGACGAAGACGGCGAGCCCGGCCCAGCCGGAGTAGCGCAGCTCGTCCTGCCAGCCGGCGAAGGACAGGGTGCTGCTGGTGACGACCGTGACGACCAGGCTCCCGATGACCGGGCCCATGGTCCAGTAGCCCATCGCGGTGGCCCGGCCGAGCTGGGGGGAGAAGTCCCGGATCAGTGCCGGCGTGGCCACCAGCACGATGCCCTCGATGAAGCTGAGGGCGGCGAAAAGCACCAGGTAGGTGCCCTTGTCGGGGGCGTTGGGCAGGCCGACGAGGCTGAGCAGGGCGGCGATGAGGAGCCCGTAGACCACCATGTTGGCCCGGCCCCAGCGGTCGGCGAGGCCCGCCACGAGCGAGGCGAAGGCGCCGACCGCGTTGCCGATGACGCTGACCCACACGAAGTAGCCGTAGGTCATGTGGAAGTGCGTGATGATCGACGTGGCGACCGCGTACTGCACGTAGAGGGCGTAGTACAGGACGACGGTGGTCAGCACCACGATCGCCAGATACGCCGTCCGGCGTGAGGTGACGGGGTACTGGTGCAGCTCGCGGCGCCACAGCCGGGCGGCGGGATGGGGGGTGTCCGGCATGCCGGTGTCGGCCGGCCGGAGGTTCGTGTCGTCGGGCGAAGCGGGCATGGCGGTCATGCGGCGGCTCCTGGGTCGGGCCCATGGGCCCGGTGCGGTGGGGTGCGGGACGGTGCACGCCTTGCGGTGCGGCGGGCACGGGCACTGTCCGGCCAGGGCGAATCCCTCGGGTCTCGGGTCTCGGGTCTCGGGTCTCGGAGGCCGGGCGGGGACGATGTGCGCAGACGCTAGTACCGACCAGTCGGTACGGCCTAGGGGTGTGCGGGCGGATACCGAAACGTGACCTCGCGCCCGGGTCGGTCGCAGGGGCCCGGCCACGCCGGGACGGACCGGCGGCCGAGGCGCCCGGGCGCACCACGCCGGCGCTCGGTGACCGGGCACATCGCCGGTGCTCTAGCGGGGCCTGACGGGGGCCTGACCGGGGCCTACCCGCGCGCCCGGCGCGCGCCCGAGAGGCCGCGCGTCGGTGCGCCGGAGAGGAGCACAGGGCGGACGCCCCGTCCCAGGTGGTCGGCGGCACCCGTCGGAGGACGCCGCGCGGAGGCGGTCATGGACCGCGTGGTGCAAGCTTCGAAGAGCGGGCGGCACCGCGCCGGCAGGCTGCGGTGCGGGGTTCGCGGCGCCTCGGCCCGCGCGGGCGGCACCTCGGCCCGCGCGGGGCGGGACGGCCGTGAGAGCTGTGCGGGACCGGACGGCCTGCGAAAGCCGTGCGGGACGGAGCGGTCTGAGAGAGCCGTTCGGGGCGGGGCGGGCTGTGAACGTTGCGCGGGGCGGGATGACCCGTGAAAGGTGATCATGACTGTGAGGGATCCGAACGCCGGGCGCGCGCAGGCCGCTGACCGGGGCATTGCGGCGGCGGGTACCGGCGGCGCCGGCGGCGGTGCGCCCTTGGCGGGATGCGCGGCGCTGGTGACGGGTGCGTCCAGCGGCATCGGCGCGGCCACCGCCCTGTCGCTCGCACGGCAGGGCGCCGCCGTGGCGGTGGTCGCCCGCCGCACCGGGCGGCTGGAGGACCTGGCCGCGAAGATCCGTGAGCGGGGCGGCTCGTGCCGGGTTCTCACCGCCGACCTCGCGGACGTGGGGCAGGCGCGCCGGGCCGTCGAAGAGGCCGGGGACTGCTTCACGCGGCTGGACGTGCTCGTGAACAACGCCGGCTACGTGGCCATGGGGGCCATCGAGGAGGGCGACGCCGCGGAGTGGGAGCGGATGGTCGACCTCAACCTCAACGCTGTCCTGCACCTGTCGCAGGCGGCGTTGCCCCACCTGCTGCGCGCGGCGGCGGACGGCCCGCGCGGGGTCGCCGATCTGGTGAACGTCAGCTCGGTCGCGGGCCGGGTGGTGCGCAGGAACAACGGTGTCTATTCGGCGACGAAGCACGCGGTGGGCGCGTTCAGCGAGGCCCTGCGCCAGGAGGTGACGGGACGGGGTCTCCGGGTGGGAGTGATCGAGCCGGGCATGACGGTCACGGAGATGGCGACCGGCGCCGGATCCGCTGCCGCCCGTGGCCTGCCGCGAAACGCCTGGCTGCGGGCCGAGGACATCGCCCGCGCCATCACCTTCATGATCACTCAGCCCCCGCATGCCGCCGTCAACGAGATCATGGTCCGCCCCACGGCCCAGGAACACTGACCGCCGACCCGCTGGGGGCGCTCCATGACCGGCCTGACCGTCGTCCTGCTGCTCGTCATCCTGGCCACGGCGGTGGCGACCGGTGCCCGGCGCTGGAGTCTGCCCGCTCCCTCGCTCCTCGTGATCGCCGGTCTGGTCGTGGGGCTGATGCCCTGGGTTCCCGAGGTGCGTCTGCCCCCGGAAGTGATCAACGTGCTGGTGCTTCCTCCCCTGCTCTACGCCTCGGCCGGGGAGATCTCCGTCCGGGACCTGCGCACCGTGTGGAGACCGGTGAGCGGACTGGTCTTCGGACTGGTCCTCGCCTCGGCCGCTGCCGTCGGGTACGTGGCCGCCGCGATCACTCCGCTCACCGCCGCGACCGCGCTCATCCTCGGCTCCGCCCTGGCCAGCACCGACCCCGTGGCGGTCACCGCGCTCGGCCGGCGTCTGTCACTCCCGCCGCGCGTGCAGGCGCTGGTGCAGGCGGAAAGCCTGTTCAACGACGCCACGTCGCTGGTCCTGTACAAGGTCGCCGTGGTGACCGCGGTCACCGGCAGCGCCATCAGCGTGTCCGGGACCGCCGTGCAGTTCCTGGTCCTCGCGGGCGGCGGAGCCCTCCTGGGCGCGGCGGTCGCCGCGGTGGTGACCCTGATCCGCCGGCGGACCGACGACCCCATGCTGGAGACCGTGATCGCCCTGGTCACCCCCTACGTCTCCTACGTCGTCGCGGAGCAGTCGCACACCTCCGGCGTGACCGCCGTCATCGTGTCCGGGGTCGTCCTCGGCAGCACCGGCCACAAGCTCGGCGACGCCTCAGTCCGCCTCCAGGTCCACGCCGTGTACGACACCGTGACCTTCCTGCTGGAGAGCGTCGTCTTCGCCCTGATCGGCCTCGAACTCCCCTCGACCGTCCGCCATCTCGCCCACGACGAGCACGGCTGGCCGCTGTGGGTGCCGGTGATCGCCTTCACTCTGCTGGCGATCCGCCTGCTGTGGATCTTCCCGCTGTCCGCCCTGATCCATCAGAGGCACAGGATGGGTGACAACCGCCTCTCCTGGCGCGTTCCGGCCGTCCTGTCCTGGGCGGGCACCCGAGGCGTCATGCCGCTGGCGGCCGCGCTCTCGGTCCCCCTGGTCACCCGCACCGGGGCGCCGCTGCCGCACCGGGCACTCATTCTCATGCTCACCACCGGGACGGTCGCGCTCACTCTCGTCTTCCAGGGGTTCACCCTGGCCCCAGTCGTCCGCCGCTCCGGCATCGCCGTGGAACCGGAGCACACCGCTCGCGAGGAGGCGCGGACCCGCCGGCGCATCGCCCATGCCGCCCTCGAAGAGCTGGAGCAGCTCGGCGATCCGGAGGAGCTCGCCGATCTGGGTGCCGCCGCGCAGGCCGCCCTGAAACAGGCCCGTCGTCACCTGGAGGCGCGCATCCACCAGGTGGAAGACGCCCACTACAGCGATCCGGACGCCCGTCCCGCCGACGCCTACCGTGAGATCCGCCGGACGCTCATCGCCATCGAGGCGGCCGAGCTCCAGCACCTCTACGAAGCGAACAAGATCAGCAACGCCACCCGGCGCCGGATCCAGCACGAACTCGACCTCGAGGAAGCCAGCCTCCGCCCCCGCGACTGACGCCCGGCCCCGTCGAGCCCGTCCCCCGCGTTCCCTCCCGCCTCGGATCGTCCGGCGTGCGGACGGCGCCTCGTTCCGGTAGAGCGTGGGCCCCGCCCCGGGCGCATGCCGGGGCGGGGGCGCGAGGCGGGACCGACCCCGTGCGGGTGCGGGCGGAAGAGTGCGAGACGGGGGCGCGGTGCAGGGCGCAGCCCGCCCCGGCAGCGGGCGCGGCTGTCCCGTGCGTCGCCGTACCCGGCAGCGGGCGCGGCTGTTCCGGCCGTGCTGGCAGGACGCAAGCCGCGCAGCAGCCCCCGCGAAAATGCGATGCCCCCGCCGATCATCCCCGCCTACACTCGCCCACATCGTCCGGCACCGCCCCGACACAGGCGGGCCGGACGGGAGTCAGTCCGACGAGTGAGGGGAGCCCGGCCGTGCGCGCACGCACCGCTGTCGTCGCTCCCCGTTCCCGGTACGAGGTGATCCTCGTGTCCTCGTCCGTCCGGTGCCCGCTGCGCGGCCGGCACCGGATGCCCGTGACGCCCCGCTGACACACCACGGCAGCCTGCCCGGGCCCCACGCCCGGCCGCCGCCGTACCGTCATGCCTGCCACCCGGCGCACGGGTGATCGCGCTGCCCCTTTTCTCCGATCTTTTCCTGAGCCCCAGAAAGGCACCGGGCCGTGCGCACCGACCTCACCACCCTCGCCGCCGTCCGCAACCTCGGCATCCTCGCCCACGTCGACGCCGGCAAGACCACCGTCACCGAGCGCATCCTGTATGCGACGGGCACCACCCACAAGCGGGGCGAGGTGCACGACGGCACCACCGTCACCGACTTCGACCCGCAGGAACGCGACCGCGGCATCACGATCTTCGCCGCCGCGGTGACCTGCGCCTGGGACGGGCACCGCATCAACCTCATCGACACCCCCGGCCACGTCGACTTCGCCGACGAGGTCGAGCGCTCGCTGCGCGTCCTCGACGGGGCGATCGCCGTGTTCGACGCCGTCGCCGGTGTCGAACCGCAGAGCGAGTCGGTGTGGCGGCAGGCCGACCGGCACGGCGTACCGAGAATCGCGTTCGTCAACAAACTCGACCGCGCGGGCGCCGACCTCGACCGGGCCGTCGACTCGATCCGGCAGCGGCTGCATCCGGCGCCGCTCGTCGTCCAGTTGCCGATCGGCGTCGAGGACGGCTTCACCGGTGTCGTCGACCTGGTGCGGATGCGCGCCCTCGTCTGGGACGGCGACGGTGACGGCGCGGGCCCGGCCGTCGCGAGTCCGGCCGTCGCGGGTCCGGTGCCCGAAGCGCTGCGGGAGGAGGCCGTACGGCGGCGTCGCGTGCTGGAGGAGACGGTCGCGGAGCTGCATCCGGGCGCCCTGGAGGAGTTCTGCGCCCGCGAGGCGCTCTCGGCCTCCACCCTCGCCTCCGCCCTGCGCGACCTCACCCGCAGCGGCGACGGCGTGGTCGTGCTGTGCGGCTCCGCCTACCGCAACCGCGGTGTCGAACCGCTGCTGGACGCGGTGGTGGCCTACCTGCCGTCGCCGCTGGACGTGCCCGCCGTACGCGGTGAGCACGACGGCACCGGGCAGCGGCGGGCCGCCGACCCCGAAGCGCCGTTCGCGGGGCTCGTGTTCAAGGTGAACGCGGGCAGTACCGGCCGCCTGACCTACGTCCGCGTCTACTCCGGCACGATCGAGAAGGGAGACACCGTGTGGGACCCGGGCACCGGACGCACCGAGCGCGTCGCACGCATCCTGCGGGTCATGGCGGACCGGCACGACCGGCTCGACCGGGCGGTCGCCGGTGACATCGTCGCCCTCGTGGGGGTGAAGTCGGCGCGGACCGGCTCCACCCTGTGCGCCCCGGACGCGCCACTGCTGCTGGAACCACCCGTGGCCGCGGAGCCCGTGGTGTCCGTGGCGGTCGAGGCGCGGCGGGCCACGGACACCGGACGGCTGGCGACGGCGCTGGCCCGGCTGGCGGAGGAGGACCCCTCCCTCGTCGTACGGACCGACGCCGAGACCGGGCAGACCGTGCTGTCCGGGATGGGCGAACTCCATCTGGAGGTCGCGGTGGAGAAGATCCGCCGGGACGGCGGGCCGGAGGTCACCGTGGGCCGGCCGCGCGTCGCCCATCGCGAGACCGTTGTCGGCGGCGTGACCGGTTTCGTGTACCGGCACGTCAAACAGGACGGCGGCGCGGGGCAGTTCGCCCACGTCGTGCTCGACGTGGAGCCGCTCGGTCCCGAAGCGGGGGCCACCGGCTTCGTGTTCCGGTCCGCCGTCGTCGGCGGGCGGGTGCCGCAGGAGTACGTGCGCGCGGTGGAGGCCGGCTGCCGGGACGCCCTCGCCGAAGGACCGCTCCACGGGCACCCGGTGACCGGGCTGCGGGCCACGCTCACCGACGGCTCCACGCACGTGAAGGACTCCTCCGACACGGCGTTCCGCACCGCCGGCCGGCTCGGTCTCCGTGAGGCCCTGCGCGCCTGCGCGACGGCTCTGCTGGAACCGGTCGCCGAGGTCACGGTCACCGTGCCGGAGGACGCGGTCGGCGGGGTCCTCGGGGACCTGGCCGCCCGGCGCGGCCGGGTGGGCGGCTCCGAGACCCGCGGCGGCGCGGCCGTACTGACCGCCACCGTGCCGCTGGCCGAACTGTTCGGCTACGCGACCCGGTTGCGCAGCCGCACCCGGGGCCGGGGCACCTTCACGGCCCGGCCCGCCGGCTACGCCCCGGCACCCGGGCCGGTACCGGCCCGCTGACGCACGATCCGGCGGAGCGGCGGCTGGAACCGAAGGGCCGGCGACGCGGTATGACGGCACGTCAGGACCGTCCGGGGCGGGGAGGTGTCGCCCGGCACCTCCCCGCCCCGGGTGTCCGCCTGCTCGCCGTCCCGCCCACCCTGCCCGGCGGCGTCCGCCAAGCCCGGCGCCGTCATGAAACCGTTGTAGAACCCCCCTCCGCCCCTCCCGCGCAGGTCACGCCCCGCGCATCCGGCGACTTCCGTCGCTGACCTCCTTGTTCGTCCTGCCGGATCCCTTGACGAGGGCCGCCTCCGCCGATTAACTCACGTCCTAAATTAAGCCATGAGGGGGGCGTGGGGGCGGGCGGTGTGCCGACTCCCCGCAGCAGCCCTCGGGTTCTCGACTCCCGGAAAGGGACACCAGGAGCCATGCGCAGCATCCGAGCCGCGGCCGTAGGCGCCGTCACCCTGTCTCTCGCTCTCGCGGCCACGGCCTGCGGAGGCGGATCGTCCACCGGCGGCGGCTCCGACGCCTCGCCGAAGACGCTGACGTACTGGGCCTCCAACCAGGGCGCCAGCGTCGCCGTCGACAAGAAGGTCCTCCAGCCCGAGCTCGACAAGTTCGAGAAGCAGACCGGCATCAAGGTAAAGCTGGAGGTCGTGCCCTGGTCCGACCTGCTCAACCGGATCCTGACCGCGACCACGTCGGGTCAGGGCCCGGACGTGCTGAACATCGGCAACACCTGGAGCGCCTCCCTGCAGGCGACCGGCGCGCTGCTGCCCTGGGACGCGAAGAACTTCGCGAAGATCGGCGGCAAGGACCGCTTCGTCGACTCCGCGCTCGGCTCGACCGGCGCCGCCGGCAAGGACCCGGCCGCCGTGCCGCTGTACTCGATGGCGTACGCGCTCTACTACAACAAGCGGATATTCGCCGACGCCGGCATCAGCAAGCCGCCCGCCACCTGGGACGAACTCGTCGCCGACGGGAAGAAGATCAAGGCCGGGGGCAAGTCCGTGCTCGGCGCCGAGGGCGCGAACCTCTCGGAGAACATCCACCACGTCTTCGTCTTCGCCAAGCAGCACGGCGCCGAGTTCTTCACCCCGGACGGCAAGCCCGACTTCACGAACCCCAAGGTGGTCGACGCGGTCAAGAGCTACGTCGATCTGATGGCCAAGGACAAGGTCATCCCGACCGGTGACGCCGAGTACGCGCAGAACCAGTCCGTGAGCGACTTCGCCAAGGGCAAGCTGGCGATGCTGCTGTGGCAGTCCGCCGCCGCCAACCTCACGTCCCAGGGCATGAGCGAGGACGCCTACGGCATCGCACCCGTACCCGTGACCTCCGGCACCCCCGGGGCCGGAACCGGGACGAACTCGATGGTCGCCGGCATCAACATCGCCGTCTTCAAGAACACCCACAACCTCGACGGCGCCACGCAGTTCGTGAAGTTCATGACCTCCGACGCCGAGCAGAAGACCCTCAACACGGCCTACAGCTCCATCCCGCCGGTCAAGTCCGCGCAGGCGGACGCCGCGTTCAACTCGCCGGCCACCGCCGTCCTGAAGAGCACCCTCGCCACCAGCGCCGCGGCCCTGCCGCAGGTCGCCTCCGAGTCGCAGTTCGAGACGACGGTCGGTACGGCCGTGAAGGAGCTGTTCGCCGACGCCGCCGCCGGACGCGCGATCACCACCGACTCGGTCAAGGCCGAGCTGGAGAAGGCCCAGCAGCAGATGCCGGCGGCCTGACACGATGACGACCACCGCCTTCAAGGAGCCGGTGCGGGCGTCGTCCCCGGACGCGGCGGCACGCGAACCACGCCGCCGCACCAGGCGCCTGCGCAGGATCTCCCTGCCGTACCTGCTGCTCCTGCCCGCCCTGCTGCTCGAACTCCTCGTCCACCTGGTGCCGATGGTCATCGGCATCGTGATGAGCTTCAAGGAACTCACGCAGTTCTACATCCGGGACTGGAGCCGAGCCCCCTGGTCCGGGCTCGGCAACTACCGGGTGTCGGTGGACTTCGACGCCCCCGTCGGCCAGGCCCTGCTGCACTCCTTCTTCGTGACCGTCGGCTTCACCCTGCTCTCGGTCGCCCTGTGCTGGCTGATCGGCACCGCGGCCGCGATCTGCATGCAGGACACCTTCCGCGGACGGGGCCTGCTGCGCGCGCTGTTCCTGGTGCCGTACGCGCTGCCCGTCTACACGGCCGTCATCACCTGGGTCTTCATGTTCCAGCACGACAACGGCCTGGTGAACCACGTCCTGCACGACCAGCTCCACCTCACCGGCAAGCCCTCCTTCTGGCTCATCGGCGACAACAGCTTCTACGCGCTGCTGACCGTGTCGGTGTGGAAGGGCTGGCCGTTCGCCTTCCTGATCGTGACGGCCGGACTGCAGAACATCCCGCGCGAGCTGTACGAGGCCGCCGCGCTGGACGGCGCCGGAATGTGGCAGCAGATCCGCCGCATCACCCTGCCCTCGCTGCACCCCGTGAACCAGGTGCTGGTCCTGGTGCTGTTCCTGTGGACGTTCAACGACTTCAACACGCCCTACGTGCTCTTCGGCAGAGCCGCCCCCGAGGCCGCCGACCTCGTCTCGGTCCACATCTACCAGGCCTCCTTCGTCACCTGGAACTTCGGGACCGGCTCCGCCATGTCCGTCCTGCTGCTGCTCTTCCTGCTCGTCGTGACGGGCGCCTACCTGCTGCTCACCTCCCGCGGACGGAGGGCCGCCGATGCCTAGCTCACCCATGGCGCCCGCGCGTTCCTTCCTGTGGACGCGGCGCGTCTTTCTCACCCTGCTGACCGGATTCGTGCTGGTCCCGGTGTACGTGATGGTGTCCAGCTCGCTGAAGCCGCTCGCGGACGTCACCGGCACGTTCCGCTGGCTGCCCAGCGAGCTGACCGTGCGGCCGTACATCGACATCTGGTCGACGGTCCCGCTCGCCCGCTACTTCGTGAACTCGCTGATCGTGGCCGGCGCGGCCACCGTCTGCTCGGTGGTCATCGCCGTGTTCGCCGCGTACGCGGTGAGCCGTTACGAATTCCGCGGCAAGCGCGTCTTCACGGTGACCGTGCTGTCCACGCAGATGCTCCCGGGCATCCTCTTCCTGCTCCCGCTGTTCCTGCTCTACGTCAACATCGGCAACGCCACCGGCATCGCCCTGTTCGGCTCCCGCGGCGGCCTGATCCTGACGTACCTCACCTTCTCGCTGCCGTTCTCCATCTGGATGCTGATCGGGTACTTCGACTCGGTGCCGCGCGACCTGGACGAGGCGGCACTGGTGGACGGCTGCGGCCCGCTCGGCGCCCTGCTGCGGATCGTCGTCCCCGCCGCCGTCCCCGGCATCGTCGCGGTCGCCGTCTACGCCTTCATGACCGCCTGGGGAGAGGTGCTCTTCGCGTCCGTCATGACCGACGACACCACCCGCACCCTCGCCGTCGGCCTCCAGGGCTACTCCACCCTCAACAACGTCTACTGGAACCAGATCATGGCCGCCTCGCTGGTCGTCAGCGTGCCCGTGGTCGCCGGCTTCCTGCTCCTGCAGCGCTATCTCGTCGCCGGTCTGACGGCGGGCGCCGTCAAGTGAGCGACACCCCGCACTCCGAAGGGACTTCCGTGTCCGAACGCATCGACCTGGCCGCACTCCCGCACGACTTCCTGTGGGGCACGGCCACCGCGGCGTACCAGATCGAGGGGGCCGTCGCCGAGGACGGCCGCACGCCCTCGATCTGGGACACCTTCTCGCACACCCCCGGGAAGGTCGCGAACGGCGACCACGGAGACGTCGCCTGCGACCACTACCACCGCTGGCGCGAGGACATCGGCCTGATGCGGCGACTCGGCGTCGACGCCTACCGGTTGTCCGTGGCCTGGCCGCGCGTCGTCCCCGGCGGGACCGGCCCGGTGAACGCCAAGGGCCTCGCCTTCTACGACGCGCTGGTGGACGCCCTGCTCGAGGCGGGCATCACCCCGTCCGTCACCCTCTACCACTGGGACCTGCCGCAGGTGCTCCAGGACCGCGGCGGCTGGCCCGAGCGGGACACCGCCCACGCGTTCGCCGAGTACGCCTCGGCCGTGGCCGCCCGCCTCGGCGACCGCGTCCGGCTGTGGGCGACCCTCAACGAGCCGTCCTGCTCGGCGTGGATCGGCCACCTGGAGGGCAGGATGGCCCCCGGACTGACCGACCTGACCGCCGCGGTGCGCGCCTCCTGTCACCTGCTCCTCGGTCACGGCCTCGCCGCCCAGGCGGTCCGCGCCGCCGCCCCCGGCGCCCAGGTCGGCATCGTCAACAACCTGTCCACCGTGCACCCGGCCACCGACCGCCCCGAGGACGTCGCCGCCGCCCGCCGCCACGACGGCCACGTCAACCGCTGGTGGCTCGACCCGGTGCACGGCCGCGGCTTCCCGGCGGACATGACGCGGACGTACGGCATCGAACTCCCGCTGAAGCCGGGGGACCTGGAGACGATCGCCGCCCCGCTGGACTGGCTGGGCCTGAACTACTACTTCCCCGCGTACGTCGCCGACGACCCCGACGGCCCGGCGCCCCACGCCCGTTCGGTCCGCCGCGAGGGCGTGCCGCGCACCGGCATGGACTGGGAGATCGACGCGAGCGGCATCGAGACGCTGCTGCTGAGGCTCACCGAGGAGTACGGAGCCCGGAGGATCTACGTCACCGAGAACGGCTCCGCCTTCCCGGACGTGGTCCGCCCCGACGGCGGCATCGACGACCCCGAGCGCCAGGACTACCTCGAGCGCCACCTGGCCGCCTGCGCCTCGGCCGTCCGCAGGGGCGCCCCGCTGGCCGGCTACTTCGCCTGGTCGCTGCTGGACAACTTCGAGTGGGCGTACGGCTACGACAAGCGCTTCGGCCTGGTCCACGTCGACTACCGCACCCAGACCCGCACGATCAAGGGCAGCGGACACCGGTACGCGGACATCGTCCGCGTCCACCGCGCCCGGACCCGCCGGGCGGCCTGAGCCCCGCCCGGACCGCCGGTGGCCCCGGGCGGGGGAAGCCCGGGGCCACCGGCCTCCACACCGGGCCGGGTCGGTCACGGCCGCCCGGTCGCCCCCGGAGTCCACGGACCGGCGTGCCGGACCGGCCGGTACCGGAGACCGTCTGCTCCAAGGCGGCGGATCGGCTGCGGACGACGGCCGGAGTTGGCAGCATGGTCCGGCGGGGACGGCGTGGTGGGACGCTCCGACAAGGCGAGCGGCGCGGTCGAGGGGACGGGCGACGATGGCGGACTGGATCTACATACTCGATCCCGGCCGGGACACGCTGGACGGGGAGCCCTCCGACAAGGAGACCCTGCGCAGACTGGCCGAGGAGGAGCCGGAGCTCGACCTCTGGCTCAGCCGGCGCAACCGGATGGTGCGGGGCGACCGTCTGTGGTTCTTCTTCAGCCGGCCCGAAGCCGCGGTCGCCGCTGTGGCCGAGGTCGACGGGGAGCCGTACGAGGATCCCGACGATCCCGACTCCGCCTACCGGGTCGAGGTGACCTTGCTGCCGGAGGGGACGCGGGCGCTGTTCCGCAGCCCGGTGGGGCGGGAGGAACTCGGTCTGGGGCAGGTCCGGTCCGTCCAGAAGGTGAAGCCGGAGGCACTGCCGGTACTGCTGGCGCGGGCGGGCCTCTGAGGCGGTCCGACCGAAGGCCGGTCGGACTGTCGTGACCGGTGGCCGGGCGGCAGCTCGGCGTCGCTGCCGCGCGGACGCCGTCACCCCGCAGGCCGTCCACGTACGGGACCCCGAGGACGTGTCCCGCCCTCACGGTGCCGTGGACCGTGCGGGCGGGACACGTAGCGTGCGGTTCGTCGTGCGTGGGGGAGACGTCGCCTCACACGCCGGCCGGGTGCTCAGCCGGAGGCCGTGACGCCCTCGTGCCGGTGAGCGCGCCGGGCGGTGCCGAGCACCAGGAGAACCAGCGACACGACCGCCGCGGCCCAGGCCGCTCCGCCGTCCGGTTCCGTGTCCGCGAACATGCTCGCGGCGACCAGCGCGAAGAACGCGCCCGTACACAGCGGGCCGGTCCCGGAGGGCATGGGGCCCGCGGTCCGCCACCGTCTGCGCGGGATCCACAGGCGAAGCAGGTCGACAGTCGTCGCCAGCGCCACGAGCCGGGTGCCGAGCCGGAACCACGGCGGGGCCGTGGCATCGGGCTCGCCGACGCCTGCGATCGCGGTCAGGCCGAGGAAGACGATCGGCACGAGCCAGCCGAGGCCTGCCCGGACTCCGGCGGCCGGAGGGAGCCGCGCCTCGTCCGTGGCCTTCGCGAGGCTGACCTTCGGGCGGGAGGCCGTGGTCGAGGACGGCCCGGATTCCGGGGACGGGCGAGGTGCGGGGACGGCGGGCAGGGGCGCAGGATCCGGGAGCGGGCGCAGCGCGCGGGTCTGGGCGCGGCGGACTCGGCGGCCCACGTCTCCGAACCGGTCGATGTGCGTGGACAGCTCGGCCTGCAGGCTGAGCAACTGCTCGGCCATCGCGTCGAACTCGGCCCGGCGTCCGGCGGCACGTTCCGCTGCCTCCCGGTGGCCGGTGCCGAGCCGGTCCAGCGCTTCGGTGTGCCCGCGTACGGCTTCGGCGCGTGCGGTCTCGGCGGTGCGGGGTGCCTGCGCCAGTTCCTGCTGCAGCCGCTTGCGTTCGGCTTCGACGATGTCGGCGATGCGGTGCCGTTCGTCGGGCGGCAGCTCATGCGGAGCACGGGCCTCGGCCCGGGCGACCGCGGCCCGGCGCCACTCCATCAGCGGGCGGCCCCGGTGCTCACCGATGCCGTTGATGTGGACCTTGCCGCCCTTGGCGCGGTGGATGTAGAGCACGTCGCCGCCCTTGCCGCCCGGCGCCTTGCCCCAGCTGACGCGCTCGAAGTCGGCCGCGGTGGTGATGCCCTGGGCCGCGAGGTCGCGGATCAGTCCGGTGCCGATGCCGTTGACCTGGCTCGCTGTGAGGTACGTGCTGGTGAGCGTGCGCTCGACGGACTCGCGGCGCAGGACTGCGAGGGCCTGCTTCTCCCGGTGCTCGCGCTTGCCGTCGAGTCCGTTCAGCCGCCGGGTGAGGGATGCCTCCTGGCGCGCCTGCCGTTCGTGGATGCGTTGCAGCGCCTTGCCGTGCGACGCCTCGGCGCGGTCGCGGTCCCTCGCCTCACGGTTCAGGCGCCGCCGGTCGGCGAGTTCGAAGGGGCGTCGCTTGTCGAGGAGGCGGCGGAGCGCACGGATGGACTCGACGAGCCGACGGCGCTCCGCGCGTGCCTCGGCAGGGGACGGGGCCGTGCCCTGCGGGACGGGGGCGGACCCGTCCCGCTGCGTGGTCGTGATGTCGGTCAACGGGCTCTCTCAACGGGCGGGGCGTCGGGGGCCGTGGCCCCGGGGCGGTGTTCCTGGCGCAGGCGCGCAGGCGGGGGCCCGGCGAGGGCGGACGGGAGCGCCTGCGGAGCGAACCGCTCAGGCCGAACGCTCCTGCCCAAGGGAACGTGGTGCATACAGGCATCGACATTCCGGATGGGGGAAAGGTTGCGCGCGAGCGTGGAGAAAATGTGTTCCCCCGGCCGGTTCGACGACTGCCCGGATGCCCGATCCCGTTCGCCCGCCGGGCGTGACGAGCCCCCCGCCGGCCGCGACCGGTCTCGCGCAGCGACCCCCGTGGCAGTGGTGACTGAACAGTGCGTCGGCGCCGCACGTATCCCCCCACCGTGGCAGGATCCCTCACCATGAGCGCGTCCCCTGCGGTGAGAGGCCTGCGTGCCGCGGTGTTCGCCGCGGTGTGCGTGCTGCTCGCTGCCGCCGGGCACGGGCTGGCCATGGGGGACATGCCGCCGCTGTGGGCCGACGGCGCCGCGTTCGGTGCCGTCCTCGCGCTCGGCTGGTCGCTCGGCCGGCGCGAGCGGTCGCTGCCCGGCATCGGTGCGGCCATGCTCGCCACCCAGGCGGGGCTGCACTTCGCCTTCGCCGCGGCCCACCGGCCGGCAGGGCCGGCGCCCTCGCAGGCCATGCACATGGCATCCATGCCGGGGCACACCATGGCCGCCATGGACGCCGCGTCGATGCCCCACGCCACCGCTGCCCAGGCCGCCGTCGCCCACCTCCTCGCCGCCCTGCTCGCCTCCTGGTGGCTGCGGCGCGGCGAGGCCGCCGTGTGGTCGTTGCTGCGCCGTTCCGTCGCGCTCGTGCCGGGGCTCGTCGCCTGGTGGCGGGCCGCCCCGCTGCCCGCAACCGCCGTGCGCACCCTGAGCGTCCCCGCCGGCCCCGAGCCGCCCCGCCGGCCCGCGCTGCGGCATGCGGTGAGCCGTCGCGGGCCACCGCCGTCGATCCCGTACTCGGTCTGACCCATCCACACACGTCACTCGTACGGAGATCGACTCACCCATGTCCGCATCACGCCTCACCCTGCGCCGTGCCGGCACCGTCACCGCCGTCGCCGCCGCTTCCGTCCTCCTCGCCGCCGGCGCCGCCTCCGCGCACGTCACCGTCCACCCGGAGAGCTACGCCAAGGGAGCCACCGACGGCGTCCTGACCTTCCGCGTCCCCAACGAGGAGGACAACGCCTCCACCACCAAGGTCCAGGTCTTCCTGCCCACCGACCACCCCGTCCTCGGCGTCCTCGTCCACCCGCAGGACGGCTGGACCGCCAAGGTCACCACCACCAAGCTCAAGAAGCCGGTCAAGACCGACGACGGCACCATCACGGAGGCGGCCTCCGAGATCACCTTCACCGGCGGCAAGATCGGCGCCGGCCAGTACGAGGACTTCGACGTCGCCTTCGGCGAACTCCCCGAGGACACCGGCCAACTGGTCTTCAAGACCCTGCAGAGCTACTCCGACGGCAAGGTCGTGCGCTGGATCGAGGAGACGACCGGCGACGACGAACCGGAGAACCCGGCCCCGGTGCTGAAGCTGACGGCCGGTGACGACAGCGCCCCGGCCGCCGCATCCACCGCTTCCACCGCCGAGGCGGCCGACGCGAGCGACTCCACGGCCCGTGGGCTCGGCATCGCCGGCCTGATCGTCGGCGTCATCGGCCTCGCGGCCGCCGCGTTCGCGCTCGTACGGAGCCGGGCCGCACGGCCGTAACCGGCTGAGCGACAACAAGAACGAGGAGAAGAACCTCGAGCAGGACGACGAAGGGCCCGGACCGGCAACCCGGTCCGGGCCCTTCGTCCACCCCGTCGTCCCCCCTTCGGCCATGCGCCGCGCTCAGCGCGCCGCCAGTTCCAGCAGTTCCCCTCCGGTCGCCGCCTCCACGGTGATGCGCGAGGTGCGCCACAGCCACCGCACGTCCCGGCCGAAGGACCACACCAGCGAGCCCAGGGCCAGCAGCGCGATCGCCAGGTTCACCCCGTGCGGCAGCAGCCCGGCGCCCGCCAGGAGCAGGGCGATCCCCTGGACGGCGGCGACGGTCTTGCGGGCGAACGACGGCGGCAGCGGGGCGTTCAGCCAGGGCGCCACGCGGGCCGCGGCGACGAAGGCGTAGCGCATCCCGCCGATCAGCAGCACCCACGGCCCGAGCTGCATGGACACGTACACGCTCAGCACCAGGATGAGGAACGCGTCGACCTCCATGTCGAACCGGGCACCCAGCGCGGTCGACGTCCCCGTGCGCCGGGCCACCTTGCCGTCCACACCGTCCAGGAGCAGCGCCACCGCGGTCAGGCCGACCAGCACGGTCACCGGCGGAGCGCTCTCGAAGGAGTCCGCGACCAGCGCGGTCACCCCGCCGACCAGGGTCGCCCGGCCGAGCGTGACCCGGTTCGCGGGGCCGAAGGAGCTGAGCCGGGAGCGGTGCAGGGCCCTTGAGAGGACCGCCCAGGTCGCGAACGCGAACGCAAGCCCCGTCAGCCAGCCGGCCGGCCCCATGCCGATTCCCGTGCCGAGCAGGGCCAGCAGCAGGATCTGGACGCCCGCTCCCACAGCGGTCTCCTGCTGGAGCCTCGCGTCATACGTGTTGTTCAGGGCCACCGCACACCCTCCGGCCGAGTGACATAGTCGATCAACGCCGCGTACTGTGCGCGGCCTGTGCACATCTCGGTACGTGAACAACTTCCCGATCGTTCAGGAGGATGCCGATGAACCGCTCGGCCCGCGCGTTCTGGCTCCGCTCGCCCGGCCACGGCGAGCTGCGCGACCTCACCCTCGCGGAGCCCGCCGAGGACGAGGTCCTGGTGCGTGCCCTCTACTCCGGCGTCAGCCGGGGCACGGAGACCCTCGTCTTCCGCGGCCAGGTGCCCGGGAACCAACACGCGGCCATGCGGGCGCCGTTCCAGGAGGGCGACTTCCCCGGACCGGTGAAGTACGGCTACCTCAGCGTCGGCGTGGTCGAGGAGGGCCCCGACGCGCTGGTCGGCCGCACGGTGTTCTGCCTGTATCCGCACCAGAGCCGTTACGTCGTTCCGGTGAGCGCCGTGACCGTCGTGCCCGAGAAGGTGCCGGCCCGGCGGGCCGTGCTCGCCGGGACCGTCGAGACCGCCGTGAACGCCCTGTGGGACGCGGCCCCGCTGATCGGCGACCGGATCGCGGTCGTCGGCGGCGGCATGGTCGGCTGCTCGGTGGCCGCCCTGCTCGCCCGCTTCCCCGGCGTCCGGCTGCAACTCGTCGACGCCGACCCGGCCCGCGCGAAGACCGCCGAAGCCCTCGGCGTCGACTTCGCCGCACCCGGCGACGCCCTCGGCGACTGCGACCTCGTCGTCCACGCCAGCGCGACGGAGGCCGGACTCACCGGCGCCCTCCGACTCCTCGCCGCCGAAGGCACGGTGGTGGAACTGAGCTGGTACGGCGACCGGCGCGTCACCCTCCCGCTCGGCGAGGCCTTCCACTCCCGCCGGCTCACCCTGCGCAGCAGCCAGGTCGGCACCGTCTCCCCGGCCGCCCGGGCCGGCCGCGGCTACGCCGACCGGATGGCCCTCGCCCTCGACCTGCTCGCCGACCCGGCGCTGGACGCGCTCATCACGGGGGAGAGCGCTTTCGCGGACCTCCCGGACGTCATGCCCCGGCTCGCCTCCGGGGAGATCCCCGCCCTCTGCCACCGCGTCAGGTACGAGGAGACGGACCCCTCCTGAGAGACGACACGGGTCTGACCTGAGAAAAGAGTGAGAGGACGCTGAACGCGGGGAAGCGAAGAGCCGTACTACACGGCATCCCCCGGCAGGCAAGGGCAGGGGGACCCGACGCGCCGCACCTGGAGGGTCGTCCGTTGTTCAGCATCACCGTCCGCGATCACCTCATGATCGCCCACAGCTTCCGCGGCGAGGTGTTCGGTCCCGCGCAGCGACTGCACGGCGCCACGTTCCTCGTGGACGCGACGTTCCGCCGTACAGAGCTGGACGAGGACAACATCGTCGTCGACATCGGCCTGGCCACCCAGGAACTGGGCGCCGTCGTCTCCGCGCTGAACTACCGCAACCTCGACGACGAACCCGAGTTCAAGGGGATCAACACCTCCACCGAGTTCCTCGCCAAGGTCATCGCCGACCGGCTCGCCGAACGCGTCCACCAGGGCGCCCTCGGCGAGGGCGCCCGGGGCCTCACCGGGATCACCGTCACCCTGCACGAGTCGCACATCGCCTGGGCGAGTTACGAGCGTGACCTGTGACCGATGTGACCGTGCAGAGGGCACGACTCACCTACGTGCCCACCCAGCCCGCCGCCGAGAACGCCGGAATCGTCCCCATGTCCCTGCGCACCGTGCACTTCGTCATGCCGGGCGGCGTCGACGACCCGGCCGCGCCCAGCGGCGGCAACGCCTATGACCGCCGGCTCTGCCTCGACCTGCCCGGCTTCGGCTGGCAGGTCGTCCGGCACACCGCCGCCGGCACCTGGCCGCGCCCCGGCCGCGCCGACCGGGACGCACTCGCCCGCACCCTGCGCGACTTGCCGGACGACACGGTCGTCCTGCTCGACGGCATCGTGGCCTGCGGCGTCCCGGACGTCGTCGTCCCCGAGGCCGGCCGGCTGCGCCTCGCCGTCCTGGTCCACCTCCCGCTCGGCGACGAGACCGGCCTCGACGCGGCCGTCGCCGCCGACCTCGACGCGCGCGAGCGCGCGGTGCTGCGGGCCGCGGGCGCGGTCGTCGCGACCAGCGACTGGGCCGTGCGCCGGCTCCTGTCCCACCACGGCCTCGCCCCCGACCGGGTGCACGTCGCCGCCCCCGGCGCCGACATCGCCCCCCTCGCCCCCGGCACCGACGGGGTGTCCCGGCTGCTGTGCGTGGCCTCGGTGACCCCGCGCAAGGGACAGCACCGCCTGGTCGAGGCGCTGGCGGCGGTACGCGAACTGCCGTGGACCTGCGCGTGCGTCGGCGGCCTCGGGCACGACCCCGCGTACGTCGCCGAGCTGCGAGCCCTCATCGCCCGCCACGGCCTCACCGACCGCCTGCACCTGACCGGCCCGCTCACCGGCGCCGACCTCGACGCGGCCTGGGCCACCGCCGACCTGATGGTCCTCACCTCCTACGCCGAGACATACGGCATGGCGGTGACCGAGGCCCTGGCCCGGGGCATCCCGGTCCTCGCCACCGACGTCGGCGGCCTGCCCGAGGCGGTCGGCCGCGCCCCCGACGGCGGGGTGCCCGGCATCCTCGTCCCGCCGGAGGACCCCGCCGCGCTCGCCGCCGAACTGCGCGGCTGGTTCGGCGAGGCCGACGTGCGCCGCCGTCTGAAGGCCGCGGCCCGCAGCCGCCGGGCCGCCCTCGACGGCTGGGCGACGACGGCCCGCAGCCTGGCCGGCGTTCTCCAACGGCTCCCCGAACCCCCGAGGAGGGCGGCATGAACAGGCCGAAGACGGCGACCGACGGCACGGGCCCGGTCCCGGCCCGGCCGGGACCGAAGGGGACGAAAACCATGACGGAGTCCGGCAGGCCGGCGGAGCCGGAGCCCGGCGGGTCCTTCGAGGGCACGCTGCGGGGTGGCAGTGCGGAGCACGCGCGCGGGGGCGGTTCCGGCGAGCACGCGTACGTGGGCGGTGCCGTGGAGCACGCGCACCTCGGCGGCTCTTGCGAGCACGGCCACCGGGCCGCGGCGGACGGCGGGACCCGCGGTGTCATCGCCGGTGCCGGGCCCGTCGTACGGCCGGGTGAGCGGGCCACCGTACGGCTGCGGGACGGTGGCCCCGAAGAGGCGCCGCGGTACGCGCCCGAGTGGCTGCAGCTGCGGGAAGGGCCCGACGCGGCCGCCCGGGCGACGCAGTCGCTGGACCCGCTCCGGATCAGGCCGGCCGGCCTGCCCGGCCGGACGGGCGGACTGGTCGTGCACGACCTGGGCTGCGGCACCGGCTCGATGGGCCGCTGGCTCGCGCCCCGCCTGGACGGGCCCCAGCACTGGGTCCTGCACGACCGCGACCCCTACCTGCTGCACTTCGCCGCCGTGGCCGCCCCGCGCTCCGCCGCCGACGGCAGCCGCGTCACCGTCGAGACCCGGCGCGGCGACGTGTCCCGGCTGACCCCGGACGCGCTGGCCGGCGCCTCGCTGGTCACCGCCTCCGCGCTGCTCGACGTGCTCACCGCCGAGGAGGTCACCGCTCTCGCCGACGCCTGCACCGGGGCCGGATGTCCCGCGCTGCTCACGCTGTCCGTCGCCGGGCGCGTCGAACTCACCCCGGCGGACCCGCTGGACGCCGAGATCACCGAGGCGTTCAACGCCCACCAGCGGCGAGGCGGGCTGCTCGGCCCGGACGCGGTGACCGTGGCCTGCGAGGCGTTCTCCGAGCGCGGGGCGACGGTGCGCGTCCACCCGAGCCCGTGGCGGCTCGGCCCGGCTGAGGCGGCACTGACCGAGCAGTGGCTGCGCGGCTGGGTGGGAGCGGCCGTCGAAGAGCGGCCCGAACTGGGTGACCGCGCCGAACGCTACCTGCGTGACCGGCTGGCCGCCTGCGCGGCCGGTGAGCTGCGGGTCGTGGTCCACCACAGCGACCTGCTGGCCCTGCCCCGGCCGACGGGCGGGGCGTCATGAGCGCGGGGGCGGCGGGAGCGGAGGCGGACGTGCGGGTGGGAGGCGCGGGAGCGGGGGTCGCCCGGACCCCGGCAGCCGGCACCCACGCGCGCGTGACGGCCTCGGAAACGACGCACGCGCGCGTGACGACCTCGGAAACGACGCACGCGCGCATGACGCAGGGGGGCCGGACGCGCGGGAACAGTGCCCGCACGGGCCGGCCCGCCACCGGCGCCCCCACGGCCCGCCCCGCCCCCGACGCCACACCGGCCCTCCCCGAACCGTCCCCGCCCGAGGCCGCGCCGGCCGAACCCCCCACCCGGCGCCGCCTCGACGCCCGTACGATCCGCACCCACTGCGGCACGGTCGCCGGCGCGGCCATCCTCGGTGTGCTGCTGTGGCGCCTGGGCACCGGCGTTCTCCTCGACGGGCTGCGGCGGATCGACACGGCGACCGTCCTGGCCGCCCTGGGCATCGGCGTGGTCACCACCGCGTTCAGCGCCTGGCGCTGGCAGTTGGTGGCCCGGGGCCTGGGCATCCGGCTGCCACTGGGGCCCGCCGTCGCCGACTACTACCGGGCGCTGTTCCTCAACGCGGCCCTGCCCGGCGGCATCCTGGGCGACGTGCACCGCGCGGTCCGGCACGGACAGAGCGCCGGTGACCTGCGGCGCGGGGTGAAGGCGGTCGTCCTGGAACGGGTCGCCGGGCAGCTGGCGTTGACCGCGGTCGGCGCGGCGGTGCTGCTCACCCTGCCCTCCCCGGTCCGCGCCGACGTGCGCGGCTTCGCCCCGCTGGCGGCCCTCGCCGGGGCCGGCGCGCTGGCCGTCGTCCTCGCCGTCCGCATGAACCGGCCGCCCGCCCGCCGCGGCGGCGCCCTGCGCGGCGCTCTGCGCGAGGCACGGGAAGGCCTGCTGTCCCGCCGTACCGGCCCCGGGGTCGCGCTGTCCTCCGCCGTCGTCCTGGCCGGGCACCTCGCGATGTTCGTGGTCGCCGCCCGGGTCGCCGGTTCCGCCGCGCCGGTCGCGGTGCTGCTTCCGCTCGCCGTCCTCGCCCTGGTCGCCATGGGCCTGCCGCTCAACGTCGGCGGCTTCGGCCCCCGGGAGGGCGTCACCGCCTGGGCGTTCGGCGCGGCGGGGCTGGGCGCGAGCACCGGAGTCGCGGTCGCCGTCGTGTACGGCGTCCTGAGCTTCGTGGCGAGCCTGCCCGGCGCCGCCGTACTCGTCGTCCGCTGGTACACGAGCCTGCGGGCCGGAACCGCCGTCCAGGCCCCCGCCCCCACGCACGGGGTCCCGGGCCCGCGCCCGTCGGCGGCTGTCGCCGACTACGCCCGCCCGTCCCCGGACGTCAGCAACGCGAAATACGGCGCGAAGGATTCCGCGAGGGCCGCGAGCAGTTCCTTCCCCTTTTCCGCCGATCCCAGCGAAGGACGGCCGATGACGCCCGACTCGGTATAGGCGGACATTCCCACGGTGAGCAGATGACGACGGTCGTCAGCGGTGAAATCGGCGGACTCGTAACCAGGGCGGACGAATTCGGGGTGAGCGTGCAGCAGAATCGAGGTCTCGATTTCTCCCGCGTGCATGTCGGTGAGCAGCGAGGTGACCACCCCGGCCCGTTCACGTGCCGCCTCCCAGTCCTCGGCGGCCGGGAACAGCGCCGCCCTCTCCCCCCGCGCGGAGGCCTCCTGGACGACGTTGCCCAGCACGTAGTTCCCGCCGTGCCCGTTCACCACGACCAGCGCCTCGACGCCCGAGCGGCGCAGCGACTCCGCGATGTCCCGCACCACCGCGTGCAGCGTCACCGACGAGATGCTGACCGTCCCCGGCCAGCCCGCGTGCTCGTGCGAGCAGCCGAACGTCACCGGAGGAAGGAGCTGTACCGGATACGCGGCGGCGATCTCCCGCGCCACGGCACAGGCGACCAGCGTGTCGGTCGCCAGCGGAAGGAACGGGCCGTGCTGTTCGAAACTGCCCACCGGAAGGACTGCGACCCGTGCTGAAACGCCCGCCCCCCGCCTGCGCGCGTCCTCCGTGGTGTCCGCCGGCATCACCCCGTGTGCCACCGCCCGCGCACCCGAACCACTCATCTTTTTCACGGCCTTTCGTCTCTGCTTAGGAAACAGATCATGACAGAAAACACCGGCACCACCATCGGCGTACTCGGCAAGAAGTCCCCGCGGCGCAGCGGAGCGGAACGCGTCGTGAATGCTCCGCTGCCCACCGTGTACGGGAAGTTCCAGGCGATCGGCTATCTGGACCACGACCGCGGTGACGAGCAAGTGGCCCTGGTGTACGGGGAGATCGGCTCCGAGAACGTACTGACCCGGCTGCACTCGGAGTGCCTGACCGGGGACGCGTTCGGCTCCCGGCACTGCGAGTGCGGCGACCAGCTGGAGGCGGCGATGCGCGCGGTGGTCGCCGCGGGCAGCGGCATCGTGGTCTACCTGCGGGGCCACGAGGGCCGCGGCATCGGACTGCTCGCCAAGCTGCGCGCGATGGCCCTGCAGGCGGAGGGCCTGGACACCGTGGAGGCCAACCTCGCGCTCGGCCTGCCCGTCGACGCCCGTGACTACGGCGTCGCCGCCCAGATCCTGCAGGACCTCGGGGTGCGCTCGGTCCGGCTGATGTCCAACAACCCGCGCAAGCGGGAGGCGCTGGTCCGGCACGGCGTCCAGGTCGCCGAGCAGGTGCCGCTGCTGATCGAGCCGTGCGAGAGCAACATCACCTACCTGCGGACGAAGCGGGAGCGGATGGACCACCACCTGCCCCACCTGGACGCGGTCGCCCACGGCTCCTGAGAGGTGCCGGGCCCGCGGCCGGGCAGGGAAGCCGGTCGTCGCGCAGCCACGGGCGGGCAGGTGGCCAAGTCGCCGAGCAGGCGGGCAGGTGGCCGAGCGGCCGGGCAGGCGGGCGGGTGACACGACCGGACCCGCCTCGCCGGACCGGGAGCCGGCGGCGGGCCACCAGCCGGGGCCCGGACACGGTGCAGGGCGGCGGAGGACCGAACCGGCCGAGCGGGGGCCGCGGTTCAGCCCGCGGCCCGGCCCGTGGCGGTCAGTCCGTCACCGCCTCGTGCACCAGCCGCCGCAGCTCCGGGAACACCTTCAGCGTCCTCGGGCGCACCTGCGACAGGAACTGCACGGTCAGGTCACGGGCCGGGTCGACCCAGAACGCGGTCGTGGCCGCGCCGGTCCACCCGTAGGTGCCGGCCCGGGACGGTGCGAAGGTGCGGGACGGGTCGACGACCACGGAGACGTTGAAGCCGAAGCCCAGGCCGTCGTTGCCGGCCTCCTGGTGGACGGGCGCGCCGAACGCGCGCAGGATCGCGCCGCCGGGCAGCTGGTTACGGGTCATCCGGGCGACCGCCTCCGCGGGCAGCAGCCGGACGCCGTCCAACTCGCCGCCGCGGCGCAGCATCTCCATGAACCGGTGGAAGTCGTGGGCGGACGAGACCAGCCCGCCGCTGCCCGACAGGAACCGGGGCCTGCCGTGCACCGGCAGGCCCGCGACCGGCTCGATCCCGCCGTCGTCGGTCTCCCGGTACAACTCGGCCAGCCGTTGCGCCTGTTCGGGCCGGATGTGGAAGCCGGTGTCCAACATGCCGAGCGGACGCAGGATCCGCTCGGCGAAGAACGCGTCCAACGGCTGCCCGGAGACCACCTCGACGACCCGGCCCAGCACGTTGGAGGCGACCGAATAGTTCCACTGCGTGCCCGGGTCGAACTGCAGCGGCATCCGCGCGTACACCTCGACCGTGTGCGCCAGATCGGCGCCCGGCGGCACGGAGTACTCCAGGCCCGACTCCCGGTACAGGGCGTCCACCGGGTGCTTGTGGTAGAAGCCGAAGGTCAGGCCCGCGGTGTGCGTGAGCAGGTGCCGGATCAGGATCGGGCCGGCGGCCGGACGGGCGCGTACGTCGGCACCCGAACCACCCTCGTAGACCCGCGGGTCGGCGAATGCCGGCAGATGACGGTCGAGCGGGTCGTCCAGCGAGAGCCGGCCCTCCTCCGCCAGCATCAGCACCGCGACGGCGGTGACCGGCTTGGTCATCGAGTAGATCCGCCACAGCGTGTCCCGTTCCACCGGCAGCCCGGCCGCCACGTCGCGCAGGCCGTACGTGGTGAGGTGGGCGACGCGGCCGCCGCGGGCCAGCGCCACCAGGTAGCCGGGCAGGTGCCCCTCGTCGACGTAGCGGGCGAAGTGCCGGTCCAGGCACTCCAGCGCCCCACCGTCCAGCCCCGCCTCGCCCGGGTCTACGTCCTGTCGCAGCTCTGCCATCGCTCTCCTCCGGTCGCGTCCGACGCACCGCCTCCCGACTGCCCCGACGGGACGTGCGCGTTCCTCATCGTCGCTCAGGAACACCCGCCGGGACCCGCGGCTCGGCGGGGTGCGTGAGCGACGCGACGCCGCCGGCCCCGGGCAGCCCGAGGGCCGCGGGCACGCCGAGCGCGGCCACCGCCGCCAACGCGAGCAGCGCCGTCCCCGTGCCGGCGTGCATCAGCGCGGTCGCCGCGGCCACGCCCACAGCGGGCCCCACGTTCAGCGCGGTCTGCTGCAGTCCGCCCGCCACCCCCGCGACCGCCGCGTCCGCCCGCCGTACGACCGCGTGCGTGGCCGCCGTCATCACCGTCCCGAAACCGGCGCCCAGCAAAGCGAACCCGCAGCCCAGGGCGGCCGCGCCGGTGGCCCGGGACAGCACCAGGACACCGAACGCGACCGCCACCGTCGCCGCGGTCGTCGTCCCCCGCGCACCGAACCGGCCGAGCAGCACCGGGCAGAGAGCGGCGGACAGCACCATCAGCACCGCCAACGGCAGACTGCGCAGCGCGCTGTGGAACGGGTCGAGGCCGAGGCGGCGCTGCAGGACGTACGTGGCGACGAACAGAGTCCCGAACAGCGCGGCGGACACGGCCACCAGCAGGGCGAGGGCGGCGGCGACCGTGCGCGAGCCGAGCACCCCGGGCGGCAGCAGCGGGTTCGCCGTACGCCGCTCGTGCCGGACCAGGACAGCGGCCGTGACCAGCGCGACGGCGATCCCGGCCGGGGAAGCCGGCCGGGAGACCAGCGCGTGCACCAGGCAGCCCAGCGTCACGGCCAGCAGCACGGCACCCGGCAGGTCCAGCGGGGCACGTGAGTCCGCTCGGCCCCGGTCCGGGCGCAGCAGCGCGGGCAGGCCGAGGGCGAGCGCGGGCACCACGTTGACGAAGAACACCGCCCGCCAGCCCAGCCCGGTCACCAGCGCCCCGCCCAACAGCGGCCCCGCTGCCGCCGCCAGCCCGATCGCCACCGTCCGCACGGCGAGGGGAGCAGCGAGCCGTTCCACCGGGTACGCCGCCCGCAGCATGCCCAGCGTGGCCGGCTGCAACAGCGCCCCGAACCCCCCCTGCACCGCCCGCAGTCCGATCACCCAGCCCACTTCCGGAGCCAGGCCGATGCCCGCCGAGGCCGCGCCGAACCCCAGCATGCCGCAGGCGAACAGCCGCCGGTGCCCGTACCGGTCGCCGAGCCGCCCCGCGAACACCAGCAGACCGGCCACCGCGACCAGATACGCGGTACTGGTCCACTGCACCTGCGCGAACGACGCCCCCAACTCCCGCTGCAGCCGCGGCTGGGCCACCGTGAGGACCGTACCGTCCAGTGCGACGACCACCGCCCCCGCCACGCTGCTCACGAGCGTCCACCGCCGGCTCACCGACCGGCCTCGGGACCCAGGTGGGCGGCCAGAGCCGCCTCGAGGAGCGGCTCGAAATCGTCCTCGCCGAGAGCGAGTTGAAGGGCGCGCCAGCGCCACAGCTGGGCGATCCCGTGCAGGTTCGCCCACAGTACCGCGGCCACCCGCCGGGCGTCGGCCTCCGGGCGGACCTCCCCGACCAGCCCGGCGAACAGCGAGAACAGCGGCAGGCTCGTCTCGCGCAGGCCCAGATGCCCGCTCTCCAACAGATCGTGACGGAACATCAGCTCGTACATGCCGGGGTCGCCGAGTGCGAACTGCAGATACGCCCGCGCCAGCACGGCCACCCGGGTGCGCGGCTCGGCGGGCGCCTGGGCCAGCGTCCGGTGCACACGGTCGGCCAGGTCGGTGAAGCCCCGGCGCGCGATGGCCGACAGCAGCTCCAGATGGGTGGGGAAGTAGCGGCGGGGCGCCCCGTGCGAGACGCCCGCTCGCCGGGCGATCTCCCGCAGCGTCAGCGCCTGCGGACCCTCGGCGGCCAGCAGCTCCACCCCGACGTCGACCAGGCGGGCCCGCAGCCCCGTGTCGTCCTCGTTCATAGACACTGTCTACCAGAGAGGGTAGACAGTGTCTATGAGGAGTGGGGTGGGCGAGGGGCGGGCGAGGGGCGGGCGCCGGGCGCGTGGCTGGTGCGAGGGTGGTGCAGGAAGGGCGTGCGGGGAGGGCGTGCGGGAATGCGGGACCCGGCCGACGAGTTGACCCGACATGAACCAGGACTCGACCCAGGACGCGCTGCTCGACCTGCTCGCCGCCGGCCACGGCGGGGTGCTGGTCACCCTCAAGCGTGACGGCCGCCCCCAGCTGTCCAACGTCAGCCACGCCTACGACCCGGACGAACGACTCATCCGGATCTCCGTCACCGACGACCGCGCCAAGACCCGCAACCTGCGCCGCGATCCACGCGCCTCCTACCACGTCACCAGCACCGACCGCTGGGCGTACACCGTCGCCGAAGGTACGGCCGAACTGTCCCCGGTCGCCCGGGATCCGCACGACGAGACGGTCGAGGAACTGATCCGGCTGTACCGGGACGTCCTCGGCGAACACCCGGACTGGGACGACTACCGGGACGCGATGGTGCGCGACCGGCGGCTGGTGGTGCGGTTGCGCGTGGAGCGGGTGTACGGCGCACCGAAGCGCTGACTACGGGCTCCGGTATGTGATATGCGGTCTACGGACCATGGTCTGCAGGCTGCAGTCTGCAGTCAGCAGTATGCGGTATGCCGTCTGGGGTGTCGCGCACTCCGTCCGCGAACAGCGGCACGCAGCGGACGATCTTCTGCATACGGTAGGCGGACTACGGCACCTCGGTGGTCCGCATCTCGATCGCCCGCAGCACGGCGACCATGTCCTCGCCGCCGTACCCCTGGGCCACCGTCTCCTCGAACAGCGAGTGGCACACGTCGAGGAGCGGTGACGCCAGGTGGGCCTTGCGCGCCGCCTCGGCGATGAGCCGGTTGTTCTTGAGTACGTCCAGCGCCGCCGCCTGTACCGCGAAGTCCCGCTCGCGCAGCTTGGGTGCCTTCATCCGGGAGACCGCGCTCGCCATGGGGCCCGCGTCGAGGACGTCGAGGAACAGCCGCCGGTCCAGGCCCTGCCGCTCGGCGAAGTGGAAGGCCTCGGTCAGTCCGGTCACCTGGGTGATCAGGAAGAGGTTCACGGCCAGCTTCATCAGCAGGGCGCGCGGCGCCGGGCCGCACAGGAACGTCTGCCGGCACATCGGGGCGAGCAGTGGTCGTACGGCGGCCACTGCGGACCGCTCCCCGGCGAGCATGGCCACCAACTGCCCCTGCTCGGCCGGGACCCGTGACCCGGAGACGGGTGCCTCGACGTACCGGCCGCCGGCAGCCCGCACATCGGTCTCCAGGGCGTGGGAGTACTCAGGGGAGGTCGTCCCCATGTGGACGACGGTGCGGCCCGCGACCCGTGCCGCCAGGGCGGGGGTGCCGCGGCCGAGGACCGTGTCGACGGCTGCCTCGTCGGCGAGCATCAGCAGCACCACGTCCGTGCGTGCGAACAGCTCGTCGACGTCCGCCGCGACCTCGGCGCCGGCCGCCCGGAGCGGCTCGGTGCGTTCGGTGGTCCGGTTCCATACCACCAGGGATGTTCCGGCGGCCGCCAGACGCAGAGCCATGGGCCGGCCCATCACTCCGAGACCGATGAAACCGACGTTCATGGGGGCTGCCCTTCGCTCCGCGGGCCGACTATGACCGCTGTCATAGTAGCGGGCGTTATGACGACGGTCATAGAATGGGGGCGGTGACGATCGGAGGGCGACGATGACCGAGGCGCGGCGGGGACCGCGGGAACGGATGGTCTTCAGCGCGGCCCAGCTCATCCGGCGTGACGGGGTCACCGCGACCGGGATGCGCGAGGTCGCCGCACACGCGGGCGCACCGCGCGGCTCGCTCCAGCACTACTTCCCGGGCGGCAAGGAACAGCTGGTCAACGAGGCGGTCGCGTGGGCCGGACGGTACGCGGGCAAACGGATCTCGCGCTTCCTCGCGGGGCTCGAGGAACCGACCCCGAGCGGTCTGTTCGCGGCGATGGTCGGCCAGTGGACCGACGAGTACGAGGCCGACGGCTTCGCCGCGGGCTGTCCGGTCGCCGCCGCCACGGTCGACTGTGCCTCCTCCGGCAGCACCACCCGCCAGGCCGCGGCGGCCGCGTTCACGACCTGGCGCTCCCCGCTCGCCGACGCCCTCACCGGGATGGGCGTACCGGCCGCCCGCTCCGAGTCCCTGGCCACGCTGATGATCAGCACTCTGGAGGGCGCGATCATCCTGGCCCGCGCCGAGGGAGACGCACGGCCGTTGAAGACGGTGGTCAGAGAACTCGGCCCCCTGCTCGATGCGGCAGCGGCGACGTCTCCGGGTTCGTGAGCGTGGCCGGCCGTGCGGCGGGTCATCGGCTTCCGGTGCTTGTCCGGCCCCGCCCGCCGCACTAACCTCCGCCCGTGATCAACGGTGCGCATGTGGTGCTCTACAGCCGAGACGCGGAGGCCGACCGGGCCTTCCTGCGCGACACCCTTCGATGGGCACATGTCGACGCGGGCCACGGATGGCTCATTTTTCAGGCGCCGCCCGCGGAGGTGGCCTGCCACCCCACGGAAGGCGCGCCGGCGCATGAGCTGATGCTGATGTGCGACGACCTCGACGCGACGCGACGGCAACTCGCGGACCAGGGAGTGGAGTTCACCCGGCCTGTGGAGGAGGCTCGCTGGGGCCGGGTGACCGCGTTCCGCCTTCCGGGCGGCGGCGAACTCGCCCTGTACGAGCCCCGCCACCCGAAGCCGTAGGCGGTAGACAGTAGACGGCGGATCGTAGCCGGTAGCCGGTAGCCGGTAGCCGGTAGCCGGTAGCCGGTAGCCGGTAGCCGCTTGGCGGCGGCTGACGGAGGGCGACCCAGGGCCAGGCCCCCGGGCAGGCAGACCCCGGCGCCCGCCCTCAGGCCGCACCAGCGCGCCGAGCGACCGGGCCGCGTAGGCGACGCCGAACGTGGCGAGCGAGAGCAGGGTGGCGGTGGCCGGATCGAAGGCGTCGAAGAACACCTTGGGGAAGATCAGCGCGGCGGCGCTGCCCAAACGATTAACCCACTGGATAGTTAGTTATGATGGGTGGGATGTTGCGCCCGTCCTTCCCGCGTGTCAAGAGGTGCTGCGTGGGCTGTCGTGGTGTGGGTCAGTCGGCGGTCCGCTCGGCCGTCAGGTATGCGATGACCATGTCGCCGAGCATGGTGCGGTAGTGGTCCCGCTGCGCCGGGTCCACCAGGTCGCGGCCGAACAGGGCGCCGAATGTGTGCCGGTTGGCGACCCGGAAGAAGCAGAACGAGCTGATCATCGCGTGCAGGTCGACGGCGTCCACCTGGGCTGTAAAGAGCCCGGACTCCTGGCCCGTGGCGAGGATCCGGCGGATCACCTCCAGGGCCGGGGAGCCGATCCTGCCGAGTTTCTCGGAGGCCGCGATGTGCTCGGCGCCGTGAATGTTCTCGATGCTGACCAGGCGGATGAAGTCCGGGTGCTGCTCGTGGTGGTCGAAGGTCACCTCGGCGAGGCGCCGGATCGCGGCGACCGGGTCCAGGTGTTCGACGTCCAGTTGCTGCTCGGCCTCCCGGATCACGCCGTAGGCGCGTTCCAGCACGGCCGTGAACAGCTGCTCCTTGCCGCCGAAGTAGTAGTAGATCATCCGCTTGGTGGTGCGGGTGCGGGCGGCGATCTCGTCGACGCGGGCGCCGTCGTAGCCGGCGCGGGCGAACTCCTGCGTGGCCACGTCGAGGATCTCGGCCTTGGTCCGGGCGGCGTCGCGCACCCGCCCGCCGGGTCGTACCGGTTCTTCGACGCTCGTCATCGGGTTCCTTCGGGCCGTGGGACGCCTGGGCGGCACGCGCGTGCGCGTGCCGGTGATTGTAGAAGCAGGTTCCCGGATCGTGGCGGGGGCTTCCGCGCGAGCCGCACGGCTGCTAGAGCTAACGTACCAGTTAGTACATTAGCCTTGTTGCTCGGGAGGTCCGCGTGGCCAAGGACTCGTATCTCGTCGGACTGATCGGAGCCGGGATCGGTCCCTCGCTCAGCCCCGCCCAGCACCAGCGCGAGGCGGACCGCCAGGGCCTGCGCTATGTGTGCCGGCTGCTCGACCTCGACGTGCTCGGCGTGCGTCCGGAAGCGGTCGGCGACCTGCTGCGCTCCGCACGTGACCTCGGCTTCGACGGACTGAACATCACCCACCCCTGCAAGCAGCTGGTCATCGGCCACCTGGACGCGTTCGATCCGCAGGCCGGAGCGCTCGGCGCGGTCCACACACAACTGGATCTCGTATACCGTCAACTGGACACCGGCGATTGGATCCTGGTGACCGGATCCCAGCTACTGGATCCCGACTATTGGATCCCCGCGACCGAATCCCGGCCGCCGTTCGACGCCGTTCGACGCCACACGGCCACCGCACGACCGTGGCCCGGCCCACCACAGGTGGACCGGGCCATGAGAAAGCGCCGTTACGGCTGTCTGTTCCACTCCGCGATCACGGGACGCCCATGCTCGGTGGACAGCCGGCTGACCGTGCCGGTGGCCAGCTGGAACAGCCGGCCCTCGGCGGGCGGCAGGCCCAGTCGGCGGGCGGTCAGCACCCGCAGGAAGTGGGCGTGGGCGACGAGGACGACGTCCCCGGCGTCCTCGTCGAGCGCCGCACCGATCCGGGCCAGCACCCGGTCGGCGCGGGCCCCGATCTGCTCGGGCGACTCGCCCGGGTGCCCCTGCGGGCCGGGCGGCACGCCGTCGGTCCACAGGTCCCAGCCGGGGCGGGTGCGGTGGATCTCGACGGTGGTGACGCCCTCGTAACCGCCGTAGTCCCACTCGTGCAGGTCCGGGTCGGGCACGACCCCGGCCAGGCCCGCCAGTTCGGCGGTGCGTATCGCGCGGTCCAGCGGGCTGGCCAGCGCGTGGGCGTAGGTCCGGCCGGTGAGGAGCGGAGCGAGGGACTTGGCCTGTTCCTCGCCGTGCCCGGTCAGGGGCAGGTCGGTGTAGCTGGTGTGCTGTCCCGACCGGCTCCACTCCGTCTCACCGTGGCGGACCAGTAGGAGGTCCCCCACGGCCGGTCAGTCCTTCTTCTCGACGGCGTGTCCGCCGAACTGGTTGCGCAGCGCCGCGATCATCTTCATCTGCGGGGAGTCGTCCTGCCGGGACGCGAACCGGGCGAAGAGGGAGGCGGTGATCGCGGGCAGCGGGACGGCGTTGTCGATGGCCGCCTCGACGGTCCAGCGGCCCTCGCCGGAGTCCTCCGCGTAGCCGCGCAGCTTCTCCAGGTGCTCGTCGTCGTCCAGGGCGTTGACCGCGAGGTCGAGCAGCCAGGAGCGGATGACGGTGCCCTCCTGCCAGGAGCGGAAGACCTCGCGGACGTTGTCCACCGACTTGACCTTCTCCAGCAGTTCCCAGCCCTCGGCGTAGGCCTGCATCATGGCGTACTCGATGCCGTTGTGGACCATCTTCGAGAAGTGCCCGGCGCCGACCCGGCCCGCGTGGACGTAGCCGTACGGGCCCTCCGGCTTGAGCGCCTCGAAGACCGGCCGCAGCCGCTCCACGTGCTCCTTGTCGCCGCCGACCATGAGGGCGTAGCCGTTCTGCAGGCCCCACACGCCGCCGGAGACGCCCGCGTCGACGAAGCCGATGCCCTTGACGCCGAGTTCGGCGGCGTGCTTCTCGTCGTCCGTCCAGCGGGAGTTGCCGCCGTCGACCACCGTGTCGCCCTCGGACAGCAGGTCCTTGAGCTCGTCGACGACGCCCTGGGTGGCGGTGCCGGCCGGGACCATCACCCAGACCGTGCGGGGTGCGTCCAGCTTCTGGACGAGTTCCTCGAGGCTCTTGACGTCGGACACCTCCGGGTTGCGGTCGTAGCCGATGACGGTGTGGCCGGCGCGGCGGATGCGCTCGCGCATGTTGCCGCCCATCTTGCCGAGACCGATGAGACCGAGCTGCATGTCAGTTCACTTCCTAAGCGTGCGGTAGGCGGCGACGAGGGCCTTGGTGGACGGGTCCAGACCGGGTACGTCGGCGCCGTCGGTGAGGGCGGGTTCGACGCGCTTGGCGAGGACCTTGCCGAGTTCGACGCCCCACTGGTCGAAGGAGTCGATGTTCCAGACCGCGCCCTGTACGAACACCTTGTGCTCGTAGAGGGCGATCAGCTGGCCGAGGACGCAGGGGGTGAGTTCCTCCGCCAGGACGGTCGTGGTCGGGCGGTTGCCGTGGAAGGTCTTGTGCGCGACCAGCTCCTCCGGCACGCCCTCCGCACGGACCTCCTCGGGTGTCTTGCCGAAGGCGAGGGCCTGGGTCTGGGCGAAGAAGTTGGCCATCAACAGGTCGTGCTGCGCCTGGAGTTCACCGCTCAGCTCGGCCACCGGCCGGGCGAAGCCGATGAAGTCCGCCGGGATCAGCTTGGTGCCCTGGTGGATCAGCTGGTAGTACGCGTGCTGCCCGTTGGTGCCCGGCGTGCCCCACACGACCGGCCCCGTCTGCCATTCCACGGGCTCGCCGTCGCGCTGCACCGACTTGCCGTTGGACTCCATGTCCAGCTGCTGCAGGTAGGCGGTGAACTTCGACAGGTAGTGGCTGTAGGGCAGGACGGCGTGCGACTGGGCGTCGTGGAAGTTGTCGTACCAGATGCCCAGCAGGCCCAGCAGCAGCGGCGCGTTGGCCTCGGCGGGCGCGGTGCGGAAGTGGTCGTCGACGATGCGGAAGCCGTCGAGCATCTCACGGAAGCGGTCCGGGCCGATCGCGATCATCAGGGACAGGCCGATCGCGGAGTCGTACGAGTACCGGCCGCCGACCCAGTCCCAGAACTCGAACATGTTGTCCGGGTCGATGCCGAACTCGGCGACCTTCCCGGCGTTCGTGGACAGCGCCACGAAGTGGCGGGCGACGGCCTTGTCGTCGCCGTCGAAGGCCTCGAGCAGCCAGGAGCGGGCCGAGGTGGCGTTGGTGATGGTCTCGATCGTGGTGAACGTCTTGGACGCGACGACGAACAGGGTCTCCGCCGGGTCCAGGTCGCGGGTGGCCTCGTGCAGGTCGGCACCGTCCACGTTGGAGACGAAGCGGACCGTCAGATCGCGCGCGGTGTACGGGCGCAGCGCCTCGTAGGCCATCGCGGGGCCGAGGTCGGAGCCTCCGATGCCGATGTTGACGACGTTCTTGATGCGCTTGCCGGTGTGGCCGGTCCACTCACCGGAGCGGACGCGGCCGGCGAAGTCCGCCATCTTGTCGAGCACCGCGTGCACGGCCGGGACCACGTTCTCGCCGTCGACCTCGACCACCGCGTCCCGCGGGGCGCGCAGCGCGGTGTGCAGCACGGCCCGCTGCTCGGTGACGTTGATCTTCTCGCCGCGGAACATGGCGTCCCGCTGTGCGAACACGCCGGTGGCGTCGGCGAGTTCCTGGAGCAGGGCCAGGGTCTCGTCGGTGATCAGGTGCTTGCTGTAGTCGATGTGCAGGTCGCCGACCCGGACGACGTACCGCTCGGCGCGGCCGGGGTCCGCGGCGAACAGTTCGCGCAGGTGCGGCCGGCCCGCGGCGCGGTGGTCGGCGAGCGCCGTCCACTCGGGCCGCCGGGTGAGCTTCGGGGTGTCTGACGGGGCGTCGGACATGTCAGGCGTTCTCCTTGCCGGCCTCGCCCGTGAGGGCGATGGCGTACATCTCGTCGGCGTCGAGGCGGCGCAGCTCCTCGGCGATGAGTTCGGAGGTGGGGCGGACCTTCAGGGCGAGGGTGCGCGGCGGCTGGCCCGGCAGGGTCAGGGTCGCGAGGGGGCCCTCGGGGCGGTCGACGACGATCTCGCCGTTCGCGGTGCCGAGGCGTACGGCCGTGACGAACGGGCCGCCGGTCACCACCCGGTCCACGGGGACGTCGAGGCGGACCCCGATCCAGCGTGCGAGGAGTTCGGCGCTGGGGTTGTCCGCCTCGGCCTCCACGGCCGCGGACGTCACCTTCACCCGGGCCTGGTCCAGGGCCGCCGCCAGCATGGACCGCCACAGGGTCAGCCGGGTCCAGGCGAGGTCGGTGTCGCCGGGCGCGTAGTTGTCGGCCCGGGTCTGCAGGACCTCCAGCGGCCGCTCGACCGCGTACAGGTCGGTGATCCGGCGCTGGGCGAGCGCGCCCAGCGGGTCCTTGGACGGGGTGTCGGGCGCCTCCACCGGCCACCACACGACGACGGGCGCGTCCGGCAGCAGCAGCGGCAGGACGACCGAGTCGGCGTGGTCGGACACCTCGCCGTAGGTGCGCAGTACGACGGTCTCGCCGGTGCCGGCCTCGGATCCGACCCGGACCTCGGCGTCGAGCCGGGAGTGGGTGCGGTCGCGCAGGGTGCGGGCGTGCCGCTTGATGACGACCAGGGTGCGCGAGGGGTGCTCGTGCGAGGCCTCCTCGGCGGCCTTGATCGAGTCGTAGGCGTTCTCCTCGTCCGTGACGATGACCATCGTCAGGACCATGCCCACGGCCGGGGTGCCGATGGCGCGGCGGCCCTGCACCAACGCCTTGTTGATCTTGCTTGCCGTGGTGTCGGTCAGGTCGATCTTCATGGCCTGCGCCAGCTCCGTCCGTCTCGTGCGAGCATCTCGTCCGCTTCCGTCGGTCCCCAGCTGCCCGACGCGTACTGCGCCGGCCTGCCGTGTGCCGCCCAGTACGCCTCGATCGGGTCGAGGATCTTCCAGGACTCTTCCACTTCCTGGTGACGGGGGAACAGGTTCGCGTCGCCGAGCAGCACGTCCAGGATGAGCCGCTCGTACGCCTCCGGGCTCGACTCCGTGAACGACTCGCCGTAGGCGAAGTCCATGGACACGTCCCGGATCTCCATCGAGGTGCCCGGCACCTTCGAGCCGAACCGGACCGTCATGCCCTCGTCGGGCTGGACGCGGATGACGATCGCGTTCTGGCCCAGCTCCTCCGTCGCCGTGGAGTCGAACGGTGAGTGCGGGGCCCGCTTGAAGACCACCGCGATCTCGGTGACCCTACGGCCGAGCCGCTTGCCGGCGCGGAGGTAGAAGGGGACGCCGGCCCAGCGGCGGTTGTCGATGCCGAGCTTGAGCGCGGCGAAGGTGTCGGTCTTCGACTTGGGGTCGATGCCGTCCTCCTGGAGGTAGCCGACGACCTTCTCGCCGCCCTGCCAGCCGGCCGCGTACTGCCCGCGCACGGTCGACGCGCCCAGGTCCTTCGGCAGGCGTACCGACTTCAGCACCTTCAGCTTCTCGGTGAGCAGCGCCTCCGCGTCGAACGCGATCGGCTCCTCCATGGCGGTGAGCGCCATCAGCTGCAGCAGGTGGTTCTGGATGACGTCGCGCGCGGCGCCGATGCCGTCGTAGTAGCCGGCCCGGCCGCCGATGCCGATGTCCTCGGCCATGGTGATCTGCACGTGGTCGACGTAGGAGCGGTTCCAGATCGGCTCGTACATCTGGTTGGCGAAGCGCAGCGCCAGGATGTTCTGGACGGTCTCCTTGCCGAGGTAGTGGTCGATCCGGAACACCTGGTCCGGTTCGAACACCTCGTGCACGATCGTGTTCAGGTCGATGGCGCTGGCCAGGTCGTGACCGAACGGCTTCTCGATGACCGCGCGCCGCCACGCGCCCTGGGGCGGGGTCGCCAGGCCGACCTTCTTCAGCTGCTGGACGACCTTGGGGAAGAACTTGGGCGGCACCGACAGGTAGAAGGCGAAGTTGCCGCCGGTGCCGCGGGAGGCGTCCAGCTCGTCGACGGCGTCCTTGAGCTGCTTGAACGCGGTGTCGTCGTCGAAGTCGCCGGGGATGAACCGCATGCCCTCGGCGAGCTGCTGCCACACCTCCTCGCGGAACGGGGTGCGGGAGTGCTCGCGCACCGCGTCGTGCACGACCTCGGCGAAGTCCTGGTCCTCCCAGTCCCGGCGGGCGAAGCCGACCAGGGAGAAGCCCGGCGGCAGCAGACCGCGGTTGGCGAGGTCGTACACCGCCGGCATCAGTTTCTTGCGCGACAGGTCACCGGTCACACCGAAGATGACCAGCCCGGACGGGCCGGCGATGCGGGGGAGGCGGCGGTCGCGGGCGTCCCGCAGCGGGTTCTCCCAGTCGGCGGCCGGAATCACCGGGACCTGCACCGCCTCGGGTGCGGGTGCCGCGGCGGCGGGTGCGTTCTCGGTCATCGGACGTCAACTCCCTTGTTCGTCAGGGACTTCGCTACGGCGTCCAGCAGCTCCTGCCAGGCCGCCTCGAACTTGGCGACGCCCTCGTCCTCGAGCTGCTGGACGACCTCGTCGTAGGAGATGCCCAGCCGCTCGACGGCGGCCAGATCGGCGTGGGCCTGTGCATAGCCGCCGGTCACCGTGTCGCCGGTGATCTCGCCGTGGTCGGCGACCGCATTCAAGGTGGCCTCCGGCATGGTGTTGACCGTGCCCGGCGCGACCAGCTCGTCCACGTACAGGGTGTCCTTGTATGCGGGATCCTTCACACCGGTGGACGCCCACAGCGGACGCTGCTTGTTCGCCCGGTCGCCGGCCAGCGCCAGCCAGCGCTCGGACGCGAAGGCCTCCTCGTACGCCTCGTAGGCGAGACGGGCGTTGGCGAGGGCCGCGCGGCCCTTGAGGGCGAGGGCCTCGTCGGTGCCGAGGGCGGTCAGCCGCTTGTCGATCTCGGAGTCCACGCGGGAGACGAAGAACGACGCCACGGAGTGGATCGTCGACAGGTCGAGGCCGCGCTCGCGGGCCTTCTCCAGGCCGGCCAGGTAGGCGTCCATGACCGCGCGGTAGCGCTCCAGGGAGAAGATCAGCGTGACGTTGACGCTGATGCCGAGGCCGATGACCTCGGTGATCGCCGGCAGGCCCGCCTCGGTCGCCGGAATCTTGATCATCACGTTGGGGCGGTCGACCAGCCAGGCCAGCTGCTTGGCCTCGGCGACGGTCGCCTGTGTGCGGTGGGCGAGGCGGGGGTCGACCTCGATGGAGACGCGGCCGTCACGGCCGGCCGAAGCGGTGTATACAGAATGCAGAATATCGGCGGCGGTCCGCACGTCGGCGGTCGTCAGCATCCGCACCGCCTCCTCGACCGTCACCCCCCGCACGGCCAGGTCGGTCAGCTGCTCCTCGTACCCCTCACCCGAGCCTATGGCGGCCTGGAAGATCGACGGGTTGGTGGTGACGCCGACGACGTTCCTGTTCTCGATCAGGTCGGCCAGGTTGCCCGAGGCGATCCGCTTGCGCGACAGGTCGTCCAGCCAGACGGAGACCCCCTCATCGGCAAGGCTCTTGAGGGCTCCGGCGGTGGCGATTGCTTCGGTCACGGTAGTCATCTTTCTCGTGGTGTCGCGATCGGATCAGGCGCGCGCGGCGGCGAGCGACTCACGGGCCGCCGCGGCGACGTTCTCGGGGGTGAAGCCGAATTCGGCGAACAGGGTCTTGGCGTCGGCGGAGGCGCCGAAGTGCTCGAGGGAGACGATGCGTCCCGCGTCGCCCACGTACCGGTACCAGGTCAGCCCGATCCCGGCCTCGACGGCGACCCGGGCCCTCACGGCAGGCGGCAGCACCCGCTCGCGGTACGCGCGGGGCTGCTCCTCGAACCACTCCACGGACGGCATCGACACCACCCGCGTGCCGATCCCCTCGGCCTCGAGCCGCTCCCGCGCGGCCACGGCGAGCTGCACCTCGGAGCCCGTCGCGATGATGATCACCTCCGGGACCTCTGTCGACGACTCGCGCAGCACATAGCCGCCCTTGGCCGCGTCCTCGTTCGGCGCGTACACCGGCACGCCCTGGCGGGTGAGCGCGAGCCCGTGCGGGGCGGGGTTCTCGGCGTGCCTCTTCAGGATCTCGGCCCAGGCGATCGCGGTCTCGTTGGCGTCGGCCGGGCGGACGACGTTCAGGCCCGGAATCGCGCGCAGCGAGGCCAGGTGCTCGACCGGCTGGTGGGTGGGGCCGTCCTCGCCGAGGCCGACGGAGTCGTGCGTCCACACGTACGTCACCGGCAGCTGCATCAGGGCCGACATCCGGACGGCGTTGCGCATGTAGTCGGAGAAGACGAGGAAGGTGCCGCCGTAGATGCGCGTGTTGCCGTGCAGGGCGATGCCGTTCATCTCCGCGGCCATGGAGAACTCGCGGATGCCGAAGTGGACGGTACGGCCGTACGGGTCGGCTTCGGGCAGCGGGTTGCCCTTCGGCAGGAAGGAGGACGTCTTGTCGATGGTGGTGTTGTTCGACCCGGCCAGGTCGGCGGAGCCGCCCCACAGCTCGGGGATCACCGGTCCGAGGGCCTGCAGCACCTTGCCGGAGGCGGCACGCGTGGCGACCGACTTGCCCTCCTCGAACACCGGCAGCGCGTCCTGCCAGCCCTCGGGCAGCTCGCCCTTGCTGATCCGCTCGAAGAGTTCGGCGCGCTCCGGCTGCGCGCTGCGCCACTCGGCGATCCGCTTGTCCCAGGCCGCATGTGCCTCGGCGCCCCGGTCCAGGGCGCGGCGGGTGTGCCGGAGAACCGAGTCGTCGACCTCGAAGCTCCGCTCCGGGTCGAAGCCGAGGACGCGCTTGGTGGCGGCGATCTCCTCCTCGCCGAGTGCGGAGCCGTGGGAGGCCTCGGTGTTCTGCGCGTTCGGGGCGGGCCAGGCGATGATCGTGCGCAGTGCGACGATCGAGGGCCGCCCGGTCTCGTCCTGCGCGGCCCTCAGCGCCTCGTACAGGGCGGGCACGTCGACGTCGCCGTCGGCGGTGGGCTCGACGCGCCGGGTGTGCCAGCCGTAGGCCTCGTACCGCTTCAGCACGTCCTCGGAGAAGGCGGTCGCGGTGTCGCCCTCGATGGAGATGTGGTTGTCGTCGTAGAGGAAGACCAGGTTGCCGAGCTTCTGGTGGCCGGCGAGCGAGGAGGCCTCGGCGGAGACGCCCTCCTCCAGGTCGCCGTCGGAGACGATCGCCCAGACGGTGTGGTCGAAGGGGGAGGTGCCCTCGGGAGCCTCCGGGTCGAACAGGCCGCGCTCGTAGCGGGCGGCCATCGCCATACCGACGGCGTTGGCGACACCCTGGCCCAGCGGGCCGGTGGTGGTCTCCACGCCCGCGGTGTGCCCGTACTCGGGGTGGCCCGGCGTCTTCGAGCCATGGGTGCGGAACGCCTTCAGGTCGTCCAGCTCCACCTCGTACCCGGCGAGGAACAACTGCGTGTAGAGGGTCAGCGAGGTGTGGCCGGGGGAGAGGACGAAGCGGTCACGGCCGGCCCACTCCGGGTCGGCAGGGTCATGACGCATCACCTTTTGAAAGATCGTGTACGCGGCAGGTGCCAGGCTCATCGCCGTGCCCGGGTGCCCGTTGCCCACCTTCTGCACCGCATCGGCCGCCAGAATACGGGCAGTGTCCACGGCTCGCCGGTCAAGGTCGGTCCACTCGAAGCTCTCGGAAGTGTGTGCGCTCATCTTCAAGAAGTCCTCGTTCGGTGCGGGAGGCTGGCCTAGCGCGTTCAAACTTAAAAGTCGGACTTTTTCGAGGGAAGGTCGGGGTGTGTCAGTCTGTGGTGAATCTGGGACAGCGATCACGGAACACGGACGGCGCGAACAGGACATGGCCGACAGAACGCCACAACCAGCCGGCGGAGCCACGGACGGCCACGCAGTCACAGCCACGGACGGCGACGGAATCAGAACCTTCCCCTTCCCGGCCGAGCTGGCCGTCGGCGGCGTCGGCATGCAGATCGGACCCATGGGAACCGGCCGCACCTGGCACGCCGACGCCCCGCTCGACCGCGTCCACCGCATCGACTTCCACGTCGTCATGCTCTTCACCGACGGCCCCGTACGCCACATGGTCGACTTCGCCGAGTACGACGCCACGGCCGGCGACCTGCTGTGGATCCGCCCCGGACAGGTCCACCGCTTCTCCCGGGAATGCGTGTACCGCGGAACCGTCCTCACCATGCAGCCCGGCTTCCTGCCGCGCGCCACCGTCGAGGCCACCGGCCTGTACCGCTACGACCTCCCGCCGCTGCTGCACCCCGAACCCGCCCAGCGCGCCGCGCTCCAGGCGGCCCTCGACCAGCTGCGCCGCGAGTACGAGGACACCGCGACCCTCCCGCTCAGCCTGCACACGGCCGTCCTCAGACACACCCTCACCGCGTTCCTGCTGCGCCTCGCCCACCTCGCGGCCCGTTCCGCCGAGGTCTCCCGGCAGCGGACGGACAGCACCTTCACGCGGTTCCGTGACGCCGTGGAGCAGGGATTCGCCACCAATCACAGCGTCAGCGCCTACGCCGACGCCCTCGGTTACTCCCGCCGCACCCTCGTCCGCGCAGTCCGCGCGGCCACCGGCGAGACACCGAAGGGATTCATCGACAAACGCGTCGTCCTGGAGGCCAAACGCCTCCTCGCGCACACCGACATGCCGATCGGCCGCGTCGGGGCGGCCGTGGGCTTTCCCGACGCGGCGAACTTCTCAAAGTTCTTCCATCTGCACACCGGACAGACGCCGGTGGCGTTTCGGGCGGAGTTGCGGTGAGGGAGCGGGGCGGACAGTGCCGAATGGGCTCAAAGGGGGCGGGCGGGCTGAAGGGGCCTTGCCGGGGGTTGGGGCCGGGGGTTGGGGCCGGGGGCCGAAGGCCGTGGGCCGGGGCCCGGGAGACGGGGCGGGCGGTGAGGGGACTTCGAGGCGCGGGTCTCTCGATGTCCGGTGCGGGCCGCACCGGCGCCGAGCTGCCGCGTGACCGCGTGAGCGCGTGACCGCGTGATTGCGTGGCCGCGTGGCTGGGTGACTGCGCGTGGCCGCGTGACTGCGCGTGGCTGGGTGAACGCGTGGCCGTGTCGTGGCGGCGGCGCCAGGGAGCGACCGTGCGGGACGGCCGACCCCGGGCGCCGCCAAGTGCTCAGTGACCGAAGTCGAACCAGTTCACGTTCACGAAGTCGGCCGGCTGGCCGCTGGTGAACGTCAGATAGACGTCGTGCGTGCCGGTCACCGCGTTGATATTGGCCGGTACCGTCCTCCAGCTCTGCCAGCCGCCCGTGTCGCCCACCGCGAAACTGCCGATCGGCGCGTTGCCGCGACTGTCCAGCCGGACCTCGACCAGACCGCTCACCCCGGACGCGGCGCCGCTCGCCACCCGCGCATTGAACTGGGTGGCCGCCGTCGAGCCGAACTTCACGCCCTTGTACAGCGCCCAGTCGCCGTTCGCGATGTAACCGACGTCCTGGCCGCCGCCGGTGTCCGTGGTCGTCTCGGTGCTCACACCCGACTGACTGTCGTACGACTCGGCCTGGACGGCGCTGTAGGCGTCCCGGTCGCCGGACGGCGGGGGAGTGGTGCCGCCGCCGGTGCCCGAGGACTGCAGGACCTGCACATAGTCCACGGCCATGGGGTGGCCGGGCTCGGTGGCTCCGGTCGGGCCGCCGCCGAAGGCCCCGGGGAAGCCGCCGCCCATCGCCACGTTCAGGATCACGAAGAAACCGTGGTTCGTGGCGTTCGCCCAGGTCGTGGCGTCCATCTGGTTCGCCGTGACCGTCTGGTAGGTGACGCCGTCGACGGAGAACCGGATGGCCTCCGGGCTCACCGAACGGTCCCACTCCATCGTGTAGGTGTGGAAGCCCGACTGACAGGTGGTGTTCGGGCAGGCGGTCGAGTTGCCCAGCCCCGTCGTCTCGTTGCAGGGGCCGCCCGGGTTGGTGCCGCAGTGCATGGTGGCCCACGTCTTGTTCAGGCCCTGGACGTTCTCCATCACGTCCAGCTCACCGACGCTCGGCCAGTTCTGGTAGTTGCCGCGGTAGGGCGCGCCCAGCATCCAGAAGGCGGGCCAGTACCCGGCGGCCGCGTCGCCGGTCACGTTCGGCATCTGGACACGGGCCTCGACGCGGAGCTTGCCTCCGGCCGGGGGCTGGAAGTCGGTGCGGGTGGTCTCGATACGGCCCGAGGTCCAGTTGCCGGAGGCGTCGCGGCGCGGGGTGATGAGCAGGTTGCCGTTGCCGTCCAGCGCGACGTTGTTCGTGCTGGAGGTCATCGTCTCGACCTCGCCGGTGCCCCAGTTCGCGGCGCCGCCCGGGTACGACGTCCCGGTGTCGTACTGCCAGTTGGCCGTGTTCACGCCCGAGCCGGCAGAGCCGTTGAAGTCGTCCACGAAGAGCTGGGTCCAGCCGGAGGGAGGTGCGGGCGCGGAGGCGCCGGCGGGGAGGGTGCCGACGGTCGCCAGGGCGGCGGCCAGGCTCAGCGTGCCGAGGGCGGCGACGAGGATCCGGCGGACGGAATACCGCCGCCGGTGCACTGTATGCGAACGACTGCCGCTTGTATGCGAAAGTCCGCCGCCTGTATGCGAACGTCTGCTGTTTGTATGCGATATGCCGGGGGTTTCGCTCATGGGGGATGCCTCCCGGGTGCGGGATGGGGGATGCGGATGACGGCTTGAGAGCGCTCCCAAGGTGCCGACAATGTGCTCCCCGCCTCCACGGTCGTCAAGACTTGAAACAAAGAAACTCCTTGACCTGCACGGGAGTTCACCGGCTGAAGCCGCCCCGGCCCGCTCAGACCGCGCCCCCGCCTTCCAGCCGGCCCAGGGACCTGCGCCACGTGCGCCACTTCTACGACACGCCTTCCCTCGGACCTCCGTCACTGCCGGGCATCGTGCGCGACGTGTCTGGGACGCTCCTGCGGAACCGGAGGGTGCGCGCTGAGATGCCGGTGAGGACGCGCGGCGTCACCGTCCGCGGGCGGCACCGGCACCGCCTATCGTGGCCGCGTACGGTCATCCCTGCCGCGCGAGGACGGACAGCGCATGAACGGTTCCCCGGCGAGCGTCGTCGAGGCGGCGTTCCGCCACTACCGGTCGCAGGACCGCGAGGCGGCCCTCCCGCTCTACGCCGACGACTTCACCTTCACCAGCCCCCAGGACGACCACATCGGCAAGGAGGCGTTCTTCGCGCGCTGCTTCCCCACCGCCCACCGCTTCACCGACCAGCGGATCCTGCATCTCGTCGCCGCCGACGAGGAGGTCGTGTTCGTGCAGTACGAGTACGGGCTGAGCGGCGGCGAGGGGTACCGCAACGTCGAGGCGATCACCGTGCGGGACGGGCTCATCCGGGAGGTGCGGGTCTTCTTCGGCGGCACGGTGTGAGGCACGACGCGCCCCGTGCGCCGCGCCCCGCGCGCCGTCGGGCCGCTCACGTGCGGCGGCGTCAGCGGGTCAGGGAGGCGGGGACGGGCAGCACCCGGACAGGTCCCCTACCGTCCGTCTTCACCGGCGGGCCGTCAGTGCCCCGCCCGGTCACCGCGGCGGCGGCCCGCAGCCGGATCCGGGGTGCGCACACCTCGGTGCCGGGCGGCACCCACGGCCGGCCCTCGGCCGTCACGACCCGCAAGGTCAGCCACGCCTCGCCGCCGTCCTTCGGCAGCTCCAGCGGCAGCGGTACGGCCGCGGTCTCGCCGGGCCGCAGATCGGGCAGTTCGGCGGGCGCGGTCAGCGTGCGGCCGTCGGCCAGCGACAGCTCCCACGTGCCCGTCAGCCCACCCAGGCCCCACCGGCGCCGGTGATTGGTGACGACGATGCCCTCGTGCCGGAAGCAGCGGATGCGCACCGGAGCCGCGTGCTCCCGCTGCCCGCGCCGGACCGGCGTCGAGGTGCGGCCCGGGGAGGCCGCCTCGCCCGCACCGAACGGCCCGCGGTGCACCGGCTCTCCGAAGTCGCCGTACACCCGGCGACGGCCGGACGCGGCGACACCGCCTGTGTACGGCCCTGCGCCCAGGCGCCCGCCCGGTGTTCCGTCGCTCACGTGCCGCAGGATCGCGTGGCCCCGCAACTCCCGGATGAAGTGCCCCTGAAGATCCGGCGGGGACTCGATGACCACGGCGCGCCAGGTCGAGGAACGCGCCGGCGGGTCGCGTCGGGCCGGTCGTCGACCCGCGGGTCCGACGGTGTCCTCTTGCGCTGCCCGGCCGTGTCGCTCGCCGCGATCATGGCAGGCTTGACCGGCATCTCGAGCCAGGCCGCGGCGCGGGACCTGGGCGCGGCACCTCGACCGAGGTCCGCGGTCCCGGGGACCGGACCCGGGCCTGGACGTGGTGGTGGCGTACGCGCCGGTGGCCCCGGCCGTCCGGTCCGCGCCGCGCTGCCGCTGCCGCTGCTGCAGCGGCAGCGGCAGCGGCAGCGCGGCGGGGTCGAGGTGGTGGGTGGCAAAGACTCGGGAAGGGTGCAGAGGTGAAGCTGACGATTCTGGGTGGCGGCGGGTTCCGGGTGCCGCTTGTATACGGTGCGCTGCTGACCGACCGCGCCGACGGGCGGGTGACGGAAGTCGTGCTGCAGGATCTCGACGACCGTCGACTGTATGCGGTAACCCGTGTACTGGCGGAACAGGCAGCGGGCATCCCGGACGCCCCCACCGTCACCGCCACCACCGACCTCGACGAGGCGCTGCACGGCGCCGACTTCGTCTTCTCCGCGATCCGCGTCGGCGGCCTCGCGGGCCGCGCGGACGACGAACGGGTGGCACTCGAGCAGGGAGTCCTCGGCCAGGAGACCGTCGGCGCCGGCGGGATCGCCTACGGTCTGCGGACCGTCCCCGTCGCCGTCGACATCGCCCGGCGCGTGGCCCGCCTCGCCCCGGACGCCTGGGTCATCAACTTCACCAACCCGGCCGGTCTGGTCACCGAGGCCATGTCCCGCCACCTCGGCGACCGCGTCATCGGCATCTGCGACTCACCCGTCGGCCTGGGCCGCCGTATCGCCCGCGTCCTCGGCGCCGACCCCGGCGAGGCCTTCGTCGACTACGTCGGCCTCAACCACCTCGGCTGGGTGCGCGGCCTGCGTGTTGCGGGGCGCGACGAACTGCCGCGCCTGCTCGCCGACCCCGTGCTGCTCGGCTCCTTCGAGGAGGGCAGGCTCTTCGGCACCGACTGGCTGCAGTCCCTCGGCGCGATCCCCAACGAGTACCTGCACTACTACTACTTCAACCGGGAAGCCGTACGCGCCTACCAGGAGGCGGAGAAGACCCGGGGCGCCTTCCTGCGCGAGCAGCAGGCCCTGTTCTACGAGGAGGCCTGCCGCACGGACGTCTCCGCCCTGGACGTCTGGGACCGCACCCGCGCCGAGCGCGAGGCCACCTACATGGCCGAGAACCGGGAGACGGCCGGCGCCGGTGAACGCGAGGCCGACGACCTCTCGGGCGGCTACGAGAAGGTGGCGCTCGCGTTGATGCGGGCCATCGCGCGGGACGAGCGGGCCACGCTGATCCTGAACGTGCGCAACCGGAGCACCCTCGCGGCGCTCGACGCCGATGCCGTCATCGAGGTGCCCTGCCTCGTCGACGCCAACGGCGCCCATCCGTTCGCGGTCGACCCGCTGCCCGGGCACGCGAGCGGGCTGGTGTGCGCGGTCAAGGCGGTGGAACGCGAGGTGCTGTCGGCCGCCGGTTCCGGATCCCGTGCGGCGGCGGTGAAGGCCTTCGCGCTGCACCCGCTGGTCGACTCCGTGAACGTGGCCCGCAGGCTCCTCGAGGGGTACACCTCCGTCCACCCGGGCCTCGCCTACCTCGCATAGGCGGAGAGGACACGACCGTCCGTCGCCCGTGGACCCATGTGCCCTGTGAGGCAGATCACTTGACGGGGTGGAACTTCCCGGCGGGCATCGGCGAACAACAGGCGTCCGAGACACGGTCGTGAAGGGATACGGAAATGAACGACAGAGGTACGGCGTGACATTGCTGCCGGACACCGGTGCCGCTGTCGCCGCAGCAGCGGACGCGGTCGGCGGCTCCGACAGCTCGGTGATCGAACGTTCCTGGGGCACGCCCGACGTGTTCGCCGGGATCTTCGACCGCCACGCCGACGACATCCACCGCTACATCGCCCGACGGCTGGGCGCCGACACCGCCGACGACCTGATGGCGGAGACGTTCGTGATCGCGTTCCAGCGGCGCCGGCGCTACGACCTGACGCACACGCACGCCCGGCCCTGGCTGTACGGGATAGCCACCAACCTGATCGGCCGGCACCGCAGGGACGAGGCCCGCCGGCTGCGGGCGCAGTCACGCATGGCGTCCCTGGCCCCGCACCCGGAGCACGGCGGCCCCGAGGACCCGGTCACCGACCGGCTCGATGCCGCGGCCACGCACGCCGCTCTGGCCGGCGCCCTGGCCGCCCTGCCGGCCCGGCAGCGGGACGTGCTGCTGGTGATCGCCTGGGGAGAACTCGACTACGCGGAGGCCGCGGAGGCCCTCGGCGTCCCCGTCGGCACCGTGCGCTCCCGTCTGCACCGGGCACGCGCCAGGCTGCGACGGGCGCTCGACGGAACCGCCTCCGCCACGTCGACGGGAACCGGCCCCGCCACGTTGACCGGTACCGGCCCCGCCACGTCGACGGGAACCGCCTCCGCCACGTCGACGGGTACCGGCCCCGCCACGTCGACGGGTACCGGCCCCGCCACGTCGACGGGTACCGGCCCCGCCACGTCGACGGGTACCGGCCCCGCCACGTTGACGGGTACCGGCCCCGCCACGTCGACGGGAACCGGCCCCACCACGTCGACCGCAACCCCCTCCGCCACCTCGACCGCAACCGCCCCCGCCACCTCGACCGCACCGCAGAAGGAGACCGACCGTGGATGAACTGACACGGGTGCGTGAGTGGGGCACCGACGAGCGCGGGCCGTCCACCCGGGCCCGTTCCGCCGCTCGGGCCCGCCTCACCACGGCGATCGAGGACGAGACCCGCGGCACGGCCCCCGGCGTGCGCCGGCCGAGCCGGCGGATCGTGGTCCGCGGCGCGCTGGCCGGCCTGACCGCGGCGGCGGCGGGCGCCGCCGTCGTGGTGACCCGGGGAGCCGACCACGGCACCGGCGACGGCCGCGCGCCCCGGCTGGACACGGTCAGCGCGACACAGGTGCTGCACCGGGCCGCCGACCGGACGCGCGCCGCGGGCAGCACCCTGCCGGTGCCGCGCGACGACCAGTACTTCTACACCCGGACGTTCATCCGGCGGACGCCGGTGAAGGGCGGGCGGACCCGGACGTGGACCGACGAGAGCTGGATGTCGGTGGACGGGTCGAAGCCGTCCCTGCGTGAGGAGTACGGGAAGGTCCACCACGATCCTCCGCTCGGCCCGCACGAGGTGGTGTGGCCTCCCACCGTCTACGCCAAGCTGCAGAAGATGCCGACGGACCCCGACCGGCTCCTGGCGCGGTTCCGGGGAAGCGAACCGGACGATCCCCATCGCGACCTGCGGGTGTTCTTCGAGGGCTGCATGCTCATGATGGGGCCGCGGGTGATGCCCCCCGGCCTGCAGGCCGCCGCCTTCGAGATGCTGTCGAAGCTGCCCCGGATCCGCCTGGACCGGGGGGCCACGGACGTCGCCGGGCGGAAGGTCGTCGGGGTCTCCTACCCCGAGTCGTCCTTCACGTTCCTCTTCGACCGCACGACGTACGACTACATGGGCCTGCGCACCGAGGGAAGCGTCCCGAAGAAGGTGCACGGCGAGTGGAAGCAGACCGGCTTCTACTACGAGACCAGGACGCTGCGGGAACTGCAGGTGGTCGACCGGATCGGGCAGCACCGCTGACGGGCGCCCGGTGACGGCCGGGAGCCGGCGCGGGACCGCGTCTAGAGCGGCAGTGCCTGCGCCGCCCCGGCCGTCTCCGCCCTGCCCTGGGGTGCCGGAACCGCCGGCAGCAGCACCTCGCCGGCCACCCGCTGCTGCGGCAGCGACGCGGTCAGCAGCGGACGCGGCCCCGACACCACCGTGTAGTCCTGCCCCAGGAACGGCGGTTCGATCACTCCGGGATCCTCGCCCAGTGCCAACTGCACTGCGGCCCACGGCGCGTTCACCCCGCAGAGCGACAGCTGATGCAGCCCTCCGGCGGGCCGCGTGTTGACGTCGAGGAGCACCGGGCGGTCGCCGAGCATCCGGAACTGGACGTTGGACAGGTGGTGCAGCCCGAACCCCTCCGCGACCAGCCGGGCCGGCGCCAGCCATCGCTCGTCCAGGGTGAATCCCCGGCGGCGGCCGTTCTTGGTGCGGCCGACCGCGAGCCGCACCCGGTTGTCCGTGCCGGTCAGGCAGTCCACGGACACCTCGGGCTGCTCCAGGCGCGGCATCACCAGCCAGTCCACCGGCTCCTCGGCCTGGCGCAGCGCCTCGACGACCAGGTCGAGCTGGACGTAGGGGCCCGGGAAGCCCGCGAGGCCGGCCAGCGAGAAGGGGGAGCGTGTGATCATCCGGAACCCGACCCCGCCCGCGCCGGCCGCCGGCTTGAAGCACGCCCGGTGCCCGGCGTCCTCCAACTCCTCGACGGCGTCCAGGAGTTCGTCGGCCGTCCGCACCCGCCACCACGGCGGAACGGGTACCCCGACCGAGCGGACCGCCTCGTAGGCGGTCGCCTTGTCCTCGAAGACGGCCACCGCCTGCGGCGTCGGCGCCAGCAGCGCCGTACCGGCCGCCGTGAACTCGGCGCGGTGCGCCACGATCGCGGCCTGGTGCAGCCGGGGCACGAACACGTCGATGCCGCGCCGCGCGCACTGGTCGAGGGCGTACTCGACGTACGCGGCCGGGGACAGCCCGTCCGGCTCCAGTTCGGCGGTGTCGGCGGCGGCCAGCACGGGGGAGTCGGGATCGCCGTGCGTGGCATGGATCTCCACCGCGCGGTCGCTGGGGTTTCTGCGCAGCTGATCCATGAAGAACACGTTCTCCGCGTACGTGCGGTTGAGCCAGACGCGTACGCGAGAGAGCATGCAGGCCGCCTTTCGGGGGTTTTCGGGCAGGGCGCAGCGGCCCGTGCCCGGGCAGGAAGGAGGAAGGGACACCGAACGGCCCTGTGGGAAGGGAGGTGAGGGCGTTGGTGTTGGGGCGATCATACGGCTTTCAAGGGCCCGTGCGTGCAACGCGGATGTTACGGATCCGCGGGTACGGCAGGCGGGTGCGCCGGGGTGTCGACACGCGGCCGGGAGGCCTCTTGTCCGGGCTGCGTGAATGTGTTCTCGTGGTGCGGACGGCTGATGATCGAGAGGGGCGCGGGGTGGATGCGACGGCCGGGGCCGGACAGCTGTGGGCCATCAGCGACCTGCACATCGGCTACCGGGAGAACCGGGCCCTGGTCGAGGGCATGTACCCCGACAGCGACGACGACTGGCTGATCGTGGCCGGTGACGTCGCGGAGACCGTCGACGACATCCGCTGGACCCTCGCCACGCTCGCCGGCCGCTTCCGCACCGTGCTGTGGGCGCCCGGCAACCACGACCTGTGGACCCACCCGAGCGACAGCGTCACCCTGCGCGGCGTCGCCCGCTACGAGCATCTGGTGGACGTCTGCCGTGAGTTGGGCGTGATCACCCCCGAGGACCCTTATCCCGTGTGGCACGGTCCCGGCGGGCCGGCCGTCGTCGCCCCGCTGTTCCTCCTGTACGACTACTCGTTCCTGCCGGCCGGCTGCACCAGCAAGGCCGAGGGCCTGGCCTACGCCGAGAACACGGGGATCGTCTGCACCGACGAGTACCTGCTGCACCCCGATCCCTACCCGACCCGTGAGGACTGGTGCCGGGCCCGGGTCGCCGAGACCGAGCGCAGGCTCGCCGCGCTGCCCGCCGGCCTGCCGACCGTGCTGGCGGCCCACTACCCGCTGGACCGCCACCCCACCGAGATCCTGCGGCACCCCGAGTTCGCCATGTGGTGCGGCACCGAGCTGACCGCCGACTGGCACCGCCGGTTCCGCGTCGCCACGATGGTCTACGGACATCTGCACATCCCGCGCACCACCTGGCGCGACGGAGTCCGCTTCACCGAGGTCTCCGTGGGATACCCCCGCGAGTGGCGAAGGCGCCCGGAACCCCCGGGAAGGCCGCGCCGCATCCTGCCGATGGAGGTCGAAGCCGGTGATCGAGGAGCTGCTCCCGGAGTCGGTCGTGGCCGTGGAGGCACACCGTGACGACCCGCTGTGGGAAGCGCCGCTCCACCCGCAGGAGGAGGCGCTCGTGGCGCGTGCGGTGGCCAAGCGTCGCCGCGAGTTCGCCGCCGTGCGCGGCTGCGCCCGGCGCGCCATGGAGAAGCTCGGCGTGCCCGCGCAGCCCGTCGTCAACGGCGAGCGGGGCGCCCCCCGCTGGCCGGCCGGCCTGGTCGGCAGCATGACCCACTGCGACGGCTACTGCGCCGCCGCACTGGTCCGCGCCACCGATCTGCTCTCCCTCGGCATCGACGCCGAACCGCACGGACCGCTGCCGACGGGCGTCGCCCCCTCGGTGAGCCTGCCCGCCGAGGCCGAGCGGCTGGCCCGGCTCGCCGCGGAGCGGCCCGCCCTGCACTGGGACCGGATCCTGTTCAGCGCCAAGGAGTCGGTGTACAAGGCGTGGTTCCCGCTCACCCGGAAGTGGCTGGATTTCACCGAGGCCGACATCACCCTCCTCCCGGGCCCGGGGGAGGAGCGGCGCGGCACCCTGAGCGCCGAACTCCTCGTCCCCGGGCCGGTGGTCGGCGGCCGCCGGCTGCGGACCTTCTCCGGTCGCTGGGCCGTACGTGACGGGCTGGTGACCACCGCCGTCGTCGTACCGCACCCCTGACCCGACGGCGGGCGGGTCCGGCCCGGCCGCTCAGGCGGGCGGGCACCAGTCGCGCAGCAGCCGGAAGAACTCCTCCTCGTTGCCCGCGAGTCCGGCCCGCGCCAGGGCCTGCTCCGCCTCGGCGAGCACGGCGGGTGGGACCACCGCGGGCCGGGCCGCGTCCGGTGGCCCGTCGAAGGCGGCACGCACCGTGTGCAGCAGCCGAAGGTAGGCCTGTACGGCGGTGCGCTCACGGTCGGTCAGTACGGCGGTGGGCATCGGTCGGCTCTCCCCGAGTAGGCAACGCGGTCACACGCCCTGCGGCGCACCCACCAGCTTGCCGCCCACCACTGACAACGCCCCTGCGATCCGCGCCGCTCGGCCCGCTCGGCGGAGGCGGAACACCCGGGGGAGCAGCTGGAGAGCGCGTGCCGAGCGGGGGACGAGGGGCCGGGGAGCAGGGGCTGGGCCGGGGTCGGTCCGCGCTCGCCCGCGCCGCGGAGTCCCCCCGGACAGGGGTCGCCCCGGCGCCCGCCGGTGCCCGGCCGGACGGAACGGCTCGGCCGCTCCCAGGAGTCGGCCGGACCGGCTCGGTCGGGCCGAGGGGCGGCCGGGTGGCCCGGCCGGGCGTCAGCCCTGCGGGCCCGGGTAGCCCAGGGACGCCTCGATGCGGCCGGCCACGCCGTCGCGCTGGACCGGGCCGCGCAGGGCCGAGCCGGCCAGCCAGGTGCGGCACTTGCTGGCCAGGAGCAGGCCGAAGGTCTCGGCCTGCCGTTCCTCGGCGAGGTCGAAGCGGGTCCGGGCCGCGACCCGGTGCACCGTCTCCTGCAGCGCCGCCTGGTCGGTGTCGTCGTGCAGCAGCCGGGTGGCGACCCCGACCCCGTCCACGTGGTGACCGGAGTGGTCCGCCTGCATGTGCCACAGCTCGTGTCCCAGGATCACCAACTGGTGGTCGGGGGCGGTGCGTTCCTCGACGACGACGAGATCGCGGTCGGTCAGGTCCAGCCACAGCCCGCTCGCGGTGCCGGGCGGGAAGGCGGCCGTACGGAACTGCACCGGGCGTCCGCGGCGCCGGCTCATCGCCTCGCACAGCGTGCCGTACAGTTCGCGCGGCGGTGCCGGTGCGGGCAGGCTCAGCCCGCCCACCAGCTCGTTGCACAGCCGGCGCATGTCCCTGCCGATGCCCACAGTCCTCCCCCGGCTCACGACTCGGGTCGCTTGACGCTTTCCAGGAGCATGTCGAGCCACTCCGCGACCTTGTCCCGGTGCTGGTCGGTGGGCAACTGCGCGGCTCGCCAGGCGATACCGCGCACGCCGTGGTCCTGCAGCAGCCGCTCCAGCGGATCCTCGACGGCCTCGGCCGCTGCCCGCTCCCGGTCGGCGAGCCTCTGCAGCAGCTCCTGCTCGGTGCGCTGCAGCGCACCGGCCAGCGCCTCGGTGTCCTCGGCGGTGAGGAAGCCGGCGTGCACCCGGAAGAAGCGCTGCAGCGCGTCGCAGTGCTCCATGGTGGGCCGCCGGTCGCCGTTGATCAGGGCGCCGGCCTGCTGCCGGGACATGCCCGCGCCGTCGGCGATCTCCTGCTGGGTGTACTTGCGGCCGTTGGGCTTCAGCCTGGTGCGGCGCAGCAGGTCCAGGCGCTGCAGGAAGCGTGCCTGGACGTCCGGTTCGCCGGCCGGCCGCCCGCTCAGCAGCGCCTTGACCACCGGCTCGGGGACACCGCAGGCGACGGAGAGCCGCCCGGTGTCGACCACCTCGGCCTGCGGCACGCCGAGCCGGTCGGCGAGCGCGGTGACGCGAGCGACGACGGCCGGCAGCTGGGCGGTCGCCGTGGCGCCCGGATCCTCGTAGCCATCCGTCACCGACAGAACTCCTACGTCTCTTCGAGGGCAACAGGTGTGTCTGTGCGTCTCACCGGCGATCGCCGTGAACTTCCCGGAGAGTAGCGGGTGTCTCGAACTCCCATCCAGGTCTCGCCACAACTGTGGCGAATTTCAGCCGTCAACCGGCATGAAATGCCACGATAGTTGACATCGGTCGGCTCCGGACAGCAGGATCGCATCGCCGCGTGAAGGCGGCAGAGGCAAGAGGGGTGACCTCCCGATGGCACATCAGGCAGGAGGGCGGCGGCCGGTATCGCGGCCCGTCCCCGAGAGCTGCGCGACCCGGGCCTACCTGCAGGACTACGCCGCGCTGCTGGAGTCCCTCCCTCTGCCGTCCCTGGTCGTGGACCACCGCTGGAACGTGGTGATGGCCAACGGCGCCTTCGGAACGCTCTTCCGTGGCATGCGCCCGCACCCGTCGGCCATGCCCGGCGAGAACTTCCTCCGGTTCGTCCTGTTCCACCCGGACGCGGCCGAGATCCTCGGCGAGCACGAGGCGGGCTGGTGCCTGCCGATGCTGGCGCAGCTCGGGGCGGCCCTGGAGGCGTACGGCCATGACCCCGAACTCCAGGCGGTCCGCAGGGACGTCACCCAGGACCCGCTCATGGAGGCCGCCTTCCGGCAGGGCCTGCCGCACTGGATCCGGGCCGTCGGCGAGGCCGCGACCCGCCTCGACGGAGCCGTCCGGCTGCTGCTCCACCCCGACCCGCGCCGGGGCCCCACCGAGTGCCGGATCGTGGACGAGACGCCGCAGACCCTGCGGGAGCTCGGCTACCGGCGCCTGACGATGGTGCTGCGCGACGCCCGCCGGTCCGCCGCGCCCGCCCGCCGTACGCGCCGCCCGCGCCCCACGAGCACGCACCTCTCGGTCGTTCCCACCCCCGAGGGCTGACCCGGCACCGCCGGCGTTCAGGTCGCCGGCGGCGCCGGGTCGGAACGGCCCCTCCCCTTTCACCCGGACGGGTGCCTCACGTCCCCCTTACGCAAGCAGCTTGCATATCTTGCGCTACGCTTGCGTTCATGACGCGACGACTTGCGGAAGTGGCCAAGAAGGTCGGGGTCAGTGAGGCCACGGTCAGCCGGGTGCTCAACGGCAAACCCGGGGTCTCCGACGCCACCCGGCAGGCGGTGCTGACGGCGCTCGACGTCCTCGGCTACGAGCGCCCCACCCAGCTGCGCGGAGAGCGCGCCCGGCTGGTCGGGCTGGTCCTGCCCGAGCTGCAGAACCCGATCTTCCCGGCGTTCGCCGAAGTCATCGGCGGTGCGCTCGCCCAACTGGGACTCACCCCGGTGCTGTGCACGCAGACCAAGGGCGGCGTCTCCGAGGCGGACTACGTCGAGCTGCTGCTGCAGCAGCAGGTCTCCGGTGTCGTCTTCGCCGGCGGCCTGTACGCCCAGGCCGACGCACCGCACGACCACTACCGGCTGCTGGCCGAGCGCAACATCCCGGTCGTGCTGGTCAACGCGGCCATCGAGCACCTCGGTTTCCCGGGCGTGTCCTGCGACGACGCGGTCGCCGTCGAGCAGGCCTGGCGTCATCTGGCCTCCCTCGGCCATGAGCGGATCGGGCTGGTCCTGGGCCCCGCCGACCACCTGCCCTCGGCCCGCAAGCTGGCCGCCGCCCGGGCGGTCGCCGGCGACCTGCCCGAGGAGTTCGTCGCGCGCGCCATCTTCTCCGTCGAGGGCGGGCACGCCGCCGCCTCCCGGCTGATCGACCGCGGGGTCACCGGCATCATCTGCGCCTCCGACCCCCTCGCCCTCGGCGCGGTCCGCGCCGCCCGCCGCAAGGGGTACGACGTCCCGGGCCGCATCTCCGTCGTCGGCTACGACGACTCGGCCTTCATGAACTGCACCGAGCCCCCGCTGACCACCGTCCGCCAGCCCATCGAGGCCATGGGCCGCGCGGCCGTCGAGCTGCTGAACGTACAGATCGGCGGCAGCTCCGTACCCGCCGAGGAGCTGCTGTTCGAGCCCGAACTGGTGGTGCGCGGATCCACCGCGCAAGCTCCGCGGGACTGACATCGAGAAGATCCATCTGGCTGTCAAATAATTACAGATTCTACGCGACATATTGCGCGGCAATGTCGTCGGTGCTTGAGTGTGCGACGCCCACCGCTCCTGCCCTAAGTGCCATGAGGGGTTCACCGATGAGACACACCGGGTTCCGCCGCACCTTCGTCGCGATCGGCGTCTGTTCCTCGCTCGCCCTCGCCGCCACCGGCTGCGGGTCGGGCGACGACGGCTCGGCGGGCGGGAAGACCCGCATCACCGTCAACTGCGAACCGCCGAAGAGCGCCAGGACCGACCGCGCGTTCTTCGACGAGGACGTGGCCGCCTTCGAGAAGCGGAACCCGGACATCGACGTCGTCGCGCACGACGCCTTCCCCTGCCAGGACCCGAAGACCTTCGACGCCAAGCTCGCCGGCGGCCAGATGGAGGACGTCTTCTACGCGTACTTCACCGACGCCCGGCACGTCGTGGACATCCACCAGGCGGCCGACCTCACGCCCTACCTGAAGGAACTGAAGTCCTACGACAGCATCCAGAAGCAGCTGCGGGACATCTACACCGTCGACGGAAAGGTCTACGGCATACCGCGTACCGGATACAGCATGGGGTTGATCTACAACCGCACACTGTTCCGGAAGGCCGGCCTCGACCCCGACAAGCCCCCCACCACCTGGGACGAGGTCCGCGCCGACGCCAAGAAGATCGCCGCCCTCGGCGGCGGCACCGTCGGCTACGCCGACTACAGCGCCCAGAACCAGGGCGGCTGGCACTACACCGCCGAGCTCTACTCACAGGGCGGCGACGTCGTCGGCCCCGACGGCAAGAAGGCCACCATCGACACCCCGGAGGGCCACGCCGTCCTGCAGAACCTGCACGACATGCGGTGGACCGACAACTCCATGGGCAGCAGGCAGCTCCTCGTCATCAACGACGCGCAGCAGATGATGGGTTCGGGCAGGCTCGGCATGTACCTCGCCGCTCCCGACAACATCCCGATCCTGGTCAAGGAGAAGGGCGCGGACTACGACGACATCGCCATCGGCCCGATGCCCGGCGGCAAGGGCACCCTCATCGGCGGCGACGGCTACATGTTCGCCAAGCACGACACGCCCGCCCAGATCCGCGCCGGCCTGAGGTGGCTGGACCACATGTTCCTCACCCCCGGAGCCGGCTTCCTCGGCGACTACGCCCGCGCCAAGAAGAACGACGCCCCCGTCGGCCTGCCCGAACCCCGCCTGTTCACCGGCGCCGCCGACGCCAAGGACCAGCAGGTCAAGAAGGCCAACGCCAACGTCCCCGTGGAGAACTACCAGCCCTTCCTCGACGGCAACCAGCAGCTGCAGATGAAGATCGAGCCGCCGGACGCCCAGCAGATCTACTCGGTGCTCGACGGCGCCGTCTCCGCCGTCCTCACCAAGAAGGACGCCGACATCGACCAGCTCCTCGAGGACGCGTCCGGCAAGATCGACAGCATCCTGGCCCGGAGCTGACCGCCATGACGAAGACGGCCGAACGGCGGCCCGTGGCGACGGCCGCCGTCCACCCCGACCCGGCGCCGCCCCCGGCAGGGGACCGGAGGCGGCGCCGCCTCGCCGACCAGGCCCGCGCCTACGGCTTCCTCCTCGGCGGCCTGGTCTGCTTCGCCCTGTTCTCCTGGTACCCGGCGATCCGCGCGGTCGTCATCGCCTTCCAGAAGTACACGCCCGGCTCGGACCCCCAGTGGGCCGGCACCGCCAACTTCACCCGCGTCCTGCACGACCCGGAATTCGCGGCGGCCTGGCGCAACACCCTCACCTTCACCCTGCTGGCCCTGCTCGTCGGCTTCGCCGTCCCGTTCGTCCTGGCCCTCGTCCTCAACGAACTCCGGCACGCCAAGGCGTTCTTCCGGGTCGTGGTCTATCTGCCGGTGATGATCCCGCCGGTGGTCAGCGCCCTGCTGTGGAAGTGGTTCTACGACCCCGGGGCCGGCCTCGCCAACGAGACGCTGCGCTTCCTGCACCTGCCGACCTCGAACTGGTCCAACGGCACCGACACCGCCCTGGTCTCCCTGGTCGTCGTGGCCACGTGGGCCAACCTGGGCGGGACCGTCCTCATCTACCTCGCCGCCCTGCAGTCCATCCCGGGCGAGCTGTACGAGGCCGCCGAACTGGACGGCGCGAACCTGCTCCAGCGCATCCGGCACGTCACCGTCCCGCAGACCCGGTTCGTGATCCTGATGCTGATCCTCCTTCAGATCATCGCCACCATGCAGGTGTTCACCGAACCGTTCGTCATCACCGGCGGCGGCCCGGAGAACGCCACGGTGACCGTGCTCTACCTCATCTACAAGTACGCCTTCCTCTACAACGACTTCGGCGGCGCCTGCGCCCTCAGCGTCATGCTCCTCGTGCTGCTCGGCGCCTTCTCCGCCGTCTATCTGCGGCTCACCCGCACCGAGGGGGACACCGCATGAGCAGCGCCACCCGGACCCTGATCTCCCCGGCCACCCTCGCCCGCCCCCGTGGAAAGGCGCTCTACTGGACCGTCTTCGGGGCCGTGGTCGTCCTCTTCGCGCTCGCCTTCATCTTCCCCGTCTACTGGATGGTGACCGGCGCGATGAAGTCCCCGGACGAGGTGGCCCGGACCCCGCCCACCCTGATACCGCGGCACTGGCACCTCGGCGGCTACACCGACGCCTGGGACCTGATGCAGCTGCCGCAGCACCTGGGGAACACGCTGGTGCAGGCGGCCGGTGCCTGGGCGTTCCAGCTGGTGTTCTGCACGGCCGCCGCCTACGCCCTGTCGAAGCTGAGACCGGCCTTCGGCAAGGTGATCCTCGGCGGCATCCTCGCCACCTTGATGGTTCCGGCCCAGGCCCTGGTTGTACCCAAGTACCTGACGGTCGCCGACCTGCCGCTGATCCACACCAGCCTGCTCAACAGCCCCCTCGGCATCTGGCTGCCGGCCGTCGCCAACGCCTTCAACCTCTACCTGCTCAAACGGTTCTTCGACCAGTTGCCCCGCGACGTGCTGGAGGCCGCCGAGATCGACGGCGCCGGAAAGCTGCGCACCCTGTGGTCGGTCGTGCTGCCCATGTCCCGGCCGGTGCTGGGCGTGGTGTCGATCTTCGCACTGGTCGCCGTCTGGCAGGACTTCCTGTGGCCGCTGATGGTCTTCTCCGACACCGACGAGCAGCCGATCAGCGTGGCCCTCGTCCAGCTGTCGCAGAACATCCAGCTCACCGTGCTCATCGCCGCGATGGTGATCGCCAGCATCCCGATGGTGGCGCTGTTCCTCGTCTTCCAGCGGCACATCATCGCCGGGATCAGCGCGGGCAGCACCAAGGGCTGACGCCACCGCACCGCCTCACAGAAAGGTCACGCTCCGTGGGACAGCCCACCCATGCCTTCAAGGACCGCGACTGGTGGCGCTCCGCCGTCATCTACCAGGTGTACGTCCGCAGCTTCGCGGACGGTGACGGCGACGGCACCGGAGACCTGGCGGGCGTCCGCGCGCGGCTGCCGTACCTCGCCGAACTGGGTGTGCACGCACTGTGGTTCAGCCCCTGGTACCTGTCGCCGATGAAGGACGGCGGTTACGACGTCGCCGACTACCGGACCATCGACCCGGCCTTCGGCACCCTCGCCGAGGCGGAGAAGCTCATCGCCGAGGCGCGCGAGCTGGGGATCCGGACCATCGTCGACATCGTGCCCAACCACGTCTCCGACCGGCACCCGTGGTTCCGGGCCGCGCTCGCCGCCGGGCCGGGCAGCCCGGAGCGCGAGCTGTTCCACTTCCGGTCCGGTCGCGGCGAGCACGGCGAACTCCCGCCCAACGACTGGCCGTCGCAGTTCGCCGGCTCCACCGAGCCGGTGTGGACACGCCTGCCCGACGGCGACTGGTACCTGCACCTGTTCACCCCCGAGCAGCCGGACCTCAACTGGGCCCACCCGGCGGTCCGGCAGGAGCACGAGGACGTCCTGCGGTTCTGGTTCGAGCGGGGCGTGGCCGGCGTCCGCATCGACTCCGCCGCCCTGCTCGCCAAGGACCCGGAGCTGCCGGGCCTCGCCTCGGACCCGGTCCCGCACCCGTTCGTCGACCGCGACGAACTCCACGACATCTACCGTTCCTGGCGGCGGGTGGCGGACGAGTACGACGGCGTGTTCGTCGGCGAGGTCTGGCTCCCCGACGCCGAACGCTTCGCCCGCTATCTGCGCCCCGACGAACTCCACACCGCCTTCAACTTCTCCTTCCTGTCCTGCCCGTGGGACGCCGAACGGCTCCGCGCGTCGATCGACACCACCCTCGCCGAGCACGCCCCCGTCGGCGCCCCGGCCACCTGGGTGCTGTGCAACCACGACGTCACCCGCACGGTCACCCGGTACGGCCGCGAGGACACCGGTTTCGACTTCGCCACCAAGGCCTTCGGCACCCCGACGGACCTGGCCCTCGGCACCCGCAGGGCGCGAGCGGCCGCCCTGCTGTCGCTGGCGTTGCCGGGGGCGGTGTACCTGTACCAGGGGGAGGAACTGGGGCTGCCGGAGGCCGAGATTCCGGTCGACCGCATACAGGATCCGATGTACTTCCGATCGGATGGTGTCGACCCCGGCCGGGACGGCTGCCGGGTGCCGCTGCCGTGGGTCGACGGTATGCCGTATGCGGGATTCGGTTCACAGCAGGAGCCGTGGCTACCGCAGCCCGTCGACTGGCCCTCGTATGCAGTCGACCGTCAGCAGCAGAACGCCGACTCCATGCTCTCCCTCTACCGCACCGCCATCGCTCTCCGCCCGCACTTCGGCGACGGCCCCCTGGCCTGGCTCTCCGCCGCCGACGGCGTCCTCGCCTTCTCCCGCGCGGACGGCGCGCTGTGCGTGGTCAACCTCGCTCCCGCGCCCGCCGATCTGCCCGCGCACTCCCGACTCCTGCTGAGCAGCGGACCACTGGACGAGGCGGGCCGGCTGCCCCAGGACACGGCGGCCTGGCTGCGCGCCTGAGCCGCGTCGTACGCACCTCGCTGTCCACCCACCCCCACCACGAAGGGATCGGCACATGCACAGGAGCACGGCCCGACATCTCAGGTGCATGCCAGTCATCGGGGCGACGGTCGCCCTCGCCGCCGGCATGCTCGGCACCCTCGCCCCCGCCGCGCACGCGGCCACGGCGGGCGCCTCCCTCCCCTTCACCTCGGTCGAGGCCGAGTCGGCGAGCACCACCGGTACGAAGATCGGCCCCGACTACACGCAGGGCTCCCTGGCCTCGGAGGCCTCCGGACGGCAGGCCGTCCGGCTGACGTCCGGTCAGCGCGTGGAGTTCACCGTGCCGCGTGCATCCAATGCGGTGAACATCGCATACAGCGTCCCGGACGGGCAGTCCGGTTCGCTGAACGTGTACGTCAACGGTAGCAAGCTCGCCAAGGCCCTCCCGGTGACGTCGAAGTACTCGTACGTCGACACCGGCTGGATCCCCGGCTCCAGGACGCACCACTTCTTCGACGACACCCGGCTGCTGCTGGGGCGGAACGTCCAGGCCGGTGACAAGATCGCCGTCGAGTCGACCGGCACCCAGGTCACCGTCGACGTCGCCGATTTCGAGCAGGTCGCCGCGGCCGCCACCCAGCCGGCCGGCTCGGTGTCCGTCGTCTCCGAGGGCGCCGACCCCGGCGGCGCCGGGGACTCCACCCAGGCGTTCCGGGACGCCATCGCCGCGGCCCAGGGCGGGACGGTCTGGATCCCGCCGGGCGACTACAAGCTCACCTCGTCGCTCAGCGGCGTGCAGAACGTGACGCTGCAGGGCGCCGGCAACTGGTACTCCGTCGTGCACACCTCACGGTTCGTCGACCAGTCCGGATCCTCGGGGAACGTCCACGTCAAGGACTTCGCGGTCATCGGCGAGGTCACCGAGCGCGTCGACTCCAGCCCGGACAACTTCGTCAACGGCTCCCTCGGCCCGGACTCCTCCGTCTCCGGCATGTGGATCCAGCACATGAAGTGCGGGATGTGGCTGACCGGCACCAACGACAACCTCGTCGTCGAGAACAACCGCATCCTCGACACCACCGCCGACGGCATCAACCTCAACGGCACCGCCAAGGGCGTCCGCGTCCGCAACAACTTCCTGCGCAACCAGGGCGACGACTCGCTCGCCATGTGGTCGCTGTACGCGCCGGACACGAACTCCAGCTTCGAGAACAACACCGTCTCGCAGCCCAACCTGGCCAACGGCATCGCGATCTACGGCGGCACCGACATCGCGGTGAAGAACAACCTGATCTCCGACACCAACGCCCTCGGCAGCGGTATCGCCATCTCCAACCAGAAGTTCATGGACCCCTTCAGCCCCCTCGCCGGCACGATCACCGTCGACGGCAACACGCTGGTGCGCGCCGGCGCGATGAACCCCAACTGGAACCACCCGATGGGCGCCCTGCGCGTGGACTCCTACGACAGCGCGGTCGACGCCACCGTCGACATCACCCGCACCACGATCACCGACAGCCCGTACAGCGCGTTCGAGTTCGTCTCCGGCGGCGGGCAGGGCCATCCGGTCCGCAACGTCACCGTGGACGGTGCGATCGTGAGGAACACGGGAACGGTCGTGGTCCAGGCGGAGACGCAGGGCGCGGCCACCTTCAAGAACGTCACCGCCACCCAGGTCGGCTCCGCCGGCGTCTACAACTGCCCCTACCCGGCGAACTCCGGATCGTTCGCCCTGAACGACGGCGGCGGCAACTCCGGCTGGGCCGGCACCTGGTCGGACTGTTCGACCTGGCCGCAGCCCGGCCAGGGCAACCCCGCGCCCGACCCGAACCGCAACCTGGCCAAGGGCCGCCCGGCCACCGCGACCGGCTCCCAGGACGTCTACACCCCCGGCAAGGCGGACGACGGGGACGCGGGCACCTACTGGGAGTCGACGAACAACGCCTTCCCGCAGTCCTGGACGGTCGACCTCGGCTCGCCCTACGCGGTGCGCCGGCTGGTGCTGAAGCTGCCGCCGTCCGCGGCGTGGGGCGCCCGCACCCAGACCGTCACCGTGCTCGGCAGCACCGACGGATCGGGCTACTCCGCCGTCGTCGGCTCGCAGGGCTACCGGTTCGATCCGGCCACCGGCAACACCGCGACCGTGTCCCTGCCGAGCGGGACGAACCTGCGCTACCTGCGCCTGACGGTCAGCGCCAACACGGGCTGGCCGGCCGGACAGTTCAGTGAGGTGGAGGCGTACCTGACCAGCTGACACCGTCGGCCCCGCGCCGCGCGCCGCGGATCCGCTCGTGCCCCCGGCCGGGCGGTCCGTGTCCGCGCGGCGCGGCGCGCCGGCGCCGGGCAGCGAATGAACGATCTCCTATCCGGACAAGTCGAGGTCCACATTCCATGCGTCATCGCGTGGACCTGCGGAAACCGTCTGGTGGGCCGTACTCCCTGTGCGCAGCTGCACCACATGTACCGTGGACTTTCACACGGGCGCCACCAGACCCTTCCCTGACGTTTGGTGCTCTTGGAACACTCGCTCCGCGCATGTTTCCTCATGTACCGAGCCTGCGTACCAGGATGAGAGGTTCCTCACCCATGCCCGACGTCAACCGGCGCCGATTCCTTCAACTCGCGGGCGCCACCACGGCGTTCACCGCGCTGTCCAGCAGCATCCAGCGTGCGGCCGCCCTGCCCGCCCACTACCGCACCGGGACGGTCGAGGATGTCGAGCACATCGTCGTCCTGATGCAGGAGAACCGGTCCTTCGACCACTACTTCGGGTCGCTGCGCGGGGTCCGGGGCTTCGGGGACCCCCGTTCCGTCACGCAGAACGGGCGCTCCGTCTGGAAGCAGTCCGACGGCACGAAGGACGTCCTGCCCTTCCACCCGGACGCCGACGACCTGGGCCTGGCCTTCCTCCAGGACCTTCCGCACGGCTGGCAGGACACGCATGCCGCCTTCAACGGGGGCAGGTACGACAAGTGGGTGCCGGCCAAGGGCGCCACGACCATGGCGCACCTGACCCGCGAGGACATACCGTTCCACTACGCCCTCGCGGACACCTTCACCCTGTGTGACGCCTACCACTGCTCGTTCATGGGCTCCACCGACCCCAACCGCTACTACATGTGGACGGGGTACGTCGGCAACGACGGCACGGGCGGCGGCCCGGTCCTCGGCAACGACGAGAAGGGGTACGGCTGGACGACGTACCCGGAGCGGCTGGAGAAGGCCGGGATCTCCTGGAAGATCTACCAGGACGTCGGGGACGGTCTGGACGCCGCCGGCGGCTGGGGCTGGATCGACGACGCCTACCGCGGCAACTACGGCGACAACTCCCTGCTGTACTTCGACCAGTACCGCAACGCCAAGCCCGGCGACCCGCTGTACGACAAGGCCCGCACCGGCACCGACGCCACGAAGGGCGAGGGCTTCTTCGACCGGCTGAAGGCCGACGTCAAGGCCGGCAGGCTGCCTCAGGTCTCCTGGGTGGTGGCGCCCGAGGCCTTCACCGAGCACCCGAACTGGCCCGCCAACTACGGCGCCTGGTACGTCTCCCAGGTCCTGGACGCGCTCACCTCGGATCCCGAGGTGTGGGGGAAGACGGCGCTGTTCATCACGTACGACGAGAACGACGGCTTCTTCGACCACGTCATCCCGCCGTTCCCGCCGGCCTCCGGCGCGCAGGGCAAGTCGACCGTGGATCCCTCGCTCGACCTGTACAAGGGTGACGCGAGCCATGTCGCCGGCCCGTACGGGCTCGGCCAGCGCGTGCCGATGCTGGTGGTCTCCCCGTGGAGCAGGGGCGGGTACGTCTGCTCCGAGACCTTCGACCACACCTCGATCATCCGGTTCGTCGAGCGCCGCTTCGGCGTGCACGAGCCGAACATCTCGCCCTGGCGGCGGGCCGTCACCGGCGACCTGACGAGCGCCTTCGACTTCTCCCGCAAGGACACCGAGCCGGTCGCGCTGCCGTCCACGGCCGCCTACCAGCCGCCGGACCGCGAGCGGCACCCCGACTACGTGCCCAAGCCGCCCGCCAACCCCTCGCTGCCCAGGCAGGAGCGGGGCAGCCGGCCCACCCGTCCGCTGAAGTACGCGCCGGTGGTGGACGGTTCGGCGGACACGTCGGCCGGTACCTTCACGCTCACGTTCGCCTCGGGGGCGCACGCGGGCGCGGCCTTCCTCGTCACCTCGAACAACCGCACCGACGGCCCCTGGACCTACACCACCGAGGCCGGCAAGAGCCTCGCCGACACCTGGAACTCGGCCTACTCCGGCGGCTCCTACGACCTGACCGTGCACGGCCCGAACGGCTTCCAGCGTGTCTTCAAGGGCCGTAACAAGGCCGCGGGACCGGAGGTCACCGCCCGGCGGGCCGGCGACCACCTGGAGCTGGCGTGCACCAACAAGGGCTCCGGCACGGTGAAGTTGAAGGTGGCGAGCGGCTACGGCGGCAGGCCCCTCACGGTGAGCGTCCGGCCGGGGGCCACGGTGAAGCAGACCGTCGACCTCACGGCGAGCAGGCGCTGGTACGACCTGACCGTCACCTGTGACGCCGACCCGGCGTTCCTGCGCGGCTTCGCCGGGCACGTCGAGAACGGGCTGCCCGGCGTCAGCGACCCGGCGATCGTGACGGAGTGAACGGCCGATGAACAGCGCTCCGTGCGGACTGGTCAGGTACCGGTCACATCAGGGTAGTGTGCCCCGGTGACCACGCAATCGAACACTCCTGCAGGCTGGTACCCGGATCCGCACGGAGCGCCGCAGACGCTGCGCTACTGGGACGGCACGCAGTGGACCGACCACACCAACCAGCAGGGCCAGCAGCCGGCCGGGCAGGTCCCGCCGCAGCAGGCCGCCGTCCAGCAGCCCGCCTTCCCGCAGCAGCAGACCGCCGATGCCAAGGTGCAGCGGCAGGTGCAGCAGCAGGCCGGGGTCGCGGCCGGCGGCCCCGGCGGCGGCACCCTCTTCACCGAGCCCGTCCTGGTCGTGAACCAGAAGGCCAAGCTGATCGAGGTGACCAACGAGTACAAGGTCATGGATCAGAACGGCCGGGACCTCGGCTCGGTCACCGAGGTCGGCCAGGGCGTACTGCGCAAGATCTTCCGGTTCGTCTCCAGCTGGGACCAGTTCCTGACGCACAAGCTGGAGATCCGTGACGCCTACGGCCAGCCGCAGCTGCTGCTGACCCGGCCCGCGAAGATCTTCAAGTCCCGGGTGATCGTGACCCGCCCGGACGGCTCGCCGGTCGGCGAGATCGTCCAGCAGAACATGATCGGGAAGATCAACTTCGCGATGAACGTGAACGGCCAGCAGGTCGGCGCGATCAAGGCGGAGAACTGGCGGGCGTGGAACTTCGCGATCGTCGACCACGCGGACAACGAGGTCGCCCGGATCACCAAGACCTGGGAGGGCCTCGCCAAGACGCTGTTCACGTCCGCGGACAACTACGTCCTGCAGATCCACTACCAGCTGCCCGAGCCGCTGCTGAGCCTCGTGGTGGCGACGGCCCTGACCGTCGACACCGCCCTCAAGCAGGACTCGCGGGGCTGGAACTGAGCGGGCCCCGACGGGGGGCAGCCGCAACCGGGAACACGGCGACGGCGGCCGGTGGACGCGCGGTGACGCGCGCACCGGCCGCCGTCGTGTCGGATCGGCGTCCTCACTCGCCGTGTTCCGTGTTCCTCACAGCGAGGTGAGGTGTCCCGGCTGCTCCGGCTGCCGTGGCACCAGGGCCGGTTCGGGCGCCGCCGTGTCCGGCTCCAGCGCCAGCACCGCGGCCACGGGGTGGTCCTCGTCGTCCGGCTGCGGCACGGGCGGGATCCGGGTGAGCAGCAGCACGCCCCAGGAGGCCAGGCCCGCCCCCGCCAGAGCGAGCAGCACACCGGCCGGACCGCCGCGCAGGCCCTGTCCGAGCAGGGTGAGGCCGATCACGGCGGCGGCCAGCGGGTTGGCGAGGGTGACCACGGCCAGCGGGGCGCCGAGGCCGCCGCGATAGGCCGTCTGCGACAGCAGCAGCCCGCCCACGGCGAACGCGGCGACCAGTACGGCGACCACGATCACCTCGGTGCGCAGGCCCGGTTCGGAGCTGTCCGTGGCCGCCACGGTCACGGTCTGGGTGAGCGCCGAGGCGACCCCGGAGGCGAAACCGGACGCGGTCGCGTGCCGCAGGCCCGGACGGGCGCCGGGCCGGGACAGCATGCCGATCGCCGCGGCGGTCGTACCGGCGACCGCCACCGCCTCGGTCAGCGTCAGCACCCGCGCGGGCGCCGGACCGGAGGCGGTGACCAGCAGCGCGCCGAGTCCGAGCAGCGTCAGCGCCGTACCGCGCCACTCCGCCGCGGTGACCCGCCGCCCGGCCGCCCGCGCCCCGAGCGGCACGGCCGCGACCAGGGTGAGCGCGCCGAGCGGCTGGACCACGGTCAGCGGGCCGTACTTGAGGGCGACGACGTGCAGCAGTGCGGCGGCGGCGTTCAGTGCGACCGCCGACCACCAGGCGCCGGTGCCCAGCAGTCGCAGCAGTCCGGTGCCGGCGCTGCGGGAGGCGAGGCGTTCCTGGGCGACGGCGGCCAGCGCGTAGGCGACGGCCGACACCAGGGACAGGGCGACGGCGATCAGGGCGGCGGCGTTCATCGGCCCGCTCCCACCAGGACGTTCCCGCGCGGTGCGAGCCGGTCCGTGCCCCGTCCGGCCGGGCCGGCCGTCCGGTGCGGCGGGTGGATGGCGGCGAGCGCGGCACCGAGCATGGCGGTGGCGGCGATCGCGTCGAGCCAGTAGTGGTTCGCGGTGCCCACGATCACCAGCAGGGTGACCAGCGGGTGCAGCAGCCACAGCCAGCGCCAGCGGGAGCGGGCGGCCACGACGAGCCCGGCCGCCACCATCAGTGCCCAGCCGAAGTGCAGCGACGGCATCGCCGCGAACTGGTTGGACAGATGGTCGCTGGACGGGGGGCCGTAGACGGAGGGGCCGTAGATCCGGGCGGTGTCCACCAGGCCGGTCCCGGCCAGCATCCGCGGCGGGGCCAGCGGGAACGTGAACGGCAGTACCAGCGCGGCCGTGGTGACCACCGCCAGCACCCGGCGGGCCCACACGTAGTGCTCGGGCCGCCGCACGTACAGCCAGACCAGGAAGGCCAGCGTGGCCGGGAAGTGGACGGTCGCGTAGTAGGTGTTGGCCAGGTGCACCAGGGTGCCGCCGTGCAGCAGGGCGGACTGCACGGCGGTCTCCCGGGGCAGGTCCAGTGCCCGTTCCAGGTCCCAGACGCGGTGGGCGTTGTGGAAGGCGCTCGCGGTGTGGCCGACGGCCAGTCGCCGGCCCAGCTTGTAGACCAGAAAGAGCCCCGCGACCAGCAGAAACTCACGTATCAGGGCCGGACGCGCGGTCGCGTCCGGCTCCTTGGATGCCTCTGCAGGCTCGGTGCGGGCATTCATCCCCCGGCCCCTTCACTGACGGTGGTGCGTGTGGTGGTGCGAGCGAGCCCGGGGCGGCCCCGGCACTCATCGATACGTCCTCGTACCGATACGCCAGTGTACCGATACGCTCGAGTACCGGTACACTGGCGTATCGATTGATGTGCGACACACTGGAGACAGGCTCGGCGCTCGCTCTCGAGCGATGCTCGAGCCGGCCGTACACGAGTGAGGGGAAGCACCACATGACGTCGCAGGCCGCGGACGGACCGGAGACGGTCGTCGCCTCGCGCCGCTCCAAGATCACGCCGGAGCGTGAGCGGGAGTTCTTCGACGCCGTGCTGGAGCAGATCCGCGAGTGCGGCTACGAGTCCCTCACCATGGAGGGCGTCGCCGCCAGCACCCGCTGCAGCAAGTCCACGCTCTACCGGCAGTGGAAGAGCAAGCCCCAGTTCGTCGCCGCCGCGCTGCGCGCCAGCCGCCGGGTCCGGTTCGCCGGCATCGACACCGGATCGCTCGCCGAGGACCTGCGCCAGGCCGCGCGGGCCGCGGGCGACTGGTCCGGCAAGGACACCCGGCTGCTGCAGGCGCTGGGGCACGCGGTGACCGCGGACCAGGAGCTGGCCCAGGCGCTGCGCGAGGCGCTGGTGTACCCGGAGATCGCCGCACTGCAGGAGATGCTGGCGCGGGGCGCGGCCCGGGGCGAGGTCCGCGCGGACCATCCCGCGCTGGAGTACGTGCCCGCCATGATGTTCGGCGTCCTGCGCGTGCGGCCGGTGCTCAGCGGCCAGTACGCCGACGGCGACTATCTCGTCCGGTTCGTGGAGGCCACCGTGCTGCCCGCACTCGGACTGACATGAGGACCCAGGCCGCCGTTCACGGGATGACTGAACGGTGACCTGCTCGCGCCGCACCGTGGGGACGGGGGCGGCGCGCACCCCCCGGCCGGGTGGGGTTCCCCTTGAGCGGAGGGGGGCCCCACCCGGCCGAACTCCGTGCCGGGCGTGCCCGCCGGCGGCCCGGACGTGCGGCTCAGACGGTCTGGCCGTTCCCGTCGCCGGAGGAGACCTTGATCCCCTTCAGGATGCTGTCGATGACCGACACCTCCTGGCCGACGTCCACGCCGAAGCGCACCACCACGATCTGCTCGGCGTCGTTCGGTGAGGGGAAGGCGACCGACTCGACATAGCCGTCAGCGCCCTTGCTGGTGACCGCCTTCCAGCGCACCAGATAGCCCTTCTGCCCGGCCACCGTGACCGGCCGGGAGGCCAGCACCTGGTGCGAGGTGATGCTGCCGTAGGTGCTCCCGCCGTAGGACTGCTTGGCGTTGGCCGAGATGTCCGCCTTCGCGACCGACTCGGCCGTCGTCCCCTTGATGTTCAGCGCCTGGGCCGGAGCCGTGTAGGCGCCGCCCGCGGTGCACGTCTGGGAGGAGTTGCCCGGGCACTTGTAGGAGTCGTCCGAGGTCACCTGTGCGCCGACGCCGATCGTCTGCCCGGTCCAGCCCCGGGGCACCGGCAGGCTGATGCCGTTGACCGGGTCGGGGACGGTGCCGCCGCCCTTGACCTTGGGCGCCTCGGACTGCCCCGGCGAGGGCGAGGCGCCCCCGGAACCGCCGGAACCGCCCGAACCACCGGGCCCGCCGGATCGCCCCGAGCCGCCGCCGGGCCCGCCGGACGGTCCGCCCCAGCCGCCGTCCTGCCCGCCGCCCGACGCCTGCCGCGACCCGGCGCGGTCGTCGCCGGTGTCGTCGTGGTCCTTGGTCAGGGCGTACACGCCGACCCCGATGCACGCCAGCACCACGGTCGCCGCCGTGACGGCGACACCGGTGCGCAGCCGGCGCGGGGGCGCGGGGGGCGGCGCGGCCGGATACGCCGGGTACGCCGGATGGGCCGGCCGGGCGTCGTACCCGGCGGGAACGCCGGGCGCGGGGTGCACCGGATGGGGGCCGGCACCGGCCGGCGGCTGTGTCGGGGGACCCCAGGTGGCGGCCGTCCCGGCGGGGCGGGTCCGGTCCGTCCAGGCCTTGCCGTCCCACCAGCGTTCGGTGGGCGGACCGTCGTTCGTCTGCCCCGGGTCGGGATACCACCCGGGAGGAGTCACCTGCGTCATGCCCCCACCGTATGAGGCGACAGTGAAAGTGTGATGAGAGACCCGGGCAGGCCGTGACCTCTCGTGCGCCGGGCCGCGCCGCACCCAGGTGCCCCACGGCTCCTCCACGGCAGGCCGCAGCGGCCCGCCCGCCACGGCCGACGGCCACCGGAAGCCCTCCCCGGCCGGTGTCGTCACCGACCCCGGCACGCACGGCCGGAGGGCGCGGGAGCAGCGTGTCACCGTGGAGCCGGAGCCCCGGCGAGCGGCTCCGGCTCCACGGGGGACGGCAGCCATGCCCCCGTACGCTCCCACCGGCCCGGAGGCGCGGCCTGCATGAGCACCGTCACCGCACCGAACTCCCCGCCCACCACAGATCCCTGAAACGCCCTCAGGAACGTCGGCGGCCCCGCCGTCACCGCCCGCACCTCCGACGCCGCCCGGTCGCGCGCCCCTGCTGAACCGGCCGACCGGACAACGCGGTTGACGCCCCGTCCGCTGCCGACCGGCAGGTCGGTCCCGGTGCGCGTCGCCCTCCCGCACCCGCGTTCACCCCGGCGGGGCAACACCTGCCCCGACCGGCCACCACGCGTCCCACCGGACGGCTAGGCTCGTGGTCCGTACGTCATTCGGGCGACCTGGGGAGGTATCGGGATGACGGAGGGACGGCCGCAGGCGGCCGCCTCGGCTGCCCTGTGGGAGCGGGACGCGGAGATCGCCACCGTCGCACGGGCGCTCGGCGTCCTGTGCGCCGACCGGTCCTCCGCGGGCGGCCTGCTGGTCTTCCGGGGCGAAGCAGGACTCGGCAAGACCGCGCTGCTCGCCGAGATCCGCCGGACGGCCGAGCGGCGCGGCTGCACCGTGTGGACCGCCCGCGGCGCGGAGACCCTGAGGTCCGTCCCGTTCAACGTGGTACGCCAGCTGCTCCAGCCCGCGCTGCTGTCCCTGCTGCCCGAGGAGGCCCGCGAGTACCTCGGCGACTGGTACGACATCGCCGGCCCCGCCCTCGGCATAGTCGACCCCGGCGAGGACACCCCCGACCCGCAGTACGTCTGCGACGGACTCGTCGCCGCGGTCCGCCGGCTCGCCCGCCGCGAATGGCCGCTGGTGCTGATCGTCGACGACGCGCACTGGGCCGATCAGGAGACCCTGCGCTGGCTCGCCGCGTTCACCCGGCGCCTGGACGACCTGTCCGTCCTCGTCGTCGTCGCCCGCCGGCCCGGCGAGGTCAGCGGCGACAGCGCCCGCCACCTCGACGAGGTGGCCGCCGCCTCGGACCGCCCCGTCCACAACCTCAGCGCCCTCACCCCCGACGCCGCCGCCGGACTCACCCGCGCCACCCTCGGCCGGCAGGCCGACGGCGCGTTCTGCCGCGAGGTGTGGGCCGTCACCGCCGGCAACCCGTACGAGACCGTCGAACTCCTCGCCAAGGTGCAGGACAGCGAACTGACCCCGGTCGAGGCCCGCGCCGGAGAGCTGCGCGCCCTCAACCGCGCGGCCCGCGGCGGCGGACTCGTCGACCGGCTCAAGGGCCTCGGACTGGAGGCCACCCAGTTCGCCTGGGCCGCCGCCATCCTCGGCACCGGCATCACCGTCGACATGGTCGCCCGCCTCGCCACCATGGATCCCGAGATCGCCCGGCACTGCGCCGACCTGCTCTGCAGCGCCCGCATCCTCACCGAACCCGACCCCGCCGCGGGCACCGAACGCGAGGAAGGGGAACTCGAGTTCGTCCACCCGCTCATCGCCACGGCCGTCTACAACTCCATACCGTCCGGCGTCTGCACCGCCATGCACGGCGTCGCCGCCCAGATGATCACCGAACTGGGACGCGGCGCCGCCCAGGCCGCCCGGCACCTGCTGAAGGTGCACCCGGACGGCGACGAGGAACTGGTCGAGCAACTGCGCGAGGCAGCCCGCGAACACCTCGCCGTCGGCGCCCCGGACGCGGCCCGCCACTGCCTGGAACGCGCCCTCGAGGAACCACCGCGCGCCGACGTCCACGCGCAGGTCCTCTACGAACTCGGCTGCGCGACCCTGCTGACCGCGCCCGCCGTCACCATCGGCCACCTGCAGAGCGCACTCGGCATGCCCGGCCTCGACGGACGGGACCGCGTCGACGCCGTGGTCCGTCTCTCCCAGGCACTGCTCCACAACGACCAGCTGGAAGAGGCCGTCCGCACCATCGAGGCCGAGACCGCCCGGCACACGGCGGAACCCGTCAGGATGCGGCTGCAGGCCTTCCAGTTCATGTGGGAGGGCATCCACGGGGAGACCGTCTCCCCGGCCCGCTCCCGGCGCCTGGCCGAACTGGCCCGCACCTGCACCGGCCGCGACAACTCCGAACGCGCCCTGCTCGTCCTGCGCGGCTTCGACGCCATGACGCACGGCGAGAGCGCCGCCGAGGTGATCGAGCTGTGCGACCGCGCGCTGGTCAACGGCCGCCTGGCCCCCGGCCTCGGCTGGACCGACCGGGAGTGGGGCATCGAACTGCTGATGATGCTCGGCAGCGCGTACGCCTACGCCGACCGGCTCGACCGCGCCGAGAGCCTCTTCTCCGAAGCCCTGCGCGTCTACACCGGCGCCGGCTGGCGCGGCGGCCACCTCTCCCTCGCCAACGCCTTCCTCGGCCTCGCCTACCGCAGGCAGGGCCGGCTCAGGGACGCCGAGACCACCCTGCGCGAGGCCCTGGTCCTCGCCGAACGCGTCGGCCGCGGCCTGCCCCTGTACTGGTCCGCCAGCTGCGGACTCGTCGACACCCTGCTGGCCCGCGGCCGCGTCGACGAGGCCTGGTCGGTCGCCGAACAGTACGGCTTCGCACCGCCGTACCCGTCGACCATCGTGCTGCCCGACATCCGCTCCGTACGCGGCCGGCTGCTGCTTGCCGTCGGCCGCACCGAGGACGGCATCCACGAACTGGAGGCCGCCGAGAAGACCGCCGCCTCACGCGGCGGCCACAACCCCGTCCTCGCCCCCTGGTCCATCGACCTCGCCAAGGCCCTCGCCGACCGGGACCCGGCCCGCGCCCGCCGGCTCGCCGCCGACGCCCGCCGGCAGGCCGAACGCTTCGGCACGGACACCGCCATCGGCGAGTCCCTGCGCTGCGCCGCCGCCCTGGAGACCGGCCGGCGAAGAGTGCAGCTGGCCGCCCGGGCCGTCACCTACCTGGAGGCCTCGCCCTGCCAGTACGAGCACGCGGCGGCCCGCGTCGAGTACGGCATCGCCGCCGGCTCGGTCGCCGAACTGGACCGGGGCCTGGACCTGGCGCGCGCCTGCGGGGCGCAGGGGCTGGTGGAGCGGGCACAGCGGGCACTGGAGACGGCGCGGCGGCTGACGTAGGGCAGTGGCCGGGGCACGGGCGGCAGCCGGCCGGCTCAGCCCGTCCCCTCCTCCTCGGCGAGCACCCGCTGGGCCGTCGCGAAGGCCGAGTTGGCGGCCGGCACCCCGCAGTAGACGGCCGTCTGCAGCAGCACCGCGCCGATCTCCTCCGGCGTCAGCCCGTTGCGCCGGGCGGCCCGCACATGCATGGCCAGTTCGTCGTAGTGGCCGTGCGCGACCAGCGCGGTCAGCGTGATCATGCTGCGTTCGCGGCGCGACAGGGTCGGATCGGTCCAGATCTCGCCCCACGCGTAGCGGGAGATGAAGTCCTGGAAGCGGGCGGTGAACGGAGTCTGCCGGGCCTGCGCCCGGTCCACGTGGCTGTCGCCGAGCACCTCCCGGCGTACCGTCATGCCGCTCGCCGGGGGCCCGTCGAGCCGGCTGCGCAGGGCGGTCAGCACGGCCCGCGGGCACTGCGCCGGCGCCAGGTGGGAGGCCCCGGGCAGCTCCACCAGCGTGGAGTCCGGCACCGCGTCGGCGATCTCCCGCAGATGAGCGGGCGGCGTCGCCGGGTCCTGCCGGCCCGCGATCAGCAGGGTCGGTACGGTGATGTCGCCGAGCCGGTCGCGCAGGTCGAACGCGGCGAGCGCGTCGCAGCAGGCGGCGTACGCCTGCGGGTCGGCCTCCCGGTGGTCCCGCACGAGCCTCGGCACGGTGAACCCGGGGGTGAACCAGCGGGCGTCGGCGTCGTCCGCCAGCCGGTCCAGGCCGTCCCGGCGCACGCGTTCCGCACGTTCCTGCCAGGCCGCGCTGCCCCCGAAGTGGGCGGAGGAGCAGATGACGGCGAGGGAGGTCAGCCGCTCGGGACGGTGTACGGCCAGGTGGAGGCCGACCGCGCCGCCGAGGGAAACGCCCGCGTAGGCGAACCGGTCGATGCCGAGCGCGTCGGCGAGCGACAGCACCAGCGCGGCGAGGTCGCCGACGGTGGCGCCCGCCCTGATCAGGTCCGCCGCCGATGCCCCGTGCCCCGGCAGGTCCCAGCGCACGACCCGGTGGCTGGAGGAGAGTTCCGGCGCGACCTCGTCCCACAGGGCGAGGGAGGTGCCGAGCGAGGGCCCGAGCAGCAGCGGGGGAGCCGAAGCCGGGCCTTCTTCACGGTGGTTGAGGAGTTTCACGGTCGACGTCGCTCCAGGGCACGGTCGGCGAGGACACCGGCGAAACCGGTGTAGCGGGCGGGGTCGGTGAGCTCGGCCAGGTCCAGGCCCAGTTCCTTCACTTCGGAATGCTCGGCGAGGAGTTCGCCGAGACAGCGGTCCTCGCGGTGGGCGCGGCGGGCGAGTTCGGTGAGCAGCTCCTTGGCTCGGGCCCGGCCCAGGTGGGGCGCCAGCTCGGCGGAGAGCCGTTCGGAGACGATCAGGCCACGGGTGATGCCGAGGTTTCGGCGCATCGCGGCCGGGTGCACCCGCAGCCCCTCGGCGAGTTCGGCCGCGTGCTCGGCCGTGCCGCCCACCAGCCGGAGCAGGTCGCGCAGCGGTGCCCACTCGGCGTGCCAGGCGCCGGCCGGCCGCTCGTCCTCGGCGGCGAGGGAGCCGTACAGCGTGGCCGCGAGCTGGGGAGCGCGTCGGGCGGCGGCCGCGAGCAGCGTGGAGCGCACCGGGTTCGCCTTGTGCGGCATGGCCGACGAGCCGCCGCCGCTGCCCTCGCCGACCTCTCCGATCTCGGTGCGCGACAGCGTCAGGACATCCGCGCCGAGCTTGCCCAGCGCCCCCGCCGTGAAGGCCAGGCACCCCGCCAGGTCCGCGATCGGCGTGCGCAGCGTGTGCCAGGGCAACTCCGGTGCGGCGAGACCGACTTCGCGGGCGAATTCCCGGACCAGCGCGGCGGCGTCCGGGGTGCCGTACGCCTGGAAGGCGGCCAGGGTGCCTGCGGCGCCGCCGAGTTGGGCGGGCAGCGCGTCCCGGACCCGGGTGACGCGGTCCGTCGCGTCCAGGACCAGCGAGCGCCAGCCGGCCGCCTTCAGCCCGAACGTGGTCGGAACGGCGTGCTGGGTGAGCGTCCGTCCCGGCATCACCGTGTCCCGGTGCGCGGCGGCCAGTGCGGCCAGCGCCCGCTCGGTGCGGCCCAGGTCGGCCAGGACCACGCCGAGGGTGCGCACGGCGACCAGCATCGTCGCCGTGTCCATGATGTCCTGGCTGGTGGCGCCCCGGTGGACGTAGGGGCCGTACTCCTCGCCGACCTCCCTCGTCAGGTCGGCGACCAGCGGCACGACCGGGTTGCCGCCCACGCGGGCGCGCGCCGCCAGCGAGCGGATGCCGAACCGGTCTCGGACCGCGGCCCGGGTCACCGCCGTCGCGGCCTCGGCCGGGGCGAGCCCCAGCGTCGCCTGCGCCCTGGTCAGCCCGGCCTCGGCGTCGAGCAGCGCCTGCAGATACGCCAGGTCACCGGTCTCGGACGCGGCGAGCGACAGCCCCCAGTCGGGGGCGAGCAGGCCGGTGTCGGCACAGGGAGGGTACGCAGATGTCACAGATGTCACTGGAACTCCAGGAAGACCGTCTCGCCCTCGCCCTGAAGGCGGATGTCGAAACGGTAGGTGGCGCGGCCCTCGTCGTCCGCGATCAGCGTGGCGCGCCGGTCACCCACCCGGGTGAGCAGCGGGTCGGCGGCGAGCGAGGCCTCGTCGCCCGGCAGGTAGATCCGGGTGAACAGGTGCGTGAGCAGGCCGCGCGCGAAGACACAGACGCTCAGGTACGGCGCGTTCCCGCCGCGCGCGCCGGGCCGCAGGGTGCGGGCGTACCAGTGGCCGTCCGCGTCGGTCTGGACGCGGCCCCAGCCGGTGAACTCCACGCCGTTGCGGCCGAGATGGCCACCGGTGGCCGGGTCGCGCCGCATGGAGCCGTCCACCCGCGGCACCGTGCCGTCGGGCGCGGGTGCCCACAGTTCCACGAACGCGTCGGGCAGCGGCTCGCCCGCGCCGTCGAGGACGTATCCGTGCACGGTGACCGTGTCCGGGTGGCCGAGCGGTGCGATCTCCTCGCCGCCGCGGAAGGGCAGGGCGTAGCCGTAGAAGGGGCCGACCGTGTGGGACGGGGTGGGCAGCACCTGCTCCGGGCTGCTCGTGTCGATCTTCGTCATGGTGGTCAGCGTCCTTCTTCCATCCAGGTGGCGGCCGGGCCGTCGAGCACGATGTCCCAGTGGTAACCGAGGGAGAACTCGGGCACCGACAGGGTGTGGTCGTAGGTGGCGACCAGTCGCTGCCGGGCCGCGTCGTCGGTCACGGACTGCAGGATCGGGTCGTGCGGCAAGAGCGGGTCGTTCGGGAAGTACATCTGCGTCACCAGCCGCTGGGTGAACGCCGTGCCGAACACCGAGAAGTGGATGTGGGCGGGGCGCCAGGCGTTCACGTGGTTGCGCCACGGGTAGGGGCCGGGCTGGACGGTGGTGAAGCGGTAGCGGCCCTCGGCGTCGGTGAGGGTGCGGCCGACGCCGGTGAAGTTCGGGTCGAGCGGGGCGTCGTGCTGCTCGCGCCGGTGGGCGTAGCGGCCGGCCGAGTTGGCCTGCCAGATCTCGATCAGCTGGCCGCGCACCGGGCGTCCGGTGCGGTCCAGCAGCCGTCCGGAGACGGTGATCCGCTCGCCGACCGGCTCCCCGGTGTGCTGCCGGGTGAGGTCGTGGTCGATCTCGGTGATGTCGCGCTCCCCGAAGGCGGGGGAGGACAGCTCCACCAGCTCGGGGTCCTTGGCGGTGTCGATGGGGACCAGGGGCTGCTCGGGGTGGCGGAGCACCGAGGAGCGGTAGGGGGCGTAGTCGCGGCGCGGGTGGTGCTCGACGGGGGCGCCGTCGGCGACGCGCTTGACGTACGCGGCGTGCTCGGCGGCGATCTCATGGTCGATGTCCTGCTGGGTGAGAGTCATGGGAAGTCCTTGGTGTCAGCGTTCGAGGACGAGGGCGAGGCCCTGGCCCACGCCGACGCAGAGGGTGGCGATCGCGTGGGCGGCCAGGTCGTCGGGCCGCACCGCGGGCAGCCCGCCGTTGTAGCGGCCGATCGGGGTGCGGACCGCGTCGACGACGTAGACGTCCCTCATGACAGGCCCTCCGTGAGGATCAGTTCGGCCTCGGTCCGTGCGGCGATCTCCGCGGCGGACACGCCCGGCGCGCACTCGACCAGGCGCAGGCCGTCATCGGTGACGTCCAGGACGCCGAGATCGGTGATGATCCGGTTCACACACGCCGTGCCGGTCAGCGGCAGGGTGCACTCCTTCAGGATCTTCGGGGAGCCGTCCTTCGCGGTGTGGGTCATCACCACGATCACCCGGCGGGCGCCGTGGACGAGGTCCATCGCGCCGCCGATCCCGGTGACCAGCTTGCCGGGCACCGCCCAGTTGGCCAGGTCCCCGCCGGCGGAGACCTGCATCGCGCCGAGCACGGCCACGTCGATGTGCCCGCCGCGGATCATCGCGAACGACAGCGCCGAGTCGAAGAAGGAGGCGCCGGGAAGGACCGTCACGGTCTCCTTGCCGGCATTGATCAGGTCGGGATCGACCCGGTCGTCGGTGGGGTACGGGCCGGTGCCGAGGATGCCGTTCTCGGACTCCAGCACCACCTCGACGCCCTCGGGCAGATGGTTCGGGATGAGCGTCGGCAGGCCGATGCCCAGGTTGACGTACTGGCCGTCGCGCAGTTCGCGTGCCGCGCGGGCGGCCGTCTCCTCGCGTGTCCAGGTCATCGGCTGCTCACCGTCCGCCGCTCGATCCGCTTGTCCGCCGCCTGCTCCGGGCCGAGGGCGACCACCCGCTGGACGAAGATCCCCGGCAGGTGCACCGCGTCCGGGTCGATCGCGCCGGGCTCGACCAGCTCCTCGACCTCCGCGATCGTGATCTTGCCTGCCATCGCGGCGAGAGGGTTGAAGTTCCGGGTGGACTTGTTGAACACCAGATTTCCGTGCGGGTCGCCCTTGGCCGCCCGGACCAGGGCGTAGTCGGTGCGGATGCCGCGCTCGAGCACGTACTCGGTGCCGTCGAACTCCCGCACCTCCTTGGGCGGCGAGGCCAGCGCGACCCCGCCCGAGCCGTCGTACCGCCAGGGCAGCCCGCCGTCGGCGACCTGCGTACCCACCCCGGCCGGGGTGTAGAAGGCGGGGATCCCGGCGCCGCCCGCGCGCAGCCGCTCCGCGAGGGTGCCCTGCGGGATCAGCTCCACCTCCAGCTCACCGGCCAGGTACTGACGGGCGAACTCCTTGTTGGCGCCGATGTAGGAGCCGGTCACCCGGGCGATCCGCCCGGCCGCCAGCAACACCGCGAGCCCCGACTCCATCGCCCCGCAGTTGTTCGACACCACGCTCAGGCCGCCGACCCTGCGCTCGTACAGCGCCTGGATCAGAACGTTCGGCACACCGCTCAGTCCGAATCCGCCGACGGCGAGCGAGGCGCCGTCCGGCACGTCCGCCACCGCCTCCAGGGCCGTGGCGACCACCTTGTCCATCCGTGAAGCCCCATCTCTCGAAATTAATCAGGGCACTGAGTATTCCAGCGAGGTGTTCATCACGCTGCCACTGCGGATGGAAAGCGTCAAGAGCTCTACTTTTGTACGACACCGGGTGCCGGACGGCCGCGCCGACAGCGCGTATCGTTCAGTACACCAACGAATCGATCAGGGGAGCGCACATGGCCGCGGCGGACCTCAGCACCCATCCCGGGCATCTGGCCCGGCGGCTGCAGCAGGCGCACTACCTGCTGTGGAACACGATGGTCTCGGAGGAGATCACCTCGCCGCAGTTCGCCGTGCTGAACGCGCTCGTCGCCGAGCCGGGCCTCGACCAGCGGACCGTGGGGGAGCGGGTGGGGCTGGACCGTTCGACCATCGCCGAGGTCATCAGCAGGCTCGGCCGGCGCGGGCTGCTGCACAAGGTGCGCGACCCGCAGGACGGCCGGCGCTTCCTGCTCCGCCTCACCGACGACGGCCTGCGCACCCACCGCAGGCTGACCGTGCGCACCGCCCGGATGAACCAGGTCTTCCTCGCCCCGCTGTCCGCGGAGGAGCAGACCGTGTTCTTCGACCTGATCCGCCGGGTCGCGGACGCGGCCGAGGACCTGCGCAACCCCGGCGAGCCGGCGGCGGCCCGGCAGGGCTGAGCGGTCCTGACGCGAGGCGCCGGGTCAGGAGGGGGCCTCGGCGAAGACGACCCACACCTGACCGGCGGCGAAGTTCAGCGGGCCGCCGTCCGCCGCCGTGAACGTCGTCCCGTCCGTCGCGGCCGGCCGTGACCAGGAGGCGTCGAAGGACCGTCCGTCGCGCAGCACCCGCGCCCGTCCCGAGCCGACCGTCTCGGTGTACGGCGTCGGGTTGCCGAGCACGTCGTGGTACCGGGACGTCCGGACCGTCACGTACTGCACCACGACCGTCGCCGGCGCCATCCGTCCCCCGTCGGTGGTCACCGTCGGGACGCCGTCCATGGCGACCAGCCAGCCGTGCCGCGCGGCGGACCAGGTGAAGGTGAAGCGGGCGGCCGGGTAGCGGACGGTGCGCGAGGCCGTCGGGGCGCCGCCGGACGGGGCGGGGCCGTAGCGGAAGCCCGTCGTCAGGGCCCCCCGGCCCGGGGCGGAGGGCAGCAGCCGGGCCGGGTGCAGATAGAGGTTGTGCGGTGCGGCCCTGCCCGGGGCCCGGTGGTAGGCGTCCGGCCCGGTCGGCGGACTCCGGCCGCAGCGGCGCCCGGTCGATCAGCGGCAGCAGCTTGTGCTGGGCACCGGAGAAGGCGAGAGTCGGCCGGTCGAACTGGCGCAGCAGCTCCAGATCGGACTCGCGGGCACTGCGCACCGGTCCGACGGTCTTCGGCAGGGTGGTCGCGTACACCGCCATCAGCCGGCTCAGACCACCCTCCACCTGTTCCGCGTAGACCACGTCCGCCGCGCCGAGCCCCGTCTGCGGGCGGGCCGCGGGCACATTGTCGATCTTCACGGCGAGCGGTGAACCGGCCGGTGCCACGGAGCGGCTCGGGGCCGCGGTCGCCGCCGGTGCACGGGTGGGTGCCCGGCCCTGGTCGTCGCGGCCGTGGTGGGTGCAGCCCGCCGTGAGGGAGGCGGTCAGCGTGGCGGCCAGTACGGCCGCCGTCAGCGCCGCGCGGCGCGTGCGCGCTCCGTGTTCCATGCCCACCGTCCCCGTCCCGCCCCTGTGATCTGATTGTGCGCTCATCGGGTCGTCGCCCGCCATATCCGGTCACTTCCGGTCGTGCGTCGGCGGGAGGGCGCGAGGACGCGGGCCCAGGGATCGGCACGTGGGCGGGAGGAGCCTTCGGCGCGGGGCCCGCGCACCGGCGCGAAACCGTGGGCGGGGTTCGGTGCAGGGGGACACGGGTACCCGGCCGCCACCCCCGGACAGGGCGCAGACACCGCAGACCGGACGCGCCGGGGAACCGGCGCGCACGCGACCAAGGGAGTGCGACCCCATGAAGGCAGTCACCTGGCAGGGCAAGCGGGACGTACGGGTGGAGGATGTGCCCGACCCGCGGATCGAGGAGCCCACCGACGCCGTCATCCGCATCACGTCCACCGGACTGTGCGGCTCGGACCTGCATCTGTACGAGGTGCTCACACCGTTCATGACCCCCGGCGACATCCTCGGACACGAACCGATGGGCATCGTCGAGGAGGTCGGCCCTGGGGTGCCGGACCTCGCGGTCGGGGACCGGGTCGTGGTGCCGTTCCAGATCGCCTGCGGCAGCTGCTGGATGTGCCTGACCGGGCTGCCCACCCAGTGCGAGACCACGCAGGTCACCGGGGAGCACATGGGTGCCGCCCTGTTCGGCTACACCCGCCTGTACGGCTCCGTCCCCGGCGCCCAGGCCGAGTATCTGCGCGTGCCGCAGGCCCAGTTCGGGCCGATCAAGGTGCCCGAGGGGCCGCCGGACGACCGTTTCCTCTATCTCTCCGACGTCCTGCCCACCGCCTGGCAGGCGGTGGAGTACGCCGCGGTCCCGCGCGGCGGCACCCTCGCCGTCCTCGGCCTCGGCCCGATCGGCGACATGGCCTGCCGGATCGCTCTCGCCCGGGGCGCCGAGCAGGTGTTCGGCGTCGACCTGGTGCCCGAGCGGCTCGCCCGGGCGAACCGGCGGGGCGTGCGGACGTACGACCTGAGGGCCTTCGACGACGAGAAGGCGCTGGTCCACGCGATCCACGACGAGACCGGCGGCCGGGGCCCGGACGCCGTGATCGACGCGGTCGGCACCGAGGCGCACGGCAGCGCCGCCGCCAAGCTCGCCCAGACGGCCACCGGGATGCTGCCCCGCAAGCTCAGCGGGCCGCTCGCCGAACGCTTCAGCGTCGACCGGCTCTCCGCCCTCCACATGGCCGTCGACCTGGTCCGGCGCGGCGGCACCATCTCGCTCAGCGGCGTCTACGGCGGCATGGCCGACCCGATGCCCATGCTGACCCTGTTCGACAAGCAGATCCAGCTGCGCATGGGACAGGCCAACGTCCGCCGGTGGACCGACGAGATCATGCCCTACCTCACGGAGGAGGACCCGCTCGGCGTCGACGACTTCGCCACGCACCGGCTGCCGCTCGCCGACGCGCCGCACGCCTACGAGATGTTCCAGCGCAAGCAGGACGGCGCCGTCAAGGTCCTCATGCAGCCGTAGTCCCTTGCAGGGGCAGGTCCTCCCGCAATCTCGGTCAGGTCCGGTCCCTCTCACCGAGGATCTCCGCCAGGTCGTAGCGCACCGGCTCCTCCAGCTGGGCATAGGTGCAGCTCTCCGGCGTGCGGTCCGGGCGCCAGCGGCGGAAGCGGGCCGTGTGCCGGAACCGCTGCCCGTTCTCCATGTGGTCGTACGCCACCTCCGCCACCCGGTCGGGCCGCAGCGGCACCCAGGACAGGTCCTTCTTGCCCGACCAGCGACTCGGCGCGCCGGGCAGCCGGGCCGTCTCATGGGCGGCCTCGTCCGACCAGGCGGCCCACGGGTGCCCGGCCACGTCGTCCATCCGCAGCGGCTGAAGCTCCTCGACCAGCTCGGCCCGCCTCTTCATGGCGAACGCGGCCGACACGCCCACGTGCTGGAGCCGGCCGTGCTCGTCGTACAGGCCCAGCAGCAGCGAGCCCACCACCGGGCCGCTCTTGTGGAAGCGGTACCCGGCCACGACGACGTCCGCCGTCCGCTCGTGCTTGATCTTGAACATGGCCCGCTCGTCCTGCCGGTAGCGCAGGGTGAGCGGCTTGGCGACGACCCCGTCGAGACCGGCGCCCTCGTACTGCTCGAACCACTGCAGCGCCACGTCGAGCTCCGTCGTCGCGGGCGCCACGTGCACGGGCGGTGTCGCGTCGGCGAGCGCCCGTTCCAGCAGGGCCCGGCGGTCGGTCAACGGCACCTCGAGCAGCGACTCGTCGTCCAGCGCGAGCACGTCGAAGGCGACGAAGGAGGCCGGGGTCCTCTCCGCCAGCATCCGCACCCGGGAGGCGGCCGGATGGATCCGCTCGGTCAGCGCGTCGAAGTCCAGATGGCCCTCCCGCGCGATGACGATCTCCCCGTCCAGCACGCACCGCTCGGGCACCCGCTCCTTCAGCGCCGCCACCAGCTCGGGGAAGTACCTGGTCAGCGGCTTTCCGGTACGGCTGCCCAGCTCGACCTCGGCCCCGTCCCGGAACACGATCGAGCGGAACCCGTCCCACTTCGCCTCGTAGTGCATCCCCGGCGGGATCTTCGCGACCGACTTGGCGAGCATGGGCTTCACGGGCGGCATGACAGGCAGATCCATGGGACCGATTCTGCTCGTGCACCTCCCCCTTCGCCCGGTGTGCGAGGTATGCGGGGTGCGCCTACCGTGGCCGCATGGGTGATGCGGTGGAACTGGACGTGGGCGGCCGGACCGTACGGCTGTCCAGCCCGGACAAGATCTTCTTCCCGGAGCGAGGTTTCACCAAGCTGGACCTCGCGCGGTACTACGCCGCCGTCGGCCCCGGCATCCTGCGCGCCCTGCGCGACCGCCCCACCACCCTGGAGCGCTACCCGGACGGGGTCGGCGGCGAGTGGTTCTTCCAGAAGCGGGCCCCGAAGGGCATGCCCGACTGGATCCCGACCGCGCACATCACCTTCCCCAGCGGCCGCAGCGCCGACGAGATGTGCCCCACCGAGCAGGCGGCCGTGGTGTGGGCCGCCCAGTACGGCACGCTCACCTTCCACCCCTGGCCGGTGCGCGCCACGGACGTCGACCACCCCGACGAACTCCGCATCGACCTCGACCCGCAGCCCGGCACCGACTACGCCGACGCCGTCCGCGCCGCCCACGAACTGCGCGCCGTCCTCGAGGAGTTCGGCGGGCTGCGCGGCTGGCCGAAGACCTCCGGCGGCCGTGGCCTGCACGTCTTCGTCCCCATCGAACCGCGCTGGACCTTCACCCAGGTGCGCCGCGCCGCGATCGCGGTCGGCCGGGAGATGGAACGCCGCATGCCCGAGCACGTGACCATCAAGTGGTGGAAGGAGGAGCGGGGGAGCCGCATCTTCCTGGATTACAATCAGACGGCCCGCGACCGCACCATCGCCTCCGCCTACTCCGTACGGCCCCACCCGCACGCCCCCGTCTCGGCGCCGCTGCGCTGGGACGAGGTCGGCGTGGCCCGTCCCCGCGACTTCGACCTCGCCACCATGCCGGCCCGCTTCGCCGAACTCGGCGACGTGCACGCCGACATGGACGACCACGCCTACTCCCTGGAGGCCCTGCTGGAGCTGGCCCGCCAGGACGAGCACGACCACGGGCTGGGCGATCTGCCGTACCCGCCGGAGTATCCGAAGATGCCCGGCGAACCGAAGCGGGTCCAGCCGAGCCGGGCCCGACGCGAACCGACGTCCTGAGGCCCTCACGGGGAGGCGAGAGGGCGGCGGGCCGGCCCTGGGCGTCCCCCGGTCCGTGGTTCCCGGCCGCCACTGATCACAGCTCCGGCACGGCACTGACAACGGCCCCCGCGGCGGGGGATCATGCGGGGGTCGTCCCGGTCCAGGCCCGGTTATCCTGACCGGCAGCCGCCGAGGAGGAGGCCGAAGTGACCGAGGCAGTGTCGCGTCCGACGCTGGAGGCCGTGGCCGCGCGGGCCGGGGTGTCCCGGGCCACCGTGTCCCGGGTGGTCAACGGCGGGGACGGGGTCCGGGAGCCGCTGGCCGAGCGGGTCCGGCAGGCCGTGGAGGAGCTGGGCTACGTCCCCAACCAGGCGGCGCGCAGCCTCGTCACCAAGCGGCACGACGCCGTCGCGGTGGTCATCGCCGAGCCGGAGAGCCGGGTGTTCGCCGACCCCTTCTTCGCCCTCCAACTGCGCGGCATCAGCAAGGAGCTGACCGCCCACGACAACCAACTGGTGCTGCTGCTCACCGAGGGCCGCGACGATCACGCGCGCGTGGCCCGCTACCTGGCCGGGGGCCATGTCGACGGCGCGCTCGTCTTCTCGCTGCACCTGGACGACCCGCTGCCCGGTCTCATCCAGGACGCCGGTGTGCCCACCGTGTTCGGCGGGCGGCCCGGCTGGGGCGAGAACGGCGGGGCGCCCGGCGCCGCACGGCCGGCAGCCGCGGGGCCGCACCGGGGCGTGGTGTACGTCGACTGCGACAACCGGGGCGGGGCCCGGGCCGCCGTACGTCACCTCGTGGGCCTCGGCCGCCGACGCGTCGCCCACATCACCGGTGCCCTGGACCAGACCTCGGCCGTGGACCGGCTCGACGGCTACCGGGACGTGATGACCGAGGCGCTGGGCGGGGGCGATCCCCGGCTGGTCGTGGAGAGCGACTTCACCCCGGCCGGCGGTGAACGCGCCATGCGGGAACTCCTGGACCGCTGCCCCGACGTGGACGCCGTGTTCGCCGCGAACGACCTGACCGCGCTGGGTGCGCTGCGCGTGCTGCGCGAGAGCGGCCGACGGGTGCCCGACGACGTGGCCGTGATCGGCTTCGACGACATGGTGCCGCTCGCCGAGCAGACGGATCCGCCGCTGACGACGGTCCGTCAGGAGATAGAGGAGATGGGCCGGTTGATGGCCCGCCTCCTCCTGAGCGGCCGGTCCACCGCCCGCGACCGCACGCAAGCCGTGCGGACCCCGTCGCCCGCGCCGGCCACCTCGAAGGCTCCGGCCACCGACGTCATCCTCCCGACGACCCTGATACGCCGCGCGTCCGCCTAGGGCCTGACCGACGATTCGCGCCGCCGCTCGGACAGCCATGGCCGCTCCGCCCGTCCGGTCCGCCCGGCAGCCCCGGCCACCGCCCGGCGCGGCAGCCCTACGCGGCCTCCGGGGACTCGCTCTTGATGACCGCGAAGCGCACGCCGTACGGGTCGGCGAGCCTGGCGATGCGGCCCACGCCCGCCAAGGTCGTCGCGGGCATGCGGACCGTCCCGCCGAGTCGCCGCGCCTTCTCGACCACGGTGTCGGTGTTCTCGACCTCGAAGTACGGCAGCCAGTACGGGCCGCCCTCCACCTCGGCGGGTGCGTCGGCCAACGGCACCATCCCGCCGAACGCGGCGTCGTCACCGGCACCGGACGGGTTGACGCAGGTGTACGTCCCGCCGGGGAAGGGCACGCCGGAGGTCTCCAGGCCGAGCGCCTGGTGGTAGAAGGCCGCGGCCGCCGCGATGTCCGGCGTGTACAGCTCGACCCAGCACAGCGCGCCCGGCTCGCCCGCCACGTCCACGCCCTTGGTCGTCCCGGGCTGCCAGATCCCGAACTTCACGCCCGCCTGGTCGGCGAGGACCGCCATGTGCCCCTTTCCCATCACGTCCAGCGGCCCGAACAGCACCCTGCCGTGGGCCTGTTCGACCGCCTTGGCGGTGGCCTGCGCGTCCTCGCTCCGGAAGTACACCGTCCAGGACGGCGGTCCCTGCTCGGGGCCGGCCTGGGAACCGCCCGCGACGGTCCTGCCGTCCAGCTGGAAGAAGCCGTAGCCGCCGGCGTCCGGCCCCGCCGACTGGAACTGCCAGCCGAAGAGACCGCCGTAGAAGGAGAGGGCGCCGTCGATGTCGGGGGTGGTGACGTCGATCCAGTTCGGGGCGCCGGTGACGAAACGGGTGGTGAGCATCTTCGCCCTCCTCGGAAGGGGTCCCGTCCTCTGCACTGCCGAGTCTGGCACCCCCCACCGACAATCGCCGCCGGAGTACCGCGACGCGCCGGCCCCGTCCGCGCTCACCCTCGGTGACCCGGCGCGTTCACCCGGTTCTCGTCCCCTCCCGCGCGCCGCCGTGCACGAGCGCGGTCCCGGGGAGCATCATCGGGGCGGCCGGAGGCCCCGAGGGTGCCGTTGACCGGGCGTTGATCGAACGTTTTTCGCCGCGCGGCACGATCCTGGCCATGCACTTCGAGACGATCACCCCGGCCGACGACGCCTGGCAGGCGCAGGCCCTGTGCGCGCAGACCGGGCCGGACTTCTTCTTCCCCGACCCCGGCAGCTCGGTGCGCGAGGCCAAGCGCATCTGCGCCATGTGCGAGCTGCGCCCGGCCTGCCTGGAGTACGCGCTGGCCAACGACGAGCGTTTCGGCGTCTGGGGCGGGCTCTCCGAGAAGGAGCGCCTCGCCCTGCGGCGCGCCTCCCGCTGAGCCCGCGCGCCTGCGCCGGTCAGCCGGCGGCGCGGGCCGCCATCCGCGTCTTCCGGGCGGCCAGCTTCTCGTCGAACTTCCTGGCCTCCGCGTCCAGCCCGCCCAGGAACAGGCCCAGTTCCTCCTGCGCCTGACGGCCCTCGGGGCCGAGACCGTCGATCTCCATGATCTTCAGGAAGCGCAGCACCGGCTGCAGCACGTCGTCGTGGTGGATGCGCAGGTTGTACACCTCACCGATCGCCATCTGCGCGGCGGCCCGCTCGAACCCGGGGATGCCGTGACCCGGCATGCGGAAGTCCACCACGACGTCCCGGACCGCCTGCATGGTCAGGTCGGGGGCGAGCTCGAAGGCGGCCTTCAGCAGGTTGCGGTAGAAGACCATGTGCAGGTTCTCGTCGGTCGCGATGCGGGCCAGCATGCGGTCGCAGACCGGGTCGCCGGACTGGTGGCCGGTGTTGCGGTGGGAGATGCGGGTGGCCAGCTCCTGGAAGGCGACGTAGGCGACGGAGTGCAGCATCGAGTGCCGGTTGTCGGACTCGAAGCCCTCGCTCATGTGCGCCATGCGGAACTGCTCCAGCTTGTCCGGGTCCACCGCGCGCGAGGTGAGCAGATAGTCGCGCATCACGATGCCGTGCCGGCCCTCCTCGGCCGTCCAGCGGTGCACCCAGGTGCCCCAGGCGCCGTCGCGGCCGAAGAGCGAGGCGATCTCGTGGTGGTAGCTCGGCAGGTTGTCTTCGGTGAGCAGATTGACCACGAGGGCGATGCGGCCGATCTCCGTCACCTTGGACTGGTCCTTCTCCCACGCCTGTCCGTCGTCGAACAGACCGGGGAAGTTGCGGCCGTCGCTCCACGGCACGTACTCGTGCGGCATCCAGTCCTTGGCGACCGTCAGATGGCGGTTCAGCTCCTTCTCGACCACTTCCTCCAGCGCGTAGAGCAGCCGCGCGTCGGTCCAGGCGGACGGGCTGCCGAGGTGAGGGGAAGTGATCGTCACGGGAACTCCAGGGGGACGCCGAACAGATGGGGGAGTGAAGGGACGGTCCGGCGAGCGGTGCCGGAAAACCTACGTGATCGTAGGCTACGAAGCCGTAGGTTACGAAGCCGTAGGTTAAGGCCGTCGTAAAGATCCCTGATCAGCGTGCGGGCAGGGCTTTCCGACCGTGCCTGTCGGCCCTGCGGGACGGCCCCGGGACCCGCAGGTCCCAGGGCCGTAGGAGTGACAGATTCACCCGATCAGGCGTACAGCTGCCGCAGGCGTACCGAGAGACATGTCACACAGCCCTCGAGCTTCTCGAACTCGCTGATGTCGACCGTGACCACCTCGTGCCCGAGGTCGGTCAGCAGGTCCGCCGTCTTCGGGGCGCTCGCCGCCATCAGCAGTCTGTGGCCGCCGAGCAGCACCACGTGCGCGCCGGACTCCTCCGGCACCGACAGGAAGCCCGGGAACAGCGACGGCCGGTCCACCTTCGGGATGTGCCCGATCACGGTGCCGTCGGGCAGCGCGGTCACCGCCGACTTCAGGTGCAGCACCTTGCTCACCGGTACGGCGACCACGCGCGCGCCCAGCGGCTCGAACGCCGCCCGCAACTGCTGCACGCCGGCCGCGTTGGTGCGCCCGCCACGGCCGACGTACACCGTGTCGCCGACCTTCAGGACGTCGCCGCCGTCCAGCGTGCCCGGCTCCCATATCCAGTTGACCGAGCAGCCCAGGCGGGCCACCGCCTCCTCGACCCCCGCGGTCTCGCCCCGCCGGGACTCGGCGCCGGGACGGGTGATCAGCGCCACGTTCCGGTACATGACGACGGTGTCCTCGACGAACACCGCGTCCGGGCAGTCGTCCTCGGGGTCGACCTCGACCGTCTCCCAGCCGTGGGTGCGCAGGGCCTCGACGTAGGCCTCCCACTGCTCGCCGGCGAGCCCGACATCGACCTTCTCCCGCTCGATGTGCGTCACCAGGCCTTCGGCGAGGCGGGGACCGGGGCGGCGGACGAGGGCCTTCTTGCTGGGCACGAGGGACCTTTCGAATCGTTGGTGCGGACCGGTGCCGGTGACACGGCACCGGTCCGCCATCATGCAGGGCGCTCCGTCCCGGACAAAACCCTCGTCCTCAGGCTGTGCCCCTCCTGAGACGTGCACGCGGGCCGTGCGAGCCCCGCCGGTCCTCAAGCGGACCGGCCCAGCTCCTCCGGTGTGGTGTCCGTCAGTTCTCCCTCCTCCATCAGCAGCCAGCGGGTGATACCGATCGACTCCAGGAACGGCAGGTCGTGGCTGGCCACCAGCAGCGCGCCCTCGTACGACGCCAGCGCCGAGGTCAACTGCCGCACGCTCGCCATGTCCAGGTTGTTGGTCGGCTCGTCGAGCAGCAGCAGCTGGGGCGCCGGTTCGGCGAGCATCAGCGCGGCCAGGGCCGCCCGGAACCGTTCGCCACCCGACAGGGTCGCCGCCTTCTGGTCGGCCCGCGCTCCCCGGAACAGGAAGCGGGCCAGGCGTGCCCGGATCCGGTTGTTGGTGGCACCCGGCGCGAACCGGGCCACGTTCTCGGCGACCGTCAGCTCGTCGTCCAGCACGTCCAGCCGCTGGGGCAGGTAGCGCAGCGGGACGTGTACCCGGACCGCGCCGGCCACCGGCTCCAGCTGACCGGCGACCGTCCGCAGCAGCGTCGTCTTGCCGGCGCCGTTGCGGCCGACCAGCGCGATCCGCTCCGGGCCGCGCAGATCGAGGATCCCCTGCACCCGCGCGCCGTAGGCCGTCACGAGGTTCTCCAGGGTGAGCACCTCCCGGCCGGGCGGTACGGCCGTGTACGGCAGGACGACGCGGATCTCGTCGTCGTCCCGTACGGCCTCCGCCGCCTCGTCGAGGCGTTCCCTGGCCTCGGCGAGCCGCTCCTCGTGCATGATCCGGTGCTTGCCCGCGGATTCCTGCGCCGCGCGTCTGCGGGCGCCCATGACGATCTTCGGTTCGCGCTTCTGCTCGTACATCTTCTGCCCGTACCGCTTGCGGCGGGCCAGTTTGACCTGGGCGTCGGCCAGCTCGCGCTTCTGCTTGCGCACGTCGGCCTCGGCGACGCGCATCATCCGCTCGGCCGCCTCCTGTTCGACGGCCAGGGCCTCCTCGTAGGCGGAGAAGTTGCCGCCGTACCAGGTGACCTCGCCGGAGCGCAGCTCCGCGATCTGGTCGACCAGGTCGAGCAGTTCCCGGTCGTGGCTCACCACGACCAGGACGCCCGGCCAGGCGGAGACGGCCTGGTACAGGCGGCGGCGTGCGTACAGGTCGAGGTTGTTGGTGGGCTCGTCCAGCAGCAGCACGTCGGGACGGCGCAGCAGCAGCGCGGCCAGCCGCAGCAGCACCGACTCGCCGCCGGACACCTCGCCGACGCTGCGGTCCAGGCCGATGTGGCCGAGGCCGAGTTCGCCGAGGGTGACGAGGGCGCGCTCCTCGACGTCCCAGTCGTCACCGAGCGTCTCGAAGTGCTGCTCGGCGGCGTCACCGGCCTCGATGGCGTGCAGCGCGGCCCGCCGCTCCGCGATGCCCAGGGCCTGGTCGACCCGGAGCGCGGTGTCCAGGGTGACGTTCTGCGGGAGGTGGCCGACCTCGCCGGTGACCTTGACGGTGCCGTCGGCCGGTACGAGTTCACCGGCGAGCAGCTTCAACAGGGTGGACTTGCCCGATCCGTTGACGCCGACGAGCCCGGTCCTGCCGGGGCCGAAGGCGATGTCCAGGCCGTCGAGGACGGTGGTGCCGTCGGGCCAGGCGAAGGACAGGGACGTGCAGGTGAGGGAAGATGACATGGAGGCCTCGCAAGGGGTGCGCGTGCGGTCGGTGGGCGCATCTCGAGACACCGCGAGGCGGGAACCGAAGGGTCTGGGCACGAAGAGGCCGGAAAAAAAGAGGGGCCTGTGCCGGAGGACGGCTCGGACGCCGAGGTCGTACGCCGCGCACACCTCACCGGTGCGAACGCGGTGCCTCAGGACCTCAGACGAGCAACGTCCTTCTCCAATCGACGGCAACAGAACCGCTGTACACCGTAGGAGAGCGCCGGAAGGCTGTCAACGCGATTAAAACGGGGGGTGCCCCTCCGGCGGCGCGGCACCCGTCCGCTGCGGCCCCCACGCACATGTCGGATTCCTGTCGGCGTCCGCACCCCGCCCGGTGCTTGGCCGGGCCCGTGACGCATCAGCACCCGCTCCTCGCTCCCGCCCGCGCCTTCCGCGCCCTGCCCGTGCCCGGCCGTCCGCTCGTCCTGCCGAACGCCTGGGACGCGGCCGGTGCCGCGGCCGTCGCGGAGGTCGGTGCCGCGGCCGTCGACCACCAGCGCCGGGCTCGCCCGGGCGCTCGGGGCCGCCGACGGCGACCGGCTCGACCGGGACCGCGCCCTGGAGGCGCTCGCCCGGGTCGCCGCCGCCGTGCGGGCCGTGCTCGCCGCGGGTGCGGTGGGCGTCGACATCGAGGACGCCCGGCACACGGCGCACGGGGAGCCGCTGTGGGCAGCCGAGCAGGCGGAGAGGAACGCGGCCGCCCGCGAGGCCGCGGACGAGGCGGGGGTCCCCCTGCTCGTCGACGCGCGCATCGACACGTTCCTGCGCGGCGCCGGGGGAGTGGACCGCACCCCGGAACGAGCCGCGGCCTCCTGGCCGGGTGCCGACGGGATCTTCGTCCCCGGGGCCGTCGCCCCGGAGACGGTGGGGGGCGCTCGTCGCGGGCATCGACGGGCCCCTCGATGTGATGCCGGCCCCGGCGCGCCCCCGGCCGCGGAGCCGGCCGCCCTCGGCGTCGCCCGGATCAGCGCGGGATCTCGCACTCGCCCAGGCCGCTCACGCCCTGGTCCGCCGCGCCGCGCGGGAGCTGCTCGCGGCGGCACGTACGGGGCGCCGGCCGACGGGTACGACCACGGCGAGCTGAACACCCTCTTCACACGCGCGTAGTTCCCGGCGGGACTCCTCGCGCCGGCACGCGCGCGCAGCGGCTCAGCAGGCGTCGCGGATCAGCTCGGCCAGGTCGTGGTCGAGGTCGAGCTGGAGGTGTTCCAGGCCGACCGGGACAAGACCGTTGGCCGCCTCCAGGAAGTGCCGGATCTCGCCCGAGCGCACATGCACGACCGCGGTGCCCTCGGGGGCGTGGAACTCCAGCACGGTCCGGTCGTAGCCGTACGGCCGCACCCGGACGTCCCCGTGGCCCTCGGGGCCCTGCAGCCCGGCCGCGAGCAGCTCGCGGGAGAAGGTCCAGCACACCTCGACGCCCTCCAGCGTGGCCGGGGCCGGGAAGGTCATGCGGACGGCGAACGGGTCGCGCCGGTCGTAGCGCAGCGTGGCGGGAATGCTCGGCATGCGTGGTGCGGCGGCGACGAGGCGGGCCTCTACGGGCTGCTCGATGACGGTGGACAACGCCTTGCTCCCTCGTGACGGCTGGACTACGTCCGGGTGTGACACCCGGCACTGGATGAGACGACGGAAACGGCCGATGCGTGCACACGGGGAACTAGTGACCTCGGTCACCGCGTTCATGCACACGTTCCCGCGCGGCCTGCGGCCCGTACGTCCGCAGCCGCACGGCCCGCTCCATCTCCCGCGCACACGTGCGTGGTTGGGCCTCTGGACGGCGCCCGGGGCATGGGCTAGCTTCGCCCGCCATGAGGCGCCTGGGGAGCACGCGACGCAGCGGACGGACCGGCCGGAGAGCGGCGGTGGGGGTGGCGTGCGGGGCGGCACTGGCCGCGCTGACGGTGCCGGCGGCCGAGGCCCGGCCGCTCGGCCACCAAAGTGCGCAGGGAGGTGTGCACTGGCGGCCGAAGGACCCCGGCACCCCGCAGGTCCGCTTCCGGGGCCTCGCGGCCGTCGACCGGCACACCGCGTGGCTCGCCGGCACCGCCGGCACGGTGCTGCGCACCACGGACGGCGGCGCGAGCTGGCGGAACGTCTCTCCGCCGGGGGCGGCCGACCTGCAGTTCCGGGACGTGGAGGCGTTCGACGCGCGACGCGCGGTGGTCCTCGCCGTCGGCGAGGGCGAGGCGTCCCGCGTGTACCGCACCGACGACGGCGGGGCGACCTGGACGGAGTCCTTCCGCAACACCGACCCGAAGGCCTTCTACGACTGCCTCGCCTTCTTCGACCGCCGCCACGGCCTCGCGATGAGCGACCCCGTGGACGGCAGGTTCCGCATCCTGGCCACCGGCGACGGCGGCCGGTCCTGGCGGGTGCTGCCCGCCGCCGGCATGCCGCCCGCGCCGGACGGCGAGGCGGGCTTCGCCGCGAGCGGGCAGTGCCTGGTCACCTCGGGCCCGAAGGACGTCTGGCTGGCCACGGGAGGCGCCGCCCACGCGCGCGTGCTGCACTCCGCCGACCGCGGAGCGACCTGGACGGCCGCCGACACGCCGGTCCCGGCCGGCGACCCCGCACGCGGCGTCTTCGCGCTCGCCTTCCGCGACCGCGCCCACGGCCTCGCCGTCGGCGGCGACTACCGCCCGGACCGGTCCTCGCCGCAGGCCGCGGCGGTCACCGCCGACGGCGGCCGCACCTGGAGCCCGGCCGGCACACCGCCGCCCGCCTACCGCTCCGGCGCCGCCTGGCTCCCGCACAGCCGCACCGCCGCGCTCGCCGTCGGCCCCACGGGCACCGATCTGACCACCGACGGCGGCCGCACCTGGCACACGATCGACACCGGTTCCTACGACACCGTGGACTGCACCCCCGACCTGAGCTGCTGGGCGGCCGGCGAACAGGGGAGGGTGGCCCGGCTGGAACGCTGAGGTGTGAGGGCCGTAAGTGCCGTCGCGGTGGGTACTCGTTCCGCACCGCTGAGGAAAGGAGCGATCATGCCAGCCGGTTCCAGCCCCAAGCGCGAGCGTCAGTACGAACACATCAAGAAGAGCGCGCAGGACCGGGGCGAGAGCACCGGGCGCGCCGAGGAGATCGCCGCCCGGACGGTGAACAAGGAACGCGCCCGCTCCGGCGAGTCCGAGAGCGCCAGTCGCAGCTCGACGCAGGACATGTCGTCCGGCAGGCGCGGCGGCCAGCGGTCGGGCAGCCGCGCAGGCTCCCAGGGCCCGACGCGCGACCAGCTGTACAACGAGGCGAAGCAGCGTGGCATCGAAGGCCGTTCACACATGAACAAGGACGAGCTGCAGCGCGCGCTGAACCGCAAGAAGGGCTGAACGCGCGGAGCGCCGCCGCCCCGCACGGACGACGCCGAGCTGAGCTGAGCCCCCGGGCTCAGCTCAGCGTCTGCCGGTGGCGGTCCAGTTCCGGAGCGGTCTTCGTGGCGACGAACTCGGTGACGCGGTACGCGCACACCCCGGCGACGGCGAACGGGTCGCCCGCGACGATCTCCTCGATGCGGGCACGGTCCTCGGCGACGGCCAGGATCACCCCGCCGTCGCGCGGCTCCTTCCGCCCGGAGGCCAGGAAGAAACCTTTCGCGTACTGCTCCTCCAGCCAGCCCACATGGTCCGGCAGCACGGCGTCCACGGCGTCCAGCGGGGCGGTGTAGGTCAGTTCCAGCACGAACATGATCGTGAGCCTACCCCCCGGGCCGCGCGGCCCGCCGGGGGCGTCCATCATGGCCACCATGACGACCGTAGGAGTACCCGCGGGCTGGCCCGCGACGGAGGAGGAGGCCCGCGCCGTGCAGGACGAGCTGCGCGGGCGGGTGGTGCTCGACGAGCCCGGGCCGGTGCCCGGGACCGGGCGGGTGACGGGGGTCGACGTCGCCTACGACGACGCCCTCGACCTCGTCGCCGCGGCGGCCGTCGTGCTGGACGCAGCCACCCTGGACGTCGTGGCGGAGGCGACGGCCGTCGGCCGGGTCTCCTTCCCGTACGTCCCCGGGCTCCTCGCCTTCCGGGAGATCCCCACCGTCCGGGCCGTGCTGGAGACGTTGCCGTGCCCGCCCGGACTGATCGTCTGCGACGGCTACGGGCTGGCCCATCCGCGCCGCTTCGGCCTCGCCAGCCACCTGGGCGTGCTCACCGGCCTGCCGACGATCGGCGTCGCCAAGAACCCGTTCACCTTCCGTCACGACGACCCGGCCGCCGCGCGGGGCAGTTCCGCTCCGCTGCTCGCCGGGAGCGAGGAGGTCGGGCGCGCTCTGCGCACCCGGGACGGCGTCAAGCCGGTCTTCGTCTCCGTCGGGCACCGGGTGAGCCTGGACAACGCCCTCGCGCACACCTTGGCGCTGACACCCGTGTACCGGCTGCCGGAGACCACGCGCCGGGCGGACGCCCTGTGCCGCCGCGCCCTTGCGGAGGCGACGCGGGCCCACGCACGCGCGAAGGCCCGGGACGCGTCGGCGCGCCGGGCGCCGGCCTCCTGACCCGCCGGCTCGCGTACGGCCGGGCCGTCGCGCGGTTCCCGGGCGAGCGCGTGCGGCGGCACGGCAGTGCGGAGGAACCGCAGCCCGGCGGTTCGGCGTGGCCCGGTGGCGTCCTAGCCGCCGGCCGCGACGCGGAAGGTGATGCCGGCGGCGCGCAGCCGGGCCGTGAGGGCGTCGCCCATGGCCTGCGCCGTGGTGACCTGCCCGGCCGTCGGCGGGAGGTCGTCGAAGGCCAGGGACAGGGCCGCCTCCCCGAACATCTTCGCCGTCTCGTCGTAGCCGGGGTCGCCGCCCGCGACCTCCGTGAACACCCGTCGTCCGCCGCCCTCGCCGACGAAACGCACCGAGAAGCTGCTCCTCGCCCGCTTCTGGGCGCTCGGGCCGTCCCCCGGCCTGAGCCGGTCCGACAGCCAGCGCCGGGCGGCCGGCAGCTGGGCCGCCGTCAGCAGCGCGCCGACCGCGGCGATCCCGCCGAGGGCGACCGGCAGGTGCCGCACCGCCGCGTAGTGCCGGTAGCGGAAGTCGGGTCCGTACCGCTGGAGAGCCTTCGCCGAACGGCGCACGATCTGCGGGTCGATGGTCGGCAGCGGCAGCGCCCAGGCACCGACCTCCCCGGCGAACCGCGGCGCGCCCGTCGGCGCGGTGACCCGGCGCTCGATCAGCCGCGGCTCGTGCCGGCCCCGCTCGCGGGCGGCCGCCAGCATCTGCCGTCCCCGGGCGAACTGGTTCAGCGCGGAGGCGAGGGTGCCGCCGGAGAAGGCCGCGTCGGCGGTCACGTACCCGTCCACGGTCAGCGGCACCCCTTCCGGCAGCTGCGCGACCGTGAAGTGCACGCCGAGATCGTGGGGCACGGAGTCGAAGCCGCAGGCGTGCACCAGGCGTGCGCCCGTCTCACGCGCGCGTGCGTCGTGCCGGACGTACATGAGGTCCACGAACTCCGGCTCGCCGGTGAGGTCCAGGTAGTCGGTGCCGGTGTCCGCGCAGGCGGCGACCAGGTCCTCGCCGTAGAGCACGTACGGCCCCACGGTCGTGGCGACCACGCGGGCGTGCTCGGCCAGGGCGTACAGGGAGGCGGGTTCGGCCACGTCGGCCCGCAGCACCCCGATGTCCGCGCCGCCGGGCAGCCGCTCGCGCAGCCGCCGGAGCCTGCGCTCGTCGCGGCCGGCCACCGCCCAGCGAAGGTCCTGCGGCGCGTGCGCGGCCAGATACTCCGCGGTGAGCGTGCCGACGAAGCCCGTGGCTCCGAAGAGCACGAGGTCATAGGGGCGATCCGCCCTTTTTAGCCTGCTCATGACACCCCTTGGTCGTGCCGGACGCGCCGCTGTCGGTGGCTGAGGCTAGCGTGAGCAGTGCGCAGCGATGACGACCAGCCCCCGGAGGCAGCGGTGGCCGTGGCCAGGAACGCCCTCACGACCGGCACGCGCGCCCCTCCCTGCGCCGATCCATCCCGTGGCGCATCCGCCTCTCACTCCTTCGGGTGATGCGCGCGCACTCGGGCACTTGGCTAAGCGCTTGCTCGTTCAGGTCTTGTGCCCGGTGGAGCGTGTTCTTAGCATCACCGGTGTTACATCAGTTGTGTCACACGCTTTGGGGGCTGGACGCATGACGACGGCACGGACACCCGGCACGCCGGGCAGCGGCCCGCTCTCCGGCGTGCGCGTGGTGGAACTGGCCGGCATCGGGCCGGGGCCCTTCGCCGCCATGCTGCTGGCCGACCTCGGCGCGGACGTGGTCCGGGTGGACCGCCCGGGCGGCCCGGGGCTCGGCATCGACCCGGAGCACGACGTCACCAACCGCAACAAGCGCTCGATCGTGGTCGACCTGAAGACACCGGACGGCCCCGCGCGCGTGCTCGACCTGGCCGCCCGCGCCGACATCCTCGTCGAGGGCTACCGCCCCGGCGTCGCCGAGCGCCTCGGCGTCGGGCCCCGGGACTGCCACGCCCGCAACCCCCGCCTGGTCTACGGCCGCATGACCGGCTGGGGCCAGGACGGCCCGCTCGCCCCCCGCGCGGGCCACGACGTGGCCTACATCGCGCTCACCGGCGCCCTCGGCATGATCGGCCGCCCGGACGAGCCCCCGGCCGTCCCCGCCAACCTCCTCGGCGACTACGCGGGCGGCTCCCTCTACCTGGTCGTCGGCGTCCTCGCCGCCCTGCACCACGCGCGCGCGACCGGCACCGGACAGGTCGTCGACGCCGCCATCGTCGACGGCACGGCGCACCTGTCCGCGATGATCCACGGCATGCTCGCGGCCGGCGGCTGGCAGGACCGGCGCGCCGCCAACCTGCTGGACGGCGGCTGCCCCTTCTACGGCACCTACGAGACCGCCGACGGCCGGTACATGGCGGTCGGTGCCCTGGAGGGCCAGTTCTACGAGGAGTTCCTGCGCCTGCTCGGCCTGGCCGACCTGGCACCGGCCCGCGCGGACCCGACCCGCTGGGACGAACTGCGCGAAGGCATCGCCGCCCGCTTCAAGTCCCGCACCCGCGACGAGTGGACCGCCGTCTTCGAGGGCTCGGACGCCTGCGTGGCACCGGTGCTGTCCCTGAGCGAGGCCCCGCACCACCCGCACCTCGCCGCCCGCGGCACCTTCACCGACCACGGAGGCATCACCCAGCCCGCCCCCGCCCCCCGCTTCTCCGCCACCCCCACCACCGTCCGCAGCGGCCCGGCCCGGCCGGGCGCGGACACGGCCGCGGTGGCGCGGGACTGGGGCATACCAGCACTCGTGAGCGACGACCCGGTCACCGACGCCGGCTGAGCCCGCCCACCCCGCTCGGCCCACCCTCCCGAAAGGCACATCAGTGAGCACCGAAGCGTACGTGTACGACGCGATCCGCACCCCGCGCGGCCGCGGCAAGGCCGACGGCGCCCTGCACGGCACCAAGCCCATCGACCTGGTCGTCGGCCTCATCCACGAGATCCGCGACCGCTTCCCCGGTCTCGACCCGGCCGCGATCGACGACATCGTGCTCGGCGTCGTCGGCCCGGTCGGCGACCAGGGGTCCGACATCGCGCGGATCGCGGCCGTCGCCGCCGGACTGCCGGACACGGTCGCGGGCGTCCAGGAGAACCGCTTCTGTGCCTCGGGCCTCGAAGCGGTCAACATGGCCGCGATGAAGGTCCGCTCCGGCTGGGAGGACCTCGTCCTCGCGGGCGGTGTCGAGTCCATGTCCCGGGTCCCGATGGCCTCCGACGGCGGCGCCTGGTTCAACGACCCGATGACCAACCTCCAGGTCGACTTCGTGCCGCAGGGCATCGGCGCCGACCTGATCGCCACCGTCGAGGGCTTCACCCGCCGCGACGTGGACGAGTACGCCGCCCTCTCCCAGGAGCGCGCCGCCACCGCCTGGAAGGAGGGCCGATTCGCCCGCTCGGTGGTCCCCGTCAAGGACCGCAGCGGCCTGGTCGTCCTCGACCACGACGAGCACCCGCGCCCCGGCACCACCGCGGACTCCCTCGCCAAGCTGAAGCCCTCGTTCGCGGACATCGGTGAACTCGGCGGCTTCGACGCGGTCGCGCTGCAGAAGTACCACTGGGTGGAGAAGATCGACCACGTCCACCACGCGGGCAACTCCTCCGGCATCGTCGACGGCGCCTCGCTCGTCGCCATCGGCTCCAAGGAGGTCGGCGAGCGCTACGGCCTCACCCCGCGCGCGCGGATCGTCTCCGCCGCCGTCTCCGGCTCCGAGCCCACCATCATGCTCACCGGGCCCGCCCCCGCGACCCGCAAGGCGCTCGCCAAGGCGGGCCTCACCATCGACGACATCGACCTGGTCGAGATCAACGAGGCGTTCGCCGCGGTCGTGCTGCGCTTCGTGAAGGACATGGGCCTGTCCCTGGACAAGGTCAACGTCAACGGCGGCGCCATCGCCCTCGGTCACCCCCTCGGCGCGACCGGCGCGATGATCCTCGGCACCCTCGTGGACGAACTCGAGCGCCAGGACAAGCGGTACGGCCTCGCCACCCTCTGCGTGGGCGGCGGCATGGGCATCGCCACGATCATCGAGCGCATCTGAACTCCCTGCGGAACCAAGCGACTTCAACGGAGACGACTGTCATGACCGAGAGCACCACCATCCGCTGGGAGCAGGACGGCACCGGTGTCGTCACCCTCGTCCTGGACGACCCCGACCAGTCCGCGAACACCATGAACCAGGCGTTCCGCGACTCCCTCGCCGCGATCACCGACCGGCTGGAGGCCGAGCAGGACTCCGTCCGGGGCATCATCTTCACCTCGGCGAAGAAGACCTTCTTCGCGGGCGGCGACCTGCGCGACCTGATCCGGGTCACGCCCGAGACCGCGCAGGACCTGTTCGACGGCGGCCTCGCCATCAAGCGCAACCTGCGCCGCATCGAGACCCTGGGCAAGCCGGTCGTCGCGGCGATCAACGGCGCCGCCCTCGGCGGCGGTTTCGAGCTGGCCCTCGCCTGCCACCACCGGGTGGCCCTCGACACCTCCGGCACGAAGATCGGCTGCCCGGAAGTCACCCTCGGCCTGCTCCCCGGCGGCGGCGGAGTCGTCCGCACCGTACGGCTGCTCGGCATCGCGGACGCGCTGCTGAAGGTGCTCCTCCAGGGGCAGCAGTACAACGCGCGGCGGGCCCAGGAGAACGGCCTGGTCCACGAGGTCGCCGCCACGCCGGAGGAACTGCTCGCCAGGGCCCGCGCCTTCATCGACGCCAACCCCGAGTCCCGGCAGCCCTGGGACCAGCCCGGCTACAAGATCCCCGGCGGCACCCCCGCCAACCCCAAGTTCGCGGCCAACCTGCCGGCCTTCCCGGCCACCCTGCGCAAGCAGACGAACGGCGCGCCCTACCCGGCCCCCCGCAACATCCTCGCCGCGGCCGTCGAGGGCGCGCAGGTGGACTTCGAGACCGCCCAGGTCATCGAGGCCCGCTACTTCGTGGAGCTGGCCGCAGGCCAGACCTCGAAGAACATGATCCAGGCCTTCTTCTTCGACCTGCAGGCCGTCAACTCCGGCGCCAACCGCCCCCGGGGCATCGAGCCCCGCCGGGTCCGCAAGGTCGCCGTCCTCGGCGCCGGCATGATGGGCGCGGGCATCGCCTACTCCTGCGCCCGCGCCGGCATCGACGTCGTCCTGAAGGACGTCGCCCTGGAGGCGGCCGTCAAGGGCAAGGGCTACTCCGAGAAGCTGTGCGCCAAGGCCGTCGCCAAGGGCCGCACCAGCCAGGAGAAGGCCGACGCGCTGCTCGCCCGGATCACCCCCACCGCCGACGTGGCCGACCTCGCCGGCTGCGACGCGGTGATCGAGGCCGTGTTCGAGGACACCTCGCTCAAGCACAAGGTGTTCCAGGAGATCGAGTCCGTCGTCGCCCCCGACGCGCTGCTGTGCTCCAACACCTCCACCCTGCCCATCACCACCCTCGCCGAGGGCGTGGAGCGTCAGGGCGACTTCATCGGACTGCACTTCTTCTCCCCGGTCGACAAGATGCCGCTGGTCGAGATCATCAAGGGCGAGCGCACCGGCGACGAGGCCCTCGCCCGGGCCTTCGACCTGGTCCGGCAGATCAACAAGACGCCGATCGTCGTCAACGACTCGCGCGGCTTCTTCACCTCCCGCGTGATCGGCCACTTCATCAACGAGGGCGTCGCGATGGTCGGCGAGGGGCTGGAGCCGGCCTCCGTGGAGCAGGCCGCCGCCCAGGCCGGCTACCCGGCCAAGGTGCTCTCCCTCATGGACGAGCTGACCCTCACCCTGCCGCGCAAGATCCGGGGCGAGACCAGGCGGGCCGTGGAGGAGGCGGGCGGCACCTGGACCGCGCACCCGGCGGAGGCGGTCGTCGACCGCATGGTCGACGAGTTCGGCCGCCCCGGCCGCAGCGGCGGCGCCGGCTTCTACGAGTACACCGAGGACGGCAGGCGGGCCGGCCTCTGGCCGGGCCTGCGCGAGCACTTCACCCGGCCCGGGTACGAGATCCCGTTCCGGGACATGCAGGAGCGGATGCTCTTCTCCGAGGCGCTCGACACCGTTCGCCTGCTCGAGGAGGGCGTCCTGACCTCCGTCGCCGACGCCAACATCGGCTCGATCCTCGGCATCGGCTTCCCCGGCTGGACCGGCGGGGTCCTGCAGTACATCAACGGCTACGAGGGCGGCCTGCCCGGTTTCGTGGCCCGCGCGCGGGAGCTCGCCGAGGCCTACGGCGAGCGGTTCACCCCGCCCGCGCTGCTCGTGGAAAAGGCCGGGAAGGGGGAGCCGTTCGCCGACTCAGTCCGTCACTGAGCCGGGCCCGGCCGGTTCGGGCCGGGTGACCCAGCCGCCCAGCTCCTCGCGCAGCGACCGCTGGAACGTCGTCAGCAGCGCCTGCACCACCAACGGGTGCATGTGCGCCGACAGGGACTTCACGTCCCGGGCGTCACGCTCCGCCACCTCGCCGCGGAAGACCTGGGAGAGTTCGTGAGCCGCGGCGCGCGAGTGCTCGATGAGCACCTTGCGCGCCGCGAGGATCGCCTCGTGCGACAGCGGCACGTCGAGCAGCTGCACGCCGAGCCGGAGCAGCCCGGAGTCGACACGGAAGGTGTCCTCCGCCGACTCCGTGATCACGTTCATCGCCGTCAGCCGCTCCAGGTCCTCGGCGGCGAGAGACCGTCCCGCCCGCCGCTCCAGCTCCCGCCGCGACACCGTGTCCACCGCGTCCGGCGCCCAGCTGGCGACCACCGCGCGGTGAATGGCCAGGTCGTGCGGGGTGAGATCGGGCGGCAGCTGCCGCAGGTACCGCTCGATCGCCGCCAGCGTCATGCCCTGCTGCTGCAGTTCCTCGATGAGGGCCAGCCGTGCCACGTGGTCCGGCCCGTAGTGCCCCACGCGGCGCGGGCCGATCACCGGCGGCGGCAGCAGACCCCTGCTGCCGTAGAAACGCACGGTGCGGACCGAGACACCCGCGCGGGCGGCGAGCTCGTCGACGGTGAGGGGCGTGTCCCCGGCATCGGTCGTCATGTGCAGCAGTATCGCTGTCTCACCAGTGGTGTGAAACCCGCGGTGAACGATGCGTGGACCCTGAGTGGATCATGTGAGAAGCAACGCTCTGTGACCTGGGCCACCGCGTACCGGCGGTTCTCTCTGGGAAGCTGCTGCCTTGGTCTGTACCGCGACTCACCAAGGGTGGTGCGGGCCGATCCCTGCACGACCCCCGGACCCACGAGGCCCGGGCGCACCAGGAAGTGGAACCACCCGTGAGCAGCAAGGACACCGTGGAAACGGTGCAGGCCTCCACCCGTCCCGAGGTGGCCCCGACGCCCGCGGACGCGGGCGACGCCGGCTACAGCAAGGACCTCAAGGCCCGCCATGTCAACATGATCGCCATCGGCGGTGCCATCGGTACCGGACTCCTCCTGGGCGCCGGCGGCCGTCTGCACAACGCGGGCCCGGCCCTCGCCCTGGCGTACCTCGTCTGCGGCGTCTTCGCCTTCTTCGTGGTCCGGGCCCTGGGCGAGCTGGTCCTGTACCGCCCGTCCTCCGGGTCCTTCGTGTCGTACGCCCGTGAGTTCCTGGGCGAGAAGGGCGCCTACGTCGCCGGCTGGATGTACTTCCTGAACTGGTCGACGACCGGCATCGCCGACATCACCGCGATCGCTCTCTACACGCACTACTGGTCCATGTTCACCAGCATCCCCCAGTGGGTGCTCGCCCTGATCGCCCTCGCGGTGGTCCTGGCCGTGAACCTGATCTCGGTGAAGATCTTCGGCGAGATGGAGTTCTGGTTCGCGATCATCAAGGTCGCCACCATCGTCGGCTTCATGCTGATCAGCATTTTCCTGCTGGCCACCCAGCACAAGGTCGACGGGCACACCCCCGGTCCGAGCGTCATCAGCGACCACGGCGGCTTCCTCCCGCACGGCGCGATGCCGGTCGTCCTGGTCATGCAGGGCGTGATCTTCGCGTACGCCGCCCTGGAGCTGGTCGGCGTCGCCGCCGGTGAGACCGCCGAGCCGGAGAAGGTCGTCCCGCGCGCCGTGAACTCGATCATGTGGCGTGTGGGCCTGTTCTACGTCGGCTCGGTCGTGCTGCTCGCCCTGCTGCTGCCCGGCTCGGTGTACTCCGCCGACGAGAGCCCGTTCGTCACCGTCCTGTCGAAGATCGGCGTCCCGGCGGCCGGCGACGTGATGAACCTGGTCGTCCTGACCGCCGCCATGTCCTCGCTGAACTCCGGCCTGTACTCCACCGGCCGCATCCTGCGCTCCATGGCCATGGCGGGCTCCGCCCCGAAGTTCACCGCCCGCATGAACCGCAGCCAGGTGCCCTACGGCGGCATCCTGCTGACCTGCGCGGTCTGTGTCCTCGGTGTCGGCCTGAACTACCTGGTGCCCAGCCAGGCCTTCGAGATCGTGCTGAACGTGGCCTCCCTCGGGATCATCAGCACCTGGGTGATCATCATGCTCTGCCACATGATCTTCGTCCGCCGTGCCCGCGCCGGCCTGGCGACCCGGCCGAACTTCCGGCTGAAGTTCAGCCCGGTCACCGAGATCGCGACGATCGTGTTCCTGCTGGTCTGCCTCGGCATGATGTGGAACGACCCCGAGGTCGGCCGGAAGACCATCCTGCTGATCCCGGTGCTCGCCGTCATGCTGGTCGCCGGCTGGTTCGGCGTGCGCCGCCGGGTGGCGCAGAACGCCGGCCGGGAGCTGTCGAAGCCGACGAAGTAGCGGCCCCGGAAAACCCGAGCCGCTGTCGGTGGCATCGCCTACGGTGGCGTCATGCCGGAGATCACGTACGTCCGGGGTGACGCCACCGCGCCGTCGGTCGGGGGCGGCAAGGTGATCGCCCATGTCTGCAACGACATCGGCGGCTGGGGGAAGGGCTTCGTGCTCGCGCTCTCGCGCCGCTGGCCGGAGCCGGAGGCGGCCTACCGCGCCTGGCACCGCGAGCGGGCGAGGAACGACTTCGCACTGGGCGCCGTCCGGCTGGTCGAGGTCGGGCGGTCCCTGTGGGTGGCCAACATGATCGGCCAGCACGGGATCAGGACGGGCAGCAAGGGCGTCCCGGTCCGCTACGAGGCGATCGACACCGCCCTCACCCGCCTCGCCGGCGAAGTGATCGAACGCGGCGCGTCGGTGCACATGCCCCGCATAGGCTGCGGTCTGGCGGGCGGCACCTGGTCCCGCATCGAGCCGCTCATCACCGAACGGCTGGTGGCACGGGGGATCGCGGTGACCGTGTACGACCACGCAGGGGGCCGTCGATGACGCCGGGGACCGGTGCGACGGACGTCCTGGTGCTGGGCGGTGCGGGCGTGGACACGATCATCCACGTCCCCGAGCTGCCCCTGCCGTACGCCGACAGCTACATGATCGACTCCGGGATCCGCACCCGGGCCGGACAGACCGGCGACTTCGTCGCGCTCGGGCTGGCCGCGCTCGGCCTGCGCACCCACCACCTCGACCTGCTCGGCGACGACCCCGAGGGCGACCTCGTCCGCGCCCTGCACCGCGAGCACGGCATCGGACTGACGGCGCTGCCGCAGCCGGCCGGCACCAAGCGGGCGGTCAACCTCGTCGGGCCCGACGGCCGCCGCCTGTCCCTGTACGACACCAGCCGTGCCCGTCCCGGCGACCGCTTCCCCGCGGAGCTGCTGCGCACGCTGGCCGGAGCGAGCCGGCATGTCCACGTGACCATCACCCAGCCGTGCGCCGAGGCCCTTGCGGTGCTGACGGCGGCGGGCGTCCCCCTCTCCACGGACCTGCACGACTGGGACGGCGAGAACCCGTACCACGAGCCCTTCGCGTACGCGGCGGACGTCGTCTTCCTCTCGGCGGCCGCGCTGACCGACCCCGAGCGGACCATGCGGCGCGTCGCCGAGCGGGGCCGGGCCGAGGCCGTCGTCGCCACCGCCGGCGCCGAGGGCGCGTATCTGCTGGCCGACGGTGAGCTGACGCGGGTGCCCGTGGCGGTGCCGCCCGCGCCGGTGGTGGACTCCAACGGGGCGGGCGACGCCTTCGCCGCCGCGTTCCTCTACGGCCGCCTCAGCGGCGAGCCGCCCGAGATCTGCGCCCGCTACGGCGCGGTCGCGGGCGCCTACGCCTGCACGGTCCCGGCCTCCCGAGCGGAGTCGATAGGCCGGGACGCACTGCTGAAGGGGGCCGGGCCGGGACGCTAGCCGGCAGGCTCAGCGCCCGTGGCCGCCGTGGGCCGTCTCGATCTTCTTCCAGGACCGCGGCTGGGCCACCGTCGTGCCCGGCTTCGCCAGGGACGCGGCGCGGGCCGCGGGCGCGGCCGGCTTCGACGGCTGGAACAGCCAGGTGTCGAACAGCGCCGCGAGCGGCTTGCCGGAGACCTGCTCGGCGTAGTTGCGGAAGTCGGCCACCGAGGCGTTGCCGTAGGCGTGCTCCTTCGGCCAGCCCTTCAGGATGCGGAAGAACGCGTCGTCACCGACCTTGTCGCGCAGCGCCTGGAGGGCGAGGGCGCCCCGGTCGTAGACGGCGTCGTCGAACTGGTTGTCCGCGCCCGGGTCTCCGGGCCTGACCGTCCAGAACGCGTCGCCGGCCGGGTGCGAGGCGTACACGTAGTCGGCGAGCTGCTGCGTGGTGCCCTCGCCCTCGTGTTCGGACCACAGCCACTGCGCGTACGACGCGAAGCCCTCGTTGAGCCAGATGTCCTTCCAGCCCTTCAGCGACACGTCGTCGCCGTACCACTGGTGGGCCAGCTCGTGCACGACCAGCGAGGTGTTGGCGCCCTTCGCGAACTGCTTCGGGCTGTAGTAGACACGGGTCTGCGTCTCCAGCGCGTACCCGGTGGTCGTGTTCGGCACGTACCCGCCGGCCGAGGCGAACGGGTACGGCCCGAAATAGCCGCTCAGCCAGTCCACGATCTCGCCGGTGCGTTCCACGCTCGCCCGCGCGGCCCCGTCGTTGTCGCCGAGGTCTTTGCTGTAGGCGTTGACGATCGGCACCCCACCGTCGGAGGTCCCGGTGGTGATGTCGAACTTCCCGATCGCGAGCGTGGCCAGATAGGTCGCCTGCGGCTTGTTCTGCCGCCAGGACCACCGGGTCCAGCCCAGCTTCGAAGTGGTCGCCTGCAGCGTGCCGTTGGAGACGGCCTGGGTGCCGTCCGGCACGGCCACCGACACGTCGTAGGTGGCCTTGTCGCTCGGGTGGTCGTTGCTCGGGAACCACCACCAGGCGGACTCGGGCTCGTCGGCCGCCACCGCGCCGTCCGGCGTGCGGTGCCAGGTGGTGAAGCCGTAGGCGCTCTTCGTCGACGGCACTCCGCTGTAGCGGACGACGACGGTGACCGGCGTGCCCTTCGCCAGCGGCGTCCTCGGCGTGACGACCAGTTCGTGCTGCTCGGAGCGGGTGAACGTGGCCTTCGCGCCGTTCACCCGCACCTCGCTCACGTCCAGCAGGAAGTCCAGGTCGAAGCGGGACAGGTCCTGCGTGGTCCGCGCCAGGATCGTCGCCGTGCCCTGCAGTTCGTCCGTCTTCGGCTGGTACTGCAGCCGCAGGTCGTAGTGCGAGACGTCGTAGCCGCCGTTGCCGTAGTACGGGTAGTAGGGGTCGCCGATGCCCGGCGCGCCGGGGGAGTAGCTCGCGGCCGATGCCGGGATCGCCAGCAGGAGGGAGGCCGCCGCCAGTGCGCCGGGCGCGATGATTCTGCGGTGCACGTCAGCTCCAAGTCGTCGGGACTGAGGGTGTGTTCGGAGCCTATTCAGTCCCTGTGGCCCCTGACCTGTCCATGGCCACTGCTGTCACACGATCGCCATTCGGCCGTCACGCGACACGCTGGGCGCCGCAAAGCCCTCTTATGCCGGGCAGTTGACCGGAGTACCGTCCGCGCATGCCGATGAGAACGCGCTTCACGATCTGGAGAACGCTCGCCACCGGGGTCGTCGCCATCCTGACGGCCGCCTTCCTCACCCCGGTCGCCGCCGGGGCCGTCCCCGACCGGAGCGGGTCCCCCCGCGAGAGCCGGCCCGTCTACTCGTACGCGCACGCCGTCCGCGAGGCGGTCTGGGTGGACACCGGCCTCGACGAGGACGGCGACGGGAGGACCGACCGGGTCGCCGCCGACATCGTGCGGCCCGCCGAACCGGCCCGGCAGGGCCGCAAGGTGCCGGTCGTCATGGACGCCAGCCCGTACTACTCCTGCTGCGGGCGCGGCAACGAGAACCAGGTCAAGACGTACGACGCGAGCGGCCACGTCGTCCGGATGCCGCTGTTCTACGACAACTACTTCGTGCCCCGCGGCTACGCCTTCGTCGGCGTCGACCTCACCGGCACCAGCCGCTCCGACGGCTGCGTGGACGTCGGCGGCCGCTCCGACATCCGGTCCGCGAAGGCCGTCGTCGACTGGCTGAACGGCCGCGCCAGGGCGTACACCACCCGGACCGGCTCCCAGACGGTCAGGGCCACCTGGACGAACGGCCGCACCGGCATGATCGGCAAGAGCTGGGACGCCACCGTGGCCAACGGCGTCGCCGCCACCGGCGTCAAGGGCCTGAGGACGATCGTCCCGATCAGCGGCATCTCCTCCTGGTACGACTACTACTTCGCCCAGGGCGCCCCGCTGTACCAGGGCGGCCCGGTCGAACTGGCCCGCTACGTCCAGAGCGACGCGGCCCAGGCCCACTGCGCGGCCGTGCAGCGAGAACTCGCCGACGGCAGCCCGCGCAACGGCGACTGGACCGGACTGTGGACCGAGCGGGACTACGTCAAGGACGCGGGCAAGGTGCGCGCCAGCGTGTTCCTGGTGCACGGCATGCAGGACCTCAACGTCCGCACCAAGCACTTCGGCCAGTGGTGGGACGCCCTCGCGGCGCACGGCGTCGAACGCAAGATCTGGCTGTCCCAGACCGGCCACGTCGACCCCTTCGACTACCGGCGCGGCGCCTGGGTCGACACCCTGCACCGCTGGTTCGACCACGAACTCCTCGGCTATGACAACGGCATCGACCGCGAACCGATGGCCGACATCGAACGCCACCCCGGCCAGTGGGTCACCTCCCGGGTCTGGCCGCCCGCCGGCACCCGCACCACCACCCTGCACCCGGCCTCCGGCACCCGGGCCGGCGTCGGCACGCTGGGGCTCCGTGCGGCCACCGGCACCGAGACCTTCACCGACGACCCCGAGCGCGGCGAGACCGACTGGGCGGCCCACCTGACCACGTCCACCCCGGAGAAGGCCGGCTTCCTCACCGCGCCGCTCACCCACGACCTGCGCCTGTCCGGCTCGTCCACCGTGACGGTGACGGCGACGCCGAGCACCACCTCGGCCCACCTGTCCGCGGTCCTGGTCGACCTCGGCCCCGCCACCATCCGGGACTACGCGGACGAGGCCGAGGGCATCACCACCCTCGACAACCGCACCTGCTGGGGCGCGAGCACGGCCGGGGACAGCTCCTGCTTCAAGGCGACGAAGGCGAAGACGGCCCAGGTGGACTACACCGTCTTCAGCCGCGGCTGGGCCGACCTCGGCCACCACGCCTCCCTCGGCAAGGGCGTCCCGCTCACCCCGGGCACGGCGTACACGATGACGCTGCGTCTCGCGGCCACCGACCACGTCGTCCCCCGGGGGCACCGGCTGGCCCTGATCGTCGCCGGCACGGACAAGGACCTCATCGACCCGCCGTCCACCACGCCGGCGCTGACGGTGTCCCTTTCGGGTACGGCGGCCAGGCTCCCGCTGGTCGGCGGCGCGGCGGCGTTCGCCCGGGCCACGGCCGGCACCGCGGGAGCGGCTGCGTCGTCGAAGGCCCTGAACGGCGTTGGCGCACCGCGCACGGCCGAACACATCCCGGGGTAGCCCCCACCGCCGCACCGAGGTTTCAGGCGGCCGGGAACGCCAGCCCGGCCGCCTCGCGCGCGCACCCCCACGCCACGGTGATCCCGGCTCCACCGTGGCCGTAGTCGTGGACCAGGGCGCGGCCGCCGCTCAGGGGCTGCCGTTCCAGTCGTACCGCGTCCCGGGCCGGGCGCAGCCCGACCCGGTGGGCGAGCACCCGCGCGCCGGCGATCTCCGGCCGCACCGCCACGCACCGCGCGACGATCGCCGCGGCGGTGTCCGGATCCGGCTCCAGGGACCAGGCGTCGTCCTCCGCCGTACCGCCCAGCAGCAGTCCGCCCGGCTGCGGGATGACGTACGTCGAGGTGTCGCAGGAGTGGCCGGCGGCCGTGAACCAGGTCGTGATCCCCGGGTTCTCCACGACGACCAGCTGCCCGCGCACCGGACGTACCGCAGGGTCCGGCACCAGCGAACGGGCCCCGAGCCCCGTGCAGTTGACCACGACCGCGGCGGGCACAGCGGCCAGGTCGGTCACCTCACGGATCTCCACCGTCCCGCCCGCCTTCGCCAGCCGCTCGCGCAGCCACGCCAGATGCGCCGGCATGTCGAGCACGGGCAGCCGCGCCGCCAGGCCGCCGGACACCGCACGCAGCCCCGGCACCCGGGCCGCCCACGCGCCCAGCCCGTCCAGCCGGGCGCCCCGGTGTACGCCCTCGACCAGGCGTACCCCCGTCTCCTGCGGCCGGTCCGCCAGCCCCTGGTACACGGCGAGGGTCTCCAGCGCCCACGCACCCACCCGCGGCTCCGGCTCGATGCGGTACGGCCACCACAGCCCGCCGGCGACCGCCGAGGTCGTACGGCCGGCGGGTTCGCGCGCCCACACCCGCACCCGCCGCCCGGACTCGGCCAGCACGACGGCCGTCGTCAGCCCGGCGATCCCGGCCCCGACCACGATCACTTCGTCACTCGGATCGCTGTCCACGCCAGGACGATAGGCCCCTCCCGGACGAATGTGACATGCCGCGCTCACAGCGGCCCCCATGTGGGGATACTCACACCATGTCTGCCGCATACGCGACCTTCGGCCTGGCACCGGCGACGCGCGCCGGCGGTGTCCTCGCCGACGGCGGCTACCAGGTCCACCGGGACTTCGTGGACTTCCTCGTGGACGGCCGCCCGCTGCTGTTCCGGCTGTCCGACCTGGACGCCGTCTCCCCGCTCGCCTCGGACGTGCCGCCCGCCATCTTCACCGCGCAGGTGCGGGCGCTGCTGCTGGAGGCCGAACCGCCGCTCCCGGACGGCCGGTTCGTGATCTACGGCTGCCCCGAGTGCGAGGACCTGGCCTGCGGAGCGGTCACCGCCGTCATCGAGCGCGACGACGAGGACTACATCTGGCGGGACTTCGCCTGGCAGACGGACGCGCACGCCGACCTGGAGCTCAACGGCTACCACGGACTGGGACCGTTCCGCTTCCACGGCCCCCAGTACCGCGCGGCGCTCGACGCCCTTCTCGAGCGATCCTCCCCGCCCCGCCGCCGGGTCCTGCTGATCGGCGCCCGCGTCGCCGTCCTCGCCCGGCTGGCCGCCGCGCTGCGCACCATCGGCATCGGCGCCGACATCACCCAGGACGCCCGGGACGTCTCCGCCGGGGAACTGCGCGGCTACGGCGCCGTCGCCTTCGGCCGCGCGGTCGGTGCGGCGGAACGTGCCGCCGTGCTCGAGGCCTTCGAGCGCGCCGGGACGGAGGTCGCCCCGGTGGACGGACTCGCCCCGATCGTGCCGCTGCTCGTCGCCCAGATCGAGCACGCCCTGGACCGCAGCCCGCTCCCGGGGCGCCGACTGACCGCGCTGTCCGCCGCCGGCACCGCCGCGGACGTCGAGGTGACCTCGCCGTGCCGGGTGCGGATCACCGCGTACCGTCTCGACCGGCTGTACCGCACCCGCACCCGGGAGGTGTACGACGGCCTGCTGGAACCCGGCCGGCATCGCATCGCCCTGGAGCCGAAGGCGGTCAAGGGGGAGGCCTACCTCGTCGCACGGACGTCGGGAGGCGTGCTCGCGGCGCCGGTGACCCGGGGGAAGGCGGGCTGAGCCGCCGGCGCCCGGCGCATTAGGATCGGCGCCTGATGACTGCCACCCTCGTCGCCAAGAACCTCGCCGCCGGGCACGGCGACCGCTCCCTCTTCGCCGGGCTCGACCTCGTCGTCGCCCCCGGAGACGTGATCGGTCTGGTCGGTGCCAACGGCGCGGGCAAATCCACCCTGCTGCGGATGCTCGCCGGACTCGTCCCGCCCGAGCAGGGCGAACTGCGGCTGTCCCCGCCGGCCGCGACCGTCGGCCATCTGCCGCAGGAGCCGGAGCGCAGGCCGGGGGAGACCGTCCGGGAGTTCCTGGCCCGGCGCACCGGAGTCGCCGAGGCCCAGCGCACGATGGACGAGGCCACCCAGGCCCTGGTCGACGGCGCGCCCGGCGCGGACGACGCCTACGCGACCGCCCTGGAGCGCTGGCTCGACCTCGGCGGAGCCGACCTGGAGGAGCGCGCCGCGGAGGTCGCCGAGTCCCTCGGCCTGACCGTCGGCCCGGACCACCCGATGACCGCCCTCTCCGGCGGCCAGGCGGCCCGTGCCTCACTCGCCTCCCTCCTGCTGTCCCGCTACGACGTCTTCCTGCTGGACGAGCCCACCAACGACCTCGACCTCGACGGCCTGGAGCGTCTGGAACGCTTCGTCACCGGCCTGCGCGCGGGCACGGTCGTCGTCAGCCACGACCGCGAGTTCCTCACCCGCACGGTCACCAAGGTCCTCGAACTCGACCTGGCACAGCGGCAGATCAACCTCTACGGCGGCGGTTACGCGGCCTACCTGGAGGAACGGGAGGTCGCCCGGCGGCACGCCCGCGACGACTACGAGGAGTACGCCGACAAGAAGTCCGCCCTCCAGGAGCGCGCGCAGATGCAGCGGGCCTGGATGGACAAGGGCGTGAAGAACGCCCGGCGCAAGGCGGGCGGCGACAACGACAAGATCGGCCGCAAGTTCCGCAGCGAGGCCAGCGAGAAGCAGGCCGCCAAGGCCCGGCAGACGCAGCGCATGATCGAGCGGCTGGAGGTGGTCGAGGAGCCGCGCAAGGAGTGGGAGCTGCGCATGGAGATCGCCTCCGCCCCGCGCTCGGGCGCGGTGGTGGCCACGCTGCGGGACGCCGGGATCCGGCGCGGCGACTTCACCTTCGGCCCGGTGTCCCTGCAGATCGACTGGGCGGACCGGGTGGCGGTCACCGGGGCCAACGGCGCCGGCAAGTCGACCCTGCTCGGTGCGCTGCTCGGCCGGGTCCCGCTCGACTCCGGGCACGCGGCCCTCGGCTCGGGCGTCCTCGTCGGCGAGGTCGACCAGGCCCGCAAGCTGTTCCACGGCCCCGAGAACCTGCTCGACGCCTTCTGCGCGGCCGTTCCCGAGACCGAACCGGCCGAGGTGCGCACGCTGCTCGCCAAGTTCGGCCTGAAGTCCGCTCATGTGCTGCGCCCGGCGGCCAGTCTGTCCCCGGGTGAACGCACCCGCGCCGCGCTGGCACTGCTCCAGGGCCGGGGCGTCAACCTCCTCGTCCTGGACGAGCCGACGAACCACCTTGACCTGCCCGCCATCGAACAGCTGGAGTCGGCCCTGGACGCCTACGAGGGCACGCTGCTCCTGGTCACCCACGACCGCAGGATGCTGGACGCGGTCCGCGTGACCCGGCGCCTGGACGTGACGGACGGCAAGGTGACGGAGCGCTAGGGCCCGTCCGGCCACGCGCGTTCGGGCGACGAGCGCATGGTCGCACAGGCCCTGGGCGCACCCGGCCACGGCGGGACGCGTGCCCGCTCCAGGACGCCGCCGCACCACGGCACGGGGCCGGGGCCGTACGCCACCGGCCCCGCCCGGTCACCGCTTCTTCGGGTCCACCAGCCCCGCCCGGCGCAGGGCGTCCGCCATCGCGCTGTTGGCCGGCGGCGGGGCCTGGCGGCCGCCGCGGTCACCACCGCGGCCCTGCCGCTGCCGGCCCTGCCCCTGTCGCTGCTGGGGCGGCCGGGCGCCGCCGCCCCGCTGCTGCCGGCCACCGCCCTGCTCCTGCGGGGCGGCTTCGTCGTCCAGCCGCAGCGTCAGCGCGATCCGCTTGCGCGGGATGTCGACGTCCAGGACCTTGACCTTGACGATGTCCCCGGGCTTCGCGACATCGCGCGGGTCCTTCACGAACGTCTTCGACATGGCCGACACGTGCACCAGCCCGTCCTGGTGGACACCGACGTCCACGAACGCGCCGAAGGCGGCCACGTTCGTCACCACGCCCTCCAGGATCATCCCGGCGGACAGGTCGGAGATCTTCTCCACGCCCTCCTTGAAGGTGGCGGTCCGGAAGGCGGGTCGCGGGTCGCGGCCCGGCTTCTCCAGCTCCTTGAGGATGTCCGTCACCGTCGGCAGGCCGAAGGTGTCGTCCACGAAGTCGGCGGGCCGCAGCGAGCGCAGCACGCCCGTGTTGCCGATGAGGGAGGCCACCTCCTGACCGGCGGTCTTCACCATGCGGCGCACCACCGGGTAGGCCTCGGGGTGGACGCTGGAGGCGTCCAGCGGGTCGTCGCCGCCGCGGATGCGCAGGAAGCCCGCGCACTGCTCGTACGCCTTCGGGCCGAGCCGGGCCACCTTCTTCAGCGCCGAGCGGGACATGAAGGGGCCGTTGGCGTCCCGGTGCGCCACGATGTTCTCGGCCAGGCCGGAGGAGATGCCGGACACCCGCGAGAGCAGCGGCACGGACGCCGTGTTGACGTCCACGCCGACGCCGTTCACACAGTCCTCCACCACCGCGTCCAGCGAGCGGGAAAGCTTCACCTCGGACAGGTCGTGCTGGTACTGGCCGACGCCGATCGACTTCGGGTCGATCTTCACCAGCTCGGCCAGCGGGTCCTGCAGGCGCCGGGCGATGGAGACCGCGCCGCGCAGCGACACGTCCATGTCGGGCAGCTCGCGCGAGGCGTACTCCGAAGCCGAGTACACCGACGCGCCCGCCTCGGACACCACCACCTTGGTGAGCTTCAACTCGGGGTGCTTGGCGATGAGTTCGGCGGCGAGCTTGTCCGTCTCGCGGGACGCCGTGCCGTTGCCGATCGCGACGAGGTCGACCGTGTGCTCCTTGGCGAGCCGCGCCAGCCTGGCGATCGCCTCGTCCCACTTGTTGGCCGGGACGTGCGGGTAGATCACATCGGTGGCGACGACCTTGCCGGTGGCGTCGACCACGGCGACCTTCACGCCCGTACGGAAGCCGGGGTCCAGGCCCAGCGTCGCGCGCGTGCCGGCCGGGGCGGCCAGCAGCAGGTCGCGCAGGTTCGCGGCGAACACGTTCACCGCCTCGTCCTCGGCGGCCGTGCGCAGCCGCAGCCGCAGGTCGATGCCGAGGTGGACGAGGATGCGGGTGCGCCAGGCCCAGCGGACCGTGTCCTTCAGCCACTTGTCGGCGGGGCGGCCCCGGTCGGCGATCCCGAACCGCGCGGCGACGATGCCCTCGTACGACGACGGGACCGATGAGGACTCGGCGGGCTCCTCCGGCTCCAGGACGAGGTCCAGGACCTCCTCCTTCTCGCCGCGGAGCATCGCCAGGACGCGGTGCGAGGGCAGCTCCGTGAACGGCTCGGCGAAGTCGAAGTAGTCGGCGAACTTGGCGCCGGCCTCCTCCTTGCCGTCGCGCACCTTCGCGGCCAGCCGCCCGCGCACCCACATGCGCTCGCGCAGCTCGCCGATCAGGTCGGCGTCCTCCGAGAACCGTTCGGTGAGGATCGCCCGGGCGCCCTCCAGCGCGGCCTGCGGGTCGGCGACGCCCTTGTCGGCGTCCACGAACGCGGCGGCGGCGGCCTGCGGCTCGACCGTCGGGTCGCCCAGCAGGCCGTCGGCCAGCGGCTCCAGGCCCGCCTCGCGGGCGATCTGCGCCTTGGTGCGCCGCTTGGGCTTGTAGGGGAGGTAGATGTCCTCCAGGCGCGCCTTGGTCTCGGCGCCCCGGATCTGCGCCTCGAGCTGCTCGGTGAGCTTGCCCTGCTCGCGCACCGACTCCAGGATCGCGGCGCGCCGCTCCTCCAGCTCCCGCAGGTAGCGCAGCCGCTCCTCGATCGTGCGCAGCTGCGCGTCGTCGAGCATCTCGGTCGCTTCCTTGCGGTAGCGGGCGATGAAGGGCACCGTCGAACCGCCGTCCAGCAGCTCCACCGCGGCCTTCACCTGCCGCTCCCGTACGCCGAGTTCCTCGGCGATCCTGCCTTCGATGGATCCTGCTTCGATGGACCCGGGTGTCGTCACGATCCCGTACCGCCTTCTCCACTGAGGTTGCGCGGCAATTGTGGCAGGTGACACCGGCGTCCGGGGATCAGGGCGGCACCCCGGCGGGGCGCCGGGCCCTCGGGTCAGGCCCGGCTGCCGCGCGCGGTGGACGAGGCTCCGCCGAACAGCCGGGCGAGCGCCCGGAACGGCAGCGTGACGACCGTGGCGACGGCTCCGCCGATCTGCCGCAGCACGTCTGCGATGGCACGGAACACGGGAACGGCTCCCTTCCTGAAGGATCTCGCTGTCCGCAGCCGGGTACCTCGGCGGGCACGGCCCATGCACCGGTGTGGCAGGAAAGGTGGGAAACTCGTCGTTGCGGCCGTGCCGGAGCCGTCGAAGAATCGGGGACATGCCGCAGCGAACCCTGCTGTTCCTCCTCTTCGACGGAGTGCAGAGCCTCGACGTCACCGGTCCGCTCGAAGTGTTCTCCGGCGCCGAGACGCACGCGCCCGGCACGTACCGGATCCGTACGGCGTCCCTCGACGGCGGGCCCGTCCGCACCTCCGGCGGCCTGATCCTCGTACCGGACGAGGCCCTCGCCCGTTCCCGGGTGCCGGACACCCTGCTGGTCCCCGGCGGTGCGGGCACGCGCCGTCCCGATCCGCGGCTGACGCAGTGGCTGCGGGACCACGGCCCGCGGCCGCGGCGGCTGGTCTCCGTGTGCACCGGCGCGATCCTGCTGGCCGCGGCGGGGCTGCTCGACGGCCGCCGGGCGACGACCCACTGGGCCTACTGCGACAAGCTCGCCCGCGACCACCCGGACGTCACCGTGGAACCGGAGCCGATCTACGTCCGCGACGGGCGCGTGTCCACCTCGGCCGGTGTGACCTCCGGGATCGACCTGGCTCTCGCCCTCGTGGAGGAGGACCTGGACCGGGAGGTGGCGCTGGCCGTGGCACGGCGGCTGGTGGTGTTCCTGCGCCGGCCGGGCAACCAGGCGCAGTTCAGCGCGCAGCTCGCCGCGCAGACCGCGCGGCGCGAGCCCCTCAGGGAGGTCCAGCGGTGGATCACCGAGCACCCGGCCGGTGACCTCACGGTCGAGTCGCTCGCCGCCCGGGCCCGGCTGTCACCGCGCCACTTCGCGCGCGCCTTCCGTGCGGAGACGGGCACGACCCCCGGCCGCTACGTGGACCGGGTCCGCCTCGAACACGCCCGCCGGCTGCTGGAGGAGACCACCGGCGGCATCGAGGAGATCTCCCGCGCCAGCGGCTACGGCACCCCCGAGGCCATGCGCCGAGCCTTCCTGAAGTCCCTGGGCACGCCCCCCAGGGACTACCGCACCCGCTTCCACCCGGCCCCCGCCGGCTGAACCCGGAGAGGAACCCCCATGCACATCGCCCTGGTGGTCTACGACCGTTTCACCGCGCTGGACGCCGTCGGCCCCTACGAGATCCTCAGCCGGCTCCCCGGCGTGCGCCTGGACTTCGTCGCCGAGCGGGCCGGGACCGTCCGGGCCGACACCGGCTTCCTCGCGCTCTCGGCGGACCGGGCCCTGCACGAGGTGCCGGAGCCCGACGTCGTCGTCGTGTCGGGAGGACCCGGTACCCGGGCGCAGCTGGAAAACCCGGCCCTGCTGGAGTGGCTGCGCGCGGCCGACGCGGCGAGCACCTGGACGACCTCCGTCTGCTCGGGCTCGCTGCTGCTGGCCGCCGCGGGACTGCTCCGGGGCCGACGGGCGACCAGCCACTGGACCGCCCTGGACCTGCTGGGGACGTTCGGCGCGGAGCCGGCCGACGAGCGGGTCGTGACCGACGGCAAGTACGTCACCGCGGCCGGGGTCTCCGCGGGCATCGACATGGCCCTCACCCTGTCCGGCCGGCTCGCCGGCGACGAACACGCCCAGGCCGTCCAGCTGTTGACCGAGTACGACCCGCAGCCGCCGTACGACGCCGGCTCCCCGCGGAAGGCGCCCGCACACCTCGTCGAGGAGCTCCGTGCGGGCAGCCGGTTCAGCCTGACGTAGACACGTGCGACGCGGACGCGGACACGTTCCAGGTGAAGTGCGGCTGCCTGCGCTCCAGGAACGCGGCGACGCCCTCCGCGGTGTCGCCGCTGCCGCGCGCCTGCTCCGCCCAGTGGGCGTCCCGGTCCGTCCGGCCGTCCGCGAACTCTTTCGCCGCGGCCTGGGTGAGCTGCGAGCGGGCCACCAGGACGCCGGTCAACTCGGCGACCCGCCGGTCCAGTTCACCCTCCGGGAGTACCTCGTCCACCAGTCCGGTGCGCAGCGCCCGCCGGGCGTCGATCAACTCGGCGGTGAACAGCAGGTACTTGGCGGCGGCCGGGCCGACCAGGGACACCAGCCGGCGGGTGGAGGAGGCCGGGTAGACGATGCCGAGCCGCGCCGGTGTCACCCCGAACAGCGCGCTCTCCTCCGCCAGCCGCAGATCGCAGGCCGCCGCGAGCTGCGCCCCGCCGCCCACGCAGTGCCCGCGCACGGCGGCCAGCGTCGGCTTGGGGAACGCGGCAAGGGCCTCCTCGGCCGCCATCGCGAGCCCTTGCGCCTCCTGCGGCGACCCCTGCAGCGTGGAGATGTCCGCGCCCGCGCAGAACGTCCCGCCCTCCCCGGTCAGCACCAGCGCCCGCACCCGCGGATCGGCCGCCAGCTCCGTCAGCAGCGGCGGCAGCGCCCGCCACATCGCGGCCGTCATGGCGTTGCGCTTGGCGGGGTGGCGGATGACGACGGTGGCGACGGAGCCGGTGACCTGGTGCGACAGCTGCGGGTCCATGCGTGGATGCTATCCACCTGCGCGCGGACCGCCGCTGTGCGTTACGACACCCCGCCCGGTGGGGACGAAAATGAAGAAGTCGACAGAACGGGCGGTATCGGGAGGCGGCGACGGCCAGGTCCGGGAAGCGGCACTCCGAACGCGTACAACCCGAATAGTTCGGGATGCGGCGTCCGCAAGGACAGGAACGGTCCTTCATGTGACCGTGTCATACGCACTCGGTCATGAACCGCTCGAAACCGGCTGACTTGCGTTCAGGTGTCCGGCCCACAGCGCATCGTTACCAACACTCGACGTGTGGTGACAATCGAGCGCGAGGGTGGCGACTGGACGATGGACAACCACGGGCGCGGGGACGGCCCGCGCCCGGCGGGGGGCGCCGAGCGGCCGCCCGGCCCCCTGCCCTACGAGGGCGTCTGGCGGTTCACCGCCGCCGCCGTGGACTCATCGGTGCCGCAGGCCCGGCATGCCGTACGGGACCTGCTGCTGCGCCAGGGCGTGCCGGTCTCCGAGGACCTGGTGCACGGCCTGCTGCTGATCGTCTCCGAACTGGTCACCAACGCGGTCCGGCACGCGGCGCTGCTGTCGCCGATGCTGGCCGTGGAGGTCGCCGTCGGAGCCGAGTGGGTGCGGGTGTCCGTGGAGGACAACCACCCCTACCGCCCGACCGCCCTGGAGGCCGACCACGGCCGGACCGGCGGCCGGGGCCTGCTGCTGGTCCGCGAGGTGGCGCGGGAGGCGGGCGGGGTGGTCGACGTGGAGCACACCGCGAGCGGCGGCAAGGTGATCTGGGCCGCCCTGCCGCTCAAGCCCGCGCCGCTGCCGTAGCGCCGCTCACCAGCCCGCGGACGGGCCCGCCAGCTCCCTGATCGCCGGACGGGCCGCGTCCAGCACGGTCATGAACCAGGCCGAGAACGGGTCCCGCGCGTGCCGCTGCGCCAGCTCGGCCGCCGTCACGAACGCGGTCGAGGCGACCTCGTGGTCGTCCGGCGCGAGCGGCGCCTGCACCAGGCCGACGAACAGGTGGTTGTACTCCTGCTCCACCAGGCCCGAGGCAGGGTCCGGGTGGTTGTAGCGGACGGTCCCCGCCTCGGCCAGCAGCGACGGCGACACACCCAGCTCCTCGTACGTCCGCCGGGCCGCCGCCGCGAACGGCGCCTCGCCGGGGTACGGGTGACCGCAGCAGGTGTTGGACCAGACGCCGGGGGAGTGGTATTTGCCGAGCGCGCGCTGCTGGAGCAGCAGCCGGCCCTGCTCGTCGAAGAGGAACACCGAGAACGCGCGGTGCAGCTGTCCCGGCGGCTGGTGGGCGGCGAGCTTCTCCGCCGTGCCGATCGTCACACCCTTCTCGTCGACCAGTTCCAGCAAAATCGCCTCTGCGGTGCCCTCCGACGAGCTGTGCGTCGCGGTGGCAGGTGTGATCGGCATACCCATCCTTCGCCTCGGTCTTCGCACCCCAAGTCTGCCGTACGAATCCGGCACTCCCGGCACTTCCCGGCACGTCCGCGCGCGGCGCGGCACCGGAAGTCGGACCCGGTAGATCATCGTGCCCGGCCGGTGGATCACGGAATCGTCCAGGGCGGGTGTCGAACAGCTGTCCGGGCCTACAGGGGTGCGGTCGACAGGTGCGCGGCCGGCAGCCGCGCGGCCGTCAGTGGCACAGCCGCGCCTCGTGCTCCGCGTGTCCGCCCGGCTCCAGCTGGAACGTGCAGTGCTCGACGTCGAAGTGGTCGCCCAGACAGCCCTGCAGCTCGTGCAGCATCTTCTCGTGGCCGATGGCGTTCAGCACCTCCGAGCTGACCACCACGTGCGCCGACAGCACGGGCATGCCGGAGGTGATCGTCCAGGCGTGCAGGTCGTGGACGTCCTCCACGCCGTCCAGCGCCAGGATGTGCGCCCGTACCTCCGCCATGTCGACGTTCTTGGGGGCCGCCTCCAGCAGCACGTCCAGCGTCTCGCGCAGCAGCTTCAGCGTCCTCGGCACGATCATGAGGCCGATGACCAGCGAGGCGACCGGGTCGGCGGCCTGCCAGCCGGTGGTCAGGATCACCGCGGCGGAGAGCAGCACCGCGACCGAGCCCAGCGCGTCCGCGGCCACCTCCAGGAAGGCGCCGCGCACGTTCAGGCTCTCCTTCTGCCCGCGCATCAGCAGGGTCAGCGAGACCGAGTTGCCGACCAGGCCGATCAGACCGAAGACGATCATCAGGCCGCCCCGGGTCTCCGCGGGCGTCATGAACCGCTGGACCGCCTCGTACAGGACGTATCCGCCGACCCCGAGCAGCAGCACACAGTTGGCCAGCGCGGCCAGGATCTCGGCGCGGGCGTAGCCGAACGTGCGGTTGGCGCTCGGCGGCCGGTTCGCGAAGTGGATGGCGAGCAGCGCCATGCCGAGGCCCACCGCGTCGGTCGCCATGTGGGCCGCGTCCGCGATCAGCGCCAGTGAGTCCGCGAGCAGACCGCCGACGATCTCGGAGACCATGATCGTGAGCGTGATGCCCAGGGCGACGCGCAGCCGGCCCCGGTAGGCGGCCGCGGCCGTACCGGTGGGCGGGGCGTGGCTGTGCGCATGCCCGTGGTCGTGCCCTGCCCCCATGGCGAACCGCCTTCCCAGTGCCTTCGGAAGCCCCAGTGAACTACGGGCGGGGGGTATGGGGCAACGCGGCACTGAACACCGTTGTCATCTGCCCTGACCTGCGCAAACGATTCGCTGGTCAGGGCGGTGCGGGGTCACCGGGCGTGGTGCAGCTGCCAGCCCTGCCAGGCGGAGGCGACCATCTCGCGCACGTCGCGCCGGGCCCGCCAGTCCAGCGCCCGCGCGGCCTGCTCGGCCGAGGCGACCGCCCGCGGCGCGTCCCCAGGGCGGCGCCCCTCCACCACCGGCGCCCGGCGGTCCCCGGTGACCTCCCCGATGACGGAGATCAGCTCGCGCACCGAGACGCCCTCGCCCCGGCCGATGTTCAGTGTCAGGTCGCCGGTGAGGTCCCCGCCGGCGAGCCGCCGCGCCGCCGCGAGGTGGGCCTCGGCGAGATCGGCCACGTGGATGTAGTCCCGGACGCAGGTGCCGTCCGGCGTCGGATAGTCGGCGCCGAAGATCCGCGGGGCCTCGTCACGGGTGAGCCGGTCGAAGACCATCGGCACGATGTTGAACACGCCGGTGTCCGCGAGCTCCGGCGCCGCGGCGCCCGCCACGTTGAAGTAGCGCAGGCACACCGTGGAGATCCCGTGTGCCTTTCCGGCCGCCCGCACCAGCCACTCCCCGGCCAGCTTGGTCTCGCCGTAGGGGTTCACCGGCGCGCACGGGGTGTCCTCGGTGATCAGGTCCACGTCCGGGTTGCCGTACACGGCCGCCGACGAGGAGAACACCAGCCGGCGCACGCCCGCCGCGGCCATCGCGTCCAGGAGCGTGGCGAGCCCGCCGACGTTCTCCCGGTAGTAGCGGGTGGGCTGCGCCACGGACTCGGCGACCTGCTTGCGCGCCGCGAGGTGGACGACGCCCGTCACGCCGTGCTCCGCGCAGACCCGTCTCAGCAGCGCCCCGTCCAGCGCCGAGCCCCGGACCAGCGGTACCTGTGCCGGAAGCCGCCCGGGCACCCCGGCCGACAGGTCGTCCAGCGCCACCACGCTCTCCCCGGCGCCGGCCATGGCCCGTGCCACATGCGCCCCGATGTATCCGGCCCCGCCGGTGATCAGCCACGTCATGGTCGTCCACCCTATGCGGACCGGTGCGGTGTCCCGGATGCCCGGGTCTGCGCCGACGGGTTTGTGGGGCGGGCCCCGGATCCCCGATGATGATCGCGGCAAAGGCCGGGACAGTCCCCGTGGACCGGGCCGTGAACGGCCGGTGAACAAGGTCTCCCGCCCATCGGATAGCCTCTGCCGACATGCCGCCCGGGTGCCGCAGGCAGGGCGCCCCATCACGCACGAGACCGGCGCCCGCGCGCCGGCACCCAGGGAGTGAGTTCGGTTGCCGACCGCCATCGTCACCGGTCAGCCGGTCCCCGGATCGTCGCTCGAGAGCGATCTGCGGTCCCTCGGCTTCGACGTCCAGGTGGCCGCGGACGCCTCCGAGGCCGGGATCCGGCTCGCCGCCGCTCCCGCCGGCGACCGCGTGGCCCTGGTCGACGCCCGCTTCGTCGGCCACCCGCACGCCCTGCGCCTCGGCCTGACCGACCCGCGCTTCGCGCTGGCTGCCGTCCCCGGCGCCGTCACCGCCCAGCCGGCCGCCCGGCAGGCGCTCGGCCGGGCCCTGACCCGCGAGACCTCCGCGGGCGTCCGCACCGCGGGTGGGGGTGCCCCCGCGCGAGCGAAGCCGAGCGTGGGGGACGTGGACAGCCTCGCCGACCGCGTCGTCACCGCCCTCGACGACGAGGGCGCCGACGTGCACCGGCCCGTGCTGGGCAGCCTCGTCGCCGTCGTCCCCGCCGACCCGCAGGCCCGCAACGAGGCCCGGCAGGCCGTCGCCGCCGTCGACGACGAGGCCGTACGCCTGAAGTCGGCCGTGAAGTCCCGCGACGGGTTCTTCACCACGTTCTTCATCAGCCCGTACTCGCGCTACCTCGCCCGCTGGTGCGCCCGCCGGGGCCTCACCCCCAACCAGGTCACCACCGCGTCCCTGCTGACCGCCCTGATCGCGGCCGGCTGCGCGGCGACCGGCACCCGCGCCGGCTTCGTCGCCGCGGGTGTGCTGCTGATCGCCTCCTTCGTACTGGACTGCACGGACGGCCAGCTCGCCCGCTACGCGCTGAAGTACTCCACGCTCGGCGCCTGGCTCGACGCCACCTTCGACCGGGCCAAGGAGTACGCCTACTACGCGGGTCTCGCCCTCGGCGCGGCCCGTGGCGGCGACGACGTGTGGGCCCTGGCGCTGGGCGCGATGATCCTGCAGACCTGCCGGCACGTGGTCGACTTCTCCTTCAACGAGGCCAACCACGACGCCACCGCCAACACCAGCCCCACCGCCGCCCTCTCCGACAAGCTGGACAGCGTCGGCTGGACGGTGTGGGTGCGGCGCATGATCGTGCTGCCGATCGGCGAGCGCTGGGCGATGATCGCGGTCCTCACCGCGGCCACCACCCCGCGGATCACCTTCTACGTCCTGCTCATCGGCTGCGCCTTCGCCGCGACGTACACCACGGCGGGACGCGTGCTGCGGTCGGTGACGCGCAAGGCGCGGCGCACGGACCGGGCGGCGCAGGCGCTGGCCGACCTCGCCGACAACGGCCCGCTCGCCTCCCTCGTGGCCCGGACCAGCCGTGGCCGTCTCGGCTCCCCGCTGCTGGTGGCCCTGGGCGGCACGTTCGTCCTCGCGGTGTCCCTCTTCTCCGGCGTGACCTGGGCCCCGGTGGCCGGTGCCGTCGTCTACGCGGTCGCCGCGGGGCAGGCGCTGTACCGCCCGCTCAAGGGCGCCCTCGACTGGCTGGTCCCGCCGCTGTTCCGGGCCGCCGAGTACGGGACGGTCCTGGTCCTCGCGAGCGAAGCGGGGGTGAACGGCGCCCTTCCTGCGGCTTTCGGCCTGGTGGCGGCCGTCGCCTACCATCACTACGACACGGTGTACCGCATCCGCGGCAACGCCGGAGCGCCCCCGGCCCGGCTGGTCAGCGCCATCGGGGGGCAGGAGGGGCGGACACTGCTCGTCACCGTCCTGGCCGCGGCGCTCACCGCTTCGCAGTTCAAGGTCGCGCTCACGGCCCTCGCCGTGGCCGTCGCCCTGGTGGTGCTCGTCGAGAGCATCCGCTTCTGGGTGTCCGCAGGGGCGCCCGCCGTACACGACGAAGGAGAACCCGCATGATCGGCCTCGTGCTGGCGGCCGGCGCCGGACGGCGTCTGCGCCCCTACACCGACAGCCTGCCCAAGGCGCTGGTGCCGGTGGGGCCCGCGGGCATAGAGGACTCGATCACGGTGCTGGACCTGACCCTCGGCAACTTCGCCGAGATCGGGCTGACCGAGGTCGCGATCATCGTCGGCTACCGCAAGGAGGCCGTGTACGAGCGCAAGGCGGCCCTGGAGCAGAAGTACGGCCTGAAGCTCACCCTCATCGACAACGACAAGGCCGAGGAGTGGAACAACGCCTACTCCCTGTGGTGCGGCCGTGACGCCCTCAAGGACGGGGTGATCCTCGCCAACGGCGACACCGTCCACCCGGTCTCCGTCGAGAAGACGCTGCTCGCCGCGCGCGGCGAGGGCAGGCGGATCATCCTCGCCCTGGACACGGTGAAGAACCTGGCCGACGAGGAGATGAAGGTCGTCGTCGACCCCGAGAGGGGCATGACGAGGATCACCAAGCTGATGGACCCGGCCGAGGCCACCGGTGAGTACATCGGCGTCACCCTGATCGAGGGCGACGCCGCCCCGGAGCTGGCCGACGCGCTGAAGACGGTCTGGGAGACCGACCCGCAGCAGTTCTACGAGCACGGCTACCAGGAGCTGGTGAGCCGCGGCTTCCGCATCGACGTGGCGCCGATCGGCGACGTCGACTGGGTCGAGATCGACAATCACGACGATCTCGCCCGGGGACGGGAGATCGCGTGCCAGTACTGACCCGGCTCATCCCCTCGCCGGTCGTCGTGGACATCCGGCCGGGTGCCCTGGACGACCTGGCGTGCGTGCTCGCCGACGAGCGCATCTCGCAGTCCGGCCGGCTCGCCATCGCCGTCAGCGGCGGCTCGGGCGCCCGGCTGCGCGAGCGGATCGCCCCGACCCTGCCCGGCGCGAGCTGGTACGAGGTCGGCGGCGGCACCATCGACGACGCGGTCCGGCTGGCGGGCGACATAAAGGCCGGCCGTTACGACGCCGTCGTGGGCCTCGGCGGTGGCAAGATCATCGACTGCGCCAAGTTCGCGGCGGCCCGTGTCGGTCTGCCGCTGGTGGCCGTCGCCACCAACCTCGCGCACGACGGTCTGTGCTCGCCGGTCGCGACCCTCGACAACGACGCGGGCCGCGGCTCGTACGGCGTGCCGAATCCGATCGCGGTCGTCATCGACCTGAACGTGATCCGTGAGGCGCCCGTCCGCTTCGTGCGCTCCGGCATCGGCGACGCCATCTCCAACATCTCCGCGGTCGCGGACTGGGAGCTGGCCAACCGGGTCAACGGCGAGAAGATCGACGGCCTGGCCGCGGCCATGGCCCGGCAGGCCGGCGAGGCGGTGCTCCGGCACCCCGGCGGCGTCGGCGACGACGGCTTCCTGCAGGTGCTGGCCGAGGCCCTCGTCCTCACCGGTATCGCCATGTCGGTGTCGGGGGACTCCCGGCCGTCCTCCGGGGCGTGCCACGAGATCAACCACGCCTTCGACCTGCTCTACCCCAAGCGGGCCGCCGCCCACGGCGAGCAGTGCGGACTGGGCGCGGCCTTCGCGATGTACCTGCGCGGCGCACACGAGGAGTCGGCGTACATGGCCGAGGTGCTGCGCCGGCACGGGCTTCCGGTGCTGCCCGAGGAGATCGGCTTCACCGTGGACGAGTTCGTCCGCGCCGTGGAGTTCGCCCCCGAGACCCGCCCCGGCCGCTACACGATCATCGAACACCTCGACCTCAAGACGAACCAGATCAAGGACACCTACGCCGACTATGTCAAGGCCATCGGTAGCTGAACTCCGTCCGGTCGTCCACCCCGCGGGGGTGAAGGACCGGCGCAGCGGTGAGCACTGGATGGGACGCCTCTACATGCGTGAGGTGTCCCTGCGGGTCGACCGCTACCTGGTGAACACCAGGGTCACACCCAACCAGCTCACGTACCTGATGACCGTCTTCGGCGTGCTCGCGGCCCCGGCGCTCCTGGTGCCGGGGATCTGGGGCGCCGTGCTCGGCGTGGTGTGCGTCCAGATGTACCTGCTGCTGGACTGCGTCGACGGCGAGATCGCGCGCTGGAAGAAGCAGTACTCGCTGAACGGCGTCTACCTGGACCGCGTCGGCGCCTATCTGACCGACGCGGCCGTCCTGACCGGCCTCGGCCTGCGCGCCGCCGATCTGTGGGGCAGCGGCCGTGTCGACTGGCTGTGGGCCTTCCTGGGCACCCTCGCCGCGCTCGGCGCGATCCTCATCAAGGCCGAGACCGACCTGGTCGGTGTCGCCCGGCACCAGGCCGGCAAGCCGCCGGTCAAGGAGGCCGCCGCCGAGATGCGTACCTCCGGCATGGCGCTGGCCCGCCGGGCCGCCGCCGCCCTCAAGTTCCACCGGCTGATCCTCGGCATCGAGGCCTCGCTGCTCGTCCTGGTCCTCGCCGTCGTGGACCAGGTCCGCGGCGACCTGTTCTTCACCCGTCTCGGCACCGCCGTCCTGGCGGGCATCGCCCTGCTGCAGACCCTGCTGCACCTGGTGTCGATCCTCGCCTCCAGCAGGCTGAAGTGAGTGCCGTGAAGGTCGGCGCCGTCATCATCACCATGGGCAACCGGCCCGAGGAGCTGCGGGCCCTGCTCGACTCGGTCGCCAAGCAGGACGGCGACCCGGTCGAGGTGGTCGTCGTCGGCAACGGCTCACCCGTCCCGGACGTCCCCGACGGCGTGCGCACGATCGAGCTGCCCGAGAACCTGGGCATCCCCGGCGGGCGCAACGTCGGCATCGAGGCCTTCGGGCCCGGCGGCCGGGATGTCGACATATTGCTGTTCCTGGACGACGACGGCCTGCTCGCCCGCCACGACACCGCCCGGCTGTGCCGCGAGGCGTTCGAGGCGGACCCGGAGCTCGGCATCGTCAGTTTCCGCATCGCCGACCCGGAGACCGGCGAGACACAGCGCCGGCACGTGCCCCGGCTGCGCGCCTCCGACCCGATGCGCTCCTCGCGGGTCACCACCTTCCTGGGCGGCGCGAACGCCGTCCGCACCCAGGTCTTCGCCGAGGTCGGCGGCCTGCCGGACGCATTCTTCTACGCCCACGAGGAGACCGACCTCGCCTGGCGGGCCCTGGACGCCGGCTGGATGATCGACTACCGGTCCGACATGGTGCTGTACCACCCGACGACAGCGCCCTCGCGCCACGCGGTCTACCACCGCATGGTCGCCCGCAACCGGGTCTGGCTGGCCCGCCGCAACCTCCCCGCCCCCCTGGTCCCCGTCTACCTCGGGGTCTGGATGCTGCTCACCCTGCTCCGCCGCCCCTCCGGGCCGGCGCTGAAGGCCTGGTTCGGCGGCTTCCGGGAGGGCTGGGCCACGCCGTGCGGCCCCCGGCGCCCGATGCGCTGGCGCACGGTGTGGCGGCTGACCCGACTGGGCCGCCCCCCGGTGATCTGAGAAGCTTCTTACCTGTAGAGCAAGCTTCTTACCCGAGAGAGTCCGGATTTCCACTCGTGAGTCACACAACGCATGACGGCGGTGTCGCGGTGAGCGCGATAGCGTCGCCCGACGAGGGACTGTCGGCGGCGCAGCTCGCCGACAAGTACGGGCTCGCCGTGAGCGGCGCCCGTCCCTCGCTCGCCGAGTACATCCGTCAGCTGTGGGGGCGGCGCCACTTCATCCTCGCGTTCTCCCAGGCGAAGCTGACCGCCCAGTACAGCCAGGCCAAGCTGGGCCAGCTCTGGCAGGTGGCCACCCCGCTGCTGAACGCGGGCGTGTACTACTTCATCTTCGGCGTGATCCTGCACGCGAGCCGCGGCCTGTCCCAGGACGTGTACATCCCGTTCCTGGTCACGGGTGTGTTCGTGTTCACCTTCACGCAGAGCTCGGTCATGTCCGGCGTCCGTGCGATCTCCGGCAACCTGGGCCTGGTGCGCGCCCTGCACTTCCCGCGTGCCTCGCTGCCCGTCTCCTTCTCGCTGCAGCAGCTGCAGCAGCTGCTCTTCTCGATGATCGTGATGTTCGTCGTGGCGATCGGCTTCGGCAGCTATCCGAGCCTGTCCTGGCTGCTGATCGTGCCGGTCCTGCTGCTGCAGTTCCTGTTCAACACCGGGCTCGCGCTGATCGTGGCCCGCATGGGCGCCAAGACGCCGGACCTCGCCCAGCTGATGCCGTTCATCCTGCGCACCTGGATGTACACCTCCGGTGTCATGTTCTCCATCAACAAGATGATGGAGGGCCGCTCGGAGATCGCGGTCCGGCTGCTGCAGGTCAACCCGGCCGCGGTGTACATGGACCTGATGCGCTACGCGCTGATCGACGGCTACGGTGCCTCGAACCTGCCGCCGCACGTGTGGGCGATCGCGCTGTTCTGGGCCGTGGTCGTCTTCGCCGGTGGGTTCGTGTACTTCTGGAAGGCGGAGGAGAGGTACGGCCGTGGCTGAGCAGAACAACGGACAGGACTCCGGCGAGCGCCGCCCCACCGTCATCGCGGACGGCCTGCACATCGTCTACCGGGTCAACGGGGCCAGGACCGGCAAGGGCAGCGCGACGGCCGCGCTGAGCCGGATCGTCAGGCGCGGCTCCGACGACGCGGCACGCGGGGTGCGCAAGGTGCACGCCGTGCGCGGGGTGTCCTTCGTCGCCTACCGCGGCGAGGCGATCGGCCTGATCGGCTCCAACGGATCCGGCAAGTCCACCCTGCTGCGCGCCATCGCCGGCCTGCTCCCGGCGGAGGAGGGCAAGGTCTACACCGACGGCCAGCCCTCGCTGCTCGGTGTGAACGCGGCCCTGATGAACGATCTGACCGGCGAACGCAACGTCATCCTGGGCGGACTCGCCATGGGCATGTCCCGGGAGCAGATCAGGGAGCGGTACCAGGACATCGTCGACTTCTCGGGGATCAACGAGAAGGGCGACTTCATCACCCTTCCGATGCGCACCTACTCCTCCGGCATGGCGGCCCGGCTGCGGTTCTCCATCGCCGCCGCCAAGGACCACGACGTCCTCATGATCGACGAGGCGCTGGCCACCGGTGACCGCAAGTTCCAGAAACGTTCCGAGGAACGCATCCGGGAACTGCGCAAGGAAGCGGGCACGGTGTTTCTGGTCAGCCACAACAACAAGTCGATCCGCGACACCTGCAACCGCGTGCTCTGGCTGGAACGCGGAGAACTGCGCATGGACGGACCGACCGAAGAGGTTTTGAAGGAGTACGAGAAGTTCACGGGCAAGTAGCCCGTTTCGGCCAGGGCCCCGCCGTCGACCGACCGGCGGGGCCCTGCGTCTGCAAAGGAAGCGTCAACTCCGGCGAACGTAAGGAATCTTGACGCCAATCGGTGTGTTGTTGTGATGTGCAGGACACCCCCTCGGACCACGCTGCGTTGTACAACGTAAGCTGTACCGGTGCCGGAAAGCGGCAAGTGGGTCGATAATGCGCGACACCCTAGGCCAGGGCGGCCCCGCGGATTACCGGGCGGCGTGTCCGAAATAGTGTGTATTGGTTCGGCAGTGTAGAACGGGAGATGTGACGGCAATGGCTACGGAAACTCCCCAGCTCAACGCAGCATGTGCCGTCCCCGCCCCGGGCAGCGCCCGATGACGGCCACCGAGACGGCGCCCGGTCCGGAACGCGCCACCCTCGACAAGGCCGCGAGCGAGAACTTCCCCGTGGCCCCCTTCTTCCTCCCCCGGGCCTGGCGCGACGACCTCATGGCCGTCTACGGCTTCGCCCGTCTCGTCGACGACATCGGCGACGGCGACCTCGCGCCCGGCGGCGCCGACGCCCGCCTGCTCGGTGTGTCACCGGCCGAGGCCGAGGACCGGCTCGTCCTCCTCGACGCCTACGAGGCCGACCTGCGCCGCGTCTTCGACGGCACCCCGCGCCACCCCCTGCTGCGCCGCCTGCAGCCCACCGTCCGCCGCCGCTCGCTCACCCCGGAGCCGTTCCTCGGTCTCATCGCCGCCAACCGCCAGGACCAGCTGGTCACCCGGTACGAGACCTACGACGACCTCCTCGCCTACTGCGCACTGTCCGCCAACCCCGTCGGCCGCCTCGTCCTCGCCGTCACCGGCACCTCGACCCCCGAACGGATCCGCCTGTCCGACGCGATCTGCACCGCGCTGCAGATCGTGGAACACCTCCAGGACGTCGCCGAGGACCTCGACCGCGACCGCATCTACCTGCCGGCCGAGGACATGAAGCGGTTCCACGTCCAGGAAACGGATCTTGGCGCAAAAACCGCGGGCGCATCGGTGCGCGCCCTGGTTGCATACGAAGCGCAACGCGCCCGCGATCTGCTGAATGAAGGCGCCCCCCTGGTGGGTAGCGTCCACGGCAGGTTGAAGCTGCTGCTCGCAGGGTTCGTGGCGGGGGGAAGGGCGGCGATCCGGGCGATCGCCGCCGCCGAATACGACGTACTTCCCGGCCCGCCCCGACCCGGCAAGGTCCAGTTGCTGCGTGAGGCGGGCGTGATCCTGCGAGGAGAGGGGTGATCCGGACCGTGGATTCTCCGTCGCACGTGTCCGCACCGGTACTCGCCGCCTACAGCTACTGCGAGACCGTCACGGGGCAGCAGGCCCGGAACTTCGCGTACGGCATCCGGCTGCTGCCGGCGCCCAAGCGCCGCGCCATGTCGGCGCTGTACGCGTTCTCCCGGCGCGTGGACGACATCGGCGACGGCGATCTGGCCGACGACGTCAAGCTGACGCGGCTGGAGGACACCAGGGCGCTGCTCGCCCGGATCCAGGAGGGACAGGTCGAGGAGGACGACACCGACCCGGTCGCCGTCGCCCTCGCCCACGCCGCCCGTGCCTTCCCGATCCCGCTCGGCGGGCTGGAGGAGCTGATCGACGGCGTCCAGATGGACGTCCGCGGCGAGACCTACGAGACCTGGGACGACCTGAAGGTCTACTGCCGGTGTGTCGCCGGTGCCATCGGACGCCTCTCGCTCGGCGTCTTCGGCACCGAACCGGGAGCGCGCGGCGCCGAGCGCGCGTCCGAGTACGCCGACACACTGGGCCTGGCCCTGCAGCTCACCAACATCCTCCGGGACGTCCGCGAGGACGCCGCCGGCGGCCGTACCTACCTGCCCGCCGACGACCTGGCCAAGTTCGGCTGCTCGGCCGGGTTCGACGGGCCGACCCCGCCGGAGGGCTCCGACTTCGCGGGGCTCGTGCACTTCGAGGTGCGGCGGGCCCGGGCCCTGTTCGCCGAGGGCTACCGGCTGCTGCCCATGCTCGACCGGCGCAGCGGCGCGTGCGTGGCCGCCATGGCCGGCATCTACCGCCGGCTGCTGGACCGCATCGAGCGCGACCCGGAAGCCGTGCTGCGCGGCCGGGTCTCCCTGCCGGGACGCGAGAAGGCCTACGTCGCCGTGCGTGGCCTGTCCGGTCTCGACACCCGGCACGTGACCCGTCATGTCGCGCCGCGGTCCGTCCGGAGGCGCGCCTGATGGACCTCACCGAACCAGGAGCCCTGCGGCAGGCAACCCTCCGCCACGGCGTGGCGTCCCTGACTGCGACGGCTGGGCGTGCACCGTTCAACCAGCACGCTCGGCACGCACGGAAGGACGCACGATGAGCGACGGCCCGCGCCCCGCACCGGCGCGCGCGCACACCCCGGTCAGGGCAGGCCGCAGCGTGGTCGTGGTCGGCGGCGGGCTCGCCGGCATCACCGCGGCGCTCGCCCTCGCCGACGCGGGCGTGCACGTCACGCTGCTCGAAGGCAGGCCCAGGCTGGGCGGCCTCGCCTTCTCCTTCCGGCGCGGCGAGTTGACCGTCGACAACGGCCAGCACGTGTACCTGCGCTGCTGCACCGCCTACCGCTGGTTCCTCGACCGGATCGAGGGTGCGGCGCTGGCACCGCTGCAGGACCGCCTGGACGTGCCCGTCGTCGACGTCGCCAAGCCCGAGGGCAGGCGGCTCGGCAGGCTGCGGCGCGACCCGCTGCCCGTCCCCCTGCATCTGGGGCGCAGCATGGCCGCCTATCCGCACCTCTCGCTCGCCGAGCGCGCCGCGGTCGGGCGGGCCGCGCTCGCGCTGAAGGGGCTCGACCTCGCCGATCCGGCCCTGGACGCCCAGGACTTCGGCAGCTGGCTGGCCGCGCACGGCCAGTCGGCGCGCGCCGTCGAGGCCCTGTGGGACCTGGTCGGGGTCGCCACCCTCAACGCGGTCGCGGGCGACGCCTCGCTGGGGCTCGCCGCGATGGTGTTCAAGACCGGTCTGCTGTCCGACCCGGGAGCGGCCGACATCGGCTGGGCCCGCGTCCCGCTGGGCGAACTGCACGACCGGCTGGCCCGCAAGGCGCTCGACTCCGCGGGCGTGCGTACCGAGGTCCGTACACGCGTCACCTCCGTCTCTGTAAACGAGAACGGGACCTGGAGCGTTCAGGTTCCCGGCGAGACGCTCCGAGCCGACGCGGTCGTCCTCGCCGTGCCCCAGCGCGAGACGTACGACCTGCTGCCGTCCGGCGCCCTCGACGCCCCCGAGCAGCTGCTCGGGATCGGTACGGCCCCCATCCTCAACGTGCACGTCGTCTACGACCGCAAGGTGCTGGCCCGGCCCTTCTTCGCCGCCCTCGGCACCCCCGTGCAGTGGGTCTTCGACCGCACCGACGCCTCCGGACTGACCAGGGGTCAGTACCTGGCGCTGTCCCAGTCCGCCGCGCAGGACGACATCGACCTGCCGGTCGCCGATCTCCGGGCGCGGTACCTCCCGGAGCTGGAGCGGCTGATCCCGGGTACGCGCGGCGCCGTGGTGCGGGACTTCTTCGTGACCCGGGAGCGCACGGCCACGTTCGCCCCCACCCCCGGTGTCGGGCGTCTCAGGCCCGGCGCCCGCACCAAGGCCCCCGGCCTGTACCTGGCCGGAGCGTGGACCGCCACCGGGTGGCCCGCGACCATGGAAAGTGCGGTCCGCAGTGGAGTGAGCGCGGCCGACGCCGTGCTGAGCACCCTGGGCCGGCCCCGCCCGGGCCACCTCTTCGCCTTCGAGGAGGCGGCCTGATGCTCGATCAGCAGCACGCGGCAGGCCCCCGCACCCCCGGTACCGCAACAAGAGGAGAGACTGTGCCCACTGTGCCCCCGGCCTCGACGCCCGCGCGAGAGACCGCGGTGGACGTCACCGCGCTGCTGGAGCGCGGCCGGACCCTGGCCACACCGGTCCTGCGTGCGGCCGTCGACCGGCTGGCTCCTCCCATGGACACCGTCGCGGCCTACCACTTCGGCTGGATCGACGCCCAGGGCAACCCGGCCGACGGCGACGGCGGCAAGGCCGTCCGTCCGGCGCTCGCCGTGCTCTCCGCCGAGGTCACCGGCGGCGCGCCCGAGGTGGGCGTCCCCGGTGCCGTCGCCGTCGAACTCGTGCACAACTTCTCGCTGCTGCACGACGACCTGATGGACGGTGACGAGCAGCGCCGGCACCGCGACACCGTCTGGAAGGTGCACGGTCCCGCCCAGGCCATCCTGGTCGGCGACGCCCTGTTCGCCCTCGCCAACGAGGTGCTGCTGGAGCTCGGCACGGTCGAGGCCGGACGCGCCACCCGCCGTCTGACCACCGCCACCCGCGCCCTGATCGACGGTCAGGCGCAGGACATCTCCTACGAGCACCGCGACCGCGTCAGCGTCGAGGAGTGCCTGGAGATGGAGGGCAACAAGACCGGCGCCCTGCTCGCCGCCTCCAGTTCCATCGGCGCGGTCCTCGGCGGCGCGGACGACGCCACCGCCGACGCGCTGGAGAAGTACGGCTACCACCTCGGCCTCGCCTTCCAGGCCGTCGACGACCTCCTCGGCATCTGGGGCGACCCGGACGCCACCGGCAAGCAGACCTGGAGCGACCTGCGCCAGCGCAAGAAGTCCCTGCCCGTCGTCGCCGCGCTGGCGGCCGGCGGGCCGGCCTCCGAGCGGCTCGGCGAGATCCTCGCCGCCGACGCCAAGAGCAGCGACTTCGAGAACTTCTCCGAGGAGGAGTTCGCGGCCCGCGCCGCCCTCATCGAGGAGGCGGGCGGCCGCGCGTGGACGGCCGAGGAGGCGCGCCGCCAGCACACCATCGCCATCGAAGCCCTCGACGCCGTCCGGATGCCCGACCCGGTCCGGGCCGCCTTCACGGCGCTCGCCGACTTCGTCGTCGTACGAAAGAGATGATCACTATCGGCTCGACAAGCCTCGCGTAGTCGCCGGCCGGTGTCGTACGCACGACGCGGACACCGGCCGACGGCGGACCCACAGCAGCACGACTCGCACGACTGCACGAAGGGGAAGCCATGACAGCGACGACCGACGGAAGCACCGGAGCGACCCTGCCGCCCCGGGCTGCCGCGGCCAGCGACACCACCCCCGAGGCGGCGGCCGGGGTACAGGAGGCCGCCGCACGCGCCGCGAGGCGCGCCACCGACTTCCTGCTCTCCCGGCAGGACGCCCAGGGCTGGTGGAAGGGCGACCTGGAGACGAACGTCACCATGGACGCCGAGGACCTGCTGCTCCGTCAGTTCCTGGGCATCGGGGACGACACGACCACACTGGCCGCCGCGAAGTTCATCCGCGGCGAGCAGCGCGAGGACGGCACCTGGGCCACGTTCTACGGTGGGCCCGGCGAACTGTCCACCACCGTCGAGGCGTACGTCGCCCTCCGGCTGGCCGGCGACGCGCCCGACGCCCCGCACATGGCGAAGGCCTCGGCCTGGATCCGTGAGCGCGGCGGCATCGCGGCCTCCCGGGTGTTCACCCGGATCTGGCTCGCCCTGTTCGGCTGGTGGAAGTGGGAGGACCTGCCCGAACTCCCGCCGGAACTCATCTGGTTCCCGACCTGGATGCCGCTCAACATCTACGACTTCGGGTGCTGGGCCCGCCAGACCATCGTGCCGCTGACCATCGTCTCGGCCAAGCGTCCGGTCCGCCCCGCACCCTTCCCGCTGGACGAGTTGCACACCGACCCGGCGAACCCCAACCCGTCCAGGCCCCTCGCCCCCGTGGCGAGTTGGGACGGTGCCTTCCAGCGGCTGGACAAGGCGTTGCACCGGTACCGCAAGGTCGCCCCGCGCCGACTGCGCGAGGCCGCGATGAACTCGGCCGCCCGCTGGATCATCGAGCGGCAGGAGAACGACGGCTGCTGGGGCGGCATCCAGCCGCCCGCCGTGTACTCGGTCATCGCCCTGTACCTGCTCGGCTACGACCTCGAGCACCCGGTGATGCGCGAGGGCCTCGCCTCGCTGGACCGTTTCGCCGTCTGGCGCGAGGACGGCGCCCGGATGATCGAGGCCTGCCAGTCCCCGGTGTGGGACACCTGCCTCGCCACCATCGCGCTCGCCGACGCCGGACTGCCCGTCGACCATCCGCAACTGGTCAAGGCGGCCGACTGGATGCTCGGCGAGGAGATCGTCCGGCCCGGCGACTGGGCCGTACGGCGGCCCGGACTCCCGCCGGGAGGCTGGGCGTTCGAGTTCCACAACGACAACTACCCCGACATCGACGACACCGCCGAGGTCGCCCTCGCGCTGCGCCGGGTCCGCCACCACGACCCCGAGCGCGTGGACAACGCCATCGGGCGCGCGGTGCGCTGGAACCTCGGGATGCAGTCGAGGAACGGGGCGTGGGGCGCCTTCGACGTCGACAACACCAGCCCGTTCCCGAACCGGCTGCCGTTCTGCGACTTCGGCGAGGTCATCGACCCGCCGTCCGCGGACGTCACCGCGCACGTCGTGGAGATGCTCGCCGCCGAGGGCCTCGCCCACGATCCGCGCACCCGGCGCGGCATCGACTGGCTGCTCGCCGAACAGGAGCCGGACGGCTCCTGGTTCGGCCGCTGGGGCGTCAACTACGTCTACGGCACCGGGTCGGTGGTCCCGGCGCTGACCGCGGCCGGGCTGCCCGGCTCCCACCCGGCGATCCGGCGGGCCGTGACCTGGCTGGAGAGCGTGCAGAACGACGACGGCGGCTGGGGCGAGGACCTGCGCTCCTACAAGTACGTCAGGGAATGGAGCGGCCGGGGTGCCTCCACCGCCTCGCAGACCGCGTGGGCGCTGATGGCGCTGCTCGCGGCGGGGGAGAAGGACTCCAAGGCCGTGGAGCGCGGCATCCGGTGGCTGGCCGAGACCCAGCGGGAGGACGGCAGCTGGGACGAGCCGTACTTCACCGGTACCGGCTTCCCCTGGGACTTCTCCATCAATTACCACCTGTACCGGCAGGTCTTCCCGCTCACCGCGCTCGGCCGGTACCTGCACGGCGATCCCTTCGAGCGGAACCTGCTCGCCAAGGCCGGCACCGCGTCCGCGCAGACCGGCCCGCGGGCCGTCCCGCAGGCCACGGGGAGCTGACTTGAGCGACCAGCCCGCCGCCACCCCGCTGCTGATCGCCTGCGCGCTCGGCATCGAGCACCTCGCCCTGCGCACCGGCGACCGGAGCGGGGCAGACGGGCCGTACACCGTCGTCCGTACGGGCATGGGGCCCCGGGCGGCGAAACGCTCCCTCACCGGCCGGCTGGCGGCCCCGGCCCTCGCCGGGGCCGCCGTCCTGGCCACCGGCTTCTGCGCCGGGCTCGCCCCCGGTATGCACCCCGGCGACCTGGTCGTCGCCGAGGAGACCCGGGACCCGCACGGGACCGTCCCGTGCGTGGGAACCGACCTGCTGGTCAAGGAACTCGTGCGCCTCCTGCCCTCACGCACGGTCCACACCGGCCCGCTCACCGGCTCCGACCGCGTCGTGCGGGGCCCTGAGCGGTCCGCTCTGCTCGCGACCGGCGCGATCGCGGTCGACATGGAGTCCGCGGCCACGCTCCTGACGGCCGTCCGCGCGGGCGGGCGCCCGGTGGCGGCCGTCCGGGTGGTCGTGGACGCTCCTGAACATGAACTCGTCCGGATCGGCACGGTGCGCGGTGGAATATCAGCTTTCCGCGTTCTTCGTTCCGTTCTTCCTGCATTTTTTGAATGGCACCGTTCTTTGCTGCTCCCCCGGAGGTGAGCCAGATGGCCATGCCGTTGCGTCAGTCCATCAAGGTCGCTACATACCTGGCCGAACAGAAGCTTCGCAGGCGGGACAAGTTTCCGCTCATCGTCGAGCTGGAACCGCTCTTCGCCTGCAACCTCAAGTGCGAGGGCTGCGGCAAGATCCAGCACCCGGCCGGTGTGCTCAAGCAGCGCATGCCGGTCGCCCAGGCCGTGGGCGCGGTGCTGGAGTCGGGCGCGCCGATGGTGTCCATCGCCGGCGGCGAACCGTTGATGCACCCTCAGATCGACGAGATCGTGCGCCAGTTGGTAGCCAAACGGAAGTATGTCTTCCTGTGCACCAACGCGATGCTGCTGCGCAAGAAGATCGACAAATTCAAGCCGTCGCCCTACTTCGCCTTCGCGGTGCACATCGACGGGCTGCGGGAGCGGCACGACGAGTCCGTGGCGAAGGAGGGGGTGTTCGACGAGGCGGTGGAGGCCATCAAGGAGGCCAAGCGGCGCGGGTTCCGGGTGACCACCAACTCCACCTTCTTCAACACCGACACCCCGCAGACCGTCATCGAGGTGCTCAACTTCCTCAACGACGACCTGAAGGTCGACGAGATGATGATCTCGCCCGCCTATGCCTACGAGAAGGCCCCCGACCAGGAGCACTTCCTCGGCGTGGAGCAGACCCGCGAGCTGTTCAGGAAGGCCTTCGCGGGCGGCAACCGCAGGAAGTGGCGCCTCAACCACTCCCCGCTCTTCCTGGACTTCCTGGAGGGCAAGGTCGACTTCCCGTGCACCGCGTGGGCGATCCCGAACTACTCGCTGTTCGGCTGGCAGCGCCCCTGCTACCTGATGAGCGACGGATACGTTCCGACGTACCGGGAACTCGTCGAGGAGACCGACTGGGACAAGTACGGCCGCGGCAAGGACCCGCGCTGCGCCAACTGCATGGCGCACTGCGGCTACGAGCCCACCGCCGTCCTCGCCACCATGGGCTCTCTGAAGGAGTCGCTGCGCGCCATGCGGGAGACCGTCTCGGGAAACCGGGAGTGAGGCGATGACCGCCGTTCCCCCGGGCGTTCCCGAGGTACCGGCCCGGCCGGTGGCGCCGCGGCGCGTGTCGCGGCGGATCCAGGTCGGGCCGGTGGCGGTCGGGGGCGGAGCCCCGGTGTCGGTGCAGTCGATGACCACGACCCGTACGTCCGACATCGGTGCCACCCTGCAGCAGATCGCGGAACTCACCGCGTCCGGCTGCCAGATCGTCCGTGTCGCCTGCCCCACCCAGGACGACGCCGATGCCCTCGCCACCATCGCCCGCAAGTCGCAGATCCCGGTCATCGCGGACATCCACTTCCAGCCCAAGTACGTCTTCGCGGCCATCGAGGCCGGCTGCGCGGCGGTCCGGGTGAACCCGGGCAACATCAAGCAGTTCGACGACAAGGTCAAGGAGATCGCGCGGGCCGCCAAGGAGCACGGCACCCCGATCCGCATCGGCGTCAACGCCGGCTCCCTCGACCGGCGCCTGCTGCAGAAGTACGGCAAGGCCACCCCGGAGGCGCTGGTCGAGTCCGCGCTGTGGGAGGCGTCCCTCTTCGAGGAGCACGACTTCCGGGACATCAAGATCTCCGTCAAGCACAACGACCCCGTCGTGATGATCGAGGCCTACCGGCAGCTCGGCGAGAGCTGCGAGTACCCGCTCCACCTCGGCGTCACGGAGGCCGGCCCGGCGTTCCAGGGCACCGTCAAGTCGGCCGTGGCCTTCGGCGCCCTGCTGAGCCAGGGCATCGGCGACACGATCCGGGTGTCGCTGAGCGCGCCGCCTGCGGAGGAGGTCAAGGTCGGCATCCAGATCCTGGAGTCCCTCGGCCTCAGGCAGCGGCGCCTGGAGATCGTCTCCTGCCCGTCCTGCGGCCGGGCGCAGGTGGACGTCTACAAGCTCGCCGACGAGGTCACCGCGGGGCTGGACGGCATGGAGGTGCCGCTCAGGGTGGCGGTGATGGGGTGTGTGGTCAACGGCCCGGGCGAGGCCCGTGAGGCCGACCTCGGAGTTGCCTCGGGCAACGGCAAGGGCCAGATCTTCGTCAAGGGCGAGGTCGTCAGGACCGTCCCCGAGTCCAGGATCGTGGAGACCCTCATCGAGGAGGCGCACAAACTCGCCGAGCAGACGAAGTGAGTTGGGGAACAGCACGGCACGGACGAGAGGGGGCCCAGCGTGACCATTCTGGAGACGATCCGGGGACCACGCGACCTGAAGGCGCTGTCCGAGGCGGAACTCGGCGAACTGTCCAGCGAGATACGTGACTTCCTGGTGCACGCGGTGTCGCGCACCGGAGGGCACCTCGGGCCCAACCTGGGGGTGGTGGAACTCTCCGTCGCGCTCCACCGGGTCTTCGAGTCACCGGTCGACCGGATCCTGTGGGACACCGGTCACCAGGCCTATGTCCACAAGCTTCTGACGGGCCGGCAGGACTTCTCCAAGCTGCGCGGCAAGGGCGGGCTGTCCGGCTACCCCTCGCGCGAGGAGTCCGAGCACGACGTCATCGAGAACAGCCACGCCTCCACCGCGCTCGGCTGGGCCGACGGCCTCGCCAAGGCCCGCCAGGTGCGGGGGGAGAAGGGCCATGTGGTCGCGGTCATCGGTGACGGCGCGCTGACCGGCGGCATGGCCTGGGAGGCGCTGAACAACATCGCCGCCGCCAGGGACCGCCCGCTGATCGTCGTCGTCAACGACAACGAGCGTTCCTACGCGCCGACCATCGGCGGTCTCGCCAACCACCTGGCCACCCTGCGCACCACCGACGGCTACGAGAAGGTCCTCGCCTGGGGCAAGGAGGTCCTGCAGCGCACCCCGGTCGTCGGATCCACCCTCTACGAGTCCCTGCACGGCGCGAAGAAGGGCTTCAAGGACGCCTTCGCCCCGCAGGGCATGTTCGAGGACCTGGGCCTGAAGTACGTCGGCCCGATCGACGGCCACGACATCCAGGCCGTCGAGTCGGCGCTGCGCCGCGCGAAACGCTTCCACGGCCCCGTCCTGGTCCACTGCCTCACCGAGAAGGGCCGCGGCTACGAGCCCGCCCTCAACCACGAGGAGGACCACTTCCACACCGTCGGCGTGATGGACCCGCTGACCTGCGCGCCGCTCATCCCGTCCGGCGGGCCGTCCTGGACGTCGGTGTTCGGCGACGAGATCGTGCGCATCGGTGAGGAGCGGGACGACGTCGTCGCCATCACGGCCGCCATGCTGCACCCCGTCGGTCTCGGCGGGTTCGCCGAGCGCTTCCCGGACCGGGTGTGGGACGTGGGCATCGCCGAGCAGCACGCGGCCGTCTCCGCGGCCGGCCTCGCCACCGGCGGACTGCACCCGGTCGTCGCCGTCTACGCCACCTTCCTCAACCGGGCCTTCGACCAGCTGCTGATGGACGTCGCCCTGCACCGCTGCGGGGTGACCTTCGTCCTGGACCGGGCCGGTGTCACGGGCGTGGACGGGCCCTCCCACAACGGCATGTGGGACATGTCCGTGCTGCAGGTCGTGCCGGGCCTCAGGATCGCCGCCCCGCGCGACGCCGACCAGCTGCGCGCGCAGCTGCGCGAGGCCGTCGCCGTGGACGACGCGCCCACCCTGGTCCGCTTCCCGAAGGAGTCCGTCGGCCCGGCCGTCCCCGCGGTCGACCGCGTCGGCGGCCTGGACGTGCTGCACCGGGCCGAACGCCCCGAGGTGCTGCTGGTGGCCGTCGGCGTGATGGCACCGGTGTGCCTGCAGGCCGCGGAACTGCTCGAGGCCCGGGGCGTCCCGTGCACGGTGGTGGACCCCCGCTGGGTGAAGCCCGTGGACCCGGCCCTGCCCGGTCTCGCGGCCGGACACCGTCTGGTGGCCGTGGTGGAGGACAACAGCCGGGCCGCCGGCGTCGGTTCGGCGGTCGCCCTGGCCCTCGGCGACGCCGATGTGGACGTACCCGTACGGCGGTTCGGCATCCCGGAACAGTTCCTCGCGCACGCCAAGCGCAGCGAGGTGCTGGCCGACATCGGTCTCACGCCCGTCGAGATCGCCGGGCGGATCAGCGCGAGCCTGGCCGTCCAGGACGCGGGCGGCACAGCGAAGGAGAGTGAATGACCACCGAGTTCGACCTCGGCGCGCTGCTCGCCGAGCGCGGAGCCGAGCGCTACGAGCTGCACAGGCGCCACCTCAACCCGCAGCTCCCGCGCATGCTGCACACCATCGGCTTCGACCGGGTCTACGAGCGCGCCGAGGGGGCCCACTTCTTCGACGCGGAGGGCAACGACCACCTGGACATGCTCGCCGGGTTCGGCGTGATGGGGCTCGGCCGCCACCACCCGGTCGTCCGCAAGGCGCTGCACGACGTCCTCGACCTCGACCTCGCCGACCTCACCCGCTTCGACTGCCAGCCACTGCCCGGCCTGCTCGCCGAACGGCTCCTGGCGCAGAGCCCGCACCTGGACCGGGTGTTCTTCGGCAACAGCGGCACCGAAGCGGTCGAGACCGCCCTGAAGTTCGCCCGCTACGCCACCGGCAGGCCCCGCGTCCTCTACTGCGACCACGCCTTCCACGGCCTGACCACCGGCTCGCTGTCGGTCAACGGCGAGGACGGATTCCGGGACGGTTTCGCCCCGCTGCTGCCCGACACCGCCGTGCCCCTCGGTGATCTGGACGCGCTGGCGAGGGAGTTGCGCAAGGGAGACGTGGCCGCCCTGATCGTGGAACCGATCCAGGGCAAGGGTGTGCACGAGGCTCCGCCCGGCTATCTCCGGGCCGCGCAGGAGCTGCTGCACCGGCACAAGGCGCTGCTCATCGCCGACGAGGTGCAGACCGGCCTCGGCCGCACCGGCGACTTCTACGCCTACCAGCACGAGGACGGGGTGGAACCGGACCTGGTGTGCGTGGCGAAGGCGCTGTCCGGCGGTTACGTCCCGGTGGGGGCCACCCTCGGCAAGGAGTGGATCTTCAAGAAGGTCTACTCGTCGATGGACCGCGTCCTGGTCCACTCGGCGAGCTTCGGCTCCAACGCCCAGGCGATGGCCTGCGGCCTCGCCGTGCTGTCGGTCATGGAGAACGAGCAGATCGTCGCCGGGGTGCGCAGGACCGGCGAACTGCTGAAGTCCCGGCTGGCGGAGCTGATCGGGAAGTACGAGCTGCTCGCCGACGTGCGCGGCCGGGGCCTGATGATCGGCATCGAGTTCGGCCGGCCCTCCTCGCTGAAGCTGCGCAGCCGCTGGACCATGCTCCAGGCCGCCCGCAAGGGCCTGTTCGCGCAGATGGTCGTCGTACCGCTGCTGCAGCGGCACCGCATCCTCACCCAGGTCTCCGGCGACCACCTGGAGGTGATCAAGCTCATCCCGCCGCTGATCATCGACGAGTCCGACGTGGACCGGTTCGTGGAGGCCTTCACCGCAGTGATGGACGACGCGCACAGCGGCGGCGGCCTGATGTGGGACTTCGGCAGGACGCTGATCAAACAGGCGGTGGCGCACCGCTGACCGCGGGACCCGAACGGTCCCCACGGCCCTGCCGGTCACGATCCCGGTGCGGGGCGTGGGGACCGTAGCCTGACCTGGCGGTCACCCTCGCGGATGCGACCGTCGACCGGGAGACGGTCAGAAGATGTTCCGCTCCCGGTGCCGCTGGCGGAGTTCCAGGAACCGGGCCCGTACCTCCTCGGCGGGCAGACCGCCCTCCGCCTGCACCAGGAGGTCGGCCAGCGCGTCACGCGACTCCATGAACCCCCGCCACTTCTGCTGGGGTTTGAGCCAGGTGTCGACGGCCGTCGTGACCGCGACGACCAGGGACAGGGCCGGTATCCAGGACAGCAGCCAACTTCCTTTCGCGTGGCCCAGGTTCTGGTCGGCGGCCACGATGGCGCTGGTCACGATCAGAACGATGCGCAGGCCGTAGTAGGTACCGCCGTACGCGTTCGTCCCCACCCTCCAGCGGCGCAGCTCCCGGCTCAGCTCGCGCCGGAGGACGGGCGGCAGCTCCGCGAGCCCTTCGGAGGAGGAGGGCGGTTCCTGGGCCGTAGCGGTCATGGTGTGCCCTTCCAGCGCCGGCGGTCGGAGAACTCCAGCAGTTCCACGAGGTGGACTACGCGCCCGTGGCCCACCGCGAGAAGCACCGTGTCGGAGTGGTGAGGGTCGCGCAGCATGCTGACGGTCGACACCGGCTCAGGGAATCCGCGCACGCCAGCGAGCCGCGCTTCGGCCTCGGCGTCCCAGATCTCCACGGCGCGGCCGGCGGTGGGGACGGCGACCAGAGTCCGTCCGTCGGCCGTGGCCACCGCGGCCACTTGGCAGACAGGCCCGCAGCCGAGCTCCGCCCGGATCGACCGGGAGGTCAGGTCCCACACGCGTACGGCGTGCGCGTCGGCGCTGACCAGCGTCGAGCCCTCGGTGCCGAGGACGGGGACGAGGCTGTGCACGCGCCCCTGATGGGCCTTGCTTCCGTCGCCGGGGCCGCGCAGCTGTCCGACCGGCCTGCCGGACGGGTGTTCCCAGAGTGTGATCTTCCCGCTCTTGTCGCCGCTGGCCAGCCACATCGTCCCGTCGGCCTGCGGGGCGAAGGCGATGGCGCTGACACCCCGGCGATGGCCGCGCAACAGCCGGACGCGGGAGCCGAGCCGGGCGGGCAGCCGGTGACCGCGGCTGTCGTGCAGAGCGATGGTGCGGTGGCGGCCGGCCGCGACGAGCGCGGCGTCGCCGTCCTCGACGAGGGCGGTCGCCGTCAGCGCGACCACCGGTGCAATGCTCTCGTGCCTGATGAGCGGATGCCCCATCGCGCTCCAGAACTGGACGGATCCGTCCAGACTGCCCGAAGCCAGCGTCGCGGGGCGCTTGGCCGTGCCCGGCACCCAGGAGAGCGCGCTGACGCGTGCGTCATGACCCGAGATGACCTCGCGGACGGCCATGGGGCCGGGGCCCATGCCCTGCATGTAGGTGGCCGGGGTGTCGTAACGGATGTCCGTGATGACCGCGCACCGGGCGATCCGCCGTCCCGTTCTCCCGTCCCAGATCCAGACCGTTCCGTCCGCGGTGCCGGTGGCGAGCAGCAGCCGGCCGTCGGGCAGCGCGACGAGATCCGAGCCGGTGACGGCGTCCTCGTGGGAATGGCCGTGCCGTGGGCGGTCGTCGATGGTCGAGACAGCGGTGTTCCACAGCCGTACGGTTCCGTCCCGGCTTCCGCTGACGACGAAGACGTCACCCCCGCGATCCCGCACGCCCGCCACGGCCAGGACATCGCCGGAGTGACCGGTCCAGCCGCCGACGGGGCCGCGTCCTCGTCTCAGCCGGACCCCACCCTCCGGTCCGCCCGTCACAAAGGCGGCCGGGTCGTCCTTGACACCACCGATGCACTCGGGGGTGAAACCGATGGCCTTGGGCGTGAACCCTCGGTCCCCCTTTCCAGCGTTGTCGCCGACCGGTGCCCCGGTTCTCAGATCCAGGCAGCGCAATCCGTCGACGAACGCCCCACCGCGGCCCACGACAACGGCACGTCCGTCGAGCTCCGCCAGGGCGATGCCGTGGCGGGACCGCAGCTGGCCGGGCAGCTTGTGCCACCACGGCCGTGGAGCGCTGACATCTGCCGGCGATGCGATCTTCCAGGTGCTGACCGCGCCCGTGGTGTGGGCGGCCACGAGCACGTCGCCGATCCCCGGAAGAGCGGTGAGGGCCAGCGCGCGCGTGCCCAGACCGCCGCCGTACCAGGTCTGCAGCGGTGCGCCTCGGTCGATGTCCCAGAGGCGGACAAGGCCGTCCCGGGCGCTCGTCGCGAGCAGCGGTTCGCCGTCCGCGGTGGCGCCGAAGGCCATGGCCGTCACCTTCCGGCGGTGGCGGCAGGGGTCACTCACCGGCAGGCCGTCGGAGACGTTCCACAGGCGCACCTCGCTCTCCGAGGCGGCGGCCAGCAGGAGCCGGCCTCTGGTGCGGGTGAGTTCCACCGCCGTCACCGGGGCGTGGCCTGCGGGCAGTGTGTGCAGCAGTTCACCCGAGGTGCCGTCCCACAGATGGACCGCGCCCCGGTCGTCCCCCACGGCCACAGTGAGCGTGCCGTAGGTGTCGAGGTCGATCGCGACGGCGCCCACCGCACTGGTCGGCCCGCCGGCGAGCACGCCGTGAAAGTTCGTTCGGCGGCCGTTGCCCCACCGGACCCGCCAGCCCAGCTGCGCTTCCGTTCTCAGCTGGGGCAGTGCGTCCGGTTCGTCGATGCCGGCGCGCAGCTGGAGCAGGGCTGCCCGGTCCTCGGGGGTCAGGTCCCGTAACTCGTCCCAGACCCGCAGATACAGCCGCGGCAAGGAACTACGTTGCTGGTCGGGCGTGTTGAGGACCCGCATCATCCGGGTCGGGTCCGCGTACGGCAGGATGCCGGAGTCCTGGACGAGGTGGTCGAGCCGGCCCGCGGCGAGGGCGTAGGCGGGCAGATACTTGAGTGCGTACGGTGTGGCGCGGATCCAGTCCGGCCGGTCGTCGCCGCCGGGCACGGTGGCCAGGACGGCCTCGTAGAGGAGGAGGGGTGCACGGTCCGCCGAGGCGACGGCCTGGCGCAGGTGATCGGCGTACGCCTGGTGGTAGAGCCGGTAGACGCTCTGGCCCTCCTCGCCGGCCTCGATCAGGTGAGCACCGGCGTTGTCCAGGACCCAGGCCACGTCGTCCTCGGTATAGGCGCGTGCCCCGCCGGTGAGAGCCGTTGCCGCGGTGGCCCAGATCGTACGCTTGGGCAGGCCGTGGCCCAGTGCCCAGGCCAGCGGGGCGAGCAGGTCGGTGACCTTCTGCCGCAGCGCGCCGTACCGGACCAGATCGGCCGCGAAGACCTCGGCCACGTCACGGCTGCGGAAGATCTCGCGTGCCTCGGGCCCGTCCAGGTCGAGGACGTCGTTCCGACCGGCCAGCGCCCGGGTGAACAGACGGGCCATCAGGAAGACCGACTCGCTCTCCTGCGCGACGCGCAGGGCTGCCTCGCGGGTGAGCTGGGTGTCGGCAAGGTCGTACGGGGAGTCCTTCAGATCGGTGAGGCGCTTGTAGGCGTACGCCGCGATGTCCTTGGTCGCGTCGGTGTCCTGATCGAGGTCGAGGCAGTGCCGCCATCGCGGGGCGAGGACCGCGATCAGGTCACGGGCGGCGCAGTCCTCCGCCTCGACGGCACGACGACGTGTGCCGACGAGGACCTTGACCCCGGTCAGGTCGGCAAGCGGACGCAGCAGGCGTCCGGCGATGGCGCCGACCGCCTCCGGTCGTGCCTCGTCCAGCGCGTCGACCAGCACAGTGAGCCTGCCGTTCGTCCGGCCGACGGCGGCGACGAGCTGCTCCGGGTCGTGCCAGCCGCCGCGGGGGGCTTCCAGCCCCAGGGCGCCCGCCAACGCGTCGACGCAGTCCAGTACGTCCTTGCCGCGCGCGTGGATGCCCACGTCGATGGCGCCGATGTCGGGCAGTGTGCCGGGGTCCGCGCCGCGGACCGCCTGCGGATCGGCCTCGTCGACGTCCTTCCGGTACGACGCGTCGGACAGCACGGCGAGTCGCCCGAGCAACGCCGACTTGCCGCTGCCCGGCGGCCCCGTGACGACGAACATGCCGGAGTCCTCCGTGCGCAGCCACGTCACAATCTTCTTCAGGGCCTTGCTGCGACCGCGGAAGAAGTAGCCGTCGTCGTCCACGGCGTCGACACCGCGGAACTTGAGCATGAAGTGCTCACGGACGTCCTCGCGCCGCAGCGCCGGCCAGGCGCGGCGGCGCTCGAGGTCGGTGTCCGGGAGCTCCGGGTTGTAACGCGGGTTGGGGAAGAACGTGGTGGAGAAGACGCCGACCCTGCGCACATGGAGGGGTTGGCTCGTGCCGAGCTGAGCGTCCAGCGCATTGACCATTTCATCGATCGTGATTCCGCGGTCACGTGGCCCCCAGACCCGCCCCTGCACCTGTTCGTCCGGGTCCTGCAGGACCGCCCGCATGGCCTCGCTGAGCGCCCGCTCATCTGCACTCTCGCCGGAGGGCGCCGAGCACACGACCACCAGCTTGGGCGGCCTGACGCTCCTCTTCTCCTCGATCTTCCCGGTGAACGCCTCGTCTACCTCGAGGGCGCCGCCGCCCGAACTGCACGCATCCATGACGAGGACGATTTCGCGGGCGCCGCACCGCGCCAACATCTCTCCCAGATAGGCGGGCCTCATCGCGTCGGCAGAGCTGATCTCCGTGTCGTCCGAGTCGGAGCACAGCAGGTAGAAACCGCTGTTCTGCAGCTGGCGGCCGTGCCCGGCCCAGTAGACCAGCAGGCGCTCGGTGCCGGAGGGCAGATCCAAGGACCCGAAGAGATCGTGCAGTTGACGGAAGCGCAGGTCTTCAGGGCGCCGCCGTCCGCCGCCAGGGTGGCGGCGAAAGCCTCCGGCCACCAACAGGTCGACCACCGCGTCGACCTGGCCGCGCAGATGTTCCAGTCGTCCCATGGACGGGGACTCGTACGCGTCCACGACGATGTCCAGGACAATTCCCCGTTCGTCCCCCGCTGCGTTGTGCATGCCTCTATCTTGGTCGCCTCCGGCCTGCGTCGTCAGGTCGTTCCGCGGGTTCGACGGTCCTCCCGTCATGACAGCTGAGGCGGTGTCGTGTTCACGCAGCGTCCGGAGGAGAGGCTCCTTCAGGAGGAGGATCTCGTCGTGGTGGTGCCGGGCGTTCTCGGCAGTGTGCTGCGCAGGCCGGACGGCCGGTATGCGTGGGACGCCTCGCTTGCCATGGGGGCGCAGTTCCTGCGTGACTTCTGCGCGACCCTGGAGGCCCTCAGACTCCCGCCCGGCCTCGGTGACGGCCCGCCGCCCGCGCGGGACGCGCTTCGGCCCGAGAAGTTGATGCCGGGCTGGCAGGTCTGGCCGGGCTTCTGGGCAGGCGCCGGATACCCGGCCCTGGTGAGGTCCCTGCAGAAGTGCCTGAAGAACCCCGAGCGACAGCTGATGATCTTCCCCTACGACTGGAGGCTGTCGAACCGGTACAACGCGCGACTGCTCCTGGACCGGGCGAAACGGCATTTGTACGAGTGGCGTCGTGAGGGCGGCGGTCCCCACGCACAGCTGCAACTCGTCTGCCACTCCATGGGCGGCCTCATCGGCCGGTACTTCCTGCACGTCCTCGGCGGCGCGGACATCACCAGGCGGGCGTACACCATCGGCACTCCGTACAGCGGTTCCGTGAAAGCGGTGCGCGTTCTGACGGGCCGGCTGTTGCAGCCGCCCTGGCGCTGGTTCAGCGAGCGTCTGCGCCCCGTCGCGGAGACCTTTCCGTCGATCGCGGAACTCCTCCCGAGCCACGTCCACGTCGCACAGCCGGGGGGCGAGGGCGGCGCGGGGGACGACCGCCGCGCCGACGCCGTCCCTCTGCGGGACTGCCACGTTCCCGGCCTCAGCCGTGAGGCCGTGGAACACTCAGCCGCCTTCCACCGCGCGATCGGGAACAACGAGGCGGCATCGCCGGACAGGCTGGTGCACGTGTTCGCGGGAGGCTGGCAGCCAACGGAACAAACCGTGGTGATCGACCCGCCGGAGCTGCGCTTCACCCGCCGAGAGCGTCGATTCAACTGGGGTGACGGCACGGTGCCGCGGTTCAGCAGTGTGCCTCCGCACTGGGAGGACGATGCCCACGCCATGTTCTACCCGGCGACGCACGTCGGTCTGACCAGCCACGCGGAGTTGCTGCGCGACCTCACCGGAAAGATCACCGCCATCGCCCCCAGAGCGAGGCTGACGCCGGCCCGCCCACTGTCCCTGCACCTGCCCCCCGTTGCGTCGGCCGAAGAGACAGTGCCCCTCCAGGTCCACGCGGACAGTCCCTGCCTCACCCTCGACGCCCACCTGCAGAAGGCTGACGGAACCTCCTACGGCCGCCCCCTCCCGCTCCGCCCCGACGGCACGGGAGGCTACACAGCCGACCTCACCCTGCCGCCCGGAATGTGGCACATCACCGTGGAGACGACGAAGGAGTCCCCCGCGAGCCAGGTGGACGGCCTCGTCGTGGTGGTGTCCGACTGATCCCGGGGGACCGTCAGGCAGCCGTGGCGGGGTGTGGCCGTTCGTGGAGGACCTGGCGGGCGTGCCAGTCGGGGTGAGCGGCCGCGACAGAGCGCCGCCGGCTGCGGTCCGGCGGGTGGGCGGCTCGCGAGGGTGACTTCGGGGCGAACCGCCCGGTGGCACCCGTCTCCCGGAGATCCCGCACCCCGCTTCCGTCGTCTGCGGGCACCCCATCCGGGCTCGCGGAGGTGCGCGGGGACGAGACAGGCCTCAGGCGGGAAGCACCACGAACAGGAGGAAGGGGGCGGCGAGTCCGGTCGCGCCCAGGACGGTGCCGGTGACGGAGGCCCACAGGCGGCCGGCACCGAGGCCGGCGTAGTGGATTCCCATGGCGCCGAAGGTGACCGCGAGGCCGCCGGCGATGAGGCTCCAGGGCAGCAGGACGAACATCAGCGTGGGCCACGCGCCCGCGGCGGCCACGGCACCGAGGAAGAGGGCGAGCGGACCCAGGGCGGCGGCGGGTGAGTCACTGTGGCTGGGTGAGCCGGCTGCGGACATGATCGTCTCCCCCGTTTTTGAACATGTTCAAGTCTTGGGTGGAGCGTAGCAGGTCTCGCTCGTCCGTACGGGAGGGTGGGTGGCAGAGGCTTGCCTCATAGGCAAGAAAGTTGCCCCTGAGGCAACGCTCCGGCTCAATGGAGGCATGAACGCCTCAGACGCCGCCGCCTCGGCGGACCAGGGCGGGGACCTGCCCGCCGTCGCGCCCCAGCTGCGCGCACTGCGGCGCCGCGCCGGCCTCACCCTGGAGGCCGCGGCCCGCGCCGCCGGGCTCTCGCCGGCTCATCTCTCCCGGCTGGAGACCGGGCACCGCCAGCCCTCGCTGCCGATGCTCCTCGCGCTCGCCCGTATCTACGGTACGACCGTCTCCCACCTGCTCGGCGAGACGGTCGCCGACCGGGACGCCATCGTGCGGGCCGCCGACATGGAACCGACCCGGGCGGGCGGCTGGACCTACGTCCAGGCCGGAGCCTCCGGGCGCGGTATGCAGGCCCTGCGCGTGCGGGTGCCGTACGGCTCGCAGGGCGACATCGTCCGTGTCCACCCCGGCGAGGAGTGGCTGTACGTCCTCAGGGGACGGCTGCGACTGCGCCTCGGCGACAGCGCGCACCTGCTCGCACCCGGCGACAGCGCCCACTTCGACTCGCTCACCCCGCACCGGCTCGCCGCCGAGGACCACGACGGCGTCGAGCTGCTGTTCGTCCACACCCTGCTGCAGAGCCCCACGGCCACGCTGTGCCTGGGGCCGTTGAACGGAGAGCTGCCATGAGCGACCTCGAAACCAAGTTCCCCCGAGCCCTGTGGATCCGGCTGATCATCTACATCGCCCTCGGCCACGTCCTGGCCGGGTTCCTCTACCTGCTGTTCGCGGTGGGCGCCAAGGGCTGAGGCGTTAAGGGCTGAGGCGATCCGGCCGGGTGGGATCATGGGCGGATGCCCGAGACCTCCGGCCCGCCGGCCGCGCCCTGGCCGCTCGCCCCACCGTCCGCCGCCGACTGGCTGCGGGAGCTGGCCGGCAGCGGCCTCACCGGTTTCATGCCGCCCGCGCTGCCCGACGCGGCCTGGGTGCTCAACGCCATGTACGAGCACGCGCACGCCCCGGGCGAGGTGCCGTACGACGACGTCCACCGCGCGCGCCTGGCCGACGGAAGCGTCGCCCGGGAGGTCGTCGGCGGCACCGACCTCACCGAGGACGGGGTCGTCACCGGTGGCGGTCTGGGCCGTGCGGAGCACCCCGGGCCCGGCTGGCGGAGGCTGCGCTGGGCGGAACTCGCCGCGCGGACCGGCGATCCCGTGGTCCCCGAAGGGCTCCTGCCGTCCTATCGCTGCTTTCCCTCGGCGTCGAACGGGGGGAGCTGGCCCGTCTCGATCGTGCCGCCCACCGAGGGCAGCCTCGACCGTGAGACCTTCAACCGGCTGACACGGCTGCTCGCCGAGCACAGCGCGGCCGGGCCGGACACCAGCTGCTTCGCCTCCTACAACCCGCTCGTGCTCCTGGACTTCGACCTGGAGCACACCCACGTCCGGACCGGCCGGCTCGGGGACGCCGAGATCCTGTACGACAACCCCGAGGTCCACTACAGCCCATCCAACCTCTGGGCCGAGGACCGCTCCTGGGTCGTCTGCACCGACTACGACCTGTGGGCCACCAAGGTGGCGGGGCCCGCCCCGCTCGTCGAGGCCCTGCTGCGCGACACCGAGATCGAGGCGGTCCGGCTGCCCTGGGCCGCCTAGAGGGGTCAGTCCAGCAGGCGCTCGCGCAGCCGGTCGCGGGACTGCGGGGAGAGCCCGAGGCCCTGCTCCAGGTAGGTGTCGACGCCGCCCCAGGTGTCGTGGATGCTCTCGAAGGCCGCCTGGAGATAGTCGGCGCGGGCGTCGAAGAGGGGGCTGAGCAGCTCCATCACCTCGGGCGTGTACGCCGTGTCCGCGCTGCCGCTGCGGCGGACCTTGTAGCGGCGGTGCTTGGCGTTGGACTCCAGGTAGTCGGCGACGATCGCCTCGCGCTCCACGCCCAGCGCCAGCAGCGTCACCGCTATGGAGATGCCCGCGCGGTCCTTGCCGGCCGCGCAGTGCATCAGGGCGGGCACGCTGTCCTCGACGAGAGCGTGCAGCACCCGGGAGTGCTCGGCGGTGCGTTCCCTGACGATCTTCCGGTACGAGGCGATCATCCGGTCCGCCCCCTTGCCGCCGGCCAGGATGCCGCGCAGCTGGTCGAGGTCGCCGTCGCGGACCATGTTCCAGAACTCGGCGCCGTCCGCCGGGTCGCTCAGCGGCAGGTTCACGTTCCGGACGCCGGGCAGCTCGACGTCCGGGCCCTCCAGCTTCTGGTCGGCCGCGTTGCGGAAATCGAAGACCGTGTGCAGCCCCAGGCCGGCCAGGAAGACCGTGTCCTGCGCCGTCGCGTGCGCGAGATGACCGCTGCGGAACAGCACTCCGTGGCGCACCCGCCGTCCGTCCTCGGTCGGCAGTCCGCCCACGTCACGGAAATTGCGCACACCGGCCAGCTCGGGCTCGGTCGACGGGACCTGCTGCGTCACGGGGGCTCCTCCCGGTCGGCCCCGCCGTCGCGGCTCGTCGGCGGGCGCTCCCGACGACGATACGACATCGGTTTCCTCGGGCAAGGAGTTGCCCGCGGCCATTGTCACGAGGGGCGGAAGGGCCCGATGATGTTCGCACTTGAGCGGATCTGTTGGCACCTGTGAGGTCTCGATGGCGGACATCGCCGAAGACGGTCGTACCTGGCTCCTGTCGGGGCCCACCAGCAGTTATGCCCTGCATCTCACCGACGCGGACGAGCTGCTCCACCTCCACTGGGGGCCGCGGATCGACCTGGCCGACGCCGAGGCGCTGGCCGTGGATCCGCTGCCCGGCTACTGGCCCTTCGAGTCCCCGCTCGACGGCCGCGAGGAGTACCCGGTCGAGGGCGGTCCCCGCTTCGTCCGCCCCGCCCTGTCCGTGCGCACCGGGGAGCGGCGCGGCACCGAGTGGCGGTTCGTGTCCCACGAGACCGAGGGCGGGGAGCTGCGGCTGCGCTTCGACGACGACGGGCTCGCGATCACCCTCCACTACCGCATGCGCGGCGACGTCGTGGAGCGCCGGGTGTCGGTGCACAACGGGGGCCACGCCCGCGTGGAGCTGCTGCGGGCGGACGCGGCCACCTGGACCCTGCCCGATCGCGAGGGCTGGCGGCTGTCCCAGCTGCACGGCCGCTGGGCCGCCGAGTCCCGGCTCACCACCGCCCCGCTCACCTACGGCGAGAAGGTCATCGGCAGCCGCCGCGGCCACACCGGCCACCAGCACCTGCCCTGGGTCGCGCTGGACACCGACGCCACCGAGGAGCGCGGCGAGGTCTACGGCTGCGCCCTCGGCTGGTCCGGCTCCTGGCGCATCGCGGTCGCCGGGCTCCCGGACGGTCGCGTGCAGATCACCGGCGGCGCCGGCCACGACGACTCGGGCCTGCTGCTCCTGGAGCCGGGGGAGTCGTACGCCTCCCCGGTCTTCGCCGGCCTGTGGAGCGACACCGGATTCGGCGGGGCGAGCCGCGCCTGGCACGCCTACCAGCGGGCGTACGTGATTCCGGACGCCGACCGGGACCGGCCGGTGCTGTTCAACTCCTGGGAGGCGACCGCCTTCGACATCTCCGAGGAGCAGCAGCTCGCGCTCGCCCGCCGGGCCGCCGCGATCGGGGTCGAGCTGTTCGTGGTGGACGACGGCTGGTTCGGCGCCCGTACCGGCGACCGGGCGGGGCTCGGCGACTGGACCCCCAACCCCGACCGCTTCCCGCACGGCCTGAAGCCCCTCGCCGATCAGGTGCACGGCCTCGGCATGCAGTTCGGCATCTGGGTGGAGCCCGAGATGGTCAACCCCGACAGCGACCTCTACCGCGCCCACCCCGACTGGGTGCAGTACCAGCCGGGACGGAAGCGGACGGAGCTGCGCCATCAGCTCGTGCTCAACCTCGCCCGCCAGGACGTCCAGGAGTACCTGTGGGAGCAGTTGGACGCCCTGCTCTCCAGTGCCCCGGTCGACTATGTGAAGTGGGACTTCAACCGCTGCTTCACCGACGCCGGCTGGCCCGGCGAGCCGTACCCCCAGCGCCTGTGGGTGGACCACGTCCACGCCCTGTACGCCCTGCTGGACCGGCTCCGCGCGGCCCATCCCGGCGTCGCCTTCGAGTCCTGCTCGGGCGGCGGCGGCCGGATCGACCTCGGGGTGATGGCCCGCACCGACCAGGTGTGGACCTCCGACAACACCGACCCGCTGGACCGGCTCGCCATCCAGCACGGCTTCAGCCAGATCCACCCCGCCCGGGTCATGGCCGCCTGGGTCACCGACAGTCCGAACACCCAGCTCAACGGCCGGGTCAGCTCGCTGCGCTTCCGCTTCGTCAGCGCGATGGCAGGCGTGCTCGGCGTCGGCGGCGACCTCACCGGGTGGACCGAGGAGGAGCTGGCCGAGGCCCGGCGGTGGGTGGAGCTCTACAAGGAGATCCGTCCGCTGGTGCAGCGCGGCGAGCTGTACCGGCTGCGGCCGCCGGCGGGCGGCCTGAGTGCCGTCCAGTACGTCCACGGGGACGAGGCGGTCGTCCTCGCCTGCCTCCAGGCCCAGAGCCACGGCGAGCCGGTGCCGATGCTGCGGTTGCGCGGACTCGATCCGGCGGCGTCGTACGAATGCCGCGAAACGGGGCAGGTGCACCGGGGTGCGCTGTTGCTGCACCATGGGCTGCGCACCGGACTCAAGGGCGACCTGGATGCGGCGGTCTTCCGGCTGCGCCGTGTCTGAGAGTTCAGCCGGGCAGGCCGTGACACAGGCCGTGACGGAGGGACAGCACGCGAGCGCGGCGGCGCCGTGGGTCGACGGCCGCCGATCCCCCGGTCCGGTCTGTCGTGTTCCCGGCTCCAACAGCCTTGGCGGCAGCTGTATTCCTCGATCGCAAACTATTTGGGAGTGGCTCATCTCACCGTTCGTCAACCCCGGCCTACGGTCGCGTAAGTCACAGGCGAAGGTGAATCATGGTCCGACGTGGCAGACGATTCGAAGAATGACAACAGATCAGTGATCGGGTCGTACGTGGCGGTGGGGGACAGCTTCACCGAGGGCGTCGGCGACCCCGGCCCCGACGGGGCGTTCGTGGGCTGGGCCGACCGCTTCGCGGTACTGCTGGCCGACCGACGCCCCGAGGGCGACTTCCAGTACACCAACCTCGCCGTGCGGGGGAAGCTCCTGGATCAGATCGTGGCCGACCAGCTCCCGACGGCCGTCGAACTCGCCCCGGACCTGGTCTCCTTCTGCGCGGGCGGCAACGACATCATCCGGCCCGGCACCGACCCGGACGAGGTGGCCGAGCGCTTCGAGCGGGCCGTGGCCCGGCTGGCCGAGACCGCGGGCAGGGTGCTGGTGACCACCGGCTTCGACACCCGTGGCGTCCCCGTGCTCAAGCATCTGCGCGGCAAGATCGCGACGTACAACGGGCACGTCCGCGCCATCGCCGACCGGTACGGATGCCCGGTGCTCGACCTGTGGTCCCTGAAGTCCGTGCAGGACCGCAGGGCCTGGGACGGCGACCGGCTCCACCTCTCTCCCGAGGGGCACACGCGCGTGGCGCTGCGCGCCGGACAGGCCCTCGGCCTCGACGTCCCGGCGGATCCGGAGCAGCCGTGGCCGCCGCTGCCGCCGCGCGGCACCCTGGAGGTCCGCCGCGACGACGTGCAGTGGGCCCGCGAGTACCTGGTGCCGTGGATCGGCCGCCGACTGCGCGGCGAGTCCTCCGGGGACCACGTCACGGCGAAGGGCACCCTGTCGCCGGACGACATCAAGATGCGCATCGCCTCGGTGGCCTGACCCTGCCGGTGTGCCCCGTACCGCGCGCGGTGTGCGGTACGGGGCACACCGGCAGGGTCTTTCCTTCGCATCGGGCCGGCTCTGTCCGACGGTGCTTCACGGCCGACCCGAGCGGGGGTCCGGTGCGTGCAGCTGCAAGGCGCAGGAGGGAGTCGACGCGACGGGGCGCCGCGCGAGCGAAACCGAGCGTGGGGGAGCCGGCGCGTGACGGCAACGCCGCAGATGTGCGTGCCAGACCCCGCGCCCCCGGCAAGATCCGCAGGAGGGCCCTAGCGCTCGGCCAACGTGGCCCGGTCCAGGCCCAGTTCACGGGCGAGGGCGTCGTCGACCCACTCCTGGGCCCGTGACCGCGGCACCGCACCCGGGTACGACGTCAGCTGCACGGCCAGCCCGTCCAGCAGCGCGGTCAGCCGCAGGGCGGCGCCGGCCGGGTCGGCGCACGTGAACTCGCCCGCCGCCACCCCTTCGGCGACGACCTCGGCGAGCGCCGCCTTCCACTGTGCGTCCAGTTCCCGGGTGACGTCCCGCAGGGCGGGCTCGCGCAACGCCACGGCCCAGCCCTCGATCCACAGCCGCCACCCCTTGGCCTGGCCGGTCGGCGCGTACCAGCGCACCGCCGCCCGCAGCCGGCGCAGTGCCGACGTCCGCCGGCCGAGCAGCTTGCGCAGATGCGCGAGGTCGTCCTCGGCCGCGTAGGCGAACGCGGCGGCGACCAGCTTCTCCTTCGTCGAGAAGTGGTACAGGACCAGCGCGTTGCTCACGCCCAGCGCGGCGGCCACGTCGGCGATCCTGACCGCCGCCACACCCCGCGCCTCGATCTGCTCGATGGCGGCTCGCAGCAGCTCCTCCTGCCGCTCCGCCACGCTCAACCGCACTCTCGCCACGCGGTCACCCTACACAGCCCCCCGGAGCGGCGCCGACGAGCTGCCGGCGCCCCGCTGCGGCCGGGGCGACGGGACCGCACTGCTGACTGCTCGTTCAGTCAGTTCCCCCGGCGGTCCACTCGCGGTCCGCCGCCGGGTCAGCGCCGGTCACCGGTACCAGCCGAAGCGCTCCGCGATCACCGGCAGCCGGTCGGTCACCAGGGCGTGGGCGGCCGCGCGCGGGGTCGTCCCGTCGGTGTCCGCCCGGTCGAGCACCAGACCGACCAGGGCCCGCATGGAGCGGCGGATGTGCGCGAACGCCTCGTCGGCGTCCGCCCCGATGTCACCGAAGAGGGTCCACCACCACCAGGCGTTCGTCCCGGAGTTGACCACCACGTCGGGCAGCACCGTCACCCCGCGCGCGGCCAGCAGCTCCTCCGCCTGCGGCAGGACGGGCATGTTGGCGGCCTCGACGATCCAGCGGGCGCGGATCCGTTCCGCGTCCGCGCCGTCGATCGCGTACGACACGGCGGCCGGCACCAGGACCTCCGCTTCGGCGGACAGCCAGGCCGCGCCGGGCAGTTCGCGGTCGCCGGGGCGCAGCGCGCGGCGGTCGACGGTGCCGTACGCGTCCCGTGCGGCGAGCAGTGCCTCGACGTCCAGGCCCGCCGGGTTGGCGACGGTCCCCTTGACGTCGGCGACGGCCACCACCGTCAGCCCCGCCCGCGCGAGGAACCGTGCGGTGGCCCCGCCCATGGTGCCGAGCCCCTGCACGGCGACCCGGGTGCCCCGGTGCGGCACCGCCGCCCGGTCCAGGGCGGTGAGCACCGCCTCGGCGACCCCGCAGCCGCCGGCCAGCTCGTCCAGGCCGATGCCGTCGACCTGGACCGCGAAGGCGTCCGTGAGCCGTCCGCGGGCCGCCGCCTCGTCGTCCAGCAGGGGGTACACCGCCTGCACGGAGGAGACCAGTCCCGCCTCGGCCGCAGCCCGGTCCAGCAGGTCCTGGCCGAGGCCGAGATCCTCACCGGTCGTCCAGCAGCTCTCGATGTACGGCCGCATGGCGCGCAGATACCGCACCAGCAGCCCGTACGCCTGCGGGTCCTGCGGGTCGCAGTCGATGCCGCCCTTGGCGCCGCCGAGCGGGACGTAGCGGCCCTCGGGGTTGTAGTGCAGGGCCTCCTTCATCGTCATGCCGCGGGCGAGCCCCGCCACCTCCTCCAGGGTGCAGCCGGGCCGCATCCGCAGCCCGCCGCTGGCCACCCCGCGCACCAGCCGGTCCACGACCAGGAAACCCCGGCGGCCGGTGAGGTGGTCGGTCCAGACGAGCGACATCAGGGGGGCGGTCATGGGGTCTCCTCGGGGGACGGTGATCGGGACGGGGCCGCCGCCTCCCCAGGGGCTGAGAGGTGCCTGCCGGAGGACGCCGCAACGGTCTTTTACTGAATGACGAGTCAGTATCGGGACCGTGCGGCGGCCTGTCGACGTGCCGGGCGGATCTTCAGGAGTGCCGCCGGAGGAGGGTGTGACCCCGGGTTGCCGGAGGGGCCGACCATAATGGAGGGCCTCAGCCACTCCACCGGGAGGTCCCGTGACCGGTCTGCGTTCCTCGAGCTCCGGACTCCGCGTGCTGCGGCCTGCGGCCTTCGGCGCGGACCCGGGCGGTGAGCGCCTGGCACGCATCCGTCGCTCCCCCCATTTCAAGGACGGCGTCTTCCAGAATCCCGGCGGCAGCGCGCGCACCCGGCCCTCCGGTTCCGCACTGGACTTCGCCAAGGTCTTCTTCGACAAGGACACCCGGCCGCTGCGCGCCCCCGAGGGCACCGTCCCGGTGCACCCCACGACCTACGCCGACCTGGCCAAGCCGCCCGCCACGGGACTGCGGCTGACCTGGATGGGCCACTCCAGCGTGCTCGCGGAGATCGACGGCCGGCGGGTCCTGTTCGACCCCGTCTGGGGCGAGCGCTGCTCCCCGTTCCCCTTCGTCGGCCCCAAGCGGCTGCACCCGGTGCCGCTGCCGCTGACCGCGCTCGGCCCGGTCGACGTGGTGGTCATCTCGCACGACCACTACGACCACCTGGACCTGCCCACGATCAAGGCGCTGGCCGGCACCGACACCCTGTTCGCCGTGCCGCTGGGCGTCGGTGCCCACCTCGAGCAGTGGGGTGTCTCCCCGGCCCGACTGCGCGAACTGGACTGGCACGAGTCCACCGAGGTCGGCGGCCTCACCCTCACCGCCACCCCGGCCCGCCACTTCTGCGGCCGCGGTCTGCGCAACACCCAGCACACCCTCTGGGCGTCCTGGGTGGTGGCCGGCGAGGAGCACCGGATCTATCACAGCGGCGACACCGGCTACTTCGACGGCTTCAAGGACATCGGCGCGGCCCACGGCCCGTTCGACGCCACGATGATCCAGATCGGGGCGTACAGCGAGTTCTGGCCCGACATCCACATGACCCCCGAGGAGGGACTGCGGGCCCACCTCGACCTGCAGGGCGGAGCGCCGCACGGCGCGCTGCTGCCGATCCACTGGGGCACCTTCAACCTCGCCCCGCATCCGTGGGCCGAGCCGGGGGAGTGGACCAAGGAGGCGGCCGAGCAGGCCGGCCAGGCCGTCGCCCTGCCCCGGCCCGGCGAGCCCTTCGAACCGGCGGGCAAGCTCCCGGCGGAGGCGTGGTGGCGCGGCGCGTCCGGCAGCGACCGCCGGACCTGGCGCTCGGTCGGCGCGTTCGTGGCCGAGCCGCCCGCGCGCGCCTGACGCGCCCTCGCCCGGCACCGGGCGAGTCAAGGCCAAGACCGATACGCTCCGTGACGGAAGCGGGCGTGCCGACGCGGGGCGCCTCCGGCGCTCCGGTGGCCGGGTGAGCGGACAATCGGCCGAAAACGGATGGATGCCGAGCGGCGGACCGATCGTGGTCCGCCGCTCGTCGTCTTTCACTAGCGACCGTTTTTGACCAGGTTGCTTCGGTCATTTTCGGGCCGGTCGAGGCCGTCCGGCCCGGTCATCGTTCTTTCGTACGAGGCTTCATACCAGAGCGGGACGCTCCTCGGGTGACTTTGTCAACTGCCCACCGCACATGATGCGCAGGCGACTACTGTGAGTGTCCGTCGGTGAGCACGGCCGGACCGCCGGTCGCGCCGGCCGACACCGAGATCACGCACGCCACCCGCGCACCGCGTGACGCATCAGGCCCGACGGACCCGTACGAGGACGCAGATGTCTCACCTCCGAGCACCGGCCGGCCGCGCCGACCGCCGGGAGGGCGGCCGGCACGGGCGACCGGTCGCCCGACCCGCTCCCGCACTGCCCGAAACGCACATACGGCCCCAGCTCATGCGGCTCGCCGTGCTGCCGCCGCTCGCGGTCGCGCTCAGCGCCACCGCCGCCGTCCTGTTCAGCATCCGCTCCACCGGCGCACGCACTGGCCCCGTCCTGTGGGCCGTACTCGCCGGAGCGGTCACCGTGGCCGTCGCCGGGATCCTCATCGCCGCCGTGGCCGCCGACCGTGCCGCCCGCTCGGTCACCGAGCGCGTCGACGCACTCCGGCGCACCGCCGCGCGCGGCGAGGCCGACCTGCACGCCCTGGTCGACGCGCTGCGCCAGGGGGAGACCCCGCCGCAGCGCTCACCACGCCGCCGGCCGCCCGAGGACGCCGACGACTTCGAACTCCTCGCCGCCGACCTGGCCCGCGCGCACGACGGCGCCGTCACCGCCGTCGTCCGCGCGGCCCAGCTCTCCAGCCAGGCCGGCAGCGAGCAGAAGCTCGAGGTCTTCGTCAACCTCGCGCGCCGGCTCCAGTCCCTCGTGCACCGGGAGATCGCCACTCTCGACGAGCTGGAGAACGAGATCGAGGACCCCGACCTGCTCAAGGGCCTCTTCCACGTGGACCACCTGGCCACCCGCATCCGGCGGCACGCCGAGAACCTCGCCGTGCTCGGCGGCGCGGTCTCCCGGCGCCAGTGGAGCAACCCGGTGAACATGACCGAGGTGCTGCGCTCGGCCATCGCCGAGGTCGAGCAGTACTCCCGGGTCAAACTCGTGCCGCCGATCGACGGCGAACTGCGCGGGCACGCCGTCGCCGACGTCATCCACCTGCTCGCCGAACTCATCGAGAACGCCACGGTGTTCTCCGCCCCCCACACCCAGGTGCTGCTCCGCGCCAACCTCGTCACCTCCGGGCTCGCCGTGGAGGTCGAGGACCGCGGACTCGGCATGCCCGTCGGCGAGCAGAACAAGATGAACGCCCTGCTCGCCGACCCCGACCAGGTCAACGTCGCGAGCCTGCTGGCCGACGGCCGCATCGGCCTCTACGTCGTCTCCCAGCTCGCCCGCCGGCACGGCATCACCGTGCGGCTGCAGAGCAACATCTACGGCGGTGTGCAGGCCGTACTCGTCGTACCCCAGGCCCTGTTGGGCTCGGCGCCGGGCGTGCCCGGGGCGGCTGCGGGGGCCGCCCTGCCACAGCAGCCACCGGCGCCGGCGGCCATCGGGGTGCCCCGGCAGGCGCAGGCGCCGGGGCCCGTCCAGGCACCCGGAAAACGGCCGGGGGCCGGCAACTCCGCCCAGTCCGGGACCGGTGCCGAGAGCGGGGGCGGGACCGGGCCCGGTGCCCCGGCCGTACCCGACGCAGGGCCGGCGCCGGCCGCCGGGAGGCGACGGCACGCACAGCGCGGGTCCGGGGAGCGGGGACGCGGCGCACGAGAGGGCACCGAACGGGAGTCCGCCCGGCGTGCGTCGGATCGGTCCGGCGCCGGGCAGCGCGGCTTCGGGCAGCCGGGATCCGGCGACACGGAACGTGAGGACGCCCCGGCCCCGCTCCCCGTGCGGGGCGCCGGTGAGGTGCGGCCCACCCCGGCCGAGGCCGTGCCCGGGATCAACGCCGCCGACCGGCAGGCGATCGAGGCGCACGCGGGCGTCCTGCCCACCCCGCGCACCGGCGCCGTGCGCGGCACCATGGGCAAGCCCCAACTGCCCCGCCGCCGTGCCCAGGAGCATCTCGTGCCCCAGCTCCGCGGCGGCCCCGCGCCCCGCCAGGAGGCCGACACCGTCGCCGACCACGACCCGGGCCTGATGGCGGCCTTCCAGCGCGGGATCGGACTCGCCGAGGCCCAGCAGTGCGCGGAGCCGACGGAGGCGGAAGCGCGGGGCGGGCGACCGGCGTTCGTGACGCCGGCGTACGGGGAGCCACAGCCCAGGGGTGCCATCGACTCCGCGCATATGGGCTCCGCGCACACGGGCTCCGCGCGCGGGGACTCCGCGCACACGGAGGCTCCCCCCATGGGCCCTGCGCACAGGGACGCTCACCACATGGCCCCGGACCACACAGCCTCGCCCCACACGGGTCCGGACCACAGGGCCGCACCGCACACCGCCGCGGACCACACGGCCGCAGACTCCATGGCGCCGCACCACATGGCCGCGCAGCACATGTCCCCGGACCACATGGCCCCGAACCACATGGCGCCGCACCCCGACGGCCAACCCCCCACAGGCGCGGCCCCCATGGACCCCAGCCCCATACCCGGGGCACGCACCCACGCGCCCGTCTCCGACGGCACCCGTGGCACCGGCCGGGCAGACGGGAGCGCCCCGGACGGCTGACCGCCTCACGGCCGTCACCCCATCCACGCAGCACAGCCCCCCAAGGGCTCCCGAAGACCTTCGTACCCCCCAAGGAGTCGATCCCCCATGGCGAGCGATGCGCCGAGCGCCCATGCTTCCGACCTCGACTGGCTGCTGAGCGGCCTCGTTCAGCGCGTACCGCACACCTCCAGCGCGGTGCTCCTGTCCTGCGACGGACTGGTGAAGTCCGTGCACGGCCTCGACGCCGACAGCGCCGACCACATGGCGGCCCTGGCCTCCGGCCTGTACTCCCTCGGCCGCAGCGCGGGCGTCCGGTTCGGCGACGGCGGGGAGGTCCGGCAGGTCGTCGTCGAACTCGACTCGACGCTGCTGTTCGTCACCACCGCCGGTTCCGGCACCTGCCTCGCGGTGCTCGCCGGCCGTGAGGCCGACGCCGCCGTACTGGGCTACGAGATGGCGATGCTCGTCAAGAGCGTCCGCCCCTACCTCGTGACCGCACCCCGGCAGCACGCCGTCGAACCCACGGCGACGAGGCCTTGAGCGTGACCGCAGCCGGCGACGGGCCCTGGCTGGACGACGCGGCCGGACGGCTGGTGCGCCCGTTCACGGTCAGCAACGGGCGCACCGAACCCAGCGTCGCCCTCGACCTGATGTCGCAGGTCATGGCCACCGGGGTCACCCCGCTCGGCTACCTCGGCCCCGAGCACGCCCAGGCCCTCGAGCTGTGCCGCGGGCCCGTCTCGGTCGCCGAGGTCGCCGCCCAGCTGAAACTGCCCGCGGTGGTCACCAAGGTGCTGCTCTCGGACCTCGTCGACTGCGGGGCGCTGACCACCAAGCCACCCGCGTTCCACCACACTCCTACTGACCGGTCTCTGCTGGAGGCAGTGCTCGATGGACTACGACGACAGCTCTGACCCGTTCCCCACCGCGCTCAAGATCCTGGTGGCGGGCGGCTTCGGGGTCGGCAAGACGACCTTCGTGGGCGCGGTCAGCGAGATCGCGCCGCTCAGCACGGAGGAGCTGCTCACCACGGTCAGCGCCGCCACGGACAATCTCGACGGCATCGAGAACAAGGTCGAGACGACGGTCGCCATGGACTTCGGCCGGATCACCCTCGACCCGGAGCATGTGCTGTACCTGTTCGGCACGCCGGGGCAGGAGCGGTTCTGGTTCATGTGGGACGAGCTTTCCGAGGGCGCGCTCGGCGCGGTGATCCTCGCCGACACCCGCCGGCTGCAGGACTGCTTCGCCGCCGTCGACTTCTTCGAGGAGCGCGGGCTCGCCTTCATCATCGCCGTCAACGAGTTCGACGGCGGCCACCGCTACGACCCCGAGGAGGTGCGGGCCGCCATCGACCTCGACCCGGAGGTCCCGGTCGTCCGCTGCGACGCCCGGATCTCCAGCTCCGGCGTCCAGACCCTGCTCACTCTCGTCCGCCACCTCCTCGCCCACATCCCGGCGCCGGCGCCCAGCCACGGCGCCCACATGTGATTCCGCCCTACCGCCCACGGAGCCCCTATATGAGGTACGCCCACAGCGACGGAGCCCGGCCATGAGCTACGAGCCTCCCCGCCCGGTCCGGGGGCTGCTGCTCACCCCCGAGGACAAGGAGGCCCCCGCGCGGGTCCACCGGCTGCGCCGGCTCGGCCTGGCGGACCGTCCCGAACCCGCGCTCGACGCCTTCGCCGGCCATCTCGCCCGGCTCACCGGCGTGCCCTACGCCATGGTCAACTTCGTCGGCGAGGACCACCAGTTCTTCGCCGGGCTCAGCGCCCCCGCCATCGCCCCGTTCGTCCGGGAGGACGGCACCGCGGCCGTGCTCGGCCGGATGCTGCCGCGCGACCACGGTTTCTGCCCCCATGTGGTGGTCCGCCGCAAGGCGCTGGTCCTGGAGGACGTCCGCGACTACCCCCGGTTCGCCGGCAACCCGGTCGTCGACGAGTACGGCATCCACTCCTATCTGGGCGCCCCGCTCATCGACAGCTCGGGCATGGCGCTCGGCACCGTGTGCGCCGCCGACACGGCGCCCCGCGCCTGGGGAAAGGCGGGCCTGGACACCATCAAGGCACTCGCCGCCGAGCTCGTCGTACGCCTCGAACGGAGCGCGCAGGACGGCCTCCCGCTGTGACACGCGGGGGTGTGAAGGAAAGCTGTGGCGGCGGTTAAGAAAAGCTCGATGGACCGCGGTGCCGCGCATACGGCAGATTGCAGGGTGATTCCACCCCTCTGACCCGGCACGGGCTCTTTCGGCACGCCCGCGGTCCGGGACCTCACCCACAGGAGCCGCACGCGTGAAGGCACTGGTCAAGGAGAAGGCGGAGCCCGGGCTCTGGCTCACGGACGTCCCGGAACCCGCCATCGGTCCCGGCGATGTGCTGATCAAGGTGATGCGGACCGGTATCTGCGGCACCGACCTGCACATCCGGGCCTGGGACGGCTGGGCCCAGCAGGCCATCCGCACGCCGCTCGTGGTCGGCCACGAGTTCGTCGGGCAGGTCGTCGAGGTCGGCCGCGACGTGACCGACATCCGCATCGGCGACCGGGTCAGCGGCGAGGGCCACCTGGTGTGCGGCAAGTGCCGCAACTGCCTGGCCGGCCGCCGCCACCTGTGCCGCGCCACCGTCGGCCTCGGTGTCGGCCGCGACGGCGCCTTCGCCGAGTACGTGGCCCTGCCCGCGACCAACGTCTGGGTGCACCGGATCCCCGTCGACCTCGACGTCGCCGCGATCTTCGACCCGTTCGGCAACGCCGTGCACACCGCGCTCTCCTTCCCGCTGGTCGGCGAGGACGTGCTGATCACCGGCGCCGGACCGATCGGCCTGATGGCCGCCGCCGTGGCCCGGCACGCGGGCGCCCGCAACGTCGTCGTCACCGACGTCAGCGAGGAGCGCCTGCAGCTGGCCCGCAAGATCGGTGTGAGCCTCGCGCTGAACGTCGCCGAGTCCACGATCGCCGACGGACAGCGGGAACTGGGCCTGCGCGAGGGCTTCGACATCGGCCTGGAGATGTCCGGCCGCCCCGAGGCCATGCGGGACATGATCGCCAACATGACGCACGGCGGCCGGATCGCCATGCTCGGCCTGCCGGCGCAGGAGTTCCCCGTCGACTGGGCCCGGATCGTCACCTCCATGATCACCATCAAGGGCATCTACGGCCGTGAGATGTTCGAGACCTGGTACGCGATGTCGGTGCTGCTGGAGGGCGGCCTGGACCTCGCCCCCGTGATCACCGGCCGGTACGGCTACCGCGACTTCGAGGCGGCCTTCGCCGACGCCGCGAGCGGCACGGGCGGCAAGGTCATCCTCGACTGGACCGCGTAAGCGACGTACATCCCAAGCCGCGCAAGCACTTTCAGGAGCCCCCATGTTCGACACCGTCCGCGACGACCTCCGCGCCACCCTCGACGAGATCCGCGCCGCCGGCCTGCACAAGCCCGAACGGGTCATCGGCACCCCGCAGTCCGCGACCGTCGCCGTCACCGCCGGAGGCCGTCCCGGCGAGGTCCTCAACTTCTGCGCCAACAACTACCTCGGCCTTGCCGACCACCCCGAGGTGATCGCCGCCGCGCACGCCGCGCTCGACCGCTGGGGCTACGGCATGGCCTCCGTCCGCTTCATCTGCGGCACCCAGGAGGTGCACAAGGAGCTGGAGGCCCGGCTGTCGGCGTTCCTCGGCCAGGAGGACACGATCCTGTACTCCTCCTGCTTCGACGCCAACGGCGGTGTCTTCGAGACGCTGCTCGGCGAGGAGGACGCGGTGATCTCCGACGCCCTCAACCACGCCTCCATCATCGACGGCATCCGGCTGTCGAAGGCCCGCCGCTTCCGCTACGCCAACCGCGACCTCGCGGACCTGGAGGCCAGGCTGAAGGAGGCGACCGAGGGCGGCGCCCGGCGCAAGCTGATCGTCACCGACGGCGTCTTCTCCATGGACGGCTACGTGGCCCCGCTCGCCGAGATCTGCGACCTCGCCGACCGCCACGACGCGATGGTCATGGTCGACGACTCGCACGCCGTCGGCTTCGTCGGCCCGACCGGCCGCGGCACCCCCGAGCTGCACGGCGTCATGGACCGCGTGGACATCATCACCGGCACCCTCGGCAAGGCACTCGGCGGCGCCTCCGGCGGCTATGTCGCCGCCCGCGCCGAGATCGTCGCCCTGCTGCGCCAGCGTTCGCGGCCGTACCTGTTCTCCAACACCCTCGCCCCGGTGATCGCCGCCGCCTCCCTGAAGGTCCTCGACCTGCTGGAGTCCGCCGACGACCTGCGCGTCCGTCTCGCCGAGAACACGGCCCTCTTCCGGCGCCGCATGACCGAGGAGGGCTTCGACATCCTCCCCGGCGACCACGCCATCGCGCCCGTCATGATCGGCGACGCGTCGAAGGCCGGCCGCATGGCCGAGCTGCTGCTGGAGCGCGGGGTCTATGTGATCGGCTTCTCCTACCCGGTCGTCCCGCAGGGCCAGGCCCGCATCCGGGTCCAGCTGTCCGCCGCGCACTCCACCGCGGACGTCGACCGCGCGGTCGACGCCTTCGTCGCCGCCCGTGCCGAGCTGGAGGCCTGAGCAGGGCGGGTGCCCTGGGATAATTGACCGCATGATCGAGGCACGGCGGCTCCACATCCTCCGTGCGGTGGCCGACCACCGCACGGTCACCGCGGCAGCCGCCGCGCTCTACCTCACCCCTTCGGCCGTCTCCCAGCAGCTGACGGCCCTGGAGCAGGAGACCGGCCACCGGCTGGTCGAGCGCGGCGCCAAGGGCGTACGGCTCACCCCGGCCGGCGAGATCCTGCTCAGCCACACCAACGCCGTCCTCGCCCAGCTGGAGCGGGCCGAGGCCGAGCTGGCCGCCTACGGCTCGGGCGAGGCGGGCACGGTCACCGTGGCCGCCTTCGCGACCGGGATCGCGCAGGTGGTGGCCCCCGCCGTGGCCCGGCTCGCCCACCGCGCGCCCGGCATCCGGATCCGCGTCCAGGACGCCGAGGGCGACGCCAGCCTGCCCATGGTCCTGGACCGGCAGGTCGACGTGGCGGTCGCCGTGGAGTACCGGGGGGCGCCGCCCGCGGACGACCCCCGGCTCACCCACGTCCCTCTGTACGCGGAGCCGTTCGACGCGGTCGTCCCCGTGGGCCACCGCCTCGCCGACGCCCCCGAGGTCCCCCTCGCCGAACTGGCCAAGGACCCCTGGATCGGCCCGTACCCCGGCAACCCCTGCCACGACGTGGTCGTCCTCGCCTGTGAGAGCGCCGGCTTCCAGCCCCGGCTGGAACACTCCTCCGACGACTTCCGCGCCGTCGTCGCCCTCGCCTCGGCCGACGCGGGCGTGGCCCTCGTACCGCGCTCCGCCCTGAACGGCATGGACCTCACCGGCGTCGTCGTACGCCCCGTCGACGGCGTCGCCCCGACCCGTCGGGTCTTCGCCGCCGTACGCCGGGGAGCCGAGGAGCACCCCCTGATCCGGCCCGTGCTGGACGCCCTGGAGGATTCGGCCAAGGCGTAGGGAACCGGCCATCGATCGCCCGCAGTCCGGGAGGACATGCGTGTGACGATGATCCTTCCGGCCCTGACCGAGGCGACCGGCCCGCTGTTCAGGCCCATCACGTACTCGCTGTTCCCGCCGCTGGGCCTGGCCACCCTGGCCGGCTACCTCGATCCGGACGACGAGGTCACGCTGTACGACGAACACGTGGAGCGCATCGGTCCGGCCGCCCTGGACACCCCCGACCTGCTGGTGGTGCAGCCGTACATCACCTCGGCCCGCCGCAGCCACGAGACAGCCGACCACTTCCGTGCCCGGAGCGTCCATGTCGCCATGGGCGGTCTGCACGTCACCTCGTCGCCCGAGGAGGCGGCGGCCCACGCCGACACCGTCTTCACCGGGCCAGGCGAGGACACCTGGCCGCTGTTCCTGAAGGACTTCCGCGACGGAGTACCCGCCCGCCGCTACGACTCCACCCGGCACACCCTCGCCGGACTGCCCCCGGTGCGCCGTGACCTGATCAAGCGGGACCTCTCCAGCCCGGCGGGCCCGGCGAAGGCGATGGCCTCGTGGTTGCTTCTCTCGTCGAGGCGCACGCTGGCGGCGTTCGGGGGACGGGAATGACGAGGGCCGTGCATCACGTCTCACATATGGGATAGTATCCCGAATGTGAAACGAGATGATCTCGCCTCCGTCCCGGACCCCGTGGACGCCAGGCTCGGTGCGCGGCTGGCCGAGCTGCGCTCACAACACGGCTGGTCGCTGGGCGAGTTGGCGGAGCGCAGCGGAATCAGCCGGTCGACCCTGTCCCGCGCCGAGCGTGCGGAGACCAGTCCCACGGCCGCCCTGCTGAACCGGCTCTGCCATGTCTACGGGCGCACCATGTCCCAGCTGCTCAGCGAGGTGGAGGCGGCACCCGCGCCGCTGGTCCGGGCCGCTGACCAGCCGGTCTGGGAGGACCGGGGTTCGGGCTTCCTGAGGCGGTCGGTGTCCCCGCCGCACGCCGGGCTCCGCGGCGAACTGGTCGAGGGACGGCTCGCGCCGGGCGCCGACATCGCCTACGACCGCCCGCCCGTGGCCGGCCTGGAACAGCATCTGTGGGTGCTCGACGGTGCCCTGGAGGTGACCGACGGGGAGCAGGCCCACCACCTGGACCAGGGGGACTGCCTGCGGATGCGCGTCTTCGGCCCGACCCGCTTCCGGTGCGCCGGCCCCGTCCAGACGCGGTACGTGCTGGCGGTGGTGCGACCGTGAGGGTGGAACGCTGGACCGGCGGTCACGTGCGCGAGCGGGCGGAGGAGTTGGCGGACCTGCTGGCCGACACCGTGGCCGGTGGTGCCTCGGTCGGCTTCCTCGCCCCGCTCGCCCGCGAGGAGGCCGCCGCCTGGTGGCGGGAGCGGGCGGAGGCGACGGCGGCGGGCCGGCTCGCCGTGTGGGCGGCGCTCGACGCCACCGGCCGACCGGTCGGCACCGTGAGCCTGGCCCACGCCGACAAGCCGAACAGCCGCCACCGCGCGGAACTGGTGAAGCTGATGGTGCACCGCTGCGCGCGCGGGCAGGGACTCGGCCGCCTCCTCCTCGCCACCGCCGAGGACGCCGCCGCTGCCGCCGGCATCACCCTGCTCCACCTCGACACCGAGACCGGCAGCCCCGCCGAGCGGCTGTACCGCTCGTCCGGCTGGACGGCGGCCGGCACCATCCCCGACTACGCGGCCGCCCCGGCCGGGGAACTGCGGCCGACGACCCTGTACTACAAGCGGCTGAAGCCGCCGGCCGGGTGACTGTCAGTGGCAGGGGCTACGGTGCGTGGCATGCCGGATGCCGAAGACGTACGCCGTATCGCCCTGTCCCTGCCGGACACCACGGAGAAGGTCGCCTGGAGCATGCCCACGTTCCGGGTGGCCGGGAAGATGTTCGCGACCCTGCCCGAGGAGGAGACGTCCATCGCCGTGCGCTGCCCCAAGGAGGAGCGCGACGAACTGGTGGCGGCCGAGCCGGAGAAGTTCTGGATCGCCTCCCACGAGGCCCAGTTCGCCTGGGTGAGGGCGAGACTCGCCGCGCTGGAGGACGAGGACGAGCTGCGGGACATCCTCGCCGACTCCTGGCGCCAGGCGGCCCCGCCCCGACTGCTGGAGGCCCACCCGGAGTTGGGGCTGCCGCCCGGGCGGTGAAAATTCGCGGTGGGCGCGGGCGGGGCGTGGCATGATCCCGCGCGGCGGAAGCGGTGAGGGGACACCGCCGGGTCGGCTGGGAGGGGATCACCCGCGATGACCGGAACGGATGCACGGCACGACAGCGTCACCCGGGGACTGAAGGCGGCCGGTCCCGGCGCACCGGCCGTCTGGTCGCGCGACTTCGCCCTGTTCTTCGCGGCCCGGGCGGTCGCCCGGCTCGGCGACACCATGCTGCCCGTGGCCCTCGCCGCCGGCCTGCTGGAGCACGGATACGGCGTGGGCGCGGTCGGCCTGGCCATGGCCTCCACGGCCGCCGCCTTCGCCGGACTCGTGGTCTTCGGCGGGGTCGTCGCCGACCGGTTCAGCACCCGTCGGCTGATGATCGGCGCCGACCTCGTCCGGCTCGGCACCCAGTCCCTCGCCGCCGTCCTCTTCTTCACCGGGCACGTGGTGCTCTGGCAGATCTGCGTCATCGGTCTCGTCAACGGCATGGCGGGAGCCGTCTTCCAGCCGGGCGTGGCGAGCACGGTGCCCCGGCTGGCCACCGACATCCAGGGGGCCAACGGCGCGATACGCATCGCCGAGTCCGCCGCCCAGCTCGCCGGTCCGGCCGTCGCCGGCCTCCTGGTCGGCTTCGCCTCCCCGGGCGGTGTGTTCGCCGCGCACGCCGCCACCTACGCGACCAGCGCCCTGTGCCTGGTGCTGCTCCGGCTGCCGCCGCTGCCCCGGGGCAGCCGCGCCGCCGTCGGGGGCGGGACGCGCGCCTTCCGGGCCGATCTGGTCGAGGGCTGGCGGGAGTTCCGGGCGCGCACCTGGCTCTGGGGCGTGATCGCCGTCTGGTGCCTGTACATGATCGCCGTATGGGGTCCGAGCGTCCCGCTCGTGGCGACCGAGGTCGTCCGGCACCACGGCCCGCGCGCCTACGGCCTGGTCAACTCGGCCCTCGGTGCGGGCACGGTCGTCGGCGGCCTGCTCGCCCTGCGGCTGCGGCCCCGCCACATGCTGCGGGCCGGTGCGGTCGCCCTGTTCGCCTTCTTCGGCTTCCCGGCGGCGGTCGGCGCGGGCCTCGGGGTGCCGGCCATGGCGGCCGGGGCCGCCCTGGCCGGCGCGGGGATGTCGTTCTGGGGCGTGATGTGGGCGACCAGCGTGCAGACCCAGGTCCCGGCCGACGTCCTCAACCGCATCCACGCCTACGACGTGGCGGGTTCCCTCGCCATGATGCCGGTGGGCCAGGCCCTCGCGGGCCCCGCAGCCGGGGCGTTCGGCGCCGGCCACGTCCTGCTGATCTCCGCCGTGACCAGCCTGGCGGTGGCCGCGGCCCTGCTCGCGGTCCCGGGGATACGCAACCTGGTCAGAGCGGACACGAACGCGCGAGCGCAGCGCAGGGAGGGGAGCAGGATGTGAGCCGGGGGGCTCAGCCGCCGGCCCGTACCCGGTCCGCCCCCAGGAAGCCGGTGATGCGCTGCCGCAGGCCCGGGGCGTCGAGCCCGTGCGCGGCCGCGTGTTCCTCCACCGTGCCGTAGCGGCGCAGTTCGCGGCGGCCGACGCCGAGGCCCAGCACCCGGTGCGGCACGTCGGACAGCGCCTCGCTCACCGCGGCCGTCGACGTGCCCGCGAGGTACGGCTCGACCAGGACGACGTCCGTCCCGGCGGCCTCGGTGGCCCGGCGCAGCGCCGCCGCGTCGAAGGGCCGTACGGTCGTCGCGTAGAGCACGGTCACGTCCAGGCCCTCCGTGGCGGCCAGCACCGCGTCCAGCATCGGGCCGACGGCGACGACCACACCGCAGCGACCCTCGCGGACGGTCGGGACGTGCGTGCCGTCGACGATCCGCCCCCGCCGGTTGGACTGCACGGACAGGCGCACGTACACCTTGTCGTCGCCGGCGGCGACCGCGTGGTGCAGCAGGGTCTCGGCCTCGTCCGGGTGGCCGGGCACGTGCACGGTCCAGCCGTCCAGGGTGTCGAGCAGGGACACGTCGCCCGGGGCCATGTGGGTGTGGCCGCCGGCCGGCCAGTCGAAGGAGGCGGCCGCGCTCACCAGCACCGCCCCGGCGTCCTGGTGCCCCAGATCCAGCTTGATCTGCTCGAACGGCCGCTCCACCAGAAAGCTCGCGAAGGTGTGCACGACCGGCCGCAGCCCGGTGAGCGCCAGCCCCGCCGCCGCCCCGACCAGCAACTGCTCGCGGATGCCGACGTTGACGACCCGGTCGGGATGCCGGCGGGCGGCCTCGGCGAAGCCGTCCTTGCCGATCTCGGCGAGGACGACCGCGACCCGCGGATCCTCGTCCAGCAGCCGGGAGACGACGGGGGCGAAACGGTCACGCATGGTGTCCATGAGGGTGTGCCCTTTCCGGGAGGGAACGAAGTGTCAGGCGGTCTTCGGCTCGACCCGGGCCACGACCACGTGCGGCCGCCCCGGATGAGGCGTGGTGAACGCGTCGTACAGGGCCCGGTGATCGCGCCCGTCGACGGTCACCGCGGACCAGCCCGCGGCCTCGAACCGCGCCGCGATCCCACCGGGCCGGGTGTGGCTCGCGGAGGAGTTGTCGATCACCACGGTGTGCAGCCGTTCCAGCCCGGCGGGCCCGGCGAAGGCGATGGCCTCGTGGTTGCTTCCCTCGTCCAGCTCGGCGTCCCCGATCAGCACCCAGACCGCCGGATCGTGCAGCCCCTGCGCCCGCAGGCCCAGCGCGGTGCCCACGGCGATCGGCAGCCCGTGCCCGAGCGACCCGCTGCCGATCTCGGCGCCCGGCACCAGCACCCGGTCCGGGTGGTGGCCGAGCGGGGAGTCGTACGAGCCGAAGCCCGGCAGCCACTCCACCGGCAGGAACCCCCGCGCGGCCAGCACCGCGTAGTACGCCATCGGTCCGTGCCCCTTGCTCAGCAGGAACCGGTCCCGGGCCGGATCGTCCGTCCGCTCCGGCGTGATGCGCAGCACCCGGTCGTACAGCACCCACAGCACGTCGAGCGTGGACGTGGCCGCGGGTCCGTGCTTCTCGTCGCCCGTCATCGTGCCCATCAGCCGGGGCAGGTCGTCGTAGCCGTGGGTGCGGCCGTCGTCCGCTGTGATCGTCATGCGGGCGATCGTGCAACCTCAACCGAACTCGAGGTCAACCGGCGAAAGGCGTGCGCGATCACCGAGGCGAGTGCGGTATTGTTTCCCTGCGCGTTTCGACCGGGGAAACCCCAGGTCAAACGGGCACCGGGACGTGGCGCAGCTTGGTAGCGCACTTGACTGGGGGTCAAGGGGTCGCAGGTTCAAATCCTGTCGTCCCGACTTGCGAAGCACGCAGGTCAGAGGCCGGTTCGGAATCCTCCGAACCGGCCTTTTCCGTCATGGGACAGGCTCAGAGCGCCGGTGCGGTGTCCCGGCGGGACAGCGCCAGGTACGCCACGAACCCGATGATCGCCACCGTCCAGGACAGGGTCACCGGACCCAGCCCCCAGCCCAGGCCGCCCCGGGTGCCCGCCACGGCCATCCAGTCGGCGAGGGACGCACCGAGCGGGCGGGTGAGGACGTAGGCCGTCCAGAACGCCGTCACCGCGCCCAGCAGACGGGTGCGGTGGGCCAGGGCCGGGACGCAGATCGCCACCGCGAACAGCGCGACCGAGCCCAGGTAGCCGAGACCGATCGTCGCCGTCAGGTCGCCCGCCGCCGTGCCCAGGGCGAAGGTGGCGAGCACGGCCGCCCAGTAGAAGCACTCCCGGCGGCGGGTGCGGACGGAAGTGATGGACAGGGTGCGCTCGCTCGCGTACCAGAGGGCGAACACGGCGGCCAGGGCGATGAGGAACAGGGGCGTGGAGAGGGTGTAGGGCACGCCCAGGCCCACGTGCAGGACGTCCGCGGCCATCGTGCCGAACACGCTGACCATGACGATCGCCGTCCAGTAGATCCAGGCCACATAGCGGCGGACGGCGAACTGGAGCACGAGCGAGGCCGCGAAGGCGAGACCGCCGAGGGCGACCGCCGGGACCGGGCCCAGCAGGCGGGCCAGGAAGTCGGAGGCGGTCTCGCCCATGCCGGTGGTGAGGACCTTGACGATCCAGAAGTAGACGGTCACCTCCGGCACCTTGTTCGCGCTCTCGCGTATGCGTGCGCGTACGGGGCCGCTCGGCCGGTGGTCGAGGACGTGCTCTGTGCTCATGCGCCGCACCCTGGCACGGCCAACTGTGCTGCTCCCAGCCCCCTTTGCCATTGTTTTGGGGCTTCTGGTGCAGGTGTTGCCCGAGGCCGTCACCAGCCTGAACGCAACCTGAAAGCCGCAGCGGACCATCTGGCCGGCGGCCCGGCCGACCTGGTAGACAGGCGGGTCGGCCGGCTGCCGGGGTCAGAGGGCCAGACCCACGTGCGCGAGCGCCTGCTTCAGCAGCATCCCGTGCCCGCCGGGCATCTCGCTCTGCACGGCCACGGAGGCGGCCTCCTGCGGGCTGAACCAGACGAGGTCCAGCGCGTCCTGCCGGGGCCGGCAGTCACCGGGTCACCGGCACGACGTAGGCGAGGGACACCGCGTGCTGGCGCGGGTCGTGGTACGGGGTGATGCCCGCCGTCGGGAAGTACTCCGCGACCGTGAACGGCTGCAGGGAGGCCGGGACCCGGGGCAGCGCGACCGGGCCGAGGTCCTTCTCCAGATGGCGCAGCAGGGCGTCCCGGACCCGCTCGTGGTGCAGGACGCGGCCGGACACCAGGGTCCGGCTGACCGTTCCGTCCGGGCCGATGCGCAGCAGCAGTCCGATGCTCGTGACTTCACCGCTGTCGTCCACGCGCACCGGCACGGCCTCGACGTACAGGATCGGCATGCGGGCCCGGGCCATCTCCAGCTCGTCCGTGGTCAGCCATCCGGGCGTGGTTTCGGTCATGTCAGACATTGCTTGATCATACTTTCCGGGTGGGGCGCCCGCTGGGGTCGCGGGCCGGTTCGGACACGGGTGGGCCGTAGAGGCGGCGGGCGTTGTCGCGGCCGGTCCAGGCCGCGATCCGCAGGGCGTCGGGCAGACTCAACTCGTCGGCGTCGACCCGGGCTTGCAGCAGCTCGGCGAGTCCGTGCCGGAAGCACAGCGCGCCGAGGTGGTGGAACTCGGCCACACCATAGGCGTCGGAGCTGTACAGCAGCTTCCGGAACGGGGTGATCTCCAGGGCCTCCTCCAGCACCGCCCGGCAGCGGGCCGGGCCGGTGTGGTGCAGGGCCAGACCGACGTCCAGGTACACCTGCTCGAACACCGCGGCCAGATAGGCGGCCTGCCGCTGGTACGGCCAGCAGTGCAGCAGCAGCACCGGGATCGTGCCGGCGGTCAGGTGCAGCCAGTCGGTGAGCAGCGCCGGGTCGGCGCGGTGCAGGGTCACGTCCGCGTCGCCGAAGCCGGTGTGCAGCTGCAGGGGCAGGCCCAGGTCGACGGCGGTCCACAGCAGGTGCCGGACCAGGACCGGGTCGGTCAGCCGGCCGCCGTCCGCGAACCAGCGCCGCGCGGCCCGGGTCACCTCCGCGCCGGCCGGGCGGGCCGGGTCCAGGGCGAAGCCGGTGCGGTAGGCGGCCACCGACTTCACCGCCACCACGCCCGGCCGGCGCACGGCCTCCTCGGCGGCCTGCCGGACCGCGCCCGCGTACGCGTCCGCCTCCACGCCCCGCGCGGCCACCGCCTCGGCGAGCTGCTCCAGTCGTACGACCTCGCAGGCGTAGGCGCCGGCGGCCGCCGCCAGTTCGCCGGGCGTGGTGAGCGGGTGCGGGGTGTAGCCGGTGTCCACGCAGAACACCGCGGCTCCCGCGGCCGTCAGGAAGCGGCGGTTGACCTCCCGCCAGCCGAGCTCCGCGCGCCGGGCCGTGTAATCGGCGGGCGGCGCGTGCCGTGGCAGGTCCAGCAGGGGTGCGCAGTGGCGGCGTACGGCCACTCCGGCGGGGGTGTCGAAGGGTGACACGCCGGGCCAGGCCTCGCCCTCGGTGAGGAGCGAGGCGAACTCCTCGTGGGCGAGGTCGGCGGTCACGGCGCCGTGGCAGTGGTGGTCCACCAGTGGCAGCGCGGCGAGGGCCTCGTGGACCGGGCCGGGTGCGGTCATGGTCAGTACGTCCAGCGGTAGGCCGCCGCCACCCGGTCGTCGTCGAGCCCGTCGACGGCCGCGGCCTCGCCGAGCCGCACGGCGGTCACCGCGTCGGCGAGGACCGGGCCCAGCGCGGCCCGCAGCACCCGGTCCGCGCGGAACTCCTCGACGGCCCCCGGCAGCGACACCGGAAGCCGCCGTACGCCGAGGGCCGCCGCCTCGTCCGGACCGTAGCGGGCCGGGTCGCCGGTGATCTCCTCCGGCAGGGACCGGCCCGCCGTCATGCCGTCGAGGCCGGCGGCGATGACACAGCCGAGGGCCAGGTACGGGTTCGCGGCCAGGTCGACCGGTTTCACCTCCAGGTTGGCGTCCTGCTCCCGGCGCCCCGCCGTACCCGTGATCACCCGCAGCGCGGCCTCGCGGGTCTCGCGGCCCCACGTGGTGAACGCCCCGGCCCACCGGGAGGGCCTCAGCCGCAGATAGCTGGCCGGGCTCGGCGCGGTGACCGCCGTCAGCGCGGGCATCCGGGCCAGCACCCCGGCCGCGAAGGACTCCGCCTCGGGCGTCATGCCGTACCGGCGCTCCCCGCCCGCGTGCAGGTTCACCCCGTCGCGCCAGCAGGACAGGTGGAGGTGTCCGCCGTTGCCGACGCCGTCGGCGGACACCGCGGGCGCGAACGACACCCGCAGGCCGTGCCGCGCGGCGACCGCCCGGATCGTCTGCCGGACGAGCACGCTACGGTCGGCCGCCGCCACCGGGTCCAGCGCGCCCACCGAGACCTCGAACTGCCCGGCCGCGTACTCGGGGTGCAGCTGGTCCACGTCCACGTCCTGCGCGGCCAGCGCGGCCAGCAGGTCGGCGGCGCAGTCGCTCAGCTCGACCTGACGGATCGCGCCGTACGCGGGTCCGCGGACGGCCGGCACGAACTCCCCGGCCGGTGCCGAGCCGAGCCCGAACGCCCACTCGACCTCGATCGCCGCCTTGAACGTCAGGCCGTGCCGCGCGGCGGCGTCCGTGACGATCCGGCGCAGGACGGTCCGGGCGCAGCCGGGGTGCCGCTCGCCCTCCTGGGTGATCCGGTCCACCGGCGCCCACGCCCAGCCCGGCTGTCCGGCCAGCACGACCAGCTGGTCCAGGTCGGGGTAGAGCCTCAGGTCGCCGTCCGGGGAGCCGAGGACGTCGGTGGTGACGATCGTGTCGTGGGCGAGGAAGGTGTCGAACACCGGGGACATCCCCACCCCCCAGGACACGGCCGCCTCCAGCCGTGCCGTCGGGATCGTCTTCACCCGGCCGACGCCCGCGGTGTCCACGTACGCCAGTACGATCCCGCGCACGCCCTGCGCGGCCAGGCCGGCGGTGAGCGGGGCGACCCGGCGCAGATCACCGGGGCGCCCGCCGGGCACGGGGTCGGCCAGAGTGGTCATACGTCCTCCTCCTCCTCGAACTCCCGGGTTTCGAACTCCTCGAACTCCCGGGCTGCTCGAACTCCTCGGGCTCCTCGGGCTCGGTCCGCCGGCCGGGCCGGGGTCAGGGCTTCACGGCCACCGCGCCGTACTGCGGCACCACGGCGGCGGACGCCGGCTCCGGGCGCCACCGCGAGCAGGGCACGAGACCCGGCTCGACCGGCTGCAGGCCCTCGAGGAACGCGGCGACGTCGGCGCGGCTGCGGGCGGTGATCGGCGGGGTGGCGTGGGCGTTCCAGAACTCCATCGCGGCGACGTTGCCCTCGCCGCCCACGTCGGCGTCGAAGGTCGGATGGGTCAGGACGAGGTGGCTGCCCGACGGCACCGCCGCCATCAGCCGCCGTACGATGTCCCGGGCCTCGTCCGTGTCCAGGACGAAGTTCAGGATGCCCAGCATCATCACCGCGACCGGCCGCTGGAGATCCAGCGTCTCGGCGGCGCGCTCCACGATCGTGTCCGGGTCGCGCACGTCGGCGTCGACGTAGTCCGTGACGCCCTCGGGGGAGCTGGTGAGCAGCGACCGGGCGTGTACGAGCACGATCGGGTCGTTGTCGACGTACACGATCCGCGACTCGGGGGCCATCCGCTGGGCGATCTCGTGCGTGTTGTCCACCGTCGGCAGGCCGGTGCCCACGTCCAGGAACTGCCGGATCCCGCGCTCCGCGGTCAGACACCGCACCGCCCGCGCCAGGAACTCGCGGTCCGCGCGGGCCACCGCCCGGATCACCGGGAACATCCCGGCGATGTGGTCGCCGACCCGCTGGTCGACCTCGTAGTTGTCCTTGCCGCCGATCCAGTAGTTCCACACCCGGGCGTTGTGCGCCACGGAGGTGTTCAGCCTCGCCGGTCCGGCCGTGGGGGAGGAGCCTTCGGTCACGTCGCCGCCCTTCTCACGTGCGGGTGTCCGCCGTCATTGTGCCGCCCGGTGATCGCGCTGTCCCGGGAACCGTGCACCGTGGGCGGTTCGGGGCGGCTTCGGGACGTTCCGGCGCATGAGGAACACTGGGTGCCGTACCCCGCCCCCGGCCGGAAGCAGGACATGCCCGCCACGCCCGTGCCCCTCCTCCACGTCCCCGGCCTGCCCGCGGGCCCCGCCGACATCCGGCTCGTCGTCACCGACATGGACGGCACCCTGCTGGACGACGCCAAGCGGATCCCCGCCGGGCTGGGGCCGATGCTCGCCGAACTGCGCCGGCGCGGGGTGCTGTTCAGCCCGGCGAGCGGCCGCCAGTACGCCACGCTGGCCCGGCAGTTCGCGGACGTCGCCGAGGGCATGGTGTTCATCGCGGAGAACGGCACCTACGTGGTCCGTGACGGGGTGGAGCTCAGCTCCGACCCGATGGACCGCGCGGTCGCGGCCGGGGTCGCCCGGACGGTACGGCGGCTGGTCGCGGACGGGGTCGACGTCGGCGCGGTGGTGTGCGGCAAACGGGCGGCGTACGTCGAGCGGAGCGACGAGGCGTTCCTGGCCGAGGTGCGCAGGTACTACGTCGAGCACCGGGTCGTCGAGGACGTCACCGCCGTCGACGACGACGTGATCAAGGTGGCCCTGTTCGACTTCGGGCCCGTCGAGCGCTCCACCGCCCCGGCGCTCGCGGAGTTCGCCGGGACGCACCAGGTGGTCGTCTCCGGCGCGCACTGGGTGGACGTCATGAACCGCACCGCGAACAAGGGCACCGCGCTGCGCGGCCTGCAGCGCGCGCTCGGCGTCACGCCCGCGCAGACCATGGTCTTCGGCGACTACCTCAACGACCTGGAGATGCTCGACGCCGCCGACTGGTCCTTCGCCATGGCCAATGCCCACCCGGAGGTCGTCCGCCGGGCCCGGCACCTCGCCCCGTCCAACAACGACGACGGCGTGCTGCGGACCATCTCCCGCGTCCTCGGCCTGTAGCGGCGGCCCGGCGCGAAAAGGAGTGGTCCGGCTACGGGGGACCGCGATAGCGTCGCCGCACTTCGACGATCACGCTCCCCGCACCACAGCCGCAGAACGGGAGCGAGCCCGCGCACGGCGGCGCGGCGCCACGGAGGGGCGGCAGCGATGCGGCACGCCCTCCGGAGGACACCACCCATGAAGATCGGTCTCGGACTTCCCGTCGACGACCCCGCCCTGCTGCCGACCTGGGCCCGCCGTGCCGACGCCGGCCCCTTCAGCACGCTCGGCCTGCTCGACCGGCTCGTCCACGACAACCCCGAACCCCTCGTCACCCTGGCCGCGCTCGCCGGGGCCACGTCACGCATCCGGCTGCAGACCGAGGTGCTGCTCGCCCCGCTGCACGGCACCGCGCTGCTCGCCAAGCAGAGCGCGACCCTGGACCTGATCTCCGGCGGCCGTTTCACGCTCGGCATCGGCGTCGGCGGCCGGGCGGACGACTGCCTGGCCGCCGGTGTCGACCTGCGGAGCCGGGGCCGCCGCCTCGACGAGCAGATGGCCCTGCTGCGCCGCACCTGGTCCGGCGAGCCGTACGGCGACGGGGTGGGGCCCATCGGTCCGGCGCCCGCGACGCCCGGCGGCCCGGAGGTCCTGTTCGGCGGCTTCGCCCCGGCCGCGCTCGAGCGGGTCGGGCGGTTCGGCGACGGCTTCCTCGGCGCGGCGCTGCCGCCGGAGGGCATGGCCGGGCTGTTCCGTGACGTCGAAGCGGTCTGGCACAGGCACGGCCGTCCCGGCCGGCCGCGGCTGGTCGCCCAGGCGAACGTCGCCCTCGGCCCGTCCGGCACCGTCGAGCAGGCCCGGCGCAACATCCGCGCCTACTACGGCTTCACGGGCCGCGCCGAGCACATCACCGCCGGCCTGCTCACCGGCCCGAAGGCGATCCGCGCGGCGGTCGACGGCTACCTCGGCATCGGCGCCGACGAGGTCATGCTCTACTGCTGGTCCTCGGACGTCGACCAGATCGGCCGGCTGGCCGAGCTGCTGTTCTGACCGCCGGGTCAGCGGGCGCAGGTGCGGCCCACCGCGCCGTACAGGGAGATCGGCCCGCCGTCGTCCGCCGCCGCCTCCCGCCGCCAGTCGGAGACCGGCACGACCCCCGGCTCCAGCAGATCCAACCCCGTGAAGAAGGCGGCCACTTCGTCCCGGGAACGCGCCACCAGGGTGACCCCGCCCGCCGCGTAGGCGGCGATGCCCCTGTGCACGTTCTCCGGTTCGAAGTCGGCCGTCATCATGGACAGCACCAGGCAGCTGCCCGGAGCCAGCGCGTCGACCAGCTTCCGCACCACGTCGTGGGCGCCGTCCTCGTCGGCGACGAAGTGCAGCAGGGCGATGAGGGAGAGGGCCACCGGGCGGGAGAGGTCCAGGACCTGGCCGGCCCGTTCCAGGATGGTGTCCGGGTCGCGGGCGTCGGCCTGCACGTACTCCGTCACGCCCTCGGGCGTGCCGCGCAGCAGCGCGCCCGCGTGGGCCAGCACGATCGGATCGTTGTCGACGTAGACCACGCGCGCGTCCGGCGCCACCGACTGGGCGATCTGGTGCAGGTTCGGCTCGGTCGGGATGCCGGTGCCGATGTCCAGGAACTGGCGGATGCCGTCCTCGGCGAGGGCGCGCGTGGCCCGCTGCATGAAGGCCCGGTTGGCGCGCGCGTTGCGGGCGGCGCCCCGGTCGATGGCCGTGATGCTGCGGCCGAGCTGTTCGTCGACGGGGTAGTTGTCCTTGCCGCCCAGGAACCAGTCGTACACCCGGGCCGGATGCGGCCGGCTGGTGTCGATGGGCGATGCGGCCGGCTCGGTCCCCGTCACGTGCTGCTCCTCGGCTCTCACTCCGTCATGTGCGAGCAGCAGTCTGACACGATCATCCGGCGCGGCGCAGACAGTCTTCGGCCACCTGCTTGTCGAGCGCGGCCCGCACCAACGCGGCGGCCAGCACGGCCGGTTCGGTGTCCTCGGCCAGCCCGGCCAGCTTCCCGGGGTCCTCCGGCAGGCCCAGCCGCCGGGCCCCGGAGAGGGCCTTGCCGTCCAGGTACGGCCCGATCTCCGGCCACACGCGCTGGGCCTCCCGCAGGAAGATGTCGGCGCCCGCCGGACCCACGCCCGGCTCCTCCTGGAGCAGGTCCTTGAGGGCGCCGACGTCGCCGTGCGCCTCCTCGTGCAGCCGGCGCAGATCCCCGCCCCAGCGGTCCAGCAGCAGCTCGGCGCCGTCGCCGAGCTGGGTGGCCGTCCGCTCGTCGTAGCGCCGGTAGCCGCCCCGGCCGAGCGCGTCCACGCGCTGCTGCCAGTCGGCGTCGGCCATGCGGCGCGGGCTGTCGAGGTAGTCCTCGTGCAGGGCCTGCGCGGCGGCCACCGCGACCGAGGCGCGGATCCGGGCGCTGAGCAGCAGGGCCAGCACGAGCAGCCGGTACAGCGGCTGCGGGGTGTCCGTCAGGCGGATGCCCGCCTCCTCGGCGTACGTCCGCCCGTACGCGGACACCAGCTCGTGCAGGACCCGTTCGTCGCGGTTCATGGCTCGAGGCCCTCCGCCTACGGCTTGAGCGGGTCGTGGCCCAGGGTCATCAGCCGGTGCCGGCGGCGGGTGTCCTGCGGCGTCCGCTCCGGTTCCGGCTCGTCCTCCATGTCCACCAGGTCACCGACCGTGTCGACGACCCGGTGCATCACGCGGAGGTCGTCGTCGGTGAGGTCGGTGCGGCGCTTCTGGAGGATCGCCAGCACGTGCCGGCCGGTCGGCGTCCCGGCCTCCTCGGGCAGCGCCTCGGCCTCCTCGTCGGAGTCCCGGACCCGCAGCCAGGCCGCCAGCTCCGCGGAGGTCATGTTCACCACGCGGTGGAAGTCCTCCCACAGCGCTTCGGTCTCGATCGGGTCGGCCATGGGTCGTCCCCTTCCCTGCGCAGGTCCGTGTCGCTAGCCGGCGGCGTTGTCGCGCGACCCGTTCTCCGCCTCGAACATCCAGCGCTGCTTCTCCAGGTCGGCGGTGATGGAGATCAGCAGGTCCTGTGTGACGGGGTCGGGCTCCTCGGTGGCCCTGATCCGCTCGCGCAGCCGGCCGATGGCCGTCGTCAGGGACGCCACCATCAGCTCCACCACCTCGGTGTCGCGCAGCCAGCCGTCCTTGCTGCCGGGCAGCGCGAAGGTCGCGGCGATGGTCTCCGGCCGGCCGTCCGGCGGCACGCCCAGCGCCGCTGCGCGCTCGGCGACCGTGTCGGAGTGGGCGCGGGCCGTCGCGACCACCTCGTCCAGCTGGAGATGGATCGACCGGAACCGCGGGCCCACCACGTTCCAGTGCGCCTGCTTCCCGATCAGCGACAGTCCGAGCAGGTCGACGAGGGTCTCCTGCAGGGCGGATCCGGTGACGCCGAGCGCCTCCTCGGAGAGCGTGCTCTTCACCACGGTCATGGTCGGTGCGACCCCTTTCGTCGTGCACATCTGCATGTCCGAAAGGGCGGGTGCCCCGCGTCACCGGGGGCAAAACCGGCCTGGTCAGCGGGGGAGGACCGCGTCCAGGAACCGGATCACCTCCGCGAAGACCTCCGCCTTGACCGTCTCGTGGAACACCTCGTGCCGCGCGCCGGGGAAGATCCGCTCGGTGAGCCGGCCGCCGAGCCGCTCCACCCCGGTCCGGCTCCCGGGCAGCGGCACCAGCCGGTCGTCGTCCCCGTGCAGCCACAGCAGCGGCAGATCTCCCACGGCACCGCCCTCGGCGACGGTGCGCAGGGTCCGTACGAACGCCTCCAGCGTCGGCCGCTTCATCGGCCCGTGCCACACCAGCGGGTCGGCGGCGTACGCGGCGCCCACCGCCGGGTCCCGGGACAGCGCGGCCGGGCTGACCGGGGTGTCCGGGATCTCCGGCAGCGCCAGCAGCCGCCCGGGCAGCTCCCAGGCGCCGATCACCGGCCCCGACAGGATCAGCGCGGTCAGCTCGGCGCCGTACCGCTGGGCGTAGCGGGCCGCGATCAGACCGCCCATGGAGTGGCCGACCATGACGAGCGGCAGGCCGGGATGCGCGGCGCGGGCCAGGCCGGCCACCCGGTGCACATCGGTGACCACGTCCTCGAAGTCCTCGATCACCACCCGCTCACCGGCCGACCGGCCGTGGCCGACGTGGTCGGGCGCGTACACGGCCGCTCCGTGCCCGGTGAGCACGTGCGCCAGCTCCTCGTAGCGCCCCGCGTGTTCCCCGTACCCGTGCACGACCAGGGCCAGGTGGCGCGGCCGTGGATGCGGCCACTCCCGCACGGCGATGCCGCCCAGGACGTGCTCGCGGACGTGGGGCATCTCTCCTCCAGCTGCCTCGGTGAAGCTCCTGGGGATCTTCCCAGGGAGCCGGTCGGAGGTCTATAGTCAAAAACTAGCAGTGCTAATTAAGTGTTGCCCGGACCAGTGCTGATCGACAGCGTCGTAGATCAGGAGTCGAACCCGTGCGTCCCGTCCACTTCGCGGCTGCCCGCCGCACCCCGCTCGGCAAGCTGCGCGGAGCCCTCGCCGGCATCCGGCCCGACGACCTGGCGGCGACCGTGATCCGCCGTCTGGTCGCCGACGTGCCCGCGCTCGACCCCGCCCGGATCGACGACGTCTACTGGGGCGCGGCCAACCAGGCCGGCGAGGACAACCGCAACGTCGCCCGCATGGCCGCCCTCCTCGCCGGTCTCCCCGACTCGGTGCCCGGCGCCACCGTCAACCGGCTGTGCGCCTCCGGCCTGGAAGCGGTCACCACGGCCGCCCGGACCATCGCCGCGGGCGAGGCCGACGTCGTGATCGCCGGCGGCTCGGAGTCGATGAGCCGCGCCCCCTTCGTGCTGCCCCGCCCCGACGAGGCCCTGCCGCAGCGCATCGAGACCTTCGACACCCGCCTCGGCTGGCGCCTGGTCAACCCCGCCATGAAGGAGCTGCACGGCCTGCTCTCCATGGGCGAGACCGCCGAGGAGGTCGCCGAGCGGTACGGCGTCTCCCGCGAGCGGCAGGACGCCTTCGCGCTGCGCAGCCACCAACGGGCCGCCGTCGCCCGCAAGAACGGCCACTTCGACGACGAACTGCTGCCCGTGGAACGCCCGGACGGCGTCGTCGTCGAGCAGGACGAGTGCGTCCGCGAGGACACCTCGCTGGAGAAGCTGTCCCGGCTCAGGCCGGTCTTCCGGCCGGGCGGCACCGTCACGGCGGGCAACGCCTCGCCGATGAACGACGGCGCGGCCGGACTGCTGCTGGTCAGCGAGGAGGCCCTGAACGAGCTGGGCCTGCAGTCCCTGGGCCGGTACGTCGCCGGCGCCTCCGCCGGTGTCCACCCCGACGTGATGGGCCTCGGCCCCGTCCCCGCCACCCGCAAGGCGCTGGCCCGGGCCGGCTGGGAGATCGGCGCCGTGCAGGAGGCCGAGTTCAACGAGGCGTTCGCCGCCCAGGCGCTCGCCTGCGTCGACCAGCTGGGCATCGACCCGGAGCTGGTGAACCCCAGCGGCGGCGCCATCGCCCTCGGCCATCCCCTCGGCTGCTCCGGCGCCCGCATCCTCACCACCCTGCTGCACCGCATGCGGCGCACGGGCGCGGAGCGGGGACTGGCCACCATGTGCGTGGGCGTGGGGCAGGGCAGCGCGGTGCTGGTCGAGAGGGACTGACCCGCGCCGTCGACGGGGGCTCCCCGCACGGGGACCGGTCACACGAGCCGCAGCAAGGAAACGGAGCAGTACCCCATGGCAACCCTGTCCGTCGCCGCCGTTCTCGCCGAGAACGCCCGGCGCCGCCCCGACAAGACGGCCCTCGTCGAGGGCGACCTGCGGCTCACCTTCGCCGAGGTGTGGCACAGGGCGCTGGCCCGTGCGGGCGCGCTCACCGGCCTCGGCGTACGGCCCGGCGACCGGGTCGCCCTCATGGCCCCCAACACCGCCGAGTTCCCCGTCGCCTACTACGCCGTCGCCGCGGCGGGCGGGGTCGTCGTCCCCGTGCACCTGCTGCTGTCGTCCGGCGAGGTCGAGCACGTCCTGAAGGACAGCGGCGCGAGCCTGCTGCTCGTCCACCCGGCGCAGGAGCGGACCGGCCGGGCCGCCGCCGAGGCCACCGGCGTCCGAGTGGTCACCCTGGGCGAGGAGTTCGACAAGCTCGCCGCCGACGCCCGGCCGCTGCCGTCGTACACCACCCGGGCCGCCGACGACCCGGCCGTGATCTTCTACACCAGCGGCACGACCGGCGCCCCCAAGGGCGCCGTGCTCAGCCACTTCAACCTGGTGATGAACGCGACCGTCAACGCCTTCGACGCCAACGACATCCGCGCCGACGACATCGCCCTCGGCGCCCTGCCCCTCTTCCACGCCTTCGGGCAGACGGTGTCGCTCAACTCCACCTGGCGCGCGGGCGCCACGCTCGTCCTGCTGCCCCGCTTCGAGGCGGCCCGTGCCATCGAGCTGATGGTGAAGGAGGGCGTGAACACCTTCCACGGCGTGCCGACCATGTTCGTCGCCCTCGCGGCGGCGGCCGCGGACGCCGGGGCGCTCCCGCGCCTGCGGGTGTGCGTCTCGGGCGGGGCCTCGCTGCCCGTCGCCGTCCTGGAACGGTTCGAGGCCGCGTTCGGGGCGACGGTCTACGAGGGGTACGGGCTGTCGGAGACCTCGCCGACGGCCACCGTCAACCAGCCGGTGTTCGGCACCCGGGCCGGCACCATCGGCCACCCGCTGTGGGGCATCGACGTGGAGATCGCCCGCGCCGAGGCCGAGGACCGCATCGAACTGCTGCCGCCCGGCGAGCTGGGCGAGGTCGTCATCCGCGGCCACAACGTCTTCTCCGGCTACCTCGGCCGCCCCGAGGCCACCGCGGAGGCCCTCGTCGACGGCTGGTTCCGCTCCGGGGACCTCGGCACCAAGGACGAGGACGGCTTCCTGCGGATCGTCGACCGCAAGAAGGACGTCATCATCCGCGGCGGCTACAACGTGTACCCGAGGGAGGTCGAGGAGGTGCTGATGCGCCACCCCGGCGTCGCCCAGGCCGCGGTCATCGGCCTGCCGGACGAGCTGCACGGCGAGGAGGTGTGCGCGGTCGTCGTCCCCGCGCCGGGCACCGCCCCCGACGCCGCCGCGATCACCGAGTGGTCCAAGGAGCACCTGGGCCGGCACAAGTACCCCCGGCGCGTGGAGTTCACCGACCGGCTGCCGCTCGGTCCGAGCATGAAGGTGCTCAAGCGGGAGCTCCGGGCACAGTTCGCGGACCGGTCCTAGGCCCTGTCGTCGAACTCCCGCCTGCCCCGCGACGCCATGCACGCACTCTCGCCGCACCGGGCCCCGACCCCAGTACGTCCAGTACGAGGGTCGAGGCCCGGCACCCCCCCCGGCCTTCGGCCGGGGGACCCCCAGAGCACGTACCTGACGCCGCAGAGCCCGCCCTGCGGGCGGACGACGGGAGTTCGACGGCAGGACCTGGCCCGCGGCAGGGATCATCTGGCGAGACGGTCCTTACGCCGCAGGCTTGTCCGGACATAGCATCGGTCCCCGCATGAACACGATGACGCTCTGGCACATGTCCGGCTGGGAGTTCGCCGCACTCGCCTGCGCGGCCCTGCTCGTCGGCTTCTCCAAGACGGCGGTGAGCGGGGCCAACACGGTCAGCCTCGCGATCTTCGCGGCCGTGCTGCCCGCCCGCGCCTCCACCGGCGTCCTGCTGCCCGTCCTGATCGCCGGGGACGTGCTCGCCGTCCTCACCTACCGGCGGCACGCCCACTGGCCCACGCTGTGGCGGCTGTTCCCGGCCGTCGCGGTGGGTGTGGTGGTCGGCACGCTGTTCCTGGTGTGGGCCGGCGACGGCGTCGTACGGACCTCGATCGGCGTGATCCTGCTGCTGATGGCCGGGGTCACGCTGTGGCGGCGGCGCCGGACGGCGGCGGGCGACGAGCCGGACGCGGTGACGACCCGGGCGGGCCGGGTGAAGGCGCGGTCGTACGGCGTGCTCGGCGGGTTCACCACGATGGTCGCCAACGCGGGCGGGCCGGTGATGTCGATGTACCTGCTGTCGGCCGGCTTCCGGAAGCTGGGGTTCCTGGGCACGTCGGCGTTCTTCTTCCTCATCGTGAATGTGTCCAAGGTGCCGTTCAGCGCGGGGCTGGGCCTGATCGACGGGCGCTCGCTGCTCCTCGACGCCGCGCTCGCCGTGTTCGTCGTGCCCGGCGCGTTGTTCGGCAAGTGGGCTGTGAACAGGATCAACCAGCACCTCTTCGAACAACTCGTGATCGCGGCGACGGTTGTGGGCGGGGTGCAACTGCTACTGCGGTAGCCCCAGCAGCGCCGGCACGTCGGCGAAGGAGTCGAGGACGTGGTGCGGGGTGCCGCTCGCGCCCTGAAGCGTCTCCTGCTGGAACTTCCCCGTCCGCACCAGCACCCCGGTGAGCCCGGCCCGCTGGGCCGCGAGCACGTCCGACTCCACATCGTCGCCCACCATCAGCGCCCGGTCCGCGGCCGACCCCAGCCGGGCCAGCGCCGTCCCGAAGAACGCCCGGGACGGTTTGCCCGTCACCTCCGCCTCGACCCGCGCGGCCTTCTCCAGTCCCGCCAGGAAGGCACCCGAGTCCAGCTGCAGCCCGGCCTCGGTGCGCCAGTACAGGCTGCGGTGCATGGCGACCAGCCGTGCACCCCGCTGCAGGAACCCGAAGGCCCGGTTGAGCGCCGTGTAGTCGAACTCCGGCCCGGCACCGCCGAGTACGACCACGTCGGGGTCGTCGTCCACGAGCGTGACGCCGGTGAGGTCCTCGGTGATGTCCCCGCTGTTGAGCAGCGCGCAGCGGGCGCCGGGGTGGTGCTCGGCCAGGTGGGCGGCCGTGACCGAGGGCGCGGTGAGGACGTCCTCGGCCGTCACCTCGAAACCGGCCCCGCCCAGCGTCCCGGCGATCGACGCCCGGGTCCGGGAGGTCGTGTTGGTCACCAGCGCCACACCGAGACCGGCCGCGCGGATCGCCCGCAGCGCCTCCACCGCGCCCGGCAGCGGCTTCCAGGAGACGGTGAGGACACCGTCGATGTCGATCAGGACGGCCCGTACGGATGCCACGCTTCCCATGGCTCCGACCGTAGCGACCCGGGCGGCCGTCGGGCCCGTACGACCTCGTACCCTCACCCCTATGCCCGCGCACGTCCTGATCCTCGGCGGCACCACCGAGGCCCGCCGCCTCGCCGCCGACCTCGCCGACCGCCCCGGCGTCCGCGTCACCACCTCCCTCGCGGGCCGGGTCGCGCGCCCCGGAGCGGTGGCCGGCGAGCTCCGCGTCGGCGGCTTCGGCGGCGCGCAGGGCCTGGCGGACTGGCTGCGCACGCACCACGTGGACGCCCTGGTCGACGCCACCCACCCCTTCGCCGAGAAGATCACGGCCCACGCGGCCCACGCGGCGGCGGCCACCGGGGTCCCCCTGGTCGTCCTGCGCCGCCCCGGCTGGCGTCCGGTCCCCGGCGACCTCCGGCACGAGGTGGACTCACTGTCGGGGGCCGCCGAGGCGCTGCCCGGTCTCGGCCGCCGGATCTTCCTCAGCACCGGCCGCCTGGGCCTGGCGGCCTTCGCCCACCTGACGGCCCTGCACTTCGTCGTGCGCTCGGTCGACCCGCCCGAGCCGCCACTGCCGCGGCACACCGAACTGGTCCTGGCGCGCGGCCCGTTCACGGTCGCCGACGAGACGGAACTGCTGCGGACCCGTCGCATCGACGTCCTCGTGACCAAGGACAGCGGCGGCGAGGCGACGGCCGCGAAGCTGACGGCGGCCCGGGACCTGGGACTGCCCGTGGTGGTCGTACGACGGCCGGCCCTGCCACCGGGCGTCACGGCGGTGCCGGACGTGGCGGGCGCACGGGAGTGGCTGGGCCTCGGCCCCGGGTGAGGACCGATTCCCCTCAGCCGGTGGACCAGGGGCAGCTTCTGCCCGGTGTCGTCCAAGAGGCGCCGCCTCGCGCGAAGTGGCAGCGACACAGCGCCGGATCAGAGCGGGATGCCGCCGGTCGTACGCCCGCGGCCCGCCGTGGCGGACACGGCCCGAGTACCACCTGGGCGCAACCCCCGGCTCACCCGGTTCTCGGCCGGGCGCCCCGGGCCTCCGCACGGCAGCGGGTCAGGCGTCCCCGGGGTTCCTGCGCAGCAGGTACGTGTCCATGATCCACCCCTTGCGGTCCCGGGCCTCGGCCCGCAGCCGCTCGATGCGGGGGGCGGCCTCGGCGATCGGGCCGGAGACGAGGATCTCGTCCGGGGTGCCCAGATAGGCGCCCCAGTAGATGTCCATGTCCTCCTCGGCGTACCGCCGGAAGACCTGGTGCGCGTCCAGCATCACGACCACGTCGTCCACCCCCGCGGGGAAGCCCTCGGCCAGCCGCCGTCCGGTGGTGATCTGCACCGGCCGGGCCACCCGGTTCAGCCCCGTGCGGTGCCGGGCGACCAGCGTGGAGACGCTGCTGATACCCGGTACGACGTCGTACTCGAAAGCCACCGCGCCCCGTTCCAGCACCTCCTCGAGAATCCCCAGCGTGCTGTCGTACAGCGCCGGGTCCCCCCACACCAGGAAGGCGCCGGTGCCGTCCTCGCCCAGTTCGTCGGCGATCAGACGCTCGTAGATCCCGGCACGGGCGCTGCGCCAGTCCTCCACGGCCGGCGAGTACGCCGCCCCGCCCGCCGCGCGGTCCCGCTCCGGGTCCCTGGCCTGCACCACCCGGTACGACCCCGCCGGCAGGTGTGCGTCCAGCATGTCCCGGCGGAGCCGGGTCAGGTCGCTCTTCACCTCGCCCTTGTCGAGCAGGAAGAACACGTCCGTGCTCCGCAGCGCCCTGACCGCCTGCAGGGTCAGCTGGTCGGGGTCGCCCGCGCCGATACCGATGACATGAATCTTTCGCACGCCCCGAGTCTGCCGCACGTCCCTGACCGCGCGTCCACCGCCTCCCGGCGGACGGTCAGCGGGCCCAGGACGCCGCCGGCCCGCCGTCAGGCCACCCGCCGGCCCAGCCGGGGCGCCTCCGCGACGGCGTCCACGGGCCCCGCACCGCGCTCCACCCGCTCCGCCAGCCGCTCGGCCCACCGGGCGAGCCCCGGCAGGTCCATCCCGTACGGCCGGTCCTCGCCCCGCCCCACCACCCACTCCCGAAGCGCGCCCGCGCCCCGCCGCAGCAGCCGGGCCCCGCCGACGTCGTTCCCGCGCGCCGCGTGGGTGAGCCCCACCGCCAGCTGGGCCAGCCCCCGCCACAGGGTGCGCTCGTCCTCGGGGCCCGCCTTCCAGGCGTCCTCGAACACCTCGTGCGCGTGGAACGGCCTGCCCGCGTCCAGCAGCCCCTGCGCCTCGGCGACCGTCTGGTCCGGCGTCCGCACGACCCCTTCCGGCTGCCGGGGGACGCCCTGCGCGCCGTAGGGCAGCGGGCGTCCGAGCCCGTCCCGGGGCCGCGCGTTGCGCGCCCGCCCCTCCGTGTCCCGGTCCCTGGCGTCCGATGCGTCCGCACTCGTCATACGGCCGATTGTCCCCCGCCCGCCGCCATGTCCTCTCCCGGCCCTCTTCGGTGCACCCCCGCACGTGGGGTAAAGTGCTGTTCGCGCGATCACGCGGGTCACCGCGAGTGAGTGCACCGGGACGTGGCGCAGCTTGGTAGCGCACTTGACTGGGGGTCAAGGGGTCGCAGGTTCAAATCCTGTCGTCCCGACCAGCTTTTCAGCCGGTCGGAGGCCGTCTTCTCGGATATGACGAGGGGGCGGCCTTTGTCGTCGTCCGGGACTCGGCCTCGTGCCCCCCGTGCCCCCCGTTCTCCTCGTTCCCTATCTCGCCTTCCTCGTACTTTCCGTCGGGGAACATCGGGCTGTAGTCGCCGGCCGCGAGCTTGGTCGCCATCGCGGCGAGCTGTCGGCAGGCCTGCGCGATCTCCCGCTGGGTCTCGTTGCGCTCGCTGATGACCGTGCCCACCAGCAGCGCGGTCAGCGCGGCGGAACCGTTGAACGCCTGCAGAGTGATCATGCTGGTGAGCAGGTCGTGACCGGTGAACGGCCCCGACCCCTCGGCGGCGGCGACGATCGCGGAGACGGACACGGCCAGCGCGCAGGGCGCGGCCCCGGCCAGCTGGAAGCGGAAGGCCGCCCAGATCAGCAGCGGGAAGGCGAGGAACAGCAGCGGCACCCGGCCGGTCTCGAGGTAACCGACGGCCACCGTGGCCGCGACCAGCAGCAGCGCCTCCACCCAACGGGAGCGCGGCGCGGCCCTGGGCAGGTGGGCCGAGCGGAGGACCAGCAGCACCGGCGTGACCACCAGGACGCCCATCGCGTCGCCGGTCCACCACACCGACCAGGTCGGCCAGAAGTCGGCGGGGCGCAGCGCACCGGCCAGGGCCAGGATGCCGGCGCCCGTCGTCGCGCTGACCAGCATCCCGGTGAACGCCCCGAGGAAGATCAGCGCGAGCGCGTCCCGCAGCCGGTCCAGCTCCTCACGGAAGCCGGTGCGGCGCAGCAGCACGTAGGAGCAGACGGGTGCGAGGGTGTTGCCCACCACGATCCCGAGAACGGCCGGGAGCGACGGTCCCAGCGAGACGTTGACCAGGAACGCGCCGAGCGCGATCCCGGGCCAGACCCGTGGGCCGCGCAGGAGCAGGCTCGCCAGCGCGATACCGCTCGGCGGCCACAGCGGCGTGACCTGGCCGCGCACCAGCTGCTGCTGCAGCCCCGCCTTGGCCGAGCCGAAGTACAGCGCCGCGACGGCGCAGATCTCCAGGGCGGCCACGCCCGCGCGCCGCAGCCGTGCATGCCGCGCGTCAGTCATCGGGCGACCTCCGGGTCGACATCGCCCCGAAGCCATCATCCGCCGGATCGGGCGCTTTCTCCACGGCGGCGCCGACCCGCGCGGCCGGTACCTCCTGGAACAGGTGGCCGGGGCTCAGGCGTGCGGGGTGCGCAGCGCGAGGATGGCCATGTCGTCGTGACCGTCGCTGGGGTGGTGGTCGGCCAGTGCCTGGACGAACTCCGGCAGGGGCAGGGCGGCACGGTCCGCGGCCAGCTCGGCGAGTTCGTCCAGGCTCTCGTCGAGGGTGTGGCCGGGATGCTCGACCAGTCCGTCGGTGAAGAACACGATGGTGGCGCCGGGCGGCAGGAAGCGGGAGTGGTCCGGACGGGGCTGCCCGGTGTCGACGCCGAGCGGGACACCCGGCTCGGCGAGCAGGTAGGCCACGCGGCGCTCACGGGTGAGCAGCAGAGGCGGGACATGGCCCGCGGTGCTCCAGTTGAGCCGCCAGCCCGGTCCCTCCGGTTCGATTCGGGCCAGGGTGGTGGTCGTGACGGGGTTGTTGGTGATCGCCTCCAGGGCCCGGTCGAGCCGGGTGAGGACCTCGCCCGGCGGATCACTGCTGTCGAACAGCAGGGCGCGCAGCATGTTCCGGGTGGAGGCCATGGCGGCCGCGGCCTTCAGATCGTGACCCACCACGTCCCCGATGACGACCGCCATGACGTGGTCGGGCAGGAGGACGGCGTCGTACCAGTCCCCGCCGAGCTGACTGGGCTCGGCGGCGGGCCGGTAGATGGCGGCGGCCGTGAAGGGCCACAGGTCGGGCAGGGTGGGCAGCAGCAGCCGCTGGAACTGCTCGGCTCCGACGCGGATCCGTTCGAACAGGCGGACGTTCTCGATCGCGATGCCGGCGGCACCGGCCAGGGCGACGACGACGTTCTCGTCAAGGATGTCGAAGGACTGCCCGTCGAGCCGCTCGGAGAGGTAGAGATCGCCGTAGATCTCGCCGCGCACGCTGATGGCGACGCCGAGCAGGGTGCGCAGCCGCGGGTGGCCGACCGGGAAGCCGGCGGAGGACGGATGGGCGCGGATGTCGTCGATCAGCAGGGGCTCGGGGTAGCGGATCAGGTGGCCGAGGACGCCCAGGCCACGGGGCAGGCCGGTGTCGGACAGGGCGTCACGTTCCTGCTCGGTCAGCCCGGCCGTGATGAACTGGTCCAGGTGTTCCCCGGACTCGTTGAGCACGCCCAGCGCCCCGTAGCGGGCGCCGACCAGGTCCATGGCGGTGGTCACGATGCGGTGCAGCACCGCGGGCAGCTCCACCTCGCGGCTGATGGCCACCACCGCGTCCAGCAGGCCCTGCAACCGGTCCATGGAGGCCAGCAGGGCGCGCAGCTGCTCGTCGATCCGGACCAGCTCGCAGCGCAGCCGTATGTGCAGGTCGGGTGTGCGGGGCGGCTTCGACCGCCGCCCTTCCCTCTCGCCCGGCATCAGGACCGCCTGGTGGCCTCTGTGCGGTTCATTCCGACCTCCTGACACGACCCCGGTCGCGACCGCGGCGGTCGCGGTCCGTCCAGGGCGAGCCCGTCGTCCCCGGTGGCCGCCTCGCCTTTCGATTGTGACATCGGCGCCCCTGTCCCGGGGCCCGGAAGGTCCGGGGCCGGGGAGCGGCCCGGCCGGCCCGGGTCCGCGACGGGGGGCCGGCCCGCACGCCGCTCGCGGGCCGGCCGCCGTGGGCGCGCGTCAGCCCTTGTTGGAGCCGAGTGTCAGGCCGCTGACGAACTGGCGTTGGAGCGCGAAGTAGACGACCAGGGTCGGGATCGCCGTCAGCAGGGAACCCGCGGCGACCAGGTTGGGGTCGGTGAAGTACTGGCCGGAGAGGTTGTTCAGCGCCGAGGTGATCGGCATGTTCTCGCCCGTCGAGATCAGGACGAGGGCCCAGAAGAAGTCGTTGTAGATCCAGATGGAGAGAAGGGTGGCCAGGGCCGCCATCGCCGGCTTGCACAGGGGCAGGGTGATCTGCCAGTAGAGCCGCCACACCGAGGCGCCGTCGACCAGCGCGGCCTCCGTCAGCTCGTGCGGCAGCGAGCGCATGTAGTTGCTCAGCACGAACGCGCAGAACCCGGACTGGAACGCCACATGGATGAGGACCAGGCCGAGCGCGGAGTCGTACAGCTTGCCGCTCTGTGTGATCCCCGGCAGGTCCGTCAGCAGGTACAGCCGGTACAGCGGGGTGATGACGACCTGCTGCGGCAGCAGGTTGCCGGCCGTGAACACCAGCAGCAGGGCGAGGTTGAGGCGGAAGTCGAAGCGGCTGACGTAGAACGCCACGCAGGACGACAGGAACAGGGTCAGCAGCACGGCCGGCACCGCGATGATCAGGGTGTTGCCGAAGTAGTGCAGCATGTCCGACTGCTGGAACGCGTTCGTGAAGTTCTGGAACGTCAGCTTGTCCGGCCACGAGACGTACCCCTTGGCGCTGGTCTCGCTGTACGGCCGCAGCGCCGAGAAGACCGCCCACAGCAGCGGGGCCAGCCAGGCCAGCGCCGTACCCGCGAGGAAGACGTGCAGCAGGACCCGGGCCGGGCGGAGGGGGGCGCGCCGCCGCAGCGGGAGAGTGGTGCCGCTCATGCGCGCCGCTCCTTCCGGAAGGTGGCGATCAGATACGGGATGATCACCGCGAGGGAGATCACCAGCAGGACGACGGCGATGGCGGAGCCGTAACCGATGCGGCTGGACTCGCCGATGATGTTGTTGGTGACCAGGATCGACAGCAACTCCGTTCCCTGGGCGCCCTTGTTGAAGACGAAGACCAGGTCGAAGGCGCGCAGCGCCTCGATGATGGTGACGACCAGGACGACCGTGTTGGTCGGGCGCAGGGTCGGGAAGATGACGTGCTTGAAGGTCTGCCACTCGCCGGCGCCGTCCAGCGCGGACGCCTCCCGCAGCGAGGGGTCGACGCTCTTCAGGCCGGCCAGGTACAGGATCATCATGTAGCCGGTGTGCCGCCAGGACGCGGCGATGAGGACCGCCCACAGGTTGAGGTGCGGGTCGCCGATCCAGTCGATGTAGTGGCCGGGCTTGTTGGCCCCGATGATGCTGTTGATCAGGCCGGTGTCCGGGTTGTAGACCAGCTGCCAGACGAAGCCGATGCACGCCATCGAGATGACGACCGGCAGGAAGAAGGCGGTCTGGTAGACGCGGCTGAAGCGGATCCTCTTGTCCAGCTGCACGGCCAGGAACAGGCCGAACGGGGTCGGGATCAGGATCAGTACGACGAACCAGACGACGTTGTGCTGGACGGCCGGCCAGAACTGCGGGTTGTCGGCGAAGAGTTGACGGAAGTTGTCCAGGCCCACCCACTTGATCGAGTCGAACCCGATGCCGTCCCAGGTGGTGAAGGCGAGGAAGATGGAGGCGATGGCGGTGACCCACACCAGGAGCACGTGCAGGATCGTCGGTACACCCGCCATGAGGGCGAGCGTGAACCGGTCACGGCGGGTCAGCAGGCGCCGGTGGCCCCGCGTGCCCCGCTTCTTCCCGGGCGCGGCGCCCGGAGGCGGCACGGCAGCCGCCTCCGGGGGCTTCGTCGTCGTGTCCGTCGTCATGGGACCGCTCACGCCGTCGCGAAGATCTGCTTCTTCTGGCGCTCGATGGACGACAGCAGACCGTCCACGCCCTTGGGGTTCTGGAGGAACTTCTGCAGGCCCGGTTGCATCACGGTGGAGGTGAAGTCCGGCCGGGAGTCGCGGTCCATGAACTGGGTGAGGTTCTTGGCACTGCCGATCATCTCGAACGCCTTCTTCTGCAGCGCCGAGTACGACGCGGTGCTCGCCTTGCTGGAGGCGGCCACCACGCTCGGGTCGCCCTTGAGATACAGCTCCTCGGCCGCCGGGGTGCCGAGGTACTCCAGCAGCTTCAGGACGCCGGCGTGGTTCTTCGGGGCCTTGCTCACCATGTAGCCGTCGGTCGGCGCCTCGACCGTCTCCTGGCCGTAGGCGGAGTTGATCTCGGGGAAGGCGAAGAAGTCGAGGTCGTCCAGGTCGGCCTTGTCGGTGAACTGCTGCGCCACGAAGGAGCCGAGGAGGTACATGCCGGCCTTCTTGGCGACCAGCGTCTGGGCGGCGTCCTGCCAGGTACGGCCCATGAAGCCGTCCTGGTGGTAGGGGAGCAGCTCGCTCCAGTGGTCGAAGACGGCCTTCACCTTGGTGTCGGTCCAGGACGCCTTGCCCGCCATCAGCTGCACGTGGAAGTCGTAGCCGTTGAGCCGGAAGTTGATCTGGTCGAAGGTGCCCATCGCAGGCCAGGCGTCCTTGTCGCCGAAGGCGATCGGGACCAGGCCGTCCTTCTTCATCTGCTTGCACAGGGCGACGAGTTCGTCCCAGGTGGCGGGGACCTCGTAACCGTGCTGCCGGAACACGCTCCTGCGATAGAACACGGCCCACGGATACGTCGTCAGCGGCACGAAGTAGTACTTGCCGTCCTCGCCCTTGCTGAGCTTCTTCATCGCGTCCGGGAAGTTGTCCCCGATCTTCGCCCACACGTCGTCGATCGGCGTGGCCAGCTTCTTCGCCGCGAAGAACTGCATGCGGTAGCCGGCGAACCAGTTGAACACGTCGTCCGGCGTGCCCTGCAGATACGAGTTGATCTGCTCCTGGAAGGTGTTGTGGTCCTTGGTGTTCACGTCGACCGTGATGCCGGACTGCTTCTTGAAGGCCGCGTAGACGCCCTCGAAGGCCTTCTTCGGCACCGCGTCCGAGGCGTTGGAGCCGACGGTGACGGTCTTCGGGTCGGCCGAGGAACCGCTGCCGCCGCAGGCGGACAGCAGGGGTATGCCGGCACCGGCGACAAGGGCTGCACCGCCCGCTCCGCGCAACAGCGAGCGACGGCTGGGACCCGGCAGGGCGAGACCGGAGGGGGAGAGGCGCATGGCGGCTCCTGAGGAATACAGGGTTCGGTCAAGGGGGTGAGTCGATCACCGAAAGGTCCTCGAAACCGCTCAGAAATCAACTCGACCGAACATCGTGGGCGTAATAACAGCCCCATGTCCGCGCATGCGTCAATAGCTCCGGTCGTACTGGGAGGTCTCTTGCCCGAAACGTAATCGTCACCGTTACCTGCGACTTCGGTGAGGCGCGGGGGCGGGCGGCCGGCCCGGCGCGGGCGACCGGGCGGGCTGTGTGAACACGGGTGATTCCGTTTCAGCCCCTGACCAGCAGCTGGAAGTCGAAGGCGTACCGGAACGCCCGGTGGACATGGCTGCCGTACTCCACCGGCCGGCCCGTGTCGTCGTAGGCGGTGCGCCGCGTGGAGGGCAGGGCCGCCCTTTTCCGCGGGGTGGCGCCGGCGGACCGCATCATCCGGTACGGACCCGTCGACTCCAGCCGCCCGGTGGTGAGTTCGAGCAGGGCGGAGGGCGCGTGGTCGCCGAGCCGCGCGAACAGGCCGCTCTCGTTGCCCGGAAGGTTGCCAGGGGCGAGCGGCCCTTGTTCGATGGCTGTCTCCAACTGCCGGGCGAGTGGGTGGTGGAGTGGTACCGGCTCGTGCGGTCCGGGGTGAAGGTGAGGGGGTGAGCGCGTGATCACCTGGTGCCGTCCGCCGCGGGGTGCGGTGTACTGGGCTCATGCCTCTCAGTGCAGGTCCGGGACGGCGAAGGTGTCCATGATTTGTACTTACATCCGGACCACCTCGTGAAATGATGTCTTAACAAAGTATTGACAGTGGGCCCGTCAGGGACTTGTATCCCGTCCCAACGCAACAGCGTCCCTTCCCCCGTCGCACGCACAGTGAGGTGCAGGAAAGATGGACCGCTCTACTCCCTCCCGCTCCCGGAGGCCGGCCCCCCTCGTGGCGGTGGCCGCCGCGGCAGCCCTGACCCTCGCCGGCTGCGCAAGCGCCCACGGCGGCAAGAAGGCCGAGGAGGCGGCGCAGAACGCGTCGGCGGGCCGGGCGAACACCCCGCGCATGACCGTGGCGCTGGTCACGCACCAGGCGCCCGGCGACACCTTCTGGGACACCGTCCGAAAGGGGGCCGAGGCCGCGGCGGCCAAGGACAACATCAAGCTCGTCTACTCCGCCGATCCCAACGCGGGCACCCAGGCCAACCTGGTGCAGAACGCGATCGACCAGAAGGTCGACGGCATAGCGGTCACCCTGGCCAAGCCCGACGCCATGAAGAGCGTCATCGGCAAGGCGGAGCAGGCGGGCATACCGGTGGTGGGCCTGAACTCGGGCCTGAGCGACTGGAAGAGGCTGGGCCTGCTGGAGTTCTTCGGGCAGGACGAGAGCGTGGCGGGCGAGGCCTTCGGCAAGAAGCTGAACACCACCGGTGCCAAGAAGATCGCCTGTGTGATCCAGGAACAGGGCAACGTGGGCCTCACCCAGCGCTGCGACGGCGTGAAGAAGACGTTCAAGGGCACCACTGAGACGCTGTACGTGAACGGCACCGACATGCCGTCCGTGCGCTCGACCATCACGGCCAAGCTGAAGCAGGACAACTCCATCGACACCGTCGTCACCCTCGGCGCACCCTTCGCCCTCACCGCGGTGCAGTCCGTCGGCGACGCCGGCAGCAAGGCCGAGGTGGCCACCTTCGACCTGAACAAGGATCTGGTGAAGGCCGTCAAGAACGGCTCGATCGAGTTCGCGGTCGACCAGCAGCCCTACCTCCAGGGGTACCTGGCGGTGGACTCCCTGTGGCTCTACAAGTACAACGGCAACTTCAGCGGAGGCGGTGAGCAGCCGGTGCTGACCGGTCCGGCCTTCGTCGACAAGTCCAACGTCGACAAGGTCGCCGCGTTCGCCGCGAAGGGGACCCGGTGATGAGCATGGCCCAGCAGGCCGATCCGACCGTCGGCAGGCCGCCGGCGCCCGGCCCCGGGCAGAGAGACGGCCGCACCGCCCGGCGCCCGCTGGTGCTGCGGCTGCTGGCCCGCCCGGAGGTGGGCGTCTTCCTCGGCGCCCTCGCCGTACTGATCTTCTTCCTGATCGCTGCGCCCTCGGTCCGCCAGGGCAGCTCGATGGCCACGGTCCTCTACCAGTCCTCGACCATCGGCATCATGGCCCTTCCCGTGGCGCTGCTGATGATCGGCGGCGAGTTCGACCTGTCGGCGGGCGTCGCGGTGATCACCTCGGCGCTGACCGCGAGCATGCTCAGCTACCAGCTGACGCTGAACGTGTGGACCGGCGTCATCGTCGCGCTGGCCGTCTCCCTCGCGATCGGGTTCCTCAACGGCTGGATGGTGGTCAGGACGGGCCTGCCCAGCTTCCTGATCACGCTGGGCACCTTCCTGATCCTGCAGGGCGTGAACCTGGCCGTGACCAAGTGGGTCACCGGCAATGTCGCCACCGACGACATCAGCGACATGGACGGCTTCGACCAGGCGAAGAAGATCTTCGCCTCCTCCTTCGACGTCGGCGGCGTCCAGGTGCAGATCACCGTCGTGTGGTGGCTGGTCTTCGCCGCCCTGGCCACCTGGGTGCTGCTGCGCACCAGGTACGGCAACTGGATCTTCGCCGTCGGCGGCGACAAGGAGAGCGCGCGGGCCGTCGGTGTCCCGGTGCGGTTCACCAAGATCTCGCTGTTCATGCTGGTCGGCTTCGGCGCCTGGTTCATCGGCATGCACAACCTGTTCTCCTTCAACACGGTGCAGTCCGGCGAGGGCGTCGGCCAGGAGCTGATCTACATCGCCGCGGCCGTCATCGGCGGCTGTCTGCTCACCGGCGGCTACGGCTCCGCGATCGGCCCGGTCTTCGGCGCCTTCATGTTCGGCATGGTGAACCAGGGCATCGTCTACGCCGGCTGGAACCCCGACTGGTTCAAGGCCTTCCTCGGCGTGATGCTCCTCGGCGCCGTCCTGATCAATCTGTGGGTCCAGCGCACGGCGACCCGGAGGTAGAGCGATGACCGACCACAAGACCCACGGAGCCGTCCTCGCCGACACGCCGCCCGCCGGTGACGGCCCGCTGGTGGAGCTGCGCGGCGCGGGCAAGTCGTACGGCAACGTCCGCGCCCTGCACGGCGTCGACCTCGCGGTCCACGCGGGCCAGGTGACCTGCGTGCTCGGCGACAACGGCGCCGGCAAGTCCACCCTCATCAAGATCGTCTCGGGGCTGCACCGGCCCACCGAGGGCGAGTTCCTCGTCGACGGCACCCCGGTGCGCTTCTCCACCCCGCGCGAGGCCCTCGACCGGGGCATCGCCACGGTCTACCAGGACCTGGCCACCGTCCCGCTGATGCCGGTGTGGCGGAACTTCTTCCTCGGCTCGGAGATGACCAAGGGCCCCTGGCCGGTCCGCCGCCTGGACATCGCGCGGATGAAGGCCACCGCCGATCAGGAACTGCGCAACATGGGCATCGTCCTGGACGACCTGGAGCAGCCCATCGGCACCCTCTCCGGCGGCCAGCGCCAGTGCGTGGCCATCGCCCGCGCCGTCCACTTCGGCGCCCGGGTCCTCATCCTGGACGAGCCGACCGCCGCGCTCGGCGTCAAGCAGTCCGGCGTGGTGCTGAAGTACATCGCCGCCGCCCGCGACCGCGGCCTCGGCGTCATCTTCATCACCCACAATCCGCACCACGCCTACATGGTCGGCGACCACTTCAGCGTGCTGCGCCTGGGCACCCTGGAACTGTCCGCCTCCCGCAGCGAGGTCAGCCTGGAGGAGCTGACCAACCACATGGCAGGCGGCGCCGAACTGGCCGCGCTCAAGCACGAGCTGGCCCAGGTGCGCGGCGTCGACGTGGAGGAACTGCCCGAGGAGAGCGACCTCACCGCACCCGTGGCGACGTCCCCGGAAGGAAACAGCTGATCATGGCCCACCCCACCCCGCTGGACCGTATCCGGGTCGGTTCGGCCCCCGACTCCTGGGGCGTCTGGTTCCCCGACGACCCCCGGCAGGTGCCCTGGGAACGCTTCCTCGACGAGGTCGCCGAGGCCGGCTACGACTGGATCGAACTCGGCCCCTACGGCTACCTTCCCACCGACCCGGCGCGGCTGCGGGACGAGGTGGCCCGGCGTGACCTGAAGGTCTCGGCGGGCACGGTCTTCACCGCCATGCACCGCGGGCCGGCCGCCTGGGAGGAGACCTGGGCCCACGTCGGCCAGGTCGCCGAGCTGACCCGGGCGATGGGCGCGCGGCACCTGGTCGTCATCCCCTCCTTCTGGCGGGACGACAAGACCGCCGAGATCCTGGAGCCGCCGGAGCTGACCGGCGAGCAGTGGGCGCACCTGACCAAGGGCATGGAGCGGCTGGGGCACGAGGTGAAGGAGAGCTACGGCCTGGACATCGTCGTCCACCCGCACGCCGACACCCACCTCGACACCGAGGAGCACGTCGAACGCTTCCTGGACTCGACCGACTCCGAGCTGGTCAACCTCTGCCTCGACACCGGGCACTACGCCTACTGCGGCGGCGACAGCGTCAAGCTGATCGAGACCTACGGCGAGCGCATCGGCTACCTCCATCTCAAGCAGGTCGACCCGGACATCCTCGCCGAGGTGGTCGCGGGCGGGGTGCCGTTCGGGCCGGCGGTGCAGCGGGGCGTGATGTGCGAACCGCCGTCCGGGGTGCCCGAGCTGGGGCCCGTCCTCGAGGCGGCGCAGAAACTCGGCGTGGAGCTGTTCGCGATCGTCGAGCAGGACATGTACCCCTGCGAGCCGGACAGCCCCCTGCCGATCGCCGCACGCACCCGCCGCTTCCTGCGCTCCTGCGGGGCCTGAGCGAGGTCCCCGGTGCCGGTCCCCCGCCGCGGGGGACCGGTTCCTGCGTAACCACAACGGATTCGGACACGGTGTGGTCGGGAACCAACCGTTGCACGCGGGCGTTGTCCATGATGACGGGGGACCCCGCACAGACGGGAGGACGAGATGACGCAGCGCACCGAGCCCCGGGAGAGCACGCAGGACACCGCCGAGGCGGCTGTCGCCCGACGCAGCCGCTTCGGCACGCTGCCCGAGCGGATACGCCCGCAGGACATGGTGGAGACCAGGCCGGCGACCACGCCGGACCCGGCCCGGGACACGTACAACCCGGACGAGTGGCTGATCCGTTACTGCGGTTGAGACACCACAAGGCGCCGGGTCCCTGCCCGGCGCCTTGTCCGTCGGCTCACGCCTGCCGTACCTCCGCGAGCGTCACCGGCCGGTGCTCGTGCAGGGACAGGGTGCAGGCCTCGGCGATCCAGCCGGCCTCCAGGGCGTCCTCGATCGTGCACGGCGAGGGCCGGGTGCCGGCCACGACCTCGGTGAACGCGGTCAGTTCGGCGCGGTAGGCATCGGCGAAGCGGTCCATGAAGAAGTCGTGCGGGGTGCCGGCCGGGAAGGTCGTGCCCGGTTCGACCGAGCGCAGCGGAAGCTTGTCGTCCAGGCCGACCGCGATCGAGTCCGTGAAGCCGTGCAGCTCCATGCGTACGTCGTAACCGCGGGCGTTGTAGCGGGAGTTGGACACCACCGCGACGGTGCCGTCGTCCAGGGTGAGGATCGCGCCGGCGGTGTCGGCGTCGCCCGCCTCCCTGATGTGGTCCGCGCCCCGGTTGCCGCCGACCGCGTACACCTCCGTGACCTCACGGCCCGTCACCCAGCGGATGATGTCGAAGTCGTGCACGGAACAGTCCCGGAAGATCCCTCCGGACGCGGCGACGTACGCGGCCGGCGGCGGCGCCGGGTCCAGGGTGGTGCAGCGGACCGTGTGCAACGCCCCCAGCTCACCGGCCCGGACGGCGGCCCGCGCGGCGGTGAAGCCCGCGTCGAAGCGGCGGTTGTAGCCGATCTGGATCGGCACGTCCCGGCCCTGTACGGCCTTGAGCACCCGGGCGCCCTCCGCCATCGTGCGGGCGACGGGCTTCTCGCAGAAGACCGGGACCCCGGCCTCGACCCCGGCCAGGATCAGCGCGGGATGGGCGTCCGTGGCCGCCGCGACGACCAGGCCGTCCACCCCGGCGGCCAGCAGCGCCTGAGGCGAGTCCGCGACCTCGGCCCCGAACCGCTCCGCGGCGGCCTTGGCGGCGTCCGCGAACGGGTCGGCGACGACGAGCGACTCGACGGCGTCCAGTCCGGAGAGGGTCTCGGCGTGGAAGGCGCCGATGCGGCCGAGGCCGAGGATTCCGATGCGCATGGTGCTCCTAGAGTGCAGAAGGGCTGCGGGGAGGGTCAGTCGAGTCCGCCGAGTACGTTCTGGTCCCAGTCGATCACCGAGCCGGTGACCACGCCCGAGCGGTCGGACAGCAGGAAGACCACGAAGTCCGCGATCTCGTCCGGCCGGCCGAGTCTGCCCATCGGCAGCCGGGCCGCGGCCTGCTCCCGCCAGTCGTCGCCGGCGCCGTGGAAGGCGCGCTGCGTGGCGTCCTCGCCCTCCGTCGCCGTCCAGCCGATGTTCAGGCCGTTGATCCGGATCCGGTCCCAGCGGTGGGCGTGCGCGGCGTTGCGGGTGAGCCCGACGAGCCCGGCCTTGGCGGCGACGTACGGCGCGAGGAACGGCTGTCCGCCGTGCGCCGACGAGGTGATGACGTTGACGATCGTGCCGGGCGCCTTGCGGGCCACCATGTCCGCGACCGCCGCCTGCATCGCGAAGAACGGCCCCTTGAGGTTGACCGCGATGTGCGCGTCGAACAGCTCCGGCGTGGTGTCCAGCAGAGTGCCCCGCGAGGTCAGGCCGGCCGAGTTCACCAGGCAGTCGATCCGGCCGTACGCGTCCACCACGGCGGCCACCGACGCCTTCGCCTGCTCGGCGTCGGCCAGGTCGGCGCCGAGGTACCGTGCCTCGCCGCCGGCCGCGGTCAGCTCCGCCACGAGCGCCTCGCCCGGCTCGGGCCGCCGCCCGCTCACCGCCACGACGGCGCCCTCCCGCACGGCGGCCCGCGCGACCGCGGCCCCCACGCCCCGGGTGCCGCCGCCCACGAGCACGACCTTGTCGTCCAGCAGTCCCATGACAGCCCCTCAGCTCTCCCGGCGTTCCGCGCCGGCCCGCAGTTCCGCCCGGAGCCGTCCGGGCGTCCACCCCTCGTCCAGCGCGTTCTCCAGCCAGGCCCCGGGCGCGCCCTCGGCCCTGCGCCGCAGCAGCACCGGGAACGCCCGTACCAGTTCGGCCCGCACCGCGTGCTGGTCGGCGGCCGTCCGCAGCCGCTCACCGTCGTACCCGAGCACGCCCTCGGTCACCGAGTCGGCGTGCGGGTGGCCGGCGAGGTCGGTGGGCCGCGTGACCAGGGCGCGGAACGTGTCGAGGTCGCAGTCCTGCTCGGACAGCCAGGCGCGGCCTGGCGCGGAGGCGACGGACATCGGTGCCCTTCCTTCGGTCACGGGAGCCACGCACGGTGCGGTCACCGGAGCGACGCCGCCCTGTCATTCTTGTCAGTACAAAACCCTCGGACAACCAGCAGGCAGCCATCAAAAACCCCTCAAGGAGCCGCTCCATGGGCCACCCGTTCCCGATCCGGGAGATCGCACGTCAGGCGGGTCTCAGCGAGGCCACCGTGGACCGGGTGCTGAACGGCAGGGGAGGGGTGCGGGAGAGCACCGCCCAGGAGGTGCAACGGGCCATCGCCGACCTCGACCGGCAGCGCACCCAGGTCCGGCTGGTCGGCCGCACCTTCATGGTCGACATCGTGGTGCAGGCGCCCGAGCGGTTCACCACCGCCGTACGCGCCGCCCTGGAGGCCGAACTCCCCGGCCTGCACCCGGCGGTGGTGCGCTCCCGCTTCCACTTCCGCGAGACCGGTCCGGCGGCGCAGCAGGTCAGGACGCTGGACCGGATCGCCCGGCGCGGCTCGCAGGGTGTGATCCTCAAGGCGCCGGACGTCCCCGAGGTCATCGCGGCCGTCGGCCGGCTCACCGCCGCCGGGATCCCGGTCGTCACCCTCGTCACCGACCTGCCCGCCAGCGGCCGGCTCGGCTACGTCGGCAGCGACAACCGGGCGGCCGGCGCGACCGCCGCCTACCTGACGGGCCAGTGGCTCGGCGACCGGCCCGGCAACGTCCTCACCAGCCTCAGCAGCGGCTTCTTCCGCAACGAGGAGGAGCGTGAGATGGGGTTCAGGAGCGTGATGCGCGCCCGGCACCCCGAGCGCACCCTGGTGGAGATCGCCGAGGGCCAGGGCCTGGACGCCACCCAGTACGACCTCGTGCGCGCCGCCCTGGAACGCGACCCGGAGATCCGGGCCGTCTACTCCATCGGGGGCGGCAACAACGCCACCCTGCAGGCCTTCGCCGACCTCGGCCGGGAATGCGCGGTGTTCGTCGCGCACGACCTCGACCACGACAACACCCGCCTGCTGCGCGAACACCGGCTGTCCGCCGTGCTCCACCACGACCTGCGGCACGATCTGCGCGAGGCCTGTCACGCGGTGATGCGCTTCCACGGCGCGCTGCCGCCCGCCGGCCCGCTGCTGCCGTCGGCGGTCCAGGTGGTCACCCCCTACAACATGCCTCCAGGGTGACCCAGGTGCCGCGCTCGGCGGACTTCGTCATCGCGTCCAGCACCGCCGCGCTGCGCACCGCGTCCGCGAGCGTGGTGCCGTACGGAATGCCCTCGGCGACGGAGCGGACGAACCGGCAGGCCTCGATGACCTTCAGGTCGTCGTAGCCCATGGCGTTGGCCGCGCCCGGCTGGAACGCGGCGAACTCACCGGCGCCCGGGCCGACGTACACCGTGCTCACCGGCTGGTCCTGGTACGTCGTCCCGCGGCTCACGCCGAGCTCGTTCATCCGGCGGAAGTCCCAGAACACCGCGCCCCTGGTGCCGTGCACCTCGAAGCCGTAGTTGTTCTGCTCGCCGACCGAGACCCGGCAGGCCTCCAGGACGCCGCGCGCGCCGGAGGCGAAGCGCAGCAGACAGCTGACGTAGTCCTCGTTCTCCACCGGACCGGGCGCGCCGCCGGATGCCAGGGCGTGCCCGGCGGTGGCGCCGGCCGGGCGGGCCCGCTCGGGGACGAAGATCGCGGTGTCGGCGGTGAGGGAGGCGATGTCGCCGAGCAGGAAGCGGGCCAGGTCGGCGCCGTGCGAGGCCAGGTCGCCGAGCACCCCGCTGCCGCCGCGCGCGCGTTCGTACCGCCAGGTCAGCGCGGAGTCCGGGTGGGCTGCGTAGTCGCTGAAAAGGCGGATGCGGACGTGCGTGACCGTGCCGATCTCCCCGGCGGCGATCAGGTCGCGGGCGGCCTCCACCGCGGGCGCGTTGCGGTAGTTGAAGCCGACCGTGCCCTGCACCCCGGCCGCGGCGACCGCGTCCGCGACCGCGCGGGCGTCGGCCGCGGTGAGCCCCACCGGCTTCTCGATCCACAGGTGCTTGCCGGCCTCGGCCATCACCACACCGATCTCCCGGTGCAGGAAGTTCGGCGCGGTCACACTGACCGCCCGCACGCGCGGGTCGGCGGCCACCTCGCGCCAGTCGCGGGTCGCGGAGGCGAATCCGAACCGCTCGGCGGCCTCCTCGGCCCGGCCCGGCACCTCCTCGGCGACCGTGACCAGCCGGGGCCGCAGCGGGAGGTCCGGATAGTGGTGCGGGAGACGGGCGTACGCCTGGGTGTGCACCCGGCCCATCCAGCCGAACCCGACGACGGCCACTCCCAGTTCGTCCACCATGACAGCCCCTTTTTGGACCGGTCCAAACTCTGTCCGGGCCACCTTTGTGCGGACATGGCCAGCCTGTCAACCCTTTGACAGCGCGGCACGCCGCATGGAACGGTCCATCCCATGAGACCGCCGACGATCCGCGACGTGGCCGAACGGGCCGGGGTGTCGAAGTCACTGGTCTCGCTGGTGCTGCGCGACTCCGGACAGGTGCGGCCCGAGAAGCGGGACGCTGTGCTGCGGGCCGTGCGGGAGCTGGGCTACCGGCCGAACGCGGCCGCCCGCAGCCTCAGCGAGCAGCGCACCCGCACGGTCGGCGTGCTCCTGGACGACCTGCGCAACCCCTGGTTCGTCGAACTGCTGGACGGCCTGAACTCGCTGCTGCACGCCGCGGGACTGCACATGCTCCTCGCCGACGCCCGCCTGAACCGGCGACTGGGCCACGACCTGGCCGAGCCCTTCGTGGACCTCGGCGTCGACGGGCTGGTGGTGGTCGGCACGGTTCCGGACGCGGGCGCGCTCGGAGCCCTCGCGCGGCGGATGCCGGTGGTCGTCGCGGGCGCGCACGAGCACCGGGCGCCGGGCGTCGACGTCGTCGCCGGGGACGACGAGCGGGGCGCCCGGCTCGCCACCGAGCACCTGCTCGGCCTCGGCCACCGCCGCATCGCGCACCTCGCGGGCCACGGCGCCGTCGGAGCGCTGCGCCGACGCGGCTTCGAGGCCGCCATGCGGGCCCAGGGCGCCGAACCGCTCGTCGAGCCCGGTGATCTGACCGAGGAGGGCGGCTACCGGGGGACCGTACGGCTGCTCGGCCGCGGCGACCGGCCGACGGCGCTCTTCTGCGTCAACGACATGGCCGCGATCGGCGCGCTCTCGGCGGCCGCGGGACTGGGGCTGCGGGTGCCGCGCGACCTGTCGGTGGCCGGCTACGACAACACCGGCATCTCCCGGCTGCGCCACCTCTGGCTGACCACCGTCGACACCGCCCCGCACGAGATGGGCCGGCGGGCCGCGCGCTGTCTGCTGGACCGCTTCGAACGGCCGGACGGCGAGGGGCTGGTGCACCTCGCCGTGCCGGCGCTCGAGGTGCGGGGCACGACGGGACCGCCGTCCGACGGCCTCACAGGTTGATCGCGTACGCCTTGCGCAGCGTCTCGTGCACGGTCCAGGTCGTGCGGTCGCCCGCGCGGAGCACCGCCATGTCGCCCGGCCCCACCGTCAGTACGGGCCCGTCCTCGACCTCGATCGTCGCCGACCCGCTGATCACCACGAACAGCTCGTCCGCCTCCGTGTCCGTGACCACGCCCGGCGTGATCTGCCAGATCCCACGGAGTTGCCGGCCGTCCGGCGACTCCCAGACCACCTTCCCGGTCACCTGCGGGTTCCCGGAGACGATCTGCTCCGGGGCGAGGGGCTCGGGTTCGAGGTCGGCGTCGGGGATGTGGAGCGCGAAGCTGTGCGTCATGGAAGCGACCCTAGCCAGCCTCCGCACCGGCCGGCTGCCGACAGTGTGTGGGGCATCGGGCCTGGTGGGAGGACACTTCGTCGGCCCGGACGAAGTGGCGGCGGCGCCGGGCCCGGGTGATCGTGGGGAGCATGGCTGACTCCACGGCGGCCGGCCGGCCACCGCCCCGGCACCACGACACCCGCGAGGCCGTCCTGTTCGGCGGGGTGTACGGCGCCGTCCTCGCCAGCTCGATGGTCGCGGCGCTCACCCAGTACGGACACACGTCCAAGGAGGTCCGGGGCTACGACGCCGCCTGGGTGCTGGTCACCACGGTCGCCTCCGCGCTCGCCCACGGCTACGCCCACTACATCGCCGAACGCACCCCGCACGGCCGCCGGGCCGCCGTGATCGCCCTGCGCAACGAGTGGCCCCTGGTCGCGGCCGTGCTGCCCACGGTCCTCCTGCTCGCGGGCGCGCGGTGGGGATGGTGGCCGGCGAAGGGCGTCGAACTGGCGGCCTTCGCCCTCAACACCGCGATCCTGTTCGTGCTGGGCCTCGTCACCGCGCGCCGGACGGCCCGCAGCCGGCCGGGGTGCGTCCTCGTCGGCCTGGGTGACGCGCTGCTCGGGGTGTTCGTGGTGGTGGCGAACGCGCTCATCAAGTAGGGCGGGGTCAGCGGCCGGTGCGCACCCCGTCCAGCGCGATGTTCAGGACCCGCTCGCGCTGGGCGTCGTCCTCGAACGCCGTCGCCGTGATCCCGGCGACCATCCGCAGCAGATCGGCGAAGTCCATGTCCGTGCGTGCCACGCCCGCCCGCTGCGCCCGCTCCAGCAGCGGGCCGCCGGCCGCGTACATCGAGTCGCGGCAGGCCTGGAAGATGTCCGACTCGTCGTTCAGGGCCTCGCGCACCGCGCGTTTGGTGACCATGTACCCGGCGAACCGGTCCAGCCAGGCCGTCAGCGCCTCCCACGGCTCCCGGCCGGCGACGTCGACGGCTGCCCCGCACAGGGCGTTGACCTCGTCGGCGTAGACGCTCTCGAAGAGGTCGCGGCGGGTGGGGAAGTTGCGGTACAGGGTGCCGATGCCGACGCCCGCCCGGCGGGCGACGTCCTCCAGGGAGGCGTCGGCGCCGTGCTCGGCGAACGCCTCGCGGGCGGCGGCGAGCAGGGCGTCGTAGTTGCGGGCGGCGTCCTTGCGGTGGGGTCGGCGGGCCGCCGCGATCGCGCTGACGGGGAACGGTGTGGCCGTCACTGCTGCCTCCCGGAAGGGCTCGACGAACCGGAGGAATCCCTCCGATCACTTGAACCGGAGGCACCCCTCCGTTACAGTGGAGGGGTACCTCCACTTTAGCAGTGCGGGGGCTGCTCCGCCCTGGCCGGACCCCGGCAGGGCGCCCGCCCCGCACCCCCGTCGCGCGGGCCGTGGTGCCCGTCGCCCGCCACACCCCGACCCCGCGCATCCCGGATTCCGGAGAGGCTCCGCCATGCCCCGCACGTCCACCCGCCTCACCTTCGCGGTCCTCGCGACCGGTGCGGGCGTGTTCGCGATGCTCCAGTCGCTGATCGCGCCTGCCCTGCCGACCGTCCAACACGCCCTGCACGCCTCCCAGTCGACCGCGACCTGGGTGATGACGGCCTACCTGCTGTCCGCCTCGGTCTTCACCCCCATCCTCGGCCGGCTCGGCGACCTCGCCGGCCGCAAACGGACCCTCGTCGCCGTCCTGCTGACCGTCCTCGCGGGCTGCCTCGTCGCCGCGCTGGCCCCGAACATCGGCGTCCTCGTCGTCGCCCGGGTCGTCCAGGGCGTCGGCGGCGCCCTGTTCCCGCTGTCCTTCGGCATCATCCGGGACGAGTTCGCCCCGGCCGAGGTGAGCGGCAGCATCAGCAATCTCTCTGCGGTCATCGCCGCCGGCGGCGGGGTCGGCATGGTGGCCGCCGGGCCCATCGTCTCCGCGCTCGACTACCGCTGGCTGTTCTGGATCCCGGTCGCCGTCGTCGCCGTGACCGTCCTGATCGCCCTCCGCTACGTGCCCGAGTCCCCCAACCGCGCCCGGGGAAAGGTCGGTTGGACGAGTGCCGTGCTGCTGTCCGGCTGGCTGGTGGCCCTCCTGCTCCCGCTGAGCCAGGCCGGGCGGTGGGGCTGGGGCTCGCCGAAGGTGCTCGGTCTGTTCGCGGCCGCCGCCCTGCTGTTCGCGCTGTGGCTCACGGCCGAGGCCCGCTCCCGCAACCCGCTGATCGACCTGCGCGTGATGCGGCTGCCCGCGGTGTGGACGACCAATGCGGCCGCCCTGCTCTTCGGCGCGGGGATGTACGCGATCTGGTCCTTCCTGCCCGGCTTCGTCCAGACGCCCGCCACGGCCGGCTACGGCTTCGGCGCGAGCGTCACCGCCTCCGGCCTGCTCATGCTGCCGATGCTGCTGGCGATGTTCCTCTCCGGTGTCCTCTCCGGCCGTCTGGAGCCCCGCGTCGGCGCCAAGGCCCTGCTCGCCACCGGTGCCGCGCTCGGCGCACTGGCCTGCGGCTTCCTCACCCTGTGGCACGACGCCGAATGGCAGATCGCCGTCGTCGCGGGTCTGTTCGGCCTCGGGATCGGCCTGGCCTTCGCCTCGATGGCCACCATCGTCGTGGCCAGCGTGCCGCCCGAGCAGACCGGCGCCGCGACCGGGATGAACGCCAACATCCGCACCATCGGCGGCTCCATCGGCGCCGCGCTCACCAGCCTCCTGGTCACCGGCCGCCTCCAGCCCTCGGGCCTGCCCTACGCCTCCGGCTACACCCACAGCTGGGCGCTGCTCGCCCTCCTCTGCCTGGCCGCGGCAGGCGCCGCCCTGCTGGTCCCGGCCCGGCGCCCCGGCCGCCCGGCGGACCCCGTCACCGCGGGGACGACACGGGCACCCGCACAGGTGCGGTAGGGTTGACCTGCGTGATCACGCGGGAGACCTCGCGTGGGACCGCAGCGGGACGTGGCGCAGCTTGGTAGCGCACTTGACTGGGGGTCAAGGGGTCGCAGGTTCAAATCCTGTCGTCCCGACTTTGCGAAGTCGCAGATCAGGGGCCGTTTTCGGAGCAATCCGGAACGGCCCCTCGGTCATGCCGGGTTGGTGGTGTACGCCCGTCTGTCGTGCGGGTGGGGGCTATGCCTCCCGGTGCCGCAGGCGCCGGGCCGCCATCACCGCGTAGACGAGGATCCCCACGAACAGGAACAGCACGCCCTGGTACACCGCCGCATAGCCGGCGCCCGCCATCAGCCAGACGGAGAACGCCGCCGCCACCGCGGTGATCACCGAGTCCCGCGCCAGCCGTCCCCGGTCCACCGAGCGGCCCGAGACGAGGTGGAAGAGCTGCGCGGCGGTGGCCAGCAGGTACGGCACGGTCGCGGTGAACGTGGTGACGAGGACCAGCACGTCGAAGACCTTCGCCGAGCCCGACAGGTAGTTGTACACCGTGAGCAGGGAGGACAGGACGACCGTGACGCCGACACCGACCGTCGGCACGCCCCGGCGGCGGCGGGCGAAGGCGGCCGGGAACAGGCCGTCCCGCGCGGCGGCGTACGGGGTCTGGGCGCTGAGCAGCGTCCAGCCGTTGAGGCAGCCGGTCATCGAGACCAGCGCGGCGAGCGCGACGGCCGTACCGCCCCAGCTGCCGCCGAACATCGTGTTCACGGCGTCCGAGAACGGCGCGGTGGAGGTCACCAGCCGGTCGTGCGCGACCGTCCCGAAGACGGACACCGTGCCCAGCAGGTACACCAGCGCGGCGCCGGCCGTCCCGATGACGGTGGCCCGGCCCACGTTGCGGCGGGCGTCGCGCACCTCGCCCGCGCTGACCGCCGCGGACTCGACGCCGAGGTAGGAGAAGAGCAGCAGGGCGGCGGACGCGGACACCGCGCCGATCGCGCCCTGGCCGCTGGAGTTGAACGGTCCGAGCCGGGACGGGTCGAAGAAGAACAGTCCGCCCACCGCGACGAGCAGCAGCGGCACGAACTTCAGCACGGTGGAAACCAGCTGGACGGCGCCCACGTAGCGGGTGCCGGCGAAGTTGGCGAGGGCGGGCAGCCACTGCAGGGCCAGGGCCGCCAGGCAGGCGGTCCCCTTGTGACCGGCGACCGGGACCAGCACGTCGAGGTAGCCCACGGCGGCGACCGCGAGCGCGGCGTTCGACACCCAGGAGGTGATCCAGTACGCCCAGGCGGCGAGGAAGCCGGCGAAGTCGCCGAAGGCCTCGCGGGCGTAGACGTACGGGCCGCCGGTACGGGGGTCACGGGCGGCGAGCCGGCCGAAGACGAGGGCCAGGGCGATGGCGCCGACGGTCAGGACGCCGAAGGCGACCAGGCTGACCGTCCCGTACGGGGCGATGGACGCGGGCAGCAGGAAGATGCCGCCGCCGATGATGTTGCCCATGACCAGCGCGGTGGCGACGGGCAGGCCGAAACGGCGGGCGTGCTTGCTGCTGGTGGGGCGGGGGTCCTCGCCGGGAACCGCGAGGGGTTCCGAGGAGGCCGGAGCCGGCTGCGGAGCGGTTCCGGTGACGTGCATGGGTGGTGCGCCTCTCATCGAACAGGTGTCCCGGGATCGCCGGGACCCCGCCATGGTCGGGGATGCCCCGGTCTGGCGCAAAATCGCCGTTCCTTGTCCGGTGGCTCCCGTCCGGCCACGTAAAAAGTGAGGTCGCGCGGGCCGTGGGCCGACGGATGTGCGGCGGTCGTCCGGGCGGGCCCGGTCAGTCGCCCGCCGCCCACAGCCCGCGCACGTGCCCCAGGTGCCGGGTCATGATCTCGTGCACGGCCTTCTCGTCGCGCTCCAGCAGGGCGTCGAGGAGTTCCAGGTGCTCCTGTGCCGAGGCGAGCAGTCGGCCCGCCTCCACCAGGGCGGTCAGGCCGTACAGGCGGGAGCGGCCCCGCAGGTCGGCGACCACCTCGACCAGGTGGGCGTTGCCCGCCAGGGCGAGCAGGCCGAGGTGGAAGCGGGTGTCGGCCTCCACATAGGCGATCAGGTCGCCCGCCACCGCGGCGGTGACGATCTCCCGGGCCGCCGGGCGCAGCGCCTCCAGCGAGACCCGGTCGGCCGTGCGGGCCAGCTCCGCCACCGTCGGGATCTCGATGAGCGCGCGGATGTGCGTGTACTCGTCCAGCTGCCGGTCGGAGACTGCGGTGACCCGGAAGCCCTTGTTGGGGACGGTGTCGACCAGGCCCTCCTTGGCCAGGTCCAGCATCGCCTCCCGCACCGGCGTCGCCGAGACGCCGAAGCGGGACGCGAGGGAGGGCGCCGAGTACACCTCGCCCGGGCGCAGCTCGCCGGCGATCAGCGCGGCGCGCAGCGCGTCGGCGACCCGCTCGCGGTAGCTGCTGCGGCGGCCGCCGAGGCGGGGGAGGGCGGGCATCTCCGTGCCCTGCGTGTTCTGTGCCATGTCACGCGTCACCGGGGGAGTCTAGAGGAGGGCCGCAGGACGGCCGGAGGGAAGGCTGGAGGAAGGCTAGAGGACGAAGCCCTCCGGGAAGGGGTCGGTGGGGTCGAGGAGGTACTGGGCGGTGCCCGTGATCCACGCCCGGCCGGTGAAACTCGGCAGCACGGCCGGGACACCGCCGACCGCCGTCGTGCCCAGCAGCCGGCCGGTGAACCGGGTGCCGATGAACGACTCGTTCACGAACTCGGTGTGCAGCGGGAGTTCGCCCCGCGCGTGCAGCTGGGCCATGCGTGCGCTCGTGCCCGTCCCGCACGGGGAGCGGTCGAACCAGCCCGGCCGGATGACCATCGCGTGCCGGGAGTGCCGGGCGGTGGCGCCGGGCGCGTAGAGGTGGACGTGGTGGCAGCCGTGGATGGACGGGTCCTGCGGGTGCACCGGTTCCGCCTCGGCGTTGACCGCCTCCAGCAGGGACAGGCCGGCCGCGAGGATGTCGTCCTTGCGGGCGCGGTCGAAGGGCAGACCGAAGGCGTCGAGGGGGAGGATCGCGTAGAAGTTGCCGCCGTAGGCGAGGTCGTAGGTGACGGTACGGCCGCCGGGCAGGGTGATCGTGCGGTCCAGGGCGACGGCGAACGACGGCACGTTCCGCAGCGTCACGTTCCGCGCGGCGCCGTTCTCCACCGCCACCTCGGCGACCACCACCCCGGCCGGGGTGTCGAGCCGGATCGTGGTCACCGGCTCCACCACCTCCACCATGCCCGTCTCCACCAGCACGGTGGCCACCCCGATCGTGCCGTGCCCGCACATCGGGAGGTAGCCGGAGACCTCGATGTAGAGGACGCCCCAGTCGCAGTCGGGGCGGGCCGGGGACTGGAGGATCGCCCCGCTCATCGCGGAGTGGCCGCGCGGCTCGTTCATCAGCAACTGCTTGATGTGATCGAGGTGTTCACGGAAGTACAGTCGCCGCTCGTTCATCGTGGCACCGGGCACGGTGCCGATCCCGCCGGTGATCACGCGGGTCGGCATGCCCTCGGTGTGCGAGTCGACGGCGTGCAGGACGAGTTTGCTGCGCACTGACCGGTCTCCTTGTCAGACGAGCCCCGCGGCGACGGCCTTCTCGGTGGCCGCCCGGACCGCGGCCTCCTGCTCGGGCGTCAACGGTACGCGCGGCGGGCGCACCGGGCCGCCGTACCGCCCGACGACGTCCATGGACAGCTTGATCGCCTGCACGAACTCCACCCGCGAGTCCCAGCGCAGCAGCGGATGCAGCTGCCTGTAGAGGGGGAGCGCGGTGGTGAGGTCACCGGCCACCGCGGCGCGGTACAGCTCCGCGCAGGCACGCGGGAGCGCGTTGGGGTAGCCGGCCACCCAGCCCTTGGCGCCGGCCACGGCCAGTTCCAGCAGGACGTCGTCGGCGCCGATCAGCAGATCGAGTTCCGGGGCGAGTTCGGCGATGCGGTAGGCGCGGCGGACGTCGCCGGAGAACTCCTTGACCGCGCGGACACACCCCTCCGCGTGCAGCCGGGCGAGGAGTTCGGGCACCAGGTCGACCTTGGTGTCGACCGGGTTGTTGTACGCCACCACCGGCAGGCCTGTCCGGGCGACCTCCGCGTAGTGGGCGAGTACGGACCGCTCGTCGGCCCGGTAGGAGCTGGGCGGCAGCAGCATCACCGACGCGCACCCGGCCTCGGCGGCCTGTTCGGCCCAGCGGCGGGCCTCGGCGGAGCCGTACGCGGCGACGCCAGGCATCACCCGGTCGCCGCCGATCGCGGCCACGGCGGTCTCCACCACCCGGGCGCGTTCCGCCGGGGTGAGCACCTGGTACTCGCCGAGCGAGCCGTTCGGTACGACGCCGTCGCAGCCGTGTCCGACCAGCCAGGCGCAGTGCTCGGCGTAGCGGTCGTGGTCGACGGAGTGGTCCTCGCGGAGGGGGAGCGCGGTGGCCACGAGGATGCCGCGCCAGGGGTGGCGGCGGGTCTGCGTCATGTGTCGTCTCCCATTTCGTAGGGTGTGACATACCACTGGTTGGCGGATGCCGGTCCTTGCGGAGCCGGGGTGTCAGTCCGGTTCGGGCAGAGCGGCCAGGACGCCTAGCGGTACCGGCCGCGCGAAGGGCCGGCGTCCCGGCGTGAGCGGGCAGCCGGTCAGTGCGGCCACCGCGGGCGCGCACATCCGGCCCTGGCACCAGCCCATCCCGGCCCGGGTGAGCAGCTTCACGCTGCGCAGGTCCGAGGCGCCGAGCCCGTCGGCGGCCTCGCGGAGCGCACCGGCCGTGACGTCCTCGCAACGGCACACGACCGTGTCGTCCGTGACCTCTCCGGCCCAGCCCGCCGGTGGCGCGTACACCGCGTCGAGCGCGGCGGAGAACGACCGCAGCCGGGCCCGGGCCCGGGCGGCCGAGGTCCAGTCACGCGGGTCGGGGACGGTGCCGTGCAGCCGGGCGGCGATCGAGCGCCCCGCGATGTGCCCCTCGGCCAGGGCGAGGGCCGCACCGCCGATACCTGTCGTCTCCCCGGCGGCCCAGACGCCGGGCACGTCGGTGCGCTGCTCGGCGTCGACCCGTACGTCCGTGCCCGACAGGGTGCAGCCGAGGGTCTCGGCGAGGTCGGTGTGGGGCAGCATGCCGTGTCCGACGGCGAGCGCGTCGCAGGGGATGCGGCGGGCACTGCCCGGCCTGACCCGCCCGTCCCGGTCCAGGGCGGCGACGGTGACCGCCTCCAGCCGGTCCCCGCCGCGCGCCTCGACCACGGTGTGCCGGGCCAGGACGCGCACCCGGTGCCGCAACAGCCGTCCCGCGTACCCGGCGCCCTCGGCGAGCTTGCCCGGCTCCGCGGCCAGGGCCGGCGCCCGGCGCGCCAGGGCCGTGGGGTCGGCGGACTCCACCAGCGCGGCCACGTGCGCGCCCGCCGCGGCGAGCCCGGTCGCCACCGGCAGCAGCAGCGGTCCGGTGCCCGCGACCACGACCGTCCGTCCCGGCAGCACCAGCCCGCCCTTGAGCATGGCCTGCGCGCCGCCCGCCGTGAGGACCCCGGGCAGCGTCCAGCCCGGGAACGGGAGCACGTACTCGTAACCGCCGGTGGCGAGCAGCACGGCGTCGGCGCGGACCGCGACGCCCTCCTCCTGGCCCGGTCCGCGCAGGGCGTGAACCGTCAGGCGCGCCGGGTCCCGTGCCACGCACCAGACATGATGGTCCCTCAGGTGACGGATCGTCCCGGCGGCGACGTGACGGGCGAGTCCGTCCCGAAGCCGTTGCCAGGTGCGCCACTGGTGGTGCAGCGCCTGGGGCCGACGGGCGCCCAGCGCGGCGGCGGGCTGCCGGTGGAACTGGCCGCCCGCCCGGTCGGCCGCGTCGACGAGGGTCACGTGGACGCCCTGTGCGGCCGCCGCCAGTGCCCCGGCGAGTCCTGCCGGGCCCGCCCCGACGACGGCGAGGCGCGGTAGCTCAGTCATCCTCGCGGCCCGTCCCCTCCTGTGTGCGGATGTCAACGCCCGGGGCCACCGGCACCAGGCAGGCCCGTTGGTTCGGGCGGTCGTCGACGGTCACCAGGCAGTCGAAGCACACGCCGATCCCGCAGAACACCCCGCGGGGCCGCCCCCCGTCGCGGGTGCTGCGCCAGGCCGTCACGCCCGCCGCCCACAGCGCCGCCGCGACCGTCTGCCCGGGCAGCGCCCGCACGGGCCGCCCGTCGAAGGTGACGGTGAACGCACCGTCCGGCCGGGCCCGCACCAACTCCATCGGATTCACCGGGTGTCGCCTCCGTCCGTGTCGGGGTCGAACCGCTCCGGCCGGAACGGCGTCAGATCCAGTTCCGCCGCCTTCCCGGTGAGGGTCCGCGCGATCAACTGCCCGGTGCCGGTGGCGAGTCCGATGCCGGCGCCCTCGTGGCCGCAGGCGTGGAACAGTCCCGGCATCCGGGGGTCGGGTCCGATCGCCGGGAGGTGGTCGGGCAGGTACGGCCGGAAACCCGCGTACGTGCGCAGGGCGCGCACCCCCCGCAGGAAGGGGAACAGCCCGATCGCCCCTGCCGCCAACGCCCGTACGGCGGGGAGCGACAACGAGCGGTCGAAGCCGACCCGCTCCCGGCTCGCGCCGATCAGCACCGGGCCGGCCGCCGTGCCCTCCACCACCGGCGAGGTGCGCAAGGCGGCCGAGCCGCTGGCCACGTCCGCCACGTAGTCGGCCGCGTACACCTTGTGCCGTACCAAACGGGGCAGCGGCTCGGTGACGAGGACGAAGCCGCGCCGGGGGAGTACCGGCAGCCGGACGCCCGCGAGCGCCGCGAGGTCGCCGCCCCACGTGCCGGCCGCGTTCACCACCGCCGGCGCGTGGATGTCCCCCCGGTCGGTACGGACCCCGAGCACCGCGCCGTCCGCCCCGCGCAGCACCCCGGTCACCGTCCGGCCCGTGTGCAACCGGGCGCCCGACGCGCGCAGCAGATGGGCGGCGGCCAGCGCGGGCATGACCTGGGCGTCCTGCGGATAAAGCATCCCGCCCGCCCTGTCGGGGGCCAGGTGCGGCTCCAGGGAGGGAAGTTCGCCCCCGGTGACCGGCTCGGCCACGACCCCGGCGGACCGCTGGCCGTCGGCGAAGTCCCGCAGCGCGCCGAGCGCACCGGGGTCCCGGGCGACCACGAGACCGCCCTTGGGTTCGTACTCGATCGCCGCGCCCAGCTCGTCCGCCAGCTGCGCCCACAACCGGGCGGACAGCAAGGCGAGTTCGAGTTCCGGGCCCGGCTCCTTGTCGGAGACGAGCAGGTTGCCCTCGCCCGCGCCGGTGGTTCCGCCGGCCACCGGGCCCCGGTCCACCACGCGCACGTCGAGGCCGGTCCGCGCGGCGTACAGGGCACAGGCCGCACCCACCATCCCGGCTCCGACGACCACGACATCGCAGGTCAGTCGCATCGCCACGCCAGTACTATGTCACATGTTCCTGGATCTGAGGAGACAGCGGACACGGTCGTCCGCGCCCCCGTCCTTCTGTCGTCCGCGCCGTCCCTTCCTTCGTCCGCGCCGACGTCCCCCGTCCGGAGTCCCAGGCGTGGACGCCCTCTTGACGCCGCACGGGCCCGGATCGACACTCCACTGAGGGAATCCTAGTGAACAGGTAGGAAATCATGGTGCGCCTCGAGACGGCCCCCGGCCGAGCGGTCCGGAAGCCGGCTAGCGCACCCCTGCTCACCTCCCGCCGCCACATCGACCTGCTGCGCGTCTGCAGCGCGATCGGCATGCCGCACGGAGCACCGAGCCCCGGGCGCTGAGCCGGGCTCCGCGCACCGAGCACCGAACCGAGCCCCGCCCGCCGATCGACGACGCCCCTCCGCTCGCCCAGCCGTACGCCCACGACCCGGGGAGACGCATGTCCACCACTCCGCTCGCCGCCGTCCCGTCCGTCCACCGCGCCGCCCCCGTCTTCCGGGGCCGGCTCGGCCGGGACGCACGCAGCGGCCACCACGCCGTGCCCCACCGCTACCGGCTCCATCTGTCGACCGCGTGTCCCGACGGGCTGCGTCTCGCGGTCGGGCACAGCCTCCTCGGCCTCGGCGACAGCTGTCCGGTCACCTTCCTGCCCGCCGTGCCGGACCGTCCCGGCGGCGGGCACACGGAGCTGCGCCCGCTGTACGAGGCGAGCGCGCACCACTACACCGGTCCCGCCCTCGCGCCCGTGCTCAGCGACGACTGGTCCGGACGCATCGTCAGCACCCATGCCCCGGACATCCTGCGCGACCTGGACCGCTTCCCGCGCGCCGACCGCGCCGGCCTGTACCCGCGGGGCGCGGAGTCCGTGATCGAGGCCGTCGAGCGCATGTGTGCCGAGGGCGTCGAGGAGGCCGCCCAGCGCGCCGGCCGGGCCGGTGCCGACCCGGCCGAGCGGGCCGCCGCACTGGAGGTGCTCCTCGACACCCTGGGCCGGCTGGAGCGGGTGCTGACCGGCGAGGACCACCTGGTCGACGGCCGGTTCACCGCCGCCGACGTCGCCCTGTGGGTGACGCTGGTGCAGCTCGACACCGTCCACCGCTTCCACCTCGACGCCTCCGCCGTGCAGCGCATCGCCGGCCACCGCGCCCTGTGGGGCTGTGCCCGCCGCCTCGCCGCGCACCCCGCCTTCGGCGCGCACCTCGACCTCGACGGCATCGCCCGCCGCCATCACGGCGGGTGCCAGGGACTGGAGGCCGCCGGAGCCGCCGTCCAGATCCTGGACTGGGCGAGCCTCCTCCCGGACAGCCCGGACACTTCGCGCAGGTGAGAACCGGGCGGGAACGTCCAGCCCGCGGACGGCCGTTGACCTTCGAGTGCCGCAGTGCCGCAGTGCCGTGGCGGCCCGCGGCATCCGCGCACCGTGATCCAGGGGATGTTCCGACTCCGTCGGAGCGGCCATGAGCGAACTCCCAGGTGCCGCCCTCTCCCTTGCCGAGGCACGGGGCCCGTTCAGCGACGCTCCGTCAAAAACGACGGTAACGAAGCGTGTTCCTCCGCCGCACCGACCGGGCCGGGAGCGGTCCTGGGCCTGCTCGGCGGCATCGTGCCGGCCCTCGCCCGGCAGTCCGGCAGCCCGGTGCTGCGGGCCGTGAGCCGGACCAGAAGACCCTCACCGGCGCGGAGACCGACGTCGGCCTTCGCGCAGACCGCCGAACGCGCCAAGTTCGACTTCCTGTTCCTCGCCGAGGGACTGAGGCTGCGCGAACAGGGCGGCGAGATATACGACCTGGACGTCGTCGGCCGCCCCGACACCTTCACCGTGCTGTCCGCGCTCGCCGCCGTCACCGACCGGCTCGGCCTGACCGGCACCATCAACTCCACGTTCAACGAGCCGTACGAGGTGGCCCGCCAGTTCGCCAGCCTCGACCACCTCTCCGGCGGCCGCTCCGCGTGGAACGTGGTCACCTCCTGGGACGCCTTCACCGGCGAGAACTTCCGCCGCGGCGGCTTCCTGCCGCAGGAGGAGCGCTACTCCCGCGCCAAGGAGTTCCTCGCCACCGCGCACGAGCTGTTCGACTCCTGGCGCGGCGACGAGATCCTCGCCGACCAGGCCGCGGGCACCTTCCTGCGGGACGCCCGGGCGGGCGCCTTCGCGCACCACGGGAAACACTTCGACATCCACGGCCGGTTCAACGTCCCCCGCTCCCCGCAGGGCCGGCCGGTGATCTTCCAGGCGGGCGACTCCGACGAGGGCCGTGAGTTCGCCGCCGCCGGCGCGGACGCGATCTTCAGCCGGTACTCCACCCTGAAGGAGGGCCGGGCGTTCTACACGGACGTCAAGTCCCGCCTCGCCGCGTACGGCCGCCGGCCCGACCAGCTGCTCATCCTGCCCGCCGCGACCTTCGTCCTCGGTGACACCGACGCCGAGGCGGCCGAACTCGCCCGTGAGGTGCGCCGGCAGCAGGTGAGCGGTGCCACCGCCCTCAAGCACCTGGAGTTCGTCTGGAACCGGGACCTGTCGGGCCACGATCCGGACGGCCCGCTGCCCGACGTCGACCCGCTGGTGAGCGAGGAGCACATCTCCCAGGGGCGCGCCCAGGTGCGGATGTACCGGGACCCGATCGCCATCGCCCGCGAGTGGCGGCAGCTCGCCGAGGCCAACAAGTGGTCGATCCGCGACCTGGTCGTCAACACCGGCAACCGGCAGACCTTCATAGGGTCCCCGACGACGGTCGCGCAGACCATCGACGACTTCGTGCAGGCTGACGCCGCGGACGGCTTCATCCTGGTCCCGCACATCACGCCCGGCGGCCTCGACCTCTTCGCCGACAAGGTCGTCCCCCTGCTCCAGGAGCGGGGCGTCTTCCGCGCCGACTACGAGGGCACGACCCTGCGTGAGCACCTGGGTCTCGCCCACCCAGACGCCGCCACCGCGCCCGAGAGGGCTGCCTCGTAGCGCGCCGGACCCGTCGTCCCCCCGAGCAGCGGCGTGGTCGCGGACGCCACCTCCCCCGTAGGTGACGTCCGCGACCGCTCCCCCGGTGCCGGCCCTGAGGTTCTCTTCGTCCGAAGAGGCGTCGGGTCGTGCGGCCAGCGTGCCCCTCCGCCGCTGCCGGGCGCCTGAGTCGAGGGCTACTCAAGTCGCCCTGTATCAAACCTGAGTACCCGCGCTCCGGATGATGTGAGGACTTACGAACAGGACGCGACGACCCCGGAGCTGCCCTGGCCGTTCACCGGCAGGGAGGACGAACTGGAGCTGGTGCGCGGTTCGCTGACCGCCGGGCGGCACGGCATCGTGGTGACCGGGCCGGCGGGCCACGGCAAGACCCGGCTGATCACGGAGGCGGTCCGGGGCACGGAGCACGCCCGGGTGACCGGCACGCCCGAGGCCCGGGACCTGCCCTTCGCGGCGTTCGCGCACCTGCTGCGCGACGGTGTCTCGGCGCAGCGCGCGGTGCAGATCCTGTCCGCCTTCCGGCTGCTCGTCGTGGACGACGCCCACCTGCTGGACGAGGCCTCCGCGGCCGTGGTCCACCAGCTCGCCGTACAGGGACGCACCCGGCTGGTCGTGGCCGCGGTGGACGGTGTCCCCACGCCGGGCGCGGTGTCCCGGCTGTGGACCGGGGAGGTGCTGCCCCGGCTGGCCCTCGCGCCGCTGCCCCGCGAGGACACCGCCCGGCTGCTCGCCCCGGCCGGCCTGGAGCGGCTCACCGTGCGCCGGCTGCACCACGTATGCCAGGGCGACCTGCGGCTGCTGCGCGACCTGGTGGGCGCGCTCGGCGGCTCCGGGCGGCTGGTCCCGGTGCCCGGCACGGGGGAGCGGGCCTGGCGGGGCGCGCTGCCGGTCACCGCGGCCGTGCGTGAACGTCTCGCACCCCTGCTGGGGCGGTCCGCCCCCGACGAACGCGAGACCCTGGAACGGCTCGCGTTCGCCGAGCCGGCGCCGATGCCGCTGGACGGCCTGGACCTGGATGCCCTCGAACGCCTGGAGGCGGACGGACTGATCGCCGTGGACGACCGGGACGGCGCCGTCACCCTCGCCCATCCCCTGTACGGCCCGGCCCTGCGCGCCACGACCGGCCGGGTGCGCGCCCGCCGGCTGACGCGGGAGGCCGGCGCGCACGGCCCGGCCGCGGACGCCGAACAGCGCATGCTCGTGCGGCGGATCGAGGAGCTGGACGTCCGGGCGGTGCCGACGCCGGTGGGGGAGTGGCTGGTGGCGGAGGACGCCGCCCTGCCGACCGGGTACGCCGCCGTCCGGGCCCGGTACGCGCGCCTGCGGGGCGAGCTGCGGGACGCGGAGGCCTGGGCGCGGGAGGGGTTGCGGCAGACGCCGGGGGACGCGGACTGCCGTACGGAACTCCGGCTGGCCGGCGGGGAGTCCACGACGGCCGGGGGCGACGACGTGTACGCCCGCTACGACGCCGTACGCCTCGGCGAGCCCCAGCGGGGCGCCGGGCGGCTGCCGGCGGGCAGCGTGCTCGCCCGGCACGCGGACGCGCTCGCGCGGGCGGACGGGGCCGCACTGGACCGGGCCGCACGGGACCTGGAGGAGCGCGGCTTCCTGCTGTTCGCGGCCGAGGCCCACGCACAGGCCGTACGGGCCCATCGCGACCCACGTGCCGCACGCTACTCCCGGACCCGCGCGGTCGCGCTCGCCCGCCGCTGCCAGGGTGCGCGGACACCGGTGCTGGACGGGCTCGTCCTCGGCGAACTCACCGCGCGGCAGCGGCAGATCGTCACGCTCGCGGCGGCGGGCCTGAGCAATCGGGAGATCGCCGAGAAGCTGACGCTGTCGGTGCGGACGGTCGGCAACCACCTGTACAGCGCGTACACCCGGCTCGGTACGGGGGACCGGGGAGCGCTGCCCTGGCTGGTGGAGCTGCCGGAGAGCGAGCCGGCGTGAACGCGTCCCTCAGGCGGCGCCGAACGCCGCGAACGCCCAGCCCGTCGCCTGGTGCACCGTGTCCCCGGGCAGCGCGGCGCGGGCGTCGCGGAGGGCCTCGGCCAGGGACAGGCCCGTCTCGAGGCCCTTGTGCAGGGCCAGCATCAGCGGGACCACGGCCGCGTCGTTGACCGGGGCACTGCTCGCCACCACCCCGGCCGTGCCCAGCGGCAGCAACGCCGTGACCAGGCCGAGCAGTTCGTCGGCGCCGACCGAGGCGAGACGGGCGGTGTCGCAGCTGGACAGGATGATCCGGTACGGGCTGCGGGCCAGGCGCTCCAAGTCGTGCACGATCAGCGGGCCGTCGGCCATCCGGAGGGCGGAGAACAGCGGGCTGTCCGCACGGAACGTGCCGTGCGCCGCGAGGTGTGCGAGGCCCGCACCGTCCAGTTCCGCCAGCACCCGCGGCACCTGCGCGTCCTCACCCTCGAGGACCGTCGCCGTCCCGTACCGGTCCGCCAGTTCCGGCACCTCCGCGCCGCCCGTCGCCAGGCCGGGGCCGCGCACCAGCACGGCCCGGCCGTCCGGCGGCGGCTCGGTCTCCCGGGCGCGCAGCCAGCTGCCGGCCGACGGCGACACGCTGAGCACCCGGTCGCGCAGCGCGGGCAGCAGCGCCCACGGCACCCGGTGCAGCGCCCCCGGCGGCACGATCACCACCGGACCCGGGCCCAGATGCGGTACGGCGCCGCCCAGCAGCAGCTCCTGCAGCCGCCGGCCCGCCGCCTCCACCAGCGGCAGCCGCGCCTCCGCCCCGGGATGCGCGAGCCGGCGCAGCCCCGCCTGGACGTACTCGGCCTCGGCCACCGCCTCCGCGAGCGGCCCGCCCGTGAACCGCCGCACCTTCCCCTGCCCGCACAGCAGGACGTGCACCCGGCCGCCCACCACGGCCAGTTCCACCAGCCGCCCGTCGCCGAGCCGGTCCAGCAGCCGGCCCGCGTCGAACCGGTCCCCCTCGTGCGGCGCGGCGCCGCGCATGTGGTGGGTGCGGGAGCGGATCTCCCGTTCCAGCCGCCGCTGTTCGCGCTCCAGCACGGGCACCGGGCGGCCCTCCCGGCGGGCGTCCTCCGCGCGGGCCGCTATCTCCCGGTAGGCGGTCAGAGTCCTCAGCAGCGCCGGGTCGGCGGGCGGCCGGGTCGGCGGTGCGGACAGCACGGTCGCCCGCCACCGCTCGCTCCACACCAGCAGCCGTCGCGGACCGCCCTGGGCGAGGCTCGCCTCCTGGGCCATCGCCGCCAGTTCGGCGCCCTGCGCGGTCGCATGGGCGCGCAGCTCCGAGGCGCCCAGCGTCATACGGTGGTCGTCCAGTACGTCGAGGCCGCGCCGGCAGGCCTCCAGCACGCCCCGCCGGGAACCGGCCGCCCGCGCCCGCAGCGCCTGCGCCACCCACCCCGACACCCGGGGGGTGGGCGGCCCGCCGTGCCGGCTGCGCGCCGCCACCGCCAGATGCCGTTCGGCGTCCGCCGGCCGGCCGAGGGCCAGCGCGATCCGGCCCGCGAGCAGCGACGCCTCCGGCGCGGCCGGCGAGCCGCAGGCGGCGAGTCGCTCGGCGACCGCAGCCGCGTCCGCGACCATCCTCCCCGACCGGCGCCCGGCCGCCACCCGCGCCTCGATCAGCACCAGCCGGGCATGGGTCTCCCACCAGCTGCGCCGCTGCGCCGCGAACAGGCGTACCGCGACGGCGGCGCGGGCGATCGCCGTGGGCGCGTCCCCGGCCGAGCGGGCGGCCCGCGCGGCGGCGAGCAGCAGCTCGGCCTTCCGGGTGGACTGCCCGCCGATCCGGTCCAGCAGCGCGATCGCCGCGTCCGCCTCGGCCAGCGCCTCCGGGGCGAGCCCCGCCGCCCTGAGCACCTCGCAGCGCCGCAGGGACAGCATGTACGTCGGGGTGCCGAGCTTCGCGTACCGCTCCTCCGCCTCGTCCAGCAGCCGCAGCGCCACCGGAATGTCCCCGGACCGGAACGCGGCCAGCCCCCTGCTCTCCACCACGTCGGCCTTGTCGTGCTCCTGGCCGGTGGTCTCCCACAGCTGCTCGGCCGCCGTGAAGTCCGCGAGCGCCCGGTCCACCGCGCCGAGCGCCAGATGTACCGTCGCCCGCAGGGTCAGCGCCCGCGCGGTCCAGATGTCGTCGGCGAGCTGCCTGAGCACCGGCAGCGCCCGCCGTACGTCCTCCAGAGCTTCCCGGTGATGCCCCAGCACCCACCACACGTAGGCCCGCCGGAACAGCACCCGGGCCCGGGTGTGTCCGCTGCCGCGCGCGACCCCCCGCTCGAACGAAGCGAGCCCCTGCCGCGTGCGCCCCGCGTGCACCAGTGCGACCCCCAGGGTCGCGAGCACGTCCGCCTCCCGGTCGGCCGAGTCGGCGCGCGCGGCGAGGAACCGGGCACGGCGCAGATGCCGCAGCGCGATCCTGAGGTCGCCGAAGTCCCGCTGCCAGATGCCGAGCACCTGGTGGGCGACGCTGGCGTGCAGCGGCGGCGGATCGGCGTGCAGCACCTGATCCGCGCGTGCCCGGGCCTCGCCCGGGTCGGCGAACACCATGGGCAGCAGTTCGAGAACCGACTCGCTTCCCGCTGTCACGCCTCGCATGGTAGTGGCCTGCTGTATCAGACGGTGGCCTCGCGGCTCTCACTGCCGAACACCGTCTCCAGGGGGAGGACACGCCATGGCACCACAGCGATTCCACGAGCAGTTCGACCACATCCAGCGCTCCCTGCCCGAGGTTCCCCTGACGATGGGACCGCGGGACGAAGCGCACCTCCTCTACGAGAAGGGCGTCGTCCTCGCCCGCGACGGCGAGGAGGCCAGGGTCGTCGAGGACGCCGTACGCGCCCACTTCACCGCCACCGCCGGCCTTCTCCCGGACCACGTGCGCCGAGTGAGCCAGCCGGCCCACCGCACCGGCGTCACCCGCATTCGGGTCGCCGACCCGGCCGGGGGCGAGGACGCCGTCCCGCACGCCCTGCGCGCCCTGCGGGAGGCCGAGGGACGCGCGGGACGCCGGCTGGTCGGCCGCAACCACGTGGTGCACATCGCGGTCAACGCCTGCCCCGGCGACGAACCGGTCCCGGTCCCGCGCACGCAGATCCCCAACCCCGGCCCCGCCGAGGGCGGTCACGACCCGGACACCGCGGTCGGTGTCCTGGTGATCGACACGGGCCTGGTGCACGACCACCGCTCCTACCCCCTGCTCGCCCACACCACGGGCGACGCCCAGCGCGCCGAGACCGACGGCGACGGCGTGCTCCGCCAGTACGTCGGCCACGGCACGTTCATCGCCGGGCTCCTCGCGGCCGTCGCCCCCGGCACCGACGTCACCGTCCGGGGCACCCTGAACGACGCGGGCGCCGTCCTGGAGTCCGAGTTCGGCGCCCGACTCTTCGAGGCCGTCGACCAGGGCGGCTGGCCCGACATCATCAGCCTCTCCGCCGGCACGCCCAGCGGCGACCCCGACGGCCTGATCGGACTGGACGCGTTCATGCGCGAACTCAGCGGACAGCGCACCCTGTTGGTCGCCGCCGCCGGCAACGACGCCAGCGACGTCCCCTTCTGGCCCGCCGCCTACGCGGCCCTGCCCGACCACGCGGACAGCGTGCTGTCGGTCGGGGCGCTCCGCGCGGACGGCGACGGCGCGGCCTGCTTCAGCAACCACGGCCCCTGGGTGCGGGTCTACGCCCCCGGCGAGCGCCTCACCAGCGCCCTCACCGGCTTCGGCACCCCCGTGCCGTACGTGTACCAGCACTCCACCTACGACACCTGCCGGTACGGGTTCGCCTACCCCTGCACCTGCCAGTACCCGCGCCACACCGGGCTGCTGAGCGAGGGCCGGGAGAGCACCGGGGCCAAGCCCGACCAGGTGATGTTCGACGGCCTCGCGCAGTGGAGCGGCACCTCGTTCGCCACCCCGGTCGTCGCGGGCCTGGTCGCCGCCCACATGACGGCGCACGGGGAGCGCGATCCGCGTGCCGCGCGCACCGCGCTGCTGGCGGCCACCTCCGACCGCGCGGAGGTGCGCGGGGCGCGTGTCCCGGCGCTGCGCCCGCCCACCTGGCGGCCGGTCCCGCTCCCTACCCCCGCGGTGCCCGCATGAGGGCCGGAACGCTCCGCTCCACGGCGTACGATGATCTGCCGTACACGAGGGGTGGAGCCGTGGACCGTACAGAGGTCGGCGCGTTGGTCCAGTCCGCCGTCGACGGGGACGCCGCGGCCTGGAAGGCGCTGGTGGAGGGCATGAGCCCGCTGGTGTGGTCGGTCGTGCGCGCCCACCGGCTCTCCGACGCCGACGGGCACGAGGTCTACCAGACGGTGTGGTTCCGCTTCGCCCAGCACCTGGGCCGGATCCGGGAACCCGACAAGGCCGGCGCCTGGCTGGCCAGCACCGCCCGGCACGAGTGCCTGAAGGTGCTCAAGAGCCTGACGCGGCTGACCCTGACCGACGATCCGCGCGTGCTCGACCGGGCCAGTGAGGAACGGACGCCGGAGGAGTCGCTGATCGACTCGGAGGACGAGGCGGACCGGGCCGAGCGGGCCCGCCGCCTCTGGCAGGAGCTGGACGGACTGGGGGAGCGCTGCAGGCAGTTGCTGCGCGTGCTGATCTCCTCCCCGCCGCCCAGCTACCTGGAGATCTCGGCCGCGCTCGGTATCGCGGTCGGCAGCATCGGCCCGCTGCGCCAGCGCTGTCTGCGCCGGCTGCGGGCCCGGATCGACGCACGGGGTGCGCTATGAGCGGCGACGGGACACGGCCCGGGCACGACGGTCCGGACCTCGGCGGGCCCGAGGACGCGCTGCTGGAGGAGGAGTTGCGGCGGGCGGCCGGTGTCCTGGACCCCGTCCCGGCCGAGTTGCTCCAGGTGGCGCTGGACGCCTACCTGCTGCACGACCTCGACGCCGGGCTCGCCGAGCTGACCTTCGACTCGCTCGTGGACGCGCTCCCGGTCCGGGGCGTCACGGACGCGCCGCGCATGCTGACGTTCCGCGCGGGTGACGTCACCGTCGACGTCGAGGTCACCGAGGACGGGCTGATGGGGCAGGTGCTGCCGCCGCAGCCGGCGCGGATCGAGGTGCTCGGCGCTCCGCAGACCGTCCGTCCGGTCACCGTCGACACCCTCGGCCGGTTCACCAGCGACACCCCGCCGGCCGGTCCGTTCGCGCTCAGACTTCAAACCGGTGCGGAGGTGATCGTCACGGAGTGGCTGCGGGTCTGACGGCTCACCAGGTCACGGGCAGGGTCCGCGGCCCGCGGATCATCGTCCGGTGCCGCCACTGCACCTGCTCGGGCGGCACGGCGAGCCGCAGCCCCGGCAGCCGGTCCAGCAGCGTGTCGACCAGCAGCTCGAGCTGCAGCCGGGCCGGGACCGCGCCGGTGCAGTGGTGCGGGCCGTTGCCGAACGCCAGGTGCGGGTTGGGGTCGCGGTCCGGGTCGATGGCGTCCGGGTCGGGGAAGACGTCCGGGTCGCGGTTGGCGGCGAGGTAGGAGACGTACACCGGGTCGCCCGCCGCGATCCGGTGACCGGCGATCTCCACGTCCTCGAGCGCGATCCGGGCGAGCCCGACGGTGCTGCGGTGCGGGACGTACCGCAGCAGCTCGTCCAGGACGGGGCCGCGCGCCCCCGGGCGCGCCCGCAGACGCTCCATCAGCTCCGGCCGGGTCAGCGCGAGGAACAGCATCTGTCCGCAGTTGTGCGTGACCGCCTCGCCGCCGATCTGCAGCGGGCCGGCGAGCCCGACGGCCTCCTCCTCGCCGATCTCCCCGCGCGCCACGGCGCTGCCGAGCAGCGCGTAGACGTCCTCGTCGGTGCTGGTGGCGCGGGCCCGGACGATCGTCCTGATCCAGCCGTACAGGCCGGTCTTGGCGCGGTCGGCGGCCTCGGCCCCGTGGGTGGAGATGATCTCCCGGGTCCAGGCGTGCACCTGGTCCCGGTCGGCGGCCGGTACCCCCATCATCTCGCTGACGACGGCGAGCGGGAACGGTTCCAGCACCCGCTCGACCAGGTCGGCGGGCGGGCCGTCGCGGACGACCCCGTCCACCAGCTCGTCGAGGATCGCCTGTGCGCGGGGCCGCAGCCGCTTCATCGCGCCCACCGTGAAGGCGCCCGCGATCTGCTTGCGCAGCCGGTTGTGGTCCGGCTGGTCGGCCCAGGCGAGCGAGCCCGGGCGAGGCGCGAAGTTCGGGGCGGGACGGGTCACCTGACGGCTGGTCACCTCGGCGCGGCCGAACCGCGGATCGTTGGTGATCAGCCGTACGTCCTCGTGACGGGTGGCCAGCCACGCCCAGCCCTCGCCGTACGGCAGCCGGATCCGGGTCAGCGGGCCTTCGCGCATCAGTTCGGCGAGCACCGGGTCGAAGCCCGTCCCGTCCAGGTCGAGCGCGGGCCAGTCCCGGACGGGTGGCGGCGGCTCCTCGCCGGCGGGCGTGCTTCTCTCCACGGTCGTCATGCCCTCCACCCTGGTACGGTGCACCGCCCCTGTCCTGCGGGAGTGCTCCAGCCGGAGGGCTACAGGGCGTCGACGAGCGCGGCCAGCGCGGAGGCGAGCCGGTCCAGCCCCGGACCCGCGGGTCCGCCCGGCTCGGCCATGTAGACGTCCCGCCGTATCTCCACCATCAGGGCGTGCACCCGGGCGTGGGTGCCGTAGAACTCCAGCGGCACGTACGTCCCGGCGAACGGGCTGTCCAGCCCGGTCTCCCCGCAGAACGCGAACGCCTCGCGGGCCGCCGCGGTCAGCTCCGGCGGGGTGTGGAAGGCGTCGGTGCCCAGGCACACCGGCGGGCGCGGCCCGCTCCCGTGCAGCTCGTAGGGCAGCGGCGCGGTCGGATAGGAGTGCACGTCGATCACCACGGCCCGCCCGGTCGCGGCCAGCCGCCCGGCGACCGCCTCCGTCATGGCGGCGGCGTACGGCCGGAAGTACCGCTCGAGCAGCGGCTCCGGATCGGTGCCGGCGGGCCGCAGCTCGGCTCGGTGCGTGGTCCGTGTGTACACGGCCCCCATCCCGACGGCCGTCATCTCCTCCCGCTCGTCCGGGAACCGCTCGGGGTCCACGACCAGCCGGGACAGCCGGTTCACGAACCGCCACGGCGTCACCCCGGCCAGCGCGGCGGCCCGCCCGGCCAGCTCGGCGGTGTGCGCGTCCGTGATGTGGTCCAACTCCCGTTCCAGAGCTGCGTCGTCCAGCACGATGCCGGCCCGCACGTCCTGCGGGACGGCCCGCGCGGAGTGGGGCACGTGCAGCAGCACGGGCGAGCCGGGGTCACCGGGCAGGAGTTCGAAGCTGGACACGGGCGGCTCCCGGGAGGTGTCGTCGGTGGCCCGGTGCGGGACCGGGGTGTCGGACCGGTTCTGATACGCCTCCGCCCCGGCCGGGGACACCGGCCGGGGCGGAGGGCCGCTCACGAGGGCGGCTCGGGCGTCGCGGAGACTAGCTCAGGGACGCCAGGGCTTCGTTCCAGGTGGCCGACGGGCGCATGACCGCGTCCGCCTTGGCCTTGTCGACCTGGTAGTAGCCGCCGATGTCGGCCGGCTTGCCCTGGACGGCGATCAGCTCGTCCACGATCTGCTGCTCGGCCGCCGCGAGGGTCTCGGCGAGCGGCGCGAAGGCCTTGGCCAGGTCGGCGTCGTCGGTCTGCCGGGCCAGCTCCTGCGCCCAGTACAGGGACAGGTAGAAGTGGCTGCCGCGGTTGTCGATGCCGCCGACGCGACGGGTCGGGGACTTGTCCTCGTTGAGGAAGGTCGCCGTGGCGCGGTCGAGGGTGTCGGCGAGGACCTTGGCGCGGGTGTTGCCGGTGGCCGTCGCGTACTGCTCCAAGGACGGGACGAGCGCGAAGAACTCACCGAGGGAGTCCCAGCGCAGGTAGTTCTCCTTGACCAGCTGCTGGACGTGCTTCGGCGCGGAGCCGCCGGCGCCCGTCTCGAACAGGCCGCCGCCCGCCATCAGCGGGACGACCGACAGCATCTTGGCGCTGGTGCCCAGCTCCAGGATCGGGAAGAGGTCGGTCAGGTAGTCGCGCAGCACGTTGCCGGTCACCGAGATGGTGTTCTCGCCGCGGCGGATGCGCTCCACCGACAGCTTGGTGGCCTCGACCGGGGACAGGATCCTGATGTCCAGGCCCTCGGTGTCGTGCTCCGGCAGGTACTGCCGGACCTTGGCGATGAGCTGCGCGTCGTGGGCGCGGGTCTCGTCCAGCCAGAACACCGCCGGGTCGCCGGTGGCGCGGGCGCGGGTGACGGCCAGCTTGACCCAGTCGCGGATCGGGTCGTCCTTGGTCTGGCAGGCGCGGAAGATGTCACCGGCGGCGACCGGCTGCTCGATCAGCACGTTGCCCGCGGCGTCGACCACACGGACCGTGCCGGCCGTGGCGAGCTCGAAGGTCTTGTCGTGGGAGCCGTACTCCTCGGCCTTCTGCGCCATCAGGCCGACGTTCGGCACCGAGCCCATGGTGGACGGGTCGTAGGCGCCGTTGGCGCGGCAGTCCTCGATGACGGCCTGGTAGACACCCGCGTAGGAGGAGTCCGGGATGACGGCCAGGGTGTCGGCCTCCTGGCCGTCCGGGCCCCACATGTGGCCGGAGGTGCGGATCATCGCCGGCATGGAGGCGTCGATGATGACGTCCGAGGGCACGTGCAGGTTGGTGATGCCCTTGTCGGAGTCGACCATGGCGAGGGCCGGGCCCTCGGCGATCTCCGCGTCGAAGGAGGCCTTGATCTCGGCGCCCTCGGGCAGGTTCTCCAGGCCCTTGAGGATGCCGCCGAGGCCGTCGTTCGGGCTCAGGCCGGCCGCCTTGAGGGTCTGGCCGTACTTCGCGAACGTCTTCGGGAAGAAGGCGCGCACCACGTGACCGAAGATGATCGGGTCGGAGACCTTCATCATCGTGGCCTTCAGGTGCACGGAGAACAGGACGCCCTCCTGCTTGGCGCGGGCGACCTGCGCGGCGAGGAACTGCTCGAGCTCGGCGACGTGCATGACCGACGCGTCGACGACCTCGCCCTCGCGGACCGGCACGGACTCCTTCAGGACGGTGGTGGTGCCGTCCTCGCCGACCAGCTCGATCTTCAGCGTGCCGGCCTCGGAGATCACCACGGACTTCTCGGTGGAGCGGAAGTCGTTCTCCCCCATGGTCACCACGTTGGTCTTGGACTCGCCGGTCCAGGCGCCCATGCGGTGCGGGTGGGTCTTGGCGTAGTTCTTCACCGACGCGGGGGCCCGGCGGTCGGAGTTGCCCTCGCGCAGCACCGGGTTGACGGCGGAGCCCTTGACCTTGTCGTAGCGGGCGCGGATCTCGCGCTCCTCGTCGGTCTTCGGGTCGTCCGGGTAGTCCGGCAGCGCGTAGCCCTTGCCCTGGAGCTCGGCGACGGCGGCCTTCAGCTGCGGGATGGACGCCGAGATGTTCGGCAGCTTGATGATGTTGGCCGCGGGGGTCTTGGCCAGCTCGCCCAGCTCGCTCAGCGCGTCGGCGATGCGCTGGTCCTCGTTCAGGTACTCCGGGAAGACGGCGATGATGCGCCCGGCCAGCGAGATGTCCCGGGTCGTCACGGGCACACCTGCCTGCGAGGCGTACGCCTGGATCACCGGCAGGAACGAATGCGTCGCCAGGGCCGGGGCCTCGTCTGTGTAGGTGTAGATGATGGTCGAGTCAGTCACCGGGTGCTCCGCTCCACGTCTGCAACATTGCTCGACATCAAGATATCTCGTGCTGGTGGCCGGCTCGACAGGGGTCCCGGCCGCGAAGGGCGGCGCGCCGCCGTGACCGGATCCGACCGGCTCTACGGCGCGTCCGTCATCTCGCGCTCGATCCAGCGGCAGATCACGTCCACGACGTACACGTGCTCGGCGCGGGTCAGCTCCCGCCCCTTGGGAATCCCGTGCCACCGCTGCAGACACCCGCGGCAGCAGGTGGCGGTCGCGTGCTGCGCGACGAAGACCGGGTGCCCGCGGTACGGCGTCTGCTTGCCGTCCTTGTACGGCTCGGCCGGGGCCAGTCGCTTCGCGATCAGGTCGTAGGCGTGCCACCGGATGGTCGCCGGGCCCTTCAGCTCGGCCGTCGCCCGGTCCCGGCCGCGCAGGCGGAACCTCGCCCGGAAGGGCTGGCGGCCGATGGCGTCCAGGCGCCGGTCGAGGGAGCGGGGGTCGGGCGATGCGGTCATACCGCTCCGAGCGTAGACCGTGGCGCGGCACGGCTTCCTGGGGCTCAGCCCAGGAGCATGCGCTTCTGGTTCTCGAACTCCGCGTCCGTCAGGACGCCCTGGGCCTTCAGGTCGGCCAGCTGCTTGAGCTGATCGATCTTCTGGGTCATGGGGTCGGGGGCGGCGGCGGCCGGTGGTGCGGCGGGAGCGGGTGGCGCCTGCTGCTGTGCGTACTGCTGTTGTTCCTGCTGTTCGTAGTCCTGCTGGGCCCACCGGCCGGCCTGCCGCCGCGAGACGCGGTTGGACACGGCGGTGGCGGTGCCGGCGACGACGGCGGTACGTGCGACGCCCCGAAGCAGTCCGGGCATGTTCGGTCATCTCCCATCAGGTCCGTGCGCGGTGCGCGGTGCGCGGTGCCGGTTCAGGCCACGGCCGAGCCGCCGGGCGGCACCGTCTCCTCCGTGGCGTCCAGCGCCGCCAGCAGGGCCTGCACCGGTATGCGGCCGCTCGAGACGAGCTGTGCTCCGCTGCGCCTGAGCGCGGCGGCCAGCGGAGCGGCCCACAGGTTCTCGTAGACCAGCACCGCGGCCGCGTTGCCCGGCTCCAGCGCCTGGGCCGCCTCGTCGAGGTCGCTCTGATCGAGCACGCCGGCCGAGGCTCCCTCGAAGACCGACAGATCGACCTCGTCACCGAGGTCCCGCAGTTCCAGCCCGACGACCGAGCCGTCGGTCTCCTTCCGGACGAAGGCGAGGTCGATGATGCGGATGATGCCGCGGTCGGCGAGACCGACCAGCAGCGGGAACGCCTCGCCCGTCATGCGGTTGCCGGGGAACTCGATGACCAGGTAGTCGACCGGCCCCATCTCTTCGACGCTGTCCATGGCTTCTCCTCACGAGACGCGTGGGAGCAGGTCCCACGCCCGCCCGTCGCCCCCGGGCAGCGGCCCGCGGCCACGCTCCTCGCCCTCCGTTGCCCTTCCAGTCCACCACGCGGCGCGAGGGCCCGCACACGTAACGGGCGGCGCACCGGGCGGGGGAGGACCCGCACCCCGGGGGGTCCCCCGTGACGGGTGAGGCGCGGGCGGCCGGTCCGGCGCTTGGATGAGGGAGCGGCCCGACGGAGGGGGCCGCCGCCGACGGGGCCGTGCGAGGGCCCGGGAACTCTGGGCGAGGTGGTGGACACCGTGGGACGCTGGCGAGCCCTGATGGTCCTGGGAACGGCGCAGTTCCTGATGGTCCTGGACACCTCGGTCATGAACGTCTCCATCAGCCAACTGGTCGAGGACTTCCACACCGAGGTCACCGCCATCCAGGCCGTCATCACGCTGTACGCGCTGGTCATGGCCGCATTCATGATCATCGGGGGCCGGCTGGGCGACATCCACGGCCGCCGTCGGCTGTTCCTGCTCGGCCTGATCGTCTACGGCACCGGGTCGGCCCTCACCGCCCTGGCGCCCACGCTGTGGGTGCTCGCGCTGGGCTGGTCGGTGATCGAGGGACTCGGCGCCGCGATGGTGCTGCCCGCGATGGCGGCCCTGGTCGCCGAGGCCTACCGCGGCAGGGACCGGGCCGTCGCCTACGGGGTGATCGGCGGACTCGCGGGGGCCGGCATCGCGGTGGGGCCGCTGCTCGGCGGCTGGGTCACGACCTATCTGACCTGGCGGCTCGTCTTCGCGGGCGAGGTCGTGGTCGTAGCCGTCGTCCTGGTGTGCCACCGGGTGGTCAAGGAGGCCGCGCGGACCGGGCCGCCGCCCCGGCTGGACGGCGTCGGCGCGGTCCTGTCGGCGGCCGGGCTGGGGCTGGGCGTGCTCGGCGTGCTGCAGAGCAGCTCCTGGGGCTGGGTGCAGCCCCGCGACCCGCCCTTCACCGTCCTCGGCTTCGCACCCACCCTCTTCGTCGTCGCCGCCGGTGTGGCCGTGCTGGCCCTCTTCGCGCGCTGGACCCGCAGACGCGAGGCCGCGGGCGCGGACCCCTTGGTGCACCTGTCCCTGTTCCACCGGCCGCCCTTGCGATCCGGGCTGCTCACTCTGCTCAGCCAGAACCTGATCCTGCTGGGGCTGTTCTTCACCATCCCCCTGTACCTGCAGGTCGTGCAGGGCTTCGACGCCTTCGAGACGGGGCTCAGGCTGCTGCCGGTGTCCGCCACGATGCTCGTCACCTCTCTCGGCGCCGCCCGGCTCGGCCGCGGCATGGGGCCGCGCCGGGTCGTCCGGCTGGGCCTGCTGATGCTGGCCGCGGCCATCGTGTGGCTGCTCGCCACCATCGAACCGGAGATCGACAACGCGCAGTTCGCCGGTGCGATGGCGGTGCTCGGCGTCGGCATGGGACTGCTCGCCTCCCAGCTGGGCAACGTCGTGCAGTCCAGCGTCGGCGAGGCCGGACGCAGCGAGGTCGGCGGCCTGCAGTTCACGGCGCAGAACCTCGGCTCGGCGCTGGGCACCGCGCTCATCGGCTCGATACTCATCGGCGCGCTGGCCCACGCGTTCACCTCGGAAGTGGAGGCCCACCCCCAGCTGTCGTCCCGCACCCAACAGCAGACCGGTGTCCGCCTGCAGGCCGGGATCAGCTTCGTGCCCACCGACCAGGCGCGCGCGGCCGCCCGGAGCGCCGGACTGCCGGCGACCGAGGTCGAAGCCCTCACGGACGCGTACGCCTCGGCCCAGCTGGACGGCCTGAGGGCGGCGATCCTGGCCACCGGCGGGATCACGCTGGCGACCTTCCTCGTCACCTCGCACCTGCCGACCCGCCCGACCCGTCGCCCGCAGCCGTCGCAGGACGGCGCACCGGCCGGCGTGGCCGGCGCCGTGGACTGAGCAGGAGGAGCACAGGGATGTCCTCGGCGGCCCGCACCCCGGCCCGGGAACGCCGTACCGAGCGCGCCACCCACGCCGACTACACGGGTGCCGTGTACGGATCGATGCTCGCGGCGTCGGTGGTGATCGGCGCGGGCGCCCTGGGGAGGTTCCCCCGCCTGGAACTGGTGCTGCTGCTGTCGCTCACCGGTCTCGTCTTCTGGATCGGACACGTCCACGCCCAACTGTTCGGGGCCCGTCTCGCGCAACGGACACTGGACCGGCCGACCGTGCTGCACGTGTGCCGCGAGGAGTGGCCGATCGTCGAGGCGGCCGTCCCGCCGGCGCTCGCCGTCGCCGTCAGCCCGCTGCTCGGGCTGGACGTCGACGGCGCGATCTGGCTGGCGGTCGCCGTCGCCGTGACCGGCCAGGTGGGCTGGTCCGCGGTCGGCGCACGGCGGGCGGGAGGGTCGTGGCGCCTGGTCACGGGCACCGCCGCGGTCAATCTGCTGCTGGGCCTGGCCATCATCGCGTTCAAGATCGCCCTGACGCACTGAGTGCCGGGAGCGGGTCACCTGCGCCGGGTGAGGCCCGTTGCGGCAGGGCGGAGCAGGATCGCAGGGAAGACCGCAGCAGGAACGCGCCAGGAGAACGGCCCATGCGCTACGAGATCCGCGTCGACGGACACATGTCGGACACCCTCACCCAGGCCTTCCCGGAGCTGGAGCACGTGAAGATGTCCGGCCAGACGGTGCTGTTCGGCCCGGTCGTCGACGAGGCGCACCTCTACGGGCTGCTGAACCGCTGCCGGTCCCTGGGCCTGCGCATCGTGGAGATGCGGCAGCCGCCCCGGTGACGCGCCGCCCTCTCGGCCGGCTCGGACGGGGGCCGGATCATCGGGGCGCCACCGGCGTCCTCCGGCTGCCGCGCACCGGCGCGATCCGGTGGTCCCACATTCACCCGCCCCGGGTGAGGGCACCCGTCCCGCGTCGTGTGCATGGTGAGAACGGCGGAGACCGGCTCGGCGCATCCGACGGCCCGCCGCTCGACGGAGGTGTGACATGAGCGCGCAGACCTACCTCGCGTACGACTACCCCGTGCTGGGTGTCTTCTGGTCCATGCTGGTGTTCTTCCTGTGGATCATGTGGTTCGTCCTGTTGTTCCGGTGCATCGTCGACATCTTCCGCGACGACGGGATGAGCGGCTGGGGCAAGGCCGGCTGGACGCTCTTCGTGATCGTGCTGCCGTTCCTGGGCGTCTTCGTCTACCTGATCGCCCGCGGCAAGGGCATGGGGAAGCGGGAGATGGCGGAGGCGCGTGCCCGGCAGGAGGCCTTCGACTCCTACGTCCGGCAGACCGCGCAGGGCGCTCCGGCCAGGACGAGCAGCGCCGACGAGCTCGCCAAGCTCTCCGCCATGCGTTCGCGCGGCGAGATCACCGACGACGAGTTCCGCCGGGCGAAGGAGCTGGTCCTCAGCGAGACCGGCCCGGCCGGGCGCTCCGCCGACGTGCCCACCTCCACCGGTCGCTGAACCGCGTCCACCGACACGAATCGAGGTCCTCGCATGGCCACGACACACTCCACCCGCGCCCACACGGGCGGCGCCAAGCAGGCATGGGCGGGCGGCCTGACGGCCTTCGCGGGCGTCATGCTGTTGCTTGCGGGGCTGCTCGGCGTGTTCCGGGGCATCATGGCGATCGCCCAGGACGCCGTCTTCGTCACGACACCCAACTACGTGTTCAAGTTCGACCTGACGACCTGGGGATGGATCCATCTGGTGCTGGGCGCGTTGGCCGTGCTCGTCAGCTTCGGTCTGTTCCAGCCGTCGATGTGGGCGCGTGTCGCCGGTGTGGGCGTCGCCGGGCTGGTGATCATCGCCAACTTCCTCTCGCTGCCGTACTACCCCGTGTGGTCGGTGGTGATGATCGCCCTGTCCGGGTTCATCATCTGGGCCCTCTGCGTGGTCCAGGGGGACGAGTCCGTCCAGAGCCCACCGGGACCGGCGACCGGCGGGGCGCCCCGCGCTTCGGCCTGACCGGCTTCGGGCCGGCGGCGACGTCGGCCCCCGGAGCCCCACCGGACGGCCCCGTGGGCCCCGTTTCGGTCACGGCCGGTGCCCGCCTCGCGGATTGCTCTCGCCGACGTCCGCACCGCCCTTCCAGGCGGCCCGGAAGCGGAGTCGCGCGTCCGGGCCGCGACCGATGTCCCGCGGCGGGCCGAAGGCGGCGATGCCACCGCCCGTTCCGTCCTCGCCGGGGGTCCGTCGGCCGGGACGCGCGGGACCGACCCGGCAGGGCGGGACGTACGCCTTCGAACTCGCTCCTCGGCCGACAGTCCCGGGCGGGCGGGCCGGCAAGCGGAGCGCCGGGGCGGGCCGGTGCGGCAGCCGAGGCGTTTGCCGCCGCTCGCCGAGGAAGCGCCGCACCCACGTCCGGCACACCACGGACGCCCCGCCGCCCACGCGGACCCGCATCGCACGTGCCGAGCGCATCGCTGAGCGCCGTACCCGCCCGCCCCCGCGCCCCCGCTCCCTGACCGGCCGGGCCCGGCCGGTCAGTGGCCGTGCTGGTCGACCGGCGCGGTCCCCGGCACCTCCTCCTCCGCGCTGCGCTGCTGCGGTATCACCACCGCCCCCTGCTGAAGCGCCACCGTCCGGGTGGGGGCCGGGATCCGGATGCCCTCCTCGCGGTAGCGGCGGTGCAGGCGCTTGATGAACTCGTGCTTGATCCGGTACTGGTCGCTGAACTCGCCCACGCCGAGGATCACCGTGAACCCGATCCGGGAGTCGCCGAAGGTGTGGAAGCGGATGGCGGGCTCGTGGTCGGGGACGGCGCCCTCGACCTCCCGCATCACCTCCGAGACGACCTGGGCCGTCACCCGCTCCACGTGCTCCAGGTCCGCGTCGTAGCCGACCCCGACCTGCACCAGCACCGTCAACCGCTGCTCGGGATGCGTGTAGTTGGTCATGTTGGCCTTGGCGAGCTGGCCGTTGGGGATGACCACCAGGTTGTTGGACAGCTGGCGGACCGTCGTCTGCCGCCAGTTGATGTCCACCACATAACCCTCCTCGCCGCTGCCCAGCCGGATGTAGTCGCCGGGCTGCACGGTCTTGGAGGCGAGGATGTGGATGCCCGCGAAGAGATTGGCGAGCGTGTCCTGCAGGGCGAGTGCCACGGCGAGGCCGCCGACGCCGAGGGCGGTGAGCAGGGGCGCTATGGAGATGCCGAGCGTCTGCAGCACCACCAGGAAGCCGAGCGCCAGCACCAGGACCCGGGTGATGTTGACGAAGATGGTCGCCGAGCCTGCCACGCCCGAGCGTGACTGGGTGACCGTGCGGACCAGGCCGGCGATCACCCGGGCCGCGGACAGCGTCACCACGCCGATCAGCCACACCTCGAGGATCTGGTCGGTGTGGTGCTGCACCGTCCGGGTCAGGGGCAGCACGATCGCCGCGGACGCCGCGCCGCCCGCGATCGCCGCCCACGGCACGACCGAGCGCAGCGCGTCCACGATGACGTCGTCCCCGCTCCAGCGGGTCCGCTTGGCGTGCTTGGCGAGCCAGCGCAGCAGGGTGCGGGACAGGAAGGCGAGCAGCAGGCCCGCCGCCAGGGCGATTCCGGCGAGTACGAGGTCGTCCAGGGTCAGCGCGCGGTTCACCGGTCACCTCCGGAGGGGTACGTGCCTCGACGGATGTGCAGTTGTGTCACGTTGTCACCTGCTCGATGTGCGGGATGTGCGAGCGCGCCGGCTCCGGAACTCCGGTGACCGGCGCGTTCGTTCATCCTGCCGTATCCGGGGCGGCCGCCCGTACCGGGACCGGTGTCGCGGGCACCCCGCTCAGACGATGCCCTCGGCGAGTTCGGCCTGGTCACGGTCGCTGCCGTAGGCGGCCGTGGTCGGGGTGCCGTACGAACGGCGGGCGACGTACCACCAGACGCTGGCGAGGACCAGTACCACGGCGAGCGCCACCGACGCGTAGTTCATCGTGTCGACGGTGACCGGCGAGGCCTGCGGCAGGCAGAACAGGACCGTCACGCACGCCACCCACACGACCGCGATCCAGCCGATCGGCTTGCTCCAGCGGCCCAGATGCCAGGGGCCGGGCCGGAACCGGTCGCCGGCGCGCAGCCGCAGCAGTACGGGGATGGCGTAGGCCGGGGTGATGCCGATGACGTTGATGGCGGTCACCGCGTTGTACGCCGTCGCCGAGTACAGCGACGGCAGGGCGAGGAGACAGGCCACCACGACGGCCAGCCAGACCGCGGCGACCGGCGTCTGGGTGCGGACGCTCACCTTCCGCCACAGGTGCGAGCCGGGCAGCGCGCCGTCCCGGCTGAACGCGAACACCATCCGGCTGGCCGCGGCGACCTCGGCGTTGCCGCAGAACAGCTGGGCGATGATCACGACGAGGAGCAGCGCGCTCGCCCCGTCGGTGCCGAGGCCGTCGAGCAGGATCTGCGCGGGCGGCACGCCGGTGGCGGTGGTGCGGGTGGCGTCGTAGTCCTGGATGGCGAAGGTCAGCCCGGCCAGCAGCACGAAGCCCGCGAGCCAGGAGACCCAGATGGAGCGGACGATGCCGCGGGCCGCGGAGAGCGACGCCTGCGAGGTCTCCTCGGACAGGTGGGCGGAGGCGTCGTAGCCGGAGAAGGTGTACTGCGCGAGCAGCAGTCCGATCGCCGCCACGTACAGCGGGTTGTGCCAGCCGGTCTCGTCGACGAACTTCGTGAAGACGAAGGATGCCGACCGGTGGTGGTCGGGGACGACGGCGAGCGCGCCGACGATGAGCGCGACGCCGGCGAGATGCCACCACACGCTGACCGAGTTGAGCACGCTGACCAGGCGCACGCCGAACAGGTTCAGCACCGCGTGCAGCAGCAGGATGGCGCAGAAGATCAGCATGGTCCTGCCGGGCGTCGGCGTGAAGCCCCACTGCAGGTTGGCGAAGGCGCCGGTGAACAGGGCGGCGCCGTAGTCGATGCCGGCGATCGCGCCGAGCAGGCCGAGCAGGTTCAGCCAGCCCGTGTACCAGCCCCAGCGCCGGCCGCCGAGCCGGTCGGCCATGTAGTACAGGGCGCCGGAGGTCGGGTAGGCGCTGGTGACCTCGGCGAGTGCGAGACCGACGCACAGCACGAACAGGCCGACCCCGGCCCAGCCCCACAGCATCACGGCGGGCCCGCCGGTGTTCAGGCCGAAGCCGTACAGGGTCATGCAGCCGGACAGGATCGAGATCACCGAGAAGCTGATCGCGAAGTTGCCGAAGCCGCCCATGCGGCGGGCGAGCACCGGCCGGTAGCCGAGCTCGCGCAGGCGCTGCTCCTCGTCCTGCGGTGGCAGGCCGGGGGAGGGCGCGGGATCGGGGATGCGGGGCATGCGGGACCTCCGGGGATCAAGGGGCGGGAGAACGGGGGACGTTCAGGAGCGTGAGCCGTCGGCGGCGGCCCGGCAGCGGTCCCGGGCCTGCAGGAACACCTCCACACCCCGGTCGCGCTGCGGGGTGCGGTACATCCAGGGCGGCGGCGTGTAGTACGGCCCGATCGCGTCGAACACCCGGGCCGCGTCCGGGAACCGGAGCGAGCCCCACAGGGCGTGGGCCAGGTGGTTGAGGTCCGGCAGCGCACGCTCGGCGGGTGCGGTGTGCTCGAACCAGGAGAGCAGCGCCCGGTGCGCCTCGCGGGTCGCGTCCTCCGCCACCCAGTGCAGGTCCAGTGCCGCGTCGTGCCCGCTGGCGCGCCGGTAGCGCTCCACGCGGACGTACAGCGGCAGCAGGTGCAGCGCCGAGCCGGGCGGGGCCTGCGCGGCGGCCCACTGGGCGTAGGCGGAGGCCTCCGCGAGCCGGCCCGAGCCGCCGCGCACGTACAGGAACTGCAGCATCCGGTGGTGGGCCTCGCGGCTGTACGGGTCGCGCTTGCCGGCCTCGGCCAGCAGCCCCCAGGGGCCCGGCGGCAGCATCGGCTCGGGTGCGGCCGCCCGGTGCTCCTCCCAGCTCTGTCCGGGGTCCAGCTGGGCCAGCGCCAGCAGGCACACCCAGGGCACCGGGTCGTGCGGGGCGGTCCGGGTGGCGGACTGGGCCGCGTCCCAGGCCTCGATCCACAACTCGTGCGTGCGGCGGTGCCGTTCGCGCTGGGCCCGTAGCGCCCGCTCGACGCAGACCCGGGCGTGCATCACCGCCGCGTGGACGCTGCCCGGTTCCTCCGCGAGCCAGGCCCGCACCACGTCGGTGCCGGCGGCCGCCGCCGCGAGGACCTGGGTGCGCCGGGTCCACTGCCAGCCCTCGGCGGTGTCCGCGAGCAGGGCGCGCATGGCCATCCAGCGGCCGGTGCGCAAGTCCTGGAGCGCGGCGCGCAGGGCGTGGTCGGGTCCGGCGGGGTCGTAGGAGGGGCGTGCTCCGTCTCTGGCCATCAGCCGGCCGCCCCGGGCCACGGGCACACAAGCGAGCCGGCGGGGTGAGGTAGCAACAGCCCTCCTGTGGGCGGGGTTTGGCGTGTCCACGCAGTCGGCGGTCACTATAGAGGGGGAGGTTCCGCCCTCACCATTGTTGCCAACTCAACTGTTGAGTCGGCACGTTGACGGCCGGTCCGCCGCTTGACGCCGGGCACGGCGCGACGGCAGGCTGACGCGGTGATCTCCGGGGCGGAGTGGGGGAAGACACGATGACGGGTCCGGTGCTCGCCGTGGACCAGGGCACGTCCGGCACCAAGGCCCTGGTCGTCTGCCCGGAGCGCGGCGTCCTCGGCTCGGGCTTCGCCGAGGTGCGCCCCCGGTACCTGGCCGGCGGCCTGGTCGAGGTGGACCCCGCCGAGCTGTACGACTCGGTCGTCGACGCCGGCCGGCAGGCGCTCGCCGAGGCCGGTACGGACGTCGTGGCGCTGGGCCTCGCCAACCAGGGGGAGACCGTCCTCGCCTGGGACCCGGCCACCGGCCGCCCGCTGACCGACGCCCTGGTCTGGCAGGACCGGCGCGCCGAGACCGTCTGCGCCGAACTCGCCGAACATGCCGAGGAGTTGCGACAGCTGACCGGGCTGCCCCTCGACCCGTACTTCGCCGCGCCCAAACAGGCCTGGATCCGCCGCCACCGCACCCGGGAGGGCGTCGTCACCACCTCCGACGCCTGGCTGGTGCACCGCCTCACCGGCGCCTTCGTCACCGACGCCGCCACCGCCGGCCGCACCCAGCTGCTCGACCTGGACCGGGTCACCTGGTCCCCGCGCGCGCTCGACCTGTACGGCCTGGCAGGCGAACGCCTCCCCGAGGTGACCGACACCGCCGGGCCGGTCGGCACCACCACGGCGTTCGGCCCCGAGATACCGCTCACCGGTCTGATCGTCGACCAGCAGGCCGCCCTCCTCGCCCAGCGGGTCACCGGGCCCGGCGCCGCCAAGTGCACCTACGGCACCGGCGCGTTCCTGCTCGCACACACCGGCGACCGTCCCCGGCGCGGCACCTCCGGCCTGGTCGGCTGTGTCGCCTGGCGGCTCGCCGGACGGACCAGCTACTGCCTCGACGGGCAGGTCTACACGGCCGCCTCCGCCGTCCGCTGGCTCACCGGCATGGGCGTCATCTCCTCGGCCGCCGACCTCGACCCGGTCGGCGGGAGCGTCCCCGACAGCGGCGGTGTCACCTTCGTCCCCGCCCTGGCCGGGCTCGCCGCCCCCTGGTGGCGCGGCGACGTGCGCGGCTCCCTCACCGGACTCGGACTCGACACCACCCCGGGCCACGTGGTGCGCGCCCTGTGCGAGGGCATCGCCGCCCAGGTCGCCGAACTCGCCGAGGCGGCCGCCGGCGACCTCGGCGGCCCGCTGCGCACGCTCCGGGTCGACGGCGGCCTCACCCGCTCCGCGCTCCTCATGCAGACCCAGGCCGACCTGCTGCAGCGCCCCGTCGAGGTGTCCGGCCTGCCCGACGCCACCGCGCTCGGCGCCGCCGCCCTCGCCCGGCTCGGCGCGGACCCCGCCCTGAGCGTGGACGACGCCCTGCCCGACTTCAGGCCCGCCGCCGTGTACGAGCCCCGCATCCCGGCCGACCTGGCCGCAGAACGCCGCGCCGGCTTCCGCGCCGCCGTCGCCGCCCTGCTCGACACATGACGGTCACGGCTCAGGGGCCGCTGCCCACGGCCTGGTACGACGTGGCGATCGTCGGCGCCGGCGTCGTCGGCTGCGCCCTCGCCCGCGAACTCGCCCGCCGGCCCCGGCTGCGCGTCGCCCTCGTCGAGGCCCAGGACGACGTCGGCCAGGGCACCTCCAAGGCCAACACCGCCATTCTGCACACCGGTTTCGACGCCACCCCCGGCACGCTGGAGGCCCGCCTGGTCCGCGAGGGGTACGAGCTGCTCGGCGCCTACGCGGCCGAGTCCGGCATCCCCGTCGAGCGGACCGGCGCCCTGCTGGTCGCCTGGGACGAGGAGCAGCTGACCGCCCTGCCCCGGCTGGCCGAGAAGGCCGAGGGCAACGCGTACGCCGAGACCCGGCTGCTCGGCCCCGACGAGCTGTACGCCCGCGAACCGCACCTCGGCCCGGGCGCGCTCGGCGCCCTGCACGTCCCCGGCGAGAGCGTCATCTGCCCCTGGACCACCACCCTCGCCTACGCCACCCAGGCCGTCCGTGCCGGAGTCGACCTGCACCTGAACACCGCCGTGCGGCGGCTGGAGCGCGCGGACGGGCACCTCCTGCACACCTCGCGCGGCCTCCTGCGCGCCCGCCATCTGGTCAATGCGGCCGGACTGCACGCCGACACCCTCGACCGACTCCTCGGCCACGAGGACTTCACCGTCACCCCGCGCCGCGGCCAGCTCCTCGTGTACGACACGTTCGCCCGGGCGCTCGTCCGGCACATCCTCCTGCCCGTGCCGACCGCCCTCGGCAAGGGCGTCCTCGTCGCGCCCACCGTCCACGGCAAGGTGCTGCTCGGGCCCACCGCCGAGGACCTGTCCGACAAGCGGGCCACCGAGTCCACCGCCGACGGCCTGGCCCTGCTGCGGGACAAGGGCCGGCGCATCCTGCCCGCCCTGCTCGACGAGGAGGTCACCGCCGTCTACGCCGGGCTGCGCGCGGCCACCGGGGAGGAGGACTACCGCATCGCCGCCCACCCCGGGCAGGCGTACGTCACCGTCGGCGGCATCCGCTCCACCGGACTGACCGCCTCCCTGGCCATCGCCGCCCACGTCACCGGCCTGCTGGCCGGCACCGGCCTCGACCTCGGACCGGCACGCGACCTGGAACCGGTGGCGATGCCCGACCTCGGCGAGGGCTCCCCGCGCCCCTGCCTGCGGCCCGAACTCGTCGCCGCCGACCCGGAGTACGGCATCCTCGTCTGCCACTGCGAGCGCGTCTCCCGCGGGGAGATCCGCGACGCCCTCGCCGGCCCGGTCCCGCCCCGCTCCCTGGAGGGCCTGCGCCGCCGCACCCGGGCCCGGGCGGGCCGCTGCCAGGGCTTCTACTGCGGGGCGGCGGTGCGGGAGCTGTTCGAGCGGGGGACGGGGAGTGCGGTGCGGAGGGACGGGCCGTGACGAGTGAGGGGGTGCGGGGGCCGGTGAGCGACGACGGGCCCGGGACGGGGCCCGACGGGGCAGACGCGCGCGGCCCGAGGGGGGACGGCGCGCGGGACACGGGGGCCGACGGCGTGCGGGCCGTGGCGGGCGACGCCGTGCCGGCCACCGTGAACGGGATCGTGCCGTTCACCGCGGCCCCGCGGCGTGTCGACGTCCTCGTGGTCGGTGCCGGTCCCGCGGGACTCGCCGCTGCCGCCCGGGTGGCCGCCGCCGGTGCCGGCCGGGTGGAGGTGCTGGAGCGGGAGGAACAGCCCGGGGGAGTCCCCCGGCACTGCGCGCACGGCGGCTTCGGCACCCGGATCCGCCCCCTGACCGGCCCCCGGTACGCCCGCCGGCTGACGCAGGCCGCCGAGCTGGCCGGTGCCGCCCTGCGGACCGGGGTGTCGGTGCTGGACTGGGCGCCCACGGGGCCCGTCCTGCACACCACCGGTCCCGGTGGCCCGGAGGTGATCGAGGCACGGGCGGTGGTCCTGGCCACCGGGGCCCGCGAGCGCCCCCGCACGGCCCGGCTGGTGCCCGGGACCCGGCCCGCGGGTGTCTGGACCACGGGCGAACTCCAGCAGGCGGTGCACCTGTTCGGTCAGTACATCGGGGCCCGCGCGGTCGTGGTGGGTGCCGAGGACGTGTCGTACGCGGCGGCCGGCACCCTGCGCGCGGCCGGCACCGAGGTCGTCGCCCTCGTCACGGAACACCCGCGCGCCCGGACGAGCCGGGCCCGGGCCCGGTCGGCCCTGCTGCGCCACGGCGTCCCCCTGCTGACCGAGACCGCCGTCGCCGAACTCCTCGGCCGCGGGCGCCTGTCCGGCGTACGCGTCCGCCACCGCGACGGGCGTACGGCCGTACTGCCCTGCGACACCGTCGTGTTCACCGGCGACTTCGTCCCCGAGCACGAACTGGCCCGTCGCGGCGGCCTCGTCCTGGACCCCGGCACCCGCGGTCCCGCCGTCGACGGCTCCCTGCGCACCTCGCGCCCCGGAATCCTCGCCGCGGGCAACCTCCTGCACGCCGTGGAACGTGCGGGCACGGCCGCGCACGAGGGCGCGCTCGCGGCCGAGGCCGTCCTGGACTTCCTGGCGGGTGCCCCCTGGCCGGACCCCGGGGTCCCGCTCACCGTCGAGGCGCCGCTGCGCTGGATCACCCCGAACCGCCTCGTCCCGGCCGCCCGGCCCGCCCGCTACGTCCTGCGGACCGCCGCCCCGCTGGCCGACCCGGTGCTCCACGTCCGCCAGGACGGACGCCTCCTGCACCGCGAACGCCTCGGCCCCGGCACCGCCCGGCCGCACCGCCCCCTGATCCTCAGCGCCCGCTGGCACCACCTCGTCGACCCGGAGGGCGGGACGGTACGCGTCGGGACCCGCTGAACAAACGCACTGCCCGGGACGGCGCGCGCCGACTCCTCACCGGGGCTCAGGGTCCGTCGCGAGGCGGGCGTGGAGGTGGCAGTCGCGGAACGCGTCCCGGCGGCCCGCCTCCCACATCGCGCCGCGCAGCGTCCCCTCGTAGCGGAAACCGCACCGCTCGGCGACCTTGCACGACGCCTCGTGGCCGACGGCGTGGTCGAGTTCGAGGCGGTGCAGGCGCAGGTCGGCGAAGACCCAGCGGGCGGCCAGGGCGAGAGCGCGGGTCGCGACGCCCTTGCCGCGTGCCTCGGGCAGTATCCAGTAGCCGACGCAGGCCGACCGCATGCCGCGGTCGATCCGGCTGACGCCGATGTGCCCCAGCGCCGTGCCGGTGTCCGGGTCCTCCACGCAGAACGCCGCCCCGGTCCCGGCCTCGGCCCCCTCGGCCTTGCTCCGCACGGCGGCGCGGGCGTCCGCGAGATCGGCGATCGGGCGCAGCGGGGTGTTCCAGCGCTGGAACTCCGGGTCGGAGCAGCCGCGGAGGAAGGTCTCGACATCGTTCTCGTCGGCGGCGTTCCACCGGCGCAGTCGCAGACCGCCGCCGCGTACGGGTATGGCGGGAATCCGGGTGTCGGGAGTCATCCGGTCATTGAACAACACCCGGCGCGGTGCCGGGGATCGGGCGGACGGAACCGCGGCCGGCCGAAGGAACGGCGGCTCACAGGCCGGTGAAGGAGCCGTGGCGACCGGCACCCGACGCGAAGCGGGCGGCGCCCTCCGCGCTCTGCGCCAGCACACCCGTACCGTGGCGGAGTTCACCGCGCAGCGCCTCCTCCTCCGCCAGTCCCTCCTGCTCCAGGACGGACGCACGGTCGCTGCGCAGACAGTCCTGCGGAAAGCGGGCGATCTGCGCGGCGAGCGCCTCGGCCTCGGCGCGGGCGCGTCCCGGGGGCACCAGGCGGTTCGCGAGCCCGATCTCGTACGCCTCGCGGGCCGGCACCGGGCGGCCGGTCAGGATCAGATCCATCGCCCGGCCGGTGCCGATCAGCCGGGGCAGCCGTACGGTCCCGCCGTCGATCAGGGGTACGCCCCAGCGGCGGCAGAACACCCCGAACACGGCGTCCTCCTCGGCGACCCGCAGATCGCACCAGAGGGCGAGTTCCAGGCCGCCCGCGACCGCGTGACCGGCCACCGCCGCGATCACCGGCTTGGACAGCCGCATCCGGGTCGGGCCCATGGGGCCGTCGCCGTCCTGCGTGACGCGGTTGCCGCGTCCGGTGCCGATCGCCTTCAGATCGGCACCCGCGCAGAACGTACCGCCCTCACCCCACAGCACGGCCACCCGGGCGTCGTCGTCCGCCTCGAACTCCCGGAAAGCGGCGGCGAGTTCGGCGGCCGTGGGACCGTCCACGGCGTTGCGGGCCTCGGGACGGGACAGGACGACCGTGCTGACGTGTGCGTCACGCTCCACGCGGACCGGCACTTCGGACCCCCTTCTCGCTGCTGCGGCTCGAGAGGGCCACTCTGCCTCAGATGACCTTCAGCCGCACCAGCGCCCCCAGCGTCAGCGCCCCCGGCACGAGCGGCGCCCACACGGTGATGATCCGGTACGCCAGCACCACCGCCGTGGCCACCGCGGCCGGACCGCCCACCGCGACCAGCGCCACGATCAGCGCCGCCTCCACCGACCCCAGCCCGCCCGGCGTGGGCACCAGGGCCACGGCGGCCGTCGCCGCGAGGTACGCCAGCGCCATGTACGCGGGCGGCACCGGCAGGCTCAGCGCCTGCCCGACCGCGGCCAGCCCCGCCGCCTGGAGCGCCGGGAAGGCCAGCGAGCCGCCCCACAGCGCCAGGGCCCGGGCCGGGCGGGTGTGCACCGACCGGGCCTCACCGAGGGCGTCCCGCGCGAACGCGTACACCCGGGCACGCAGCCGTCGTACGAGCGCCAGCGCGGCCACCGCCACGGCCGGCAGGCCGGCGGCGCCGAGCAGCAGCGGGACCGTCGCACCGGCCGGCAGCAGCGGCCCGAGCCGCAGCGCGTCCGGGAAGGCGACCAGCAGGGCGGCCAGCAGTCCGAGCCGGCCCACGCACTCGGCCATCAGGTACAGGGCGAGCGCGGCCGAGGAACGGGCGAGCGGCACCCCGCACACGGTCATGAAGCGCAGGTTCACGGCGCTCGCGCCGAGCCCGGTCGGCAGCAGGTGGTTGGCCGCGGCCGCCGCGAACTGGGTGGCCAGCAGCCGCCCCTTCGGCAGCGGCTGCACCACCGCTCCCTGCCGGGTGAACGCGGCGGCCACCCAGGTCAGGCAGGTCGCGCCGGCCGCGGCGAGCAGCCAGGGCAAGGAGGCGGCGCGCAGCTGGCCGAAGCCCTCGGCCAGCACCGAGCGGTGCCGCACGGCGGCCACGGCGACCAGCAGGAGCGGGAGCAGGCACAGCACCTGCCGGACGGGGACGCGACGGGGGAGTCGTCCCCGGGGGAGCGGGGGAAGCGGGACGGCAGTCACATCCGCAGAGGTTCTCCGTGCCGCGTCAACGGCAGGTGGCAGCAGCGGGGACGGCGGCTTACAGGCTGGGGTCATCGAGGCCTTCCGGTCGGGGGACGCCGGTGCGGGTGAAAAGGCGCGGACCTTGACCTCAACGAAGCTTGAGGTTCTACGTTCTCTTCCATGAGCATGGAGACCACCGCATGGACGCAGCTGCACAGCGTGATGAACGCGCAGGCGGACCGCCGTCCCCTCGCCCGCGCCACACTGCGCCGCATCGCCGCCTTCGCCCGCCCGCACCGCGCGGGCATCGTCCGGTTCGTACTGCTCGGGGTGGTGACCGCCCTGCTCGCCGTCGCGACCCCCGTGCTCGCCGGCCGCGTCGTCGACGCGATCGTGGCGGGGCACGACTCCGGCCGGGTGGTACGGCTCTCGCTGCTCATCGCGCTCGTCGCGCTCGTGGAGGCGGGGCTCGGCATCCTCGGCCGGCGCCTGTCGGCGACGCTCGGGGAGGGACTCATCCTCGACCTCAGAACGGCTGTGTTCGATCATGTGCAGCGCATGCCCGTCGCGTTCTTCACACGGACGCGTACGGGAGCGCTGGTCAGCCGTCTCAACAACGACGTGATCGGCGCCCAGCGGGCCTTCGCCAACACCCTCTCCGGCGTGGTCAGCAACCTGGTCACGCTGCTGCTCACCCTCGCCGTGATGCTCACCCTGTCCTGGCAGATCACCCTGCTCGCGCTGGTGCTGCTGCCGGTGTTCGTCCTGCCCGCCCGCCGCATGGGAAGCCGGATGGCGCGGATGCAGCGGGAGGCGGCGGCGCTGAACGCGGCCATGGGCACCCGCATGACCGAGCGGTTCTCGGCCCCCGGCGCCACCCTGATCAAGCTGTTCGGCCGCCCGGAGGAGGAGTCGGCGGAGTTCGCGGCCCGCGCCGCCCGGGTCCGGGACATCGGGGTGCGCACGGCGACCGCCCAGTCGGTCTTCATCACCTCCCTCACCCTGGTCTCCGCCCTCGCGCTCGCTCTCGTCTACGGCCTCGGCGGCTGGTTCGCGCTGCGCGGCACCCTGCAGGCGGGCGCGATCGTCTCCCTCGCCCTGCTGCTGACCCGGCTGTACGCCCCGCTGACCGCGCTCGCCGGGGCCCGGGTCGAGGTGATGAGCGCCCTCGTCAGCTTCGAGCGGGTCTTCGAGGTGCTGGACCTGAAGCCGCTGATCGAGGAGAAGCCGGACGCCGTCGAGGTCCCCGAGGGCCCGGTCGCCGTCGAGTTCGACGACGTCCGCTTCTCCTACCCCGCCGCCGACCAGGTCTCCCTCGCCTCCCTGGAGGAGGTCGCCACGCTCGACACCCGCGGCGGCACCGAGGTCCTGCGCGGCATCTCCTTCCGGGCCGAACCCGGACAGACCGTCGCTCTGGTCGGCTCGTCCGGCGCCGGTAAGTCCACCATCGCCCAGCTGCTGCCGCGCCTGTACGACGTCGACGCGGGCGCCGTCCGGATCGGCGGGGCCGACGTCCGTGACCTGACCGCCGCCTCCCTGCGCGCCACCCTCGGCATGGTCACCCAGGACGGCCATCTCTTCCACGACACCGTCCGTGCCAACCTGCTGCTGGCCCGCCCGGACGCGACGGACGAGGAGCTGTGGGACTCCCTGGAGCGGGCCCGTCTCGCCGCGGTCGTAAGGTCGCTGCCCGACGGGCTGGACACGGTCGTCGGCGAGCGGGGCTACCGGCTCTCCGGCGGTGAGCGCCAGCGCATGACCATCGCCCGCCTGCTGCTGGCACGCCAGCGCGTGGTGATCCTGGACGAGGCCACCGCCCACCTGGACAACACCTCGGAGGCGGCCGTGCAGGAGGCGCTCACCGAGGCCCTGGAGGGCCGCACCGCCGTGGTCATCGCCCATCGCCTGTCCACGGTCCGCGCCGCCGACCGGATCCTGGTCGTGGAGGCGGGCCGGATCGTGGAGCACGGCACGCACGAGGAGCTGCTGACGGCGGACGGGCGCTATGCCGAGCTGTACCGGACCCAGTTCGCGGAGCGGGACGCCGAGGCGGCGGAGCCGGTGGGGGCGGAAGTGCCGCTGGTCTGAGCGGTCACGGAGTCCTCCGGGGGCGGCGGTCGGGTGCTGGGCGGGGCCTGGTCGGGGGTGTGGTGGGTGGGAGCGGTGGTCGTCGGGGGGCTGGGTCTGTGCGGTCACCTGGGCGGGCCGGGTGTGTGGGGGTCGGTCCGCGGGACATCCGGGGGCGGCGGTCGGGTGCTGGGCCGGACCCGGTGCGCGGAGCGGGAGGCCGAGGCGGCGGAGCCGGTGGGGGCGGAAGGGCCGCTGGTCTGAGCGGTCACGGAGTCCTCCGGGGGCGGCGGTCGGGTGCTCGGCCGGACCCGGTGCGCGGGGCGGGCCGTCCAGGGGGGCGGGGGTGGTGCCGGCCGAGGTGTCGTCGGCCCGACCGGTCACCGCGTCCTCTCCAGCCCGAGCAGCCGGTACAGGGGGTCCGGGCGTGGCCGGTCCTGCTCGGGCAGGGGCGCGAGGCGCCGGCGCGGTTCGCTCAGTCGCGCGGGCCCGGCGTGCGCGCACCACGGAATCCGACCCGAGCCGATGACCTCCCGCCGGCGGCGCGGGCCGCGGCCCTGTCCGGCGCCCGGGAACACGGTCTCGCCGGCCGCCCGCAGCCCCAGCCCTGCCGCTTCCTCCAGCACCCGCGCACGGCCGTCCGGGAACCGGGGCCGGTACCGCCCCCGCACGGCGGCCGTGACCCGGGCGATGCCGCTGTCCGGCACGAAGTACGCGTCGTCCTTGCCGACCGTGGTGACGAGCACTCCGTCGGGCCGCAGCACCCGGGCCGCCTCGGCCGGTACGGCGGCCGGCTCCGGCAGCAGGTGGAGCACCCGGACGATCACCACCGCGTCCACGCCGCCCGTCGCCGGCGGCAAGCCGGGTCGCGTCCCCGCGCGGCACACCGCGGGGCACGCGCCGGGCCGCGAGCCGCAGCATCCCTTCCGAACGGTCCACGCCGAGCACGGTCCGTCCCTGTCGCAGCAGCCTCCTGGTCACGATGGCGGTCCCGCGGGCGAGGTCCGGCACCGTGCCGGCCCCCTGCGGCAGCAGCCGCTCGAGGGCGTCCTCGGCCGCCCGCGCCCGGGCTTCCCCGCCCCGTGACGCGTCGTACTCCCGGGCCTCCCGGTCATGGGCGATCACGCTCCAGCTTCGCCCCACGCCCCGCGCAGAGACGCCGAGTTGCTGTCGCACCCCTTGACTCCACTGGTCCGGACCTTTAGCTTCACGCCTTAAACAAAGCCTGCGGACACCCCAACCCCCACACCGTTCACGGGCGTTGGGACGCCCCCCACGCGAAAGGCCGCCCGCACATGGCCAGACCTCTCCCCGTCGCAGTCTCGCTCGCCGTTCTCGGGCTCTCGGCCGGACTGCTCACCGCTTCCCCCGCCCAGGCAGCCACCGGCACCATCACCGGCCTGGCCGGCAAGTGCCTCGACGTCGCCGGTGCCAACTCCGCCGACGGCACCGCCGTCCAGCTCTACGACTGCAACGGCACGAACGCCCAGCAGTGGACCGTCGGCAGCGACGGCACCATCCGGGCCCTCGGCAAGTGCCTTGACGTCACCGGAAATTCGACCGCCGACGGGGCGAAGGTGCAGCTGTGGTCCTGTACCGGCGGCGCCAACCAGAAGTGGACCGTCACCGCCGCCCACGACATCGTCAACCCGCAGGCGGACAAGTGCCTGGACGTCACCGACAACAACTCCGCCAACGGCACCCGGACCCAGATCTGGAGCTGCAGCGGCGGCGCCAACCAGAAGTGGAACGCGCCGGCGAGCGGCGGCGGCACCACCCCGTCCGCGCCCATGGCCGTCGCGCCGTACCTCTACAACGGCTGGGGCAGCCCGCCCAGCCCCAGCACCATCACCCAGGCCACCGGCGTGAAGTGGTTCACCCTCGCCTTCGTGCTCAGCAACGGCTACTGCAACCCGCAGTGGGACGGCAGCCGCCCCCTGACCGGCGGCGTCGACCAGCAGACCGTCAACACCGTGCGGGCGGGCGGCGGTGACGTCATCCCGTCCTTCGGCGGCTACAGCGGCAACAAGCTGGAGAGCTCATGCTCCAGCGCGGGCGAGCTGGCGGCGGCCTACCAGAAGGTCGTCGACGCCTACGGGCTCAAGGCGATCGACATCGACATCGAGGCCGACGCCTACAGCAGCGGCACCGTGCAGCAGCGGACCGTGGACGCGCTGAAGACCGTGAAGGCGAACAACCCCGGCCTGAAGGTGTACATCACCCAGGGCACCGGGCAGTCCGGCCCCGACACCAGCCTGATCGACCGGGCCGCCTCCTCCGGGCTGACCGTCGACGCCTGGACCATCATGCCGTTCGACTTCGGCGGCGCCGGCCAGAACATGGGCAACCTCACCACGCAGGCCGCCGAGGGCCTGAAGAACGCGCTGAAGAACGCCTACCACTACAGCGACGACCAGGCGTACCGGGACATGGGCATCTCGTCGATGAACGGCGTCACCGACAACAACGAGACCGTCACGGTGAACGACTTCCGGACCATCCTCGCCTACGCGCAGGCGCACCACCTGGCCCGGCTCACCTTCTGGTCCGCCAACCGCGACCGGCCGTGCACCGGCGGCCCCGCCGACAGCTGCTCCGGCGTCGCCCAGTCCGACTGGGACTACACGCGCGTCCTCGCCGCGTACACCGGCTGACCCCCCACCAGGAGAACCCGTGATTTCCCTCTCCCGTCGCAGGTCGATGGTCCTCGGGGTGGCCGGCGCAGCGGCCGCGGCCCTGCTCACCGCCGCGCCGGCGCCCCTCGGCACCGCGACACCCGCCCGCGCCGCCGCCGGGGCCGCCGCGCTGCCCACCGGCTTCGCCACCCTCGTCAACGCCGCGAGCGGCAAGTGCCTGGACGCCAAGGCCGCCGCCACCGCCGACGGCACCGTCGTGCAGCAGTACGCGTGCAACGGCACCACGGCCCAGCAGTGGAGCCTCACCGACACAGGCAACGGATACGTCCGCGTCGGCAACGCCCACGACACCGGCCAGGTCCTGGACGTCACCGACGTCTCCACCGCCGACAACGCACCCGTCCAGCTGTGGAGTTACGGCGGCGGCGCCAACCAGCAGTGGAGGGCCGTGGACGACGGCGGCGGCGCCTACCACTTCGTCAACAAGAACAGCGGCAAGTGCCTGGACGACCCCGGCGCCTCCACCGCCGACGGCGTGCGGTTCGTGCAGTACACCTGCAACGGCACCGCGGCCCAGCGCTTCCAGGTGGTCCCCGTGAACCAGTCGGGCAGCAATCCCGACCTCGGGGCCAACGTGGTCGTCTTCGACCCGTCGATGTCGTCCGCCACCATCCAGAGCAAGCTGGACGCCGTCTTCAAGCAGCAGGAGACCAACCAGTTCGGCTCCCAGCGCTACGCCGTCCTCTTCAAGCCCGGCGCCTACAGCGCGGACGTCAACGTCGGCTTCTACACCCAGGTCCTCGGCCTGGGCCTCACCCCGGACGCCGTCTCGATCGACGGAGCCGTGCACGCCGAGGCCGACTGGTTCCAGGGCAACGCCACCCAGAACTTCTGGCGCGGCGCCGAGAACCTCTCCGTCAACCCCACGAACGGCGCCGACCGCTGGGCCGTCTCCCAGGCCGCGCCGTACCGCCGGATGCATCTGCGCGGCAGCCTCGCCCTGGACGACGGCGGCTGGTCCTCCGGCGGTTACCTGGCCGACAGCAAGATCGACGGACAGGTCGCCTCCGGTACCCAGCAGCAGTGGCTCACCCGCAACTCCCAGCTGGGCGGCTGGACCGGCTCCAACTGGAACATGGTCTTCGTCGGCAGCCAGGGCGTGCCCGCCACCAGCTTCCCCCACCCGCCGTACACCACGGTCGCGCAGAGCCCGGTCACCCGTGAGAAGCCGTTCCTGTACGTCGACGGATCCGGCGCCTACCAGGTGTTCGTGCCCTCCGTGCGCACCGGCTCCACGGCCACCAGCTGGGCGAGCGGCAGCCCCGCCGGCACCTCGCTGCCGCTGAGCCGGTTCTACGTCGTCAAGCCGGGCGCCACCGCCGCCCAGATCAACACGGCCCTCGCCGCCGGGCAGAACCTGCTCGTCACCCCCGGCGTCTACCACCTCGACCAGACCCTGAAGGTCACCCGCCCCGACACGGTCGTCCTCGGCCTCGGCCTCGCCACCTTCGTCCCGGACAACGGCATCACCGCGATGAGCGTCGCCGACGTCGACGGCGTCAAGATCGCGGGCCTGCTCTTCGACGCCGGCACCACCAGCTCGAAGACCCTGCTCGAGGTCGGGCCGGCCGGCTCCACCGCCTCCCACGCGGCCGACCCGACCTCCCTGCACGACGTCTACTTCCGCGTCGGCGGCGCGGGCGTCGGCAAGGCGGCCACCAGCCTCGTCGTCAACAGCGGGAACGTCGTCGGCGACCACATGTGGATCTGGCGCGCCGACCACGGCAGCGGAGTCGGCTGGACCAGCAACACCGCCGACACCGGGCTCGTGGTCAACGGCGACGACGTGACGATGTACGGCCTGTTCGTCGAGCACTTCCAGAAGGACCAGGTGATCTGGAACGGCAACGGCGGCCGTACCTACTTCTTCCAGAACGAGATGCCGTACGACCCGCCGAACCAGGCCGCCTGGACGAACGGCTCCGCGAAGGGCTACCCGGCGTACAAGGTCGCCGACTCGGTCACCAGCCACCAGGCGTACGGCCTCGGCAGCTACTGCTACTTCGACGTCGACCCGAGCGTCACCGCCGACCACGCCTTCGAGGTGCCGGACAACCCGGACGTCCGCTTCACCAGCATGGTGACCGTCTCCCTCGGCGGCACCGGCACCATCAGGCATGTCGTCAACACCACGGGAGGACCGTCCAACTCCGGTTCCAACGTGGCGAATCTGGTCCGCTATCCGTGACCGGACGGGCGTGAGGGGCGCGGCAGTGGGAAACCGGCATGGGGCCAGGAACCCGTAGAACGGTCCGACTTGCCAGGAGGCTCTCACCGTGTCGAACGTCCGGATCGCCAGTGCCGCCGCCGTCCTCGTGCTCGCCGCCGGGCTGACCGGCTGCGGCAGCGAGGACGGCACCAGGGCGGGCGGGGAGGCGCAGGGCAAGCCGAGCGCGACCCCGCCCGTCCGGGCCGTCCAGGACGCCTACCGCAAGACGGTGGCCGCGGACACCGCGAAGATGACCGTCACCAGCAGGGCCGACGCCGAAGGCCGGGCCGTCACCGCGCACGGCAGCGGCGTCGCCGACCTGAAGGACGGCGCCAGCCGGGTCACGCTGACCTCGCAGGGCAGCACGGTCGAGCAGCGCGTCCTGGACGGCGTGGTGTACCAGAAGCCCTCGGGCGAGCAGCGCGGCGCCGTCCCCGGCGGCAAGACCTGGATGAAGATCGACCTCAGGCGGCTCGCCGCGAAGGGATCGGCGGCGCAGTCCCGGGTGAGCGACCCGGCCGAGCCCCTGCGCTACCTCAAGGACGTCGGCGCCGAGGACGTCACCCGCCTCGGGCGGCAGACCCTGGGCTCCACGCCCACCACGCACTACCGGGTGTCAGTTCCCGTCTCCGCGCTGTCCCAGGGCGACTCCGCGCGGGAACAGCAGCTGCGCCGCGAACTCGGGAAGTCCTCCCTCCCGGTCGACCTGTGGCTGGACGGGCAGGGCCGGCTGCGGCAGGAGAGCGTCCGGCTCACCCTCCACCCGCTGAAGGGGAAGACGCCGGGGCGAGAGAACACCGCCGTCACGAGCACCACCGTGCTGCGCTTCTCGGACTACGGCACCCAGGCGGAGGTCGCCGCCCCGCCCGCCGGGGACACCGCGGACGTCACCGACAAGATGGCCGAGGCCGGCGCGGCGGACAGCTGAGACGTGTGAGGATCCGCCGGCTGGACACCCGGTACGGGCGGCACCCAGGGCCCGTCCGAAAGGTCACCTCGGCCATGACCAGCGAGAACCAGCTTCCGGCCGGCTCGGAGATCACCCTCCGGGTCAACGGCAAACCCCACACCCTGCACATCGATCACCGGCGCGTCCTGCTGGACCTGCTCCGGGAGGATCTCGGCCTCACCGGGTCCAAGAAGGGCTGCGACCACGGTCAGTGCGGCGCCTGCACCGTCCTGGTCGACGGGCGCCGCGTCAACGGCTGCCTGCTGCTCGCCGTCACTCTCGACGGCAGCGAGGTCACCACCGTCGAGGGCCTGGCCGGCGACGGCGAGCAGCCGCACCCGCTGCAGCGGGCCTTCCTCGACCGGGACGCCTTCCAGTGCGGCTACTGCACCCCGGGGCAGATCTGCTCCGCCGTGGGCATGATCGCCGAGGCCGAGGCCGGCCACCCCTCGCACGTCACCGACCCCGCGGCCCCCTCCGGCCGGCCCGTCCCGCTGGACGGCACCGAGATCCGGGAGCGCATGAGCGGCAACCTGTGCCGCTGCGGCGCCTATCCGCGCATCGTCGAGGCGGTGGAGGACGTGATCCGGTGAACGGCTTCGGATACCTCAGGCCCGGCAGCGTCCAGGAGGCCGTCGAGGCCTGCGCGGCCCACCCCGGCGCCCGCTACCTGGCCGGCGGCACCAACCTCGTCGACCTGATGAAGCTCGGCGTGGAGCGCCCCGGCGTCCTCATCGACGTCGGCCGGCTGCCTCTCGACACCGTCGAGGAACTGTCCGACGGCGGGCTGCGGGTCGGCGCCACCGTCCGCAACAGCGACCTCGCCGCCGACCCCCGGGTCCGCGACCGTTACCCGGTGCTGTCACAGGCGCTCCTCGCGGGCGCCTCCGGGCAGCTGCGCAACGCCGCCACCACCGGCGGCAACCTGCTCCAGCGCACCCGCTGCCCCTACTTCCAGGACCTGGACAAACCCTGCAACAAACGGGAGCCCGGCAGCGGCTGCGGTGCCCGGGACGGCGTCCACCGCGACCACGCCGTCCTCGGCCACTCCGCGCAGTGCATCGCCACCAACCCGTCCGACATGGCCGTCGCGCTGGCCGCCCTCGGCGCCCAGGTCGAGCTGTACGGCACCGAGGGCGCCCGGACGGTCCCGGTGGCCGACTTCCACCGGCTGCCCGGCGACCATCCCGAGCGCGACACCGAGATCCGCCCCGGCGAACTGATCACCGGCGTGCTGCTCCCGGCCGCCGTCGCCGGCGTCCCGTCCGCCTACCGCAAGGCCCGGGACCGGGCGTCGTACGCCTTCGCCCTCGCCTCCGTGGCCGTCGTGCTGCGGGTCGGCGACGGCGTCGTCACGCAGGTCGGACTGGCCTTCGGCGGCCTCGCCCACCGCCCGTGGAAGGCCCGCCACGCCGAACACGCCCTGCGGGGCGCCGCCGCCACGCCGGCCGCCTTCGAGGGCGCCGTGGACCTGGAACTCGCCCACGCCGAGCCCCTGCGGGACAACGCCTTCAAGGTGCCCCTCGCCCACAACCTCGCCCTGGACGTCCTGAACCGTCTCGCCCCGGCCCCCGCAGTGGCCTGAGCCGTCACAGGAGGACCCCATGACCGGCACCACCTCGGTCACCGCCCTGGGCGCGTCCGCCGAGCGCAGGGAAGGACGGCAGAAGGTCACCGGCGCCGCCCGCTACGCCGGCGAGTACGCCCTGCCCGGCCGCGCCCACGCCTGGCCCGTGCCCGCCGCGGTCGCGCGCGGCCGGGTCACCGGCGTCGACACCTCCGGCGCGCTCGCCCTGCCCGGCGTCCTCGCCGTCCTCACCCCCGACGACGCGCCCCGGCTCGCCGAGCCCGAGGACGCCACCCTCGCCGTGCTGCAGGGCCCGGACGTGCCGCACCGGGGCTGGTGCGTCGCCCTGGTCGTCGCCGAGACCCTGGAGACCGCCCGCGCCGCCGCCCGCGCGGTCCGCGTCGGCTACGACACCCAGGACCACGACGTCACCCTGACCCCGGACCACCCGGAGTGCTACGAGCCGGAGGAGGCCAACGCCGGATTCCCCGGCCGCGTCGAGCGGGGCGCCCCGGAGGCCGCCTTCGCATCCGCCGAGGTCCGGGTCGACGCCGAGTACCGGGTGCCGCCCCTGCACAACCACCCCATGGAGCCGCACACCAGCACCGCCCGGTGGGACGGCGACCGGCTCACCGTGTACACCTCCAGCCAGGGCGGCGGCACCGTCCGGTCCGTACTCGCCCAGATGTTCGAGATGCCCGAGGGGCGGGTCACCGTCGTCACCGAGCACGTCGGCGGCGGCTTCGGCTGCAAGGGCACCCCACGCGTCGACGTGGTCCTCGCCGCCATGGCCGCCCGGCGCGTCGGCCGGCCCGTCACCGTGGCCTGGCCCCGCCGTCACCTGCCCACCACCGTCGGCCACCGCGCCCCCACCCTGCAGCGGCTGCGCCTCGGCGCGAGCGCGGACGGCCGGCTCACCGCCCTGCTGCACGAGGCGACCACCCACACCTCCCGGGTGACGGAGTTCGTGGAGCAGGCCGCGGTGCCCTCCCGGGTCATGTACCGGGCCCCCGCCCTGCTCAGCGTCCACCGGGTGGTCCCGCTGGACGTGCCGACCCCGTCCTGGATGCGGGCCCCCGGCGAGGCGCCCGGCATGTACGCCCTGGAATCGGCCATGGACGAACTCGCCGACGCCCTCGGCATCGACCCGATCGAGCTGCGCGTGCGCAACGAACCCGACCGGGAGCCGGGTGACGGGAAGCCGTTCAGCAGCCGGCACCTCGTGGAGTGTCTGCGCGAGGGCGCCCGCCGCTTCGGCTGGGCCGGCCGCGACCCGCGTCCCGGCACCCGCCGCGAGGGCCCGTGGCTGCTCGGCACCGGCGTCGCCGCGGCCACCTACCCGGCCTCGGCCGTCCCGGCCACCGCGTCCGCGCACGCCCTGCCCGACGGCACCTTCGTCGCCCGGATCAACGCCACCGACATCGGCACCGGCGCCCGTACCGTCCTCGCCCAGATCGCCGCCGACGCCCTCGGCGCACCCCTGGACCGGGTCCGCACCGAGATCGGGCACAGCGACCTGCCGTCCGCGTGGCTGGCCGGCGGCTCCACCGGCACCGCCTCCTGGGGCTGGGCCGTGCACGACGCGTGCGCCGGCCTCGCCTCCCGCCTCGCCGCGCACACCGGCCCGCTGCCCGCCGACGGGCTCACCGTCCACGCCGACACCGCCGGCCGGGCCGACGCCGACAGCCCCTACGCCCGGCACGCCTTCGGCGCCCACTTCGCCGAGGTCGCCGTCGACGGCGTCACCGGTGAGATCCGGGTCCGCCGGCTGCTCGGGATCTACGCCGCCGGACACATCCTCAACCCCCGTACCGCACGATCCCAGTTCACCGGCGCCATGACCATGGGCCTGGGCATGGCGCTCACCGAGAACAGCACCCTGGACCCCGCCTTCGGCGACTTCACCGAGGCCGACCTCGCCTCCTACCACGTGCCCGCCCACGCCGACGTCCCCGCGATCGAGGCCGACTGGATCGACGAGGACGACCCCCACCTCAACCCCATGGGCAGCAAGGGCATCGGCGAGATCGGCATCGTCGGCACCGCCGCCGCCCTCGGCAACGCCGTCCACCACGCCACCGGGATCCGCTTCCGCGAACTGCCCCTCACCCCCGACCGGATCCTCACCGGCCTGCTGTCCGGGGGGTGACGGTGACGGGACCGACCTGGGAGTACGACGGGTACCGGCCCGAGGAGGAACGTCTGCGCGAGTCCCTGTGCACCCTGGGCAACGGCTACTTCGCCACCCGGGGCGCCCTGCCCGAGTGCATCGCGGACGAGGTGCACTACCCCGGCACCTACGCCGCCGGCTGCTACAACCGGCTCACCTCCGAGGTCGCCGGGCGCCGGGTCGAGAACGAGGACGTCGTCAACCTGCCCAACTGGCTGCCGCTGCGCTTCCGTCCGGTCGGCGGCGACTGGCTCGGACCGGACACCGCCCCCGTCACCGAGCACCACCAGATGCTCCACCTCGACCCCGGCCTGCTGGAGCGCCGCACCCGCTACCGGCTCGGCGACGACACCTCCCTCCTCGTCCGGCAACTGCGCCTCGTCCACCTCTCCGACCGTCATCTCGCCGTCCTGCGCACGGAGTTCACCGCCGACGGCGACACCCTCGACCTGGACGTCGAGGCCGCGCTCGACGGCGGCGTCACCAACGCCGGGGTCACCCGCTACCGGGACCTGGACGGCCGCCACCTCACCCAGATCCAGACCGGCAGCGCCGGGCCCGGCACGGTGTGGCTGCACTGCCGTACCCGCACCTCCGACATCGGCTGCGCAATGGCCGCCCGGCTCACCGCCGACGGAGCCGTGACGGCGGCGAACGAACTCCAGCGCGCCGTGCAGCACGTCAGGCTGCACCTGCCGCCCGGCCGGACCGTCACCGTCGACAAGACCATGGCCCTGCACACCTCCCACGACCCCGCCATCAGCGACCCCCTGCGCGCGGCCGTCGACCGTGCCCAGGCGGCACCCGCGTTCGACGCGCTGCGCGAGGCCCACGCCACGGCCTGGGAGCAGCTGTGGCAGCGCACCGCACTCGAGGTGCCCGGCGAGGCGGGCAGCATCCTGCGCCTGCACCTCTTCCACGTCCTGCAGACCCTCTCCCCGCACACCGCCGACCTCGACGTGGGCGTGCCCGCGCGCGGACTGCACGGCGAGGCCTACCGCGGGCACGTGTTCTGGGACGAACTGTTCGTCCTGCCCTACCTCGACCTGCACCTGCCCGAGGTCTCCCGGGCCCTGCTGCGCTACCGGCACCGCCGCCTGGACGCCGCCTGCCACGCGGCCCGCGACCTCGGCCGGCGCGGCGCGCTCTACCCGTGGCAGAGCGGCAGCGACGGCCGCGAGGAGACCCAGCAACTGCACCTCAACCCCCGCTCCGGCCGCTGGCTGCCGGACCACTCCCGGCTCCAGCACCACGTCGGCTCCGCGGTCGCCTACAACATCTGGCAGTACTGGGAGGCGACCGGCGACCTCGACTTCCTGCACGGCGAGGGCGCCGAGATGCTGCTGCACATCGCCCGCTTCTGGGCGGACTCGGCCGGTTACGACGACCACCTCGGCCGGTACCGCATCCGGGGCGTGGTCGGCCCGGACGAGTACCACGACGCCTACCCCGGCGCCTCGCGGCCGGGCCTGGACGACAACGCGTACACCAACGTCTCCGCCGCCTGGGTGCTCGCCCGCGCCCTGGAACTGCTGCGGGCCGTGCCCGAGCCGCGCCGCCGCGAACTCACCGAGGGCGCCGGGCTGGAGGACGACGAGCCGGCCCGCTGGGAGGAGATCTCCCGCAGTCTGCACATCCCCTTCCACGACGGGGTGATCAGCCAGTTCGAGGGCTACGGCGACCTCGCCGAACTGGACTGGGAGAACTACCGCGAGCGGTACGGCGACATCCGGCGCCTGGACCGGATCCTGGAGGCCGAGGGCGACACCGTCAACCGCTACAAGGCGTCCAAACAGGCCGACGTCCTGATGCTCGGCTACCTCTTCGCGCCACCGGAGCTGCGCTCCCTCTTCCACCGTCTGGGACACCACCTGGACGAGCGGACCTGGACCGCGACCGTCGACCACTACCTGCACCGCACCAGCCACGGCTCCACGCTCAGCGGCCTGGTCCACGGCTGGATCCTGGCCCGCGCCCGCCGCGCCGACGCCTGGGCCTTCGTCCAGGAGGCGCTGCGCGGCGACATCGCCGACCTGCAGGGCGGCACCACCGGCGAGGGCATCCACCTCGGCGCGATGGCCGGCACCCTCGACCTCGTCCAGCGCGGTCTGACCGGCCTGGAGACCCGCGACGGTGCCCTGTGCCTGGACCCCGTCCCGCTCCCCGAGCTCTCCTCCTACGGCTTCACCCTGCGCTACCACGGCCACTGGGGTGTCCGTCTGCGGCTGCGCAGCCACCTCATGGAGATCACCGTGCCGTCCTCCGGCCGCTCACCCATCGACGTCCGCCTCAGGGACCGTGCGATACCCGTACGGCCGGGCGAGACGGCACGCCTTGTGCTGCCGGCGTCAGACCGCCCGAGCCGGTGAGAACGGGGCCGAAGGGCCCCCGGCAGGGTCCGGGCGGCCCGTGGTGGCCGGCGCCGGGCGTGCACGGGCCGGCAGCAGGAAGCCGTGAGGGGAGCCGCCGCCATGACCTCCGCCACCATGACCTCCGCCACCACCCCGACCACAGCCCTGCCGGCCGAGCAGCGCGAACCCCTGATGCGTCATGCCCGGGAGGTGTCCCTCGCGGCCGGCACCCGCCTGTTCGAGGAGGGACGGTGCGCCGACCGCTTCTGGATCGTGCGCACCGGCTCCGTCGACCTCGACGTGCGTGTGCCCGGCCGCCGCTCCGCCGTCGTCGAGACCCTCGGGTACGGCGAACTCGTCGGCTGGTCCTGGTACTTCCCGCCCCCCGTCCGGCAGTTCGGCGCCGAGCCCGGTGCGGGCCTGGGAGGGCGACGCGGACGCCGTGCGCGCGCTGTGCGCCGAGGATCCCGAATCCGGCCGGGCGATCGCGGCCTGGGCCGGGCGGGTGGTCGCCCAGTGGCTGCACGCCTCCCGCGTCCGGCTCCTCGACCTCTACGCCCCGTACGGCAGCGGTGGGCCGATGTGACCACCGGGGCGCCGTCGGACGTCGCCGGAGCGCCGCGCGGGCCACGGACGCCTATGCGGCGGGCAGGGGGACACGCCAGCGCAGCGTGGCGCCGTCGCCGGCGGAACCGGTCACCGTCAGCAGCCCGCCGAGCCGCTCGGCCCGCTCGGCCAGATTGCGCAGCCCACTGCGACGGCCGCCGGGCGGGATGCCCACGCCGTCGTCCGAGACGGTCACACACACCTCGTGGCCGTCGGTCGTCAGCAGCACCTCGGCGCGGCCCGCGTGGGCGTGCCGGGCGATGTTGGTGAGGGCCTCGGAGAGCACGGCCACGACGTCGTCGGCGACATCGGGCGGCACGTCGGTGTCGATCAGGCCCTCCATGCGCACGCTGGGCGTGAAGCCCAGCACGGGAGCGGCCTCGCCGACCGTGCGCACGGCACGGGCCCGCAGTCCGCTGCCGGAGGCGCCCGCACGGGTCCGCAGCCCGAAGATCGTCGACCTGATGATCTTGATGGTCTCGTCGAGGTCGTCCACGGCCCGCAGAACCCGCTCGGCGGCTTCGGGGTGCTCGATGAAGCGGCCGGCGCTCTGCAGGGTCATCCCGGTGGCGAACAGCCGCTGGATGGCCAGGTCGTGCAGGTCGCGGGCGATCCGGTCGCGGTCCTCCAGCAGCGCTATCTGCTGGGCGTCCTGCCGGCGCTCGGCCAGCTCCATCGCGATCGCGGCCTGGGCGGCGAAGCTCTGCAGCATCTCGGTCTCCTTCGGCAGGAAGGCGGGCCGGCCGGTCTCGCGGGCCACCAGGACGACTCCCCGGACACCCCCCTCACCGGTGCCGATGGGAACGGCCACGGCCGGGCCGAGGCCGCCGAACCGCGGGGGTTCGGGAGAGACCCGCTCGTCGGAGCCGACGTCCTCGCTGGTGACCGGGGCCGCGGCGGAGAAGGCCAGGCCCATGAGGGTCTCGTGCATCGGCAGCACGAGCCCACGATGGGCCTCCGCCTGCGCTCCCACCGCGATCTCCACGGTGAGCGACCCCTGGTCCTCCATGGGCATCGCCACCGCCGCCAGGGCCGAACCCGTGATCTCCCGGGCCCGCTCGGCGATCAGGTCCAGGGCCTGTGTCCGGTCGCTGCCGGACATCAGGCGGTGGCCGATCTCCGCGTTCGCCAGCAGCCAGCGTTCCCGCAGCCGGGACTCCTCGTACAGGCGGGCGTTGTCGATGGCGACGCCGGCCGCGACGGCCAGTGTCGCCAGCACCGACTCGTCCTCCTCGTCGAACTCCAGACCGCCGCGCTTCTCGGTCAGGTACAGATTGCCGAAGACCTGGTCACGGACCCGGATCGGGACACCGAGGAAGCTGTTCATCGGCGGGTGGTTCTCCGGGAACCCGTACGAGGCGGGATGCCGGGAGAGCTTCGACAGGCGCAGCGACTCCGGGTGACGGATCAGCTCGCCGAGGATGCCGTGCCCTTCCGGGTACGGCCCGATCCGGGCGATCTCCTGCGCGGTCATGCCGATGGTGTGGAAGCCCGACAGGGTCCTGCCGTCGGGGCCGATGACCCCGAGGGCGGCGTACTCGGCGTCCACCAGCACGGCGGCGGCCTCCACGATGGAGTGCAGCGCCTGCTCCAGGTCCAGCTCACGGCCGACGGAGAGGACCGCCGTCAACAGGCTGTGCACCCGGTCGCGGGTGCCGCGGGCAGCGTCGATCCGGGCCTGCAGCTCCTCCAGCAACTCGTCGAGCCTCAGCTGTGGCAGCCGTACGCGCGGCTCCTCGGAGCGTGCCACCTCATGCCTCCAGGCCCCGGCGGTGCACTGTCCTGACACCGGCGGGTCAGCTCCACGCTATCGGTCCCGGGCCCCGCATGGCACGCCGTGGCGGCAGGGCCGGCGAAGCCCCACGTCGGGGGGCCGGGGCGTACCGCCCGTGATCGGGACCGAACGGCACTTCGGACACGGACCGCCCCGGCCGAGGGTGGAAGCAGGAGCGGCGCCCGCCTCCCCGCGACGCCGCTCTGCCTCTCGCGCCCCGTACGCGCCGGGCCCGCACGGCCGGCGAGAAGAGAACCCGCACCGCGAAGAAGCCCGCCATGACCCGTCCGCACGCCCCGGCACACCGCCGCGTCGACCTCGGCCGTGCCGAGGCGATGCGGCTGCTGGGCGGTGTGCCGCTGGGCAGGATCGTCTTCACCCGGCAGGCACTGCCCACCGTCCGTCCCGCCGGTCACGTGCTGGACGACGGCGACCTCGTGGTGCGCACCTACGAGGGCGCGGCGCCGCCCTCGTGGCCGCTGCGCGACGACGACACCGCCGTGGTGGCCGACGCGGTGGTGGCCTACGAGGCCGATGCCATCGACCCGGACACGCACCTCGGCTGGAGCGCGGTCGCCACGGGCTGCCCCCACCCGATCGCCGGCCCCCGCGAACTCGCGTGCGCCCGGGGGCTGTTGCACCAGCCGGCAGCACGCCGGGGCACGGACCGGGCGGTCCGCATCCGCCCCGAGCCGATCACGGGCGGGCTGCTCACCGACACCGAGGGCGCGCCGGAGGGACGGGACCGGCCGTGGACGTACGGTCCGCCGAGCCGTGATCTCGCCGTGGACCGTGCCGTCGGCCGGGCCGTGGTCCTGCCGTGGACCGTACGGTCCGTCAGGCCGCGATCCTGCGGCCGGTGACGCTGTCGGGCTCGATGCGTACCCACAGGTCGCGCGTGCCGCCCGCCCAGGGCGTGCTGTGCGCCCGCTCGCCCAGCCGGCGCTGCTCCTGTGGATCGGTGACCGCCCGGGCGGCACCGCGGACCAGCACGCTCCAGCCCCGGCCGAAGGCGTCGTCGATGCGGTCGACCTCGAAGGCCACCTGGCCGCCGGCCGCGAGCGACGGCGTGGCGTCCCGCGCGGTCCGGAACACGATCGCACCGTCCACGACGGTGTAGTTGACCGGCACGATCACCGGCCCGTCGGCGGCGTGGACCGCCAGCCGGCCCACCCCGTGCGTCCCGAGCAGGGCCTGGCACTCGCCGGGGCCCAGCTCGGTGAAGCGGGGTTCCCGTACGGCACGCCCGGGGCCCGGCGGCAGGTCGACGGCACCGCCCGTCAGCTCGGTCACCGTGGTCTGCAGGACCTCGGCCAGCCGGCTCAGCACGCCGGTGCCGGGTGCGGCGCCCGGCTGCTCCTCCAGGTAGGCGAGGTAACCGGCCGCCATACCGGCCTGCGCGGCCGTCTGCTGCCGGGTCAGGCCGAGCCGGGCCCGGCGGGCGGCCAGGCGTCGGCCCAGGTCGCCCGAGGGCGCTTCCGCCGCCGTCCCCGCTCGCGTCCGTTCGGTCATGGCGTCACGCTCCTTGTCGATCGGACCTTCTCGAGCGGATCTTCCCGATCGGGCCGTCGCGCCCGGTCCGGCGCGATCAGCCCGCGGGAACGGCGATCTCCGCGTGCTGCTCCCCGCCGAGCACCACCTTCAGCGCGCCCGTACCGGCGGCCCGCGAGAAGACGTCGTAGGCCTCCTCCATCTGCACGAGCGGGAAGGTGTGGGTGACCAGCCGCCCGGTCGGCAGCCGGCCGGCGGCGGCCATGCGCAGCAGCGTGGGCGTGGAGCAGGTGTCCACCAGCCCGGTCGTGATCGTGACGTTCCTCATCCACAGGTCCTCCAGGTGCAGCGTGGCGGGCCTGCCGTGCACGCCGACGTTGGCCACGTGACCGCCGGGCCGGACCATGCGGGTGCACAGCTCGAAGCTCTCCGGCAGGCCGACCGCCTCGACGACCACGTCCGCGCCGAGTCCGTCGGTCAGGTCGTCGACCAGCTGCTCGGGTCCCTCGCGCACGTCGGCCACCGCGTCGGCGCCGAGCCGCCGCGCCGCCTCCAGCCGGGCCGGTGCCAGGTCGACGGCGATGATCCGCTCCGGTGCGAACAGGCGCGCCGTGGCGACCGCCGCGAGCCCGACGGGTCCGGCGCCGACGACGGCGACGGTGTCCCCGGGGCGTACGCGGCCGTTGAGGACGCCCACCTCGTAGGCGGTGGGGAAGATGTCCGCGAACAGGACCGCGTCCTCGCTGGACAGCGCGGCGGGCAGCGGGTGCACGGACAGGTCCGCGCAGGGCACGCGGACGTACTCGGCCTGGGTGCCGTCGATCAGATGGCCGAGGATCCAGCCGCCGCCGCCCCGGCACTGGCCGTAGCTGCGCTCCCGGCAGAACCGGCACCGTCCGCAGGAGGTGATGCAGGACACCAGCACGCGGTCGCCCGGCCGCACGGACCGCACGTCGTCACCGGCCTCGACGACCTCGCCGACCGCCTCGTGGCCGAGGACCGTGCCGGGGCGCACCTCCGGCACGTCGCCTTTGAGGATGTGCAGGTCCGTCCCGCAGATGGTGACCGCACCGACCCTGACGACCGCGTCGGTGGGTTCCTTGATGCCGGGGTCCGGGACGTCCTCCCAGGACGCCTGCCCGGGGCCGTGGAAGACATAGCCCTTCATGGCGCTCCTCACCCTCGTCCGTCGCGGTGGCGCGGGGCCCGGCGCCGGACGCCGCCCCGCACGTCCAGCTTCGGCAGTGGGCGGCGGCCACCGCTTGGGCCGTCCGGCCCCGGCTGACCGGCCGAACGGCGTCCGTCGGGCCCCGGCCGCGCGCGGCGCGGCCAGCGACCGCCCGGCGGGCTCGGCCCTACCCCTGACGGTCCCGGGCAGGGGCCGACCGGCCCTTCCGGTGCGTCGCGCGCCGGGGGTTCGCTGTTGCCATGCCCGAGAACGCCGGGCCCACCGCCCCCGGCGGGCCCACTGCCCCACCGAACCGCCCCGACGGCCCCACGGTCCTGCCGCTGCACGGACAGATCGACCTGCTGACCGCCCCGGCCCTGTCCGCACGGCTCGATGCACTCACCGCGCATCCGAGCCCCGACCTGGTCCTGGACCTCAGAGCGACCGAGTTCATCGACTGCACGGGTCTGGGCGTCCTGTGCCGGACCCGTAACCGGGTGCTGGCCCGGCGGGGCCGGCTGCGGCTGGTCACCAACAACGTCGGCTTCCTGCGGATCCTGCGTGCGTCGGGCCTGTCGGGCGTCTTCGAGGTGCATGCACGGCTCCCCGAGGCGCCGCCGGGCACGTCCGGGACCGGTGGCTGACCGCGGCGGAGCCGGGCCATGAGCGCCGGGGAGCGACCGCGTGGGCGGCTCCGGCGGCGGGGGAGCGACCTGACCCGCCGCGAGGACCTCCTGGAAGCCTGGATCGTGCTGGCCGTCTGGATCGTCGTGGTGGTCGGCGGGGCGGTCGCCGGGCTGGTCGCGGCCCACGCCGCGGCGGACGTCCTCGCCCGGCAGCGGGCCGGCCGGCACGCGGTCCGGGCGGTGCTCCTCACCGACGCACCGCGTGACGCCGTGACGGCCGGGGCGGCGGACGGCCGGGTCCGGGCGGCGGTGCGCTGGACCGCGCCCGACGCCACCACGCGCACCGGGTGGACCTTGGTATCCGGCGGTCTGACGGCCGGCGACCGGGTGACCGTCTGGCAGGACGGCCGGGGCCGCCTCGCGCCCGGCAGGCCGACCGGCCCCGCCGAGGGCACCGTCGAGGCCGGCCTCCTCGGCGCCGCTGCCGCCCTCGCCGTAGCGGCACCGGCCTGCGCGGCGGGGGCGCTGGCGCGGTCCGTCCTCGACCGCCGGCGCCTGACCGCCTGGGAACGGGAGTGGGAGCGGACGGAGCCCCGATGGAGTCACCGGGCGGACTGACAGGGCGGACCGACAGGGTGGATCGCCGGCAGGGCGGGGTCATGCCGCCGGGGCGGGGTTCACCGGCAAGGCGTCACCGGCGGGGCGGGGTTCACGCGGTCTCGGATACGACGGCCACCGGGCAGGCGGCGTGGTGCAGCACCCCGTGCGCGACGCGGCTCAGCTGGAGGCCCACGTTGCCGTGCCGGCGCCGGGTGCCGACGACGAGCAGTCCGGCGTCACGGGAGGCGGCGAGCAGGGCGTCGCGTGCGTGCCCCTCGACGGTGCGCCGGTGCACTTCCAGGCCCTCCGGGGCGTCCCGCAGCGCTTCCTCGACCCGCTCGGCCGCGTCCAGTTCCTCCAGGTGAGCGGGCCCGCCGACGAGCAGGGGATGTCCGGTGACGGAGTGCCCGGGGCGCCGCCAGGCCCGTACCGCCTCCAGCGGCACGCCCCGCAGCACGGCCTCCTCGAGCGCGAACCGCACGGCGGCCGAGCCCGCCGGCTTCTCGCGGACACCGAGCACGACGCGGCCCGCGGCCCCCGGGCGGACCCGGTTGTCGTGGCTGCCGCGCACCACGATCACCGGGCAGTGCGCGCGCCCGGCGAGCGTCACCCCGACGGAGCCGAGGAGGGCCTCGGCCAGCCCGCTGCGGCCCCGGCAGCCCAGCACCACGACGAGGGCGGTCTCGCTCTCGTGCACCAGCCCCTCCGCGGGCTCCGAGGGCAGCACGTCGGTGGTGACCCGCACGTCCGCGCGGTCACGCAGAGCACGCTCTTCGGCGGTGCCGACGACGTCCCGGGCCATCACCTCCTCGACCGGCCTGTCGAGTTCCTGGGCGAGGAGGGCGCCTTCGTAGCGTTCCCACAGCGAGGCGTGCACCAGGCGCAGCGGCGCCCCGCGCAGGGCGGCCTCGTCGGCCGCCCAGTCCACGGCGCGCAGGCTCGGCTCGGAGCCGTCGACGCCGACGACGATCGGCGGTTCGTTCATGGTCATCACCCCATGCCGAGATCGTCGACGCAGGCCCCGGCCGGCGGGCCGGGGTACTCCGCGGTGAGAGGGCGCGGCCCGGACGCGGGCACGGCCCCTGCCTTCATCATGGCCGCGTCCTCCTGAGGTGTCGTGGTGGGTCAGCCGTGCGCGACGACGGCGATGGGGGCGGTGACGTGGTGCAGAACGGCGTGCGTGACGTGCCCGATGTGGGTGCCGGCGGAGCGGCCGCGGACGCGCCGGCCGACGACCACCAGGGAGGCGTCCTGGGAGGCGGCCACCAGGACCACCGCGGCACTGCCGTGCCGGCTCGCCTCGAGCACGTCCACGTCGGTGAACTTGCCCCGCCAGGGGCGCAGCGCGTCGGCCAGCCCGGCCGCCGCCCGGCGTTCGAGGGACTCCCGCTCGTCGAGTCCGGCGGACAGGGCGTACGCGGACGCCGGCGGCAGGCTCCAGCCGTGCACGACCCGCAGGGCGGCGTGCCGGCGGGCGGCGGCGTCGAAGGCGAACTCCAGCAGTGTCTCCTCCGGGTCGTCGACGTCGAGGCCGACGACGACGGGCCGGAAGGGGGGCGTGGCGGAGGGCCCGCCCACCGGGCCCGCCGCGTGCTCGTCGGCCGCCTGCTCCCACGCCCGGACCAGCACGACCGGATGCGTGGCGTGCGCGATGACGGACAGGCTGACCGAGCCGACCATGAACCCGCCGATGCCACCGAAGCCGCGCGAGCCCAGCACCAGCAGCTCGGCGTCGTCCGCCGCCGCGGCCAAGACCCCGGCCGGGTCCCCGGCGACCTGTTCGGTGACCACCTCGACCCCGGGATGGCTCAGCCGCAGCCCCTCCGCGGCCTCGCGGGTGACGTTCTCGAGCCACTGCCGGAGGGTCTCCGCGCCGAGCAGCGGCGCCCGGGCCACGGGTGCGGGCGCGGGCTCCCACACGTGCAGGAGTCTCAGCGGCAGGCCGCGCAGCCGTGCTTCGCGCGCCGCCCATTCGGCGGCCGCCCGGCTCTCGGGCGAGCCGTCGAGACCTACGGTGACGGTGCGCGGCATGGTCTCCACCTCCCGGGCCGGGGCTCGTTCTCCAGCGTGCTGGGGCGGGCGGCCCGGGGTCAGGGGCCGCAGGTCCCTGTGCGGGACCGACCGGCCCCGTTCGAGCAGCACGTGCGGCCGGTGCGGGACCGGCAGGCCGCCCGTACGCGAGGAGGGGAGGCGGGGCGGCGGACGTGCGGTGCGGCCGTACCCCCGGCGACCATGGAGTCAGTGGGGCCGGTCGGCCCTAGTGCGCACGGCACCGACCGGACATGATCGGCCACATGGACGGTCCGCAGCCCGTCCCCGGGGAGGAAGAGGCCACATGCGCGAGACACGCACCTTCACGGAGCAGGACCCGATCCGGGTGTTCCTGCTGGACGACCACGAGGTCGTACGACGGGGCCTGGCCGACCTGCTGGACGCCGAGCCGGACATCTGCGTGGTCGGCGACGCGGACACCGCGGAACACGCCCTCGTCCGCGGCCCGGCCCTGCGCCCGCACGTCGCCGTGCTCGACGTCCGCCTGCCCGACGGCGACGGCATCTCGGTCTGCCGGGAACTGCGCGACCGGATGCCGGAACTGGCATGCCTGATGCTGACCTCCTTCGACGACGAGGACGCCCTGCTGGACGCGATCATGGCCGGGGCCTCGGGTTACGTCCTGAAGCAGATCAAGGGATCCGACCTGGTGTCGGCCGTGCGCACCGTCGCCTCCGGGCAGTCGATGCTGGACCCGGCGACCACGGCCCGCCTGATGCGCTCCCTGCGGACCGACCACGCGGAACACCCCCCGCTGCCGCCCGAGCTGGCGAGCCTGTCGCCCCGTGAGCGGGACATCCTCGCGCTGATCGGCGACGGCCTCACCAACCGCGAGATCGGCAGGAGGCTGTACCTGTCGGAGAAGACGGTGAAGAACCACATCTCCCGTCTGCTGGCCAAGCTGGGCGTGCAGCGCCGCGTCCAGGCTGCGGTCCTCGCCTCCCACCTCGGACCGCAGGGCCCGGACGACCGCGCGTCGCACTGAGGCGGCCGGCGCGGCGGGCGGCGATCTCGACGGCGGCGGCCCGGTGGACCACCATGACCGGGTGAGCGGGCGAGAGAGGAACCCTCCCCCGGCGAGCGGGGCGGGGCGGGAGGAGCTGCCGGAGATGAGCGCGACCGACGCCCCCTTGCGGGTGCTGGCGGTGGACGACGAGGAACCCGCGCTCGCGGAGCTGCTGTACCTGCTGGGGGAGGACCCCCGGGTCGGCCGGGTCACACCCGCGGCGACGGCCACCCAGGCGCTGCGCCGGCTGAGCCGGGCCATGGAGGAGGGCCCGGACGGCACGGAGACCGTCGACGTCGTCTTCCTCGACATCGACATGCCCGGTCTGGGCGGCCTCGAACTCGCCCGGCTGCTCGGCGGGTTCGCCGCCCCTCCGCTGATCGTCTTCGTCACCGCCCACGAGGACTTCGCGGTCCGCGCCTTCGACCTGAAGGCCGTCGACTACCTGCTCAAGCCCCTGCGCGAGGAGCGCTTCGCCGAGGCCGTACGCCGGGTCGTCGAACTGGTCCGGGCCGGACAGGGACCCCGGCCCGCCGCCCCCGTGACGCCGGCGCCGGCCGGTCCGGCCGCCGCCCTCGCGGAGCACGTCCCCGTCGAACTCGGCGGCGTGACCCGCCTCGTGCCCATCGCCGAGATCGCCTACGCGGAGGCACAGGGCGACTACGCCCGACTGCACACCCGCAACGGCAGCCACCTGGTACGGATCCCGCTGTCCGCCCTGGAGGAACAGTGGCGCTCACGCGGCTTCGTGCGCATCCACCGCAGCCGGCTCGTCGCCCTCGGCCGCATCGACGAACTGCGCCTGGACGGCGGCAATCTGACGGTGCGGATCGGTGACCGCGTCCTCGCCGTGAGCCGGCGCAACGCCCGGGAGCTGCGGGACCTGCTGGCCCGGCACGCGGCGGGCCGGGCCCGGCCGGGCGCCGGTACGGCCCGCAGGTGACGGACGTGTGCCGATTTACGTCCGTCGGCTGTCTCCCCGGCGGCCCGCTGCGTACACTCCCCGCACACAGGTGATCACCGCGGCGTCGGGGAGTGCGCATGGATGCGGAGTCCGTCCCTCGCAGAGAGGTGGTCACCGGACGCCCGCACACCGCCGACGGCGACCGGTCCGCGCCCCGCCCGCCCGTGCCGCCGACAGCCGTCAACGAACTCCCGCCGTCCGTGACCGCATTGATGCACCGTCAGCTGCGAGCCGCCCTCACCGCGACGGCCCTGCTCGCGGTCCTGCTCGGCCTGCTCCCCGTACTCCTGAGGATCCTGCCGCTCGACACCGCTCCCCGCGTCCCCCTCGCCGTCTGGATCCTGCTGGGCGTGGCGCCGTACCCGGCCCTGCTCGCCATCGGCGCCTGGTACGTGCGCCGCGCCGAGCGCAACGAGACCGGCGCCCTCGCCCCCGCCCCCGCAGAGCGCCCCTGACCATGCGCCGATCAGCCGCCGGGGCCACCCGGTGAACCGGACGTACGGCATCGCGGGGGTGACGGCGGTGGTCCTCGCCACGGTCCTCGTCGGCGCGCTCGGCCTGCGCATCTCCCGTACCACCTCCGACTTCTACGTCGCCTCGCGCACCGTCGCGCCCCGGCTCAACGCCTGTGCGGTGAGCGGCGAGTACCTGTCCGCCGCCTCCTTCCTCGGCGTCGCCGGACTCGTCCTCGCCCAGGGCGTCGACATGCTGTGGTTCCCGATCGGCTACACCGCCGGGTTCCTGGTGCTGCTCGCCTTCGTCGCCGCCCCGCTGCGCCGCTCCGGCGCCTACACCCTGCCCGACTTCGCCGAGGCCCGGCTCCAGTCCCGGGCGGTCCGCCGGGTCGCCGGTGTCCTCGTCGTCGGTATCGGCTGGCTGTATCTGCTGCCCCAGCTGCGCGGCGCCGGACTCACCCTGCGGCTGCTGACCGGTGTGCCCGGCTGGCTCGGCGGTCTGGTCGTCGCCGCCGTCGTGACCGTGGCCGTGGCCGCCGGCGGGATGCGCAGCATCACCTTCGTCCAGGCGTTCCAGTACTGGCTGAAACTCAGCGCTCTGCTGGTGCCCGTGGTGTTCCTGCTGCTCGCCTGGCACACCGACCGCAGCCCGGCGCCCGCCTGGGACGAACGGCCCGTCTTCCACCGCGCCACCGAGGTGCGCGTCGACCGGCCGCTCACCCTCACCCTGCACGCACCGGTCCGCGTGACCGCGTCCGGCACCGTCGACGGCCGTCCGCTGCACGGGGACATGGTGCGGCTGGGCGAGGGCCGGCACCGGGTCGGCGCCGGCACGACCCTGCGCTTCCCGCCGGGCGCGCGCGTCCCCCTGCCGGACCGGCCGCCGCACCGCACCGCCCCCTCCAGCTGGGCCAGACCCCTGTCGTCGGACCGCGAACAACACAGCCTGTACGCCACGTACGGGCTGATTCTCGCCACCTTCCTCGGCACGATGGGCCTGCCGCACGTCGTCGTCCGCTTCTACACCAACCCGGACGGGCGCGCCGCCCGCCGCACCACCGTGATCGTGCTCGGCCTGCTCGGCGCGTTCTACCTGCTGATGCCCCTGTACGGGGTGCTGGGCCGGCTGTACGCCCCCGACCTGCTGCTCACCGGCGACACCGACGCGGCGGTCCTCGTCCTGCCCCAGCGGCTGGTGGGCGGAGTCGTCGGCGACCTGCTCGGCGCGCTCGTCGCCGGCGGCGCCTGTGCGGCGTTCCTGTCCACGGCCTGCGGACTCACCCTGTCCGTGGCGGGCGTCCTCGCCCAGGACGTGCTGCCCAGGCTCGGCATCCGCCACTTCCGGCTCGCCACCCTGCCCGCGGTCGCGGTGCCGACCGCCGCGGCCGCCGTGGTCAGCGATCTGCCGGTGGCCGACGCGGTCGGCCTGGCCTTCGCCGTCTCGGCCTCCTCCTTCTGCCCGCTGCTCGTCCTCGGCATCTGGTGGCGCGGCCTGACCCCGCCGGGCGCGATCGCCGGGCTCCTCCTCGGCGGCGGCTCGGCGCTCACCGCGGTGACGGTGACCATCGCCGGCGGCGCCCGCTCGGGCTGGCTGCACACCCTGCTGGCCTGGCCCGCGGTGTGGTCCGTGCCCGCCGGGTTCGCGGCCATGGTCCTGATTTCCCTGGCCACCCACGACCGTGTCCCTGCGGGCACGACGGCGACGATGGCCCGCCTGCACCTGCCCGAGCCGACCCACTCGACCCGCTCGCCCCTGACCCCGTGACCCCCTGACCCCGTGACCCCCTGACCCCCTGACCCCCTGACCCCTGCCCCCTTGACCCCTGCCCCCTTGACCCAGGAGCAGCCCGTGCCTGCCCGTCACCCGAACCGGCCGGGACCGCGCCACGGCAACGAGCCGTGCCCGCACCGCCGATGACCGTTCTCGCCACCGCGGCCCTCGCCCTGGCCGGGCTCGCCCTCCTCGCCCTGGGTGCCGCCCTGGGACACGGCGCGGCCCGCCGGCAGCGGGAGCACGCGGCCCCCGCCGACGGTGCCCGCGCCACCTCCCACGTCCTCCACACCGCTGCGCTCGCCGCGGCACCCTTACGCGCCGGACTGACCCCGGACACGGCCCGCAGGACCGCCCGCCGACTGCGCCCCCTGCTCGGCGTCCCCGCCGTCGCCCTCACCGACGACGGTTCCGTCCTCGCCTGGGACGGACCCGCCGCACACCACCTCGGCCACCTCACGGCGCAGCTCCCGCCCGCCCCGCGCGTGCGGACCCTCCCCGTGCCGCCCTGCGCGGACTCCCGCTGCCCGGTCCGCTGGGCGGTCCTGGCCCCCCTCACGGCCGGCGGCCACACCACCGGAGCCCTCGTGGTGCTCGCAGCCGAGGAATCCACCGCCGCGGTCCGGGCGGCCGAGGAGGCGGCCCGCCGTCTCTCCCTGGAACTCGACCTCGCCGGCCTGGACCTGGCCCGCTCCAGCGCCCACGAGGCCGAGGTCCGGGCCCTGCGCGCCCAGATCTCCCCGCACTTCATCTACAACTCCCTCGCGAGCATCGCCTCCTTCGTCCGTACCGACCCCGAACGCGCCCGGGAACTCCTCCTGGAGTTCGCCGACTTCACCCGCTACTCGTTCCGCCGTGACGGCGACTTCACCACCCTCGCCGAGGAGTTGCGCTCCATCGAGCAGTACCTGGAACTCGCCCGCGCCCGCTTCGGCCGCCGCCTCCGGGTCACCCTGCGCATCGCCCCCGAGGTGCTCCCCGTGACGCTGCCGTTCCTCTGTCTGCAGCCCCTGGTCGAGAACGCGCTCAAACACGGTCTGGAGGAGTCCGTCGACCGCAGCAGCGTCACGATCACCGCCGAGGACGAGGGCACCGAGGCCCGGGTCGTCATCGAGGACAACGGCATCGGCATGGAACCGGACCGCCTGCGCGCGATCCTGCGCGGCACGGCCGGACCGTCCACCGGCATCGGCCTGCGCAACGTGGACCGCCGGCTCCGCCAGGTCTACGGCGACGACCACGGCCTCGTCATCGAGACGGGCGTCGGAGCGGGCACGAAGATCACCGTCCGCCTCCCGAAGTTCCGCCCGGGCATCCAGGCCCCGCTTCCCTGACCGGCGCCGGCCTCTTCCCGGAGCCACGACCGGCCTGGGAGGAGGCCCCGGCGGCCCTCGGCGGACTCTCAGCCTCGCGCTCCGGCACCGGTGGCCAGGGATGCGGAGGTGGCGAGCGACTGTGCGAAAGCCGCGATCGCCGTCATGTCCGAGCGCGTGACCAGTTCGGTGAGCTGCCTCTCCCAGTCGGGACGGAACTCGTAGGCGAGCAGGTGCCCCTCCCGATGGGTGCCCAGACGGTTGCCGCACAGGGCGTCCAGACCGGGAGCCGGGATGACCACCGGAGTCCGGAAGATCGCGCGCTCCGTGGCGCCGGGGGCGAAGCGGCTCTGACCGAGCAGCAGAGCCGGGTCCACGAGCCGTGCGGCGTCCTCGCACCAGACGGTCACGTGTCCCAGGACCTCCCCGTGCTCCGTGATCGCCGGCGGGTGCTGCCACTCGGGCAGGTCCAGTGGCTCCCCGTCCTTGCGCCTCACCTCCAGCGTCGCGGGAACCAGCCGGCTGTCCATCCCGAGAGCTCGCAGTGCGGTGGCGAACGCGAAGGCCAGGAACACCGGGGAGGGCGCCGCCTGCCCGCCCAGGTGGTAGGCGGTGGCCCCCAGCAGGCCGTACAGCAGGCGGGCGTCCGGCGGGACGACGCCTGCGAGCGACACGGCGTCGTGCCAGGCGTACTCGGACATCCGGTGCGGCCCGAGGCCGCCCGACGGGGGCAGTGGAAAGACCGCGGGCGCGTGCCGGTCCGCCTTCTCGTGAGATGCCGCGCCGCCACCCTGATCGTCCGGCTCCAGGAACTGCCGCGCGGTGGCCGCGAGGGGGACATGCCCCTGCCCCGCGGCCTCGAAGAGCCCGAGGCTCTCGCGCATGAGGGTGCGGCACAGCTCCAGATCGCCGTCCGGGTGCCCGATCAGGTGCCGGGTCATGGCCAGCACGGCGCGCCGCTGGACGACCGGCGCGAGCACGTCCGGCCCGGCCTCGGTGTGGGCTCTCAGCAGGTCCTCCGCTCGGTCGATCATCGACTCCGCGGCCTGCAGCACCCAGGTTTCGGTGCCGAGGTTCTCATGGTGTCTGCGGAGACTGCCGACCATCACGGCGTGTGCCGCCTCCACGAGGCGGTCCGCATGGTGACGCATGACGTTCACGACCGTCCGCTCGGCGGGCTCCGGGATCCCGGCGGTCAGGGCGAGCGCCTCCTCCAGCCGGCCCGTCGAGGCCTTGACGACGGCATCCAGGAAGCGCAGTTCCGTGCTCGTCTCCGCCTCGTCCCTGGCCTCCGCCCCGACCTGGTCGATGACCAGCGCCGCCCCGTCCCAGTCCTGGATCCAGACGTGGACCTGGGCCTGCTCCAGCCGGACTCGGAAGGCGACCGCGGGAGGAACCGTCTCGCGCCGCAGTACCTCTTCGATCCTGCCCTGGGCACGGGCGATCTCGGCGAACCGGTCCAGGGCGACGGCGGCGCGCATCTCGGACACGTGGGCCAGCAGCAGGCTCTCCACCCGGTCCGGCTCCAGGGCGTCCAGACTCTCCAGCAGCGTACGACCGGTCCGGGCCGCCTCGGCGGCCTCCTCGAACCGCGACAGGTTCAGCAGGCACTGGGCCAGGGTGATCGTCGTCGCGGCCCGCCGGTAGACAGGCTCGTCCACCACCCCGTCGTCGGCCCGCTCCACGATCTCCAGAGCTTCCCGCAGGAGCCCCTCACCGCGCACCGGGTCACCGTGCACCGTGGAGATGGCGGCGGCGACGTTGGCCAGCAGCGCGACCGTGCTCCCGTCGGCCCGGCCACTGCCGCGCACATTGCGTGCCACGTGCACCGCATGCTCGATCAGTTCTGCCGCCTCGGTCCACGCCAGCCGCTTCTGACTCTGCAGCAGCCGCAGAACCAGCTCGTGCTGGAACTGACCCTCCATCATGCCCACGGCGTCGCCGTCCAGCATCCCGCGGGTGACCTCCTGGACGATGCGGTGGATCGACAGCGTGCCGTCGCGGGGGTCGACGAGGGAGAACCTGCGCAACTCCGCCACCGCGCCGTAGACGGCCGATCCGCCAGGGAGGTCGAGCGTAGCGAGGTGCAGCGGGATGAAGTCCGGCGCGAGCAGGGCGCATCGGGCGAGCAGGACGGCGGCGAGCTGTCGTGGCGAGTCCTCGGGCGAGTCGAGGGCCTGCCCGACCACCTTGCGGACGCTCAGGGTCACCGCCGCGGTCAGGGTTGCGCGCTGCGGGTAATCGATCGGCACGAAGCCGGAGTCGTCGAGCAACCGGGTACGGCAGTCGGCGAGTTCGGTGAGATAGGTGCCGACCGGGCACTGCGTCGCCCCTATGTAGCCGGTGGCCTGGGCGATGCCGAGTGGAATGCCTTCCACCGCGTCGACCAGCGCGGACACCTCCGCGTCGGAGACACCGGGCAGCCGCTCCCCGGCCCATGCCGTGGCCTCCTCGGACGCCATGCGCTCCACCAGCAGTCCGCCGTCGGAGGCGGCCCAGGCCGAGTCGCGGGTGGTGATCAGCACATGGGCGCCGTCGCAGCCGGGGAGCAGCCCGTGCAGCTGCTCCCGGTCCGCCACGTTGTCGAAGACCAGCAGCAACCGGGACCCCAGGTGGGCCAGGCGGCGGCCGACCAGGGCGAGAACCTCCTCCTCGGACGCCGAATCGCTCTCCTGCCGCTCCTCGGCGACCATCCGGCGGTAGGCGGCGACGACGTCGTCCCGGGTGTCGGAGGGGATCCACCAGACGAACTCGTACGCCGCCCGGTGACGGTGGGCGTACAGCCGGGCGATGCTCGACTTGCCGATGCCGCCGAGTCCCGCCACCACCACGCGTACCGTGCCCGTGTCGGGCTCCGCGAGGAAACGCTCCCTGAGCGCCGTCAGTTCCCTGCTCCGGCCGCGCACGCCCGCCGCCGAAGGGACGTCGCGGAACGGGGCGCGGTTCGGCCCGGGTGTCCCCGCCGACGTCCCGGACACGCCCCGGCGGCCCTGCAGCAGCCCGGGAAGCTCGTCGAGCCGGACCGTCCGCCGGGCGAGGCGCCGCTCGCCGGACCACTGGAACACCTTGACGAACAGTCCGTCGATGGTGGCGTCGACGTCGGTCGCCGCCAGGGCCGTGGGGGAGAGCCGCAACAGCTCCAGCCGGGCCTGGTCGAGGATCTGCTCCCACGGACCGATGCGTGTCTCGATCTCCAGCCGGCGCAGCAGCGCGTGGTCCTCGACGGTGAGCGCCACCGAGGCCGGCACCAGGCTCGCGCACTCTGCGAGCCAGCGGTCGGGGTCCGCCGTGGCCCGGGCCCGGGCCACGGCGTCGCGCAGCGCCTGACCCGACCGGTGCACGGGCGCGTCCGAGAGGAACCGCAGTACCGCGGTGCCGCCGGGGTCCGCCTCTCCCCACCGGCGGGCCAGCCGCAGCAACTCCCCACCGGTCCACGAACCCGGCTCGACACGAGTCTTCGCCTGGGCGAGCAGCAGTGGCCGGCCCTCCGGGTCACGCACCTCGAAGTCGATCGCCTCGTCGGCGCCTTCCACCCGGAAGGTGTCGGCGTCGGGGTACTCCTCCGGGGTGTGGATCAGCTGCAGAATGGCGCAGGCCGTCTGGAAACCCATGCCCCGTGCCGTGTCGACTCCGCCCACGTACCGCCCCTCCTGGATCTCGGCTCACCCATCAGCATGCCGGACCCCACTGACAACGCGACCGGAGCCCATCGGTGGGCGGTCCCCAACTCCTCGGCACGGGTCCGGATTCCGCCCGGCCACACTTGACGCCGTCAGACCGCCCGCCGCCAGCAGATCGGTCACGTCGCTCACCAGGCCGCGGCCCGTGCCGCCCGCCTCGGTGAGGTGGGTCTCGAAGGTTCTGAGGGTGCGGAAGACCTCGGCGTACGCCGCCTGTTCGGGCAGGGGGAGCTGGAGGACCTGCAGGCGCCGGATGTCGACCCGGGAGGAGCTGGAGGCGTGGGTGCCGGCCTGGCGTCCGTTGGCGGGGGAGCGCAGGCAGCCGGCGAGGAAGTGGGCGTCCAGCTTCGCGGGGTCCACCCGCAGGGCGTAGAGCTGGGGGCCCAGAGCTGTCGGAGGCCCTTCGTGCACCCAGGCCTTGAACGCGCGCACGACCCCGGCGACCACGACATCGCCCTCCTCGGCGATCGCGGACGCCGAGGAGGCGGCGACGAGGCCGCCGGGGGTGCCGTCCGTCAGCAGGTCGGCGACGGTCAGGAACGGCACCGTGGCGCCTGCGGGCGCCCCCGTCGCCTCCGACGGCTGCTGGCCCGCCCGCAGGGACAGGGCACCCGCCTTGACGAGGTCCCCCACGCCGGCCGTGGCCGGTGGCCGGTCGGCGTCGAAGCCCAGCTCCGCCAACCGCTCGGCCCGGCGCCCCAGATCGGCCAGCAGTGTCCCGAGATCCTTCCAGGCGGCGACGAGTTCGCGACCGGACGGCTCGGTGCTCGCCGCGGTGTGACGGCCGGGAGTGACGTCCACCTCGTCGTCCAGGAGCTCGATGAGGGGGACCCGGACGGCGCCGTCCGGCAGCTCCGCGTCCGCGCGGTCGAGGGCTTCCAGCGCGGCGAGGACGTGCGTCTGCAACGCCTCCCAGTGCGGGCCCGGTTCACGCGCGCCGGTGCGTGCGAAGCGGGTCGCGTCGACGAGCAGCGCGTCCTGGCCGGGCGGCAGCGCACCCGGGCCGTCCGCGGCGGCCCGCAGCACCCACAGCTGGAGCGAGACACTGTGCGGCTGTGCGCTGCCGGGCGGGAGGGCCACCACGGCCCGGAGCGCGCCGGTGCGCAGGAGGGAGCCCCGGATGCGCCGGCCCGCCTTGCGGGAGGCGACCGCCGGCGGCAGCACGACGACGGCCGCTCCTCCGGGCTCGAGGTGGGCGAGCAGGTGCTGCACCCAGGCCAGTTCCGGCTCGGTGCGCGGCGGGAGTCCGTGCGCCCAGCGCTGGTCGGTGGCGAGTTCCTCGTAGCCCCAGTCCCGTTCGTTGAACGGCGGGTTGCAGAGCGCGATGTCGGCCCGTACTCCCGGGAACGGATCGGCGCGCAGGGCGTCCGCCGTGACGGTCTCCGTACGGACGGCGTGCTCGTCGGCGACGAACGCCAGCCGTGCGGAGGCCAGCGCCGCGAGGGCCGGGTCCCGCTCGCTCGCCCGTACCACCAGGCCCGGGCGCGCGCCCTCCTGCACCGCCGCGGCGGCCAGGTGCCCGGTGCCGCAGGCCGGGTCGAGGACGGTGAGGTCTCCGTCGCCCCCGCCGGCCCGGGCGGCGAGCGCGATCCGCGCCATCAGCGTGGCCAGCGGCGGTGGTGTGGTGCTCAGTTGGCGTACATGGGTCTCGAGCCACCGCTGGAGCAGGAACTCGAACGTCGCCCGCGCCCCCTCCTTCCGCCCCAGCCTCGCCGCCTCGGCCGCCAGCTCCGCCGCCTCCGGGGTGAGCCGGGCGTGCGAGGTGCGTGCGCGGGGCGCGCGCATACGGCGGGCCGCCTCGGCGATGGCCAGCCCCGACTCGTCCCTGCTGCCCAGCGCCTCGAACCGGGGCCACAGCAGCTCACGCCCGCCGATGGTGTCGAGCTTGCCGTTGGCCCTCAGCCACTGCTCGACCTCCGCCAGGGAGAACTGCGGGCTGACGTCCGTACCGCCGATGCGCGTGGGGAAGGAGTCGTGGCGCCGCCGCCAGTTGCTCACCGCGGCGCGCCCCACACCGGCGATCCGTGCGATCTCGGCGAGGCTGACGGGTACGGCGTCCGAGGTGCTCATCGACGGTCTCCGAGGTGCTGGCGCGCCGGCATGCGGGCCGGTGGGCGTGTGCGAGGCCGGGGTGGCCATCATGAGAGGCTACTACGCCCACTGCACCCGTTGACTGTGTTCACAGTGCAACTATCGCGATCTCGTGTGTGGGAAGTGTGGAGGCGGACGAAGCGCGCGCCGGGGACCACGGCGCTCCCGATCACCACCACGCGCCCCCACGGAGCCGGATGTCGCCCATGCCAGGTGGGCAGTGACTCAGGCATAACCCAGGCCCCACAGGAGAGGATCCACCGCTCATGAGCCGACACCTGGCCCGCCCCGCCGCCCTCGCCGCTTCCGCCGCGCTGCTGGCCGGAGGATGGCTGACGGCGGCCGCGCCCTCGGCCGGTGCCGCCCCCGCGAAGTACTCGCAGGCGGCCGCCGAGCAGCAGCTGAAACGGGCCGGGATCACCTGGGTCTCGTCGGGCCGGTGCAGCGATCGGAAGAGCAGCCGGTGCACCTCCTTCGAGCAGATCAACAAGAGCACCGTCGCCGGGGTCATCGACTTCAAGAAGGCCAGCAGGTGCGCGGTGACGCTCACCGCCGGCACGGAGAGGGGACACGCCGGCGGCACGTACAGCCACTGGCACGGCTACAAGGTGGACATCAAACCGACGTCGTGCGTGAACTCGTACGTCACCCACCGGTTCCGCTACATCGGCGAGCGCCACGGTGACCACGCGAAGCAGTACAAGTCCCCGTCGGGCAACGTCTACGCCCGCGAGGGATCGCACTGGGACGTGACCTACTACCGCGGCACGCGCTGACGTCCCGCCGGTGGCGGGACCGTCGTACGCCGGTCCCGCCACCGGTGTGCCCGGGCGCCCGGGCGTCGTACCGGGTCGTCACCCGGCGGGGCACTCGGAGCGCGAAGTGGCCGTGCCCCAGCGGATCATCAGGTAGCCGGACCCGCCGATCTCCGCGACGGCGTAGCGGGAGTAGGGCCAGCTGCCGCCCGACGCGCTCTCGCGCTGGGTCACGAGGGCGCGGCAGGCCTCGCCGGCGGCCATGGACGCCCAGGACTCGACCTGCTCCTGATTCCACTGCACGTAGTCGGACCACACGTACATCACCGAGTTGCCGGTGTCGAAGCCCACCTTGATCTCGGCGTTGCCGAGGACGCGGTCGGTGCCGAGGGTCCCGCGCATCGCGTTGGAGCCCGTGATGATCTTCCTGGCGGTGCGGTCGGCGACGCGGATCTCGGTGCCGTCGGTGCTGGGGATCATCGCGTTGCCGAGGCCGTCCTCGTCCGGTTGCCAGTCCTCGGCGGTGCCCGGCTCCTGCCCGGTGTCGTCGTCGGCGGCCGACCGGCACGAGGAGTTGGCGACGAAGTCGTCCTGCCACGTCACCTGGAGGCCCTGGCCCTGCTCCTCCTTCACCAGGACGTAGTGGCGGTACGGCAGGTCCGGGTGGAGACGCAGGACGACGTCCCGTGCCGTCAGGCACATGTTCTTGGCGATCTCCGTCTCGGCGTACATGGCGCCCTGCTCGTCGGCGGTCAGCCGGTACGAGAGGTAGATCTCCCGGCGCGAGGGGGCGAACCTCACCGTGTCCGGCGTGAACTCGGCGCCGTCGCCCAGCTCCTGGGCGACGACACCCTCGTCGTGCAGGACGGCGCGTGCCACGTCGTGCTCGCCCGCGCCCTGCGCCGCCCGTGCCCGGGCGAAGGTCTGCGCGCTCGCCGATTCGCCGCTCGTGCCCTGCCGTTGCGCGGCCGGGCTCGCCGCGGGGTGGGCGGACCCCGCCGACGCGAGCGGCGACGAGGAGGCCGCCGACGCGGGCGGCCGGGGGTCCTTCCCGGTGCCGCCGGGCAGGAGGGCCACCGCCCCGCCGGCCAGGCCGCCGACCACGACGGCCGCGGCGACGACGATCCCGGCCCGCCGCATCCTCGCCCGGCTCCCGCCGGAGGGCAGCTGCCATGTGGGGTCGTCACCGGCCGGCACGTCCCAGACGGCCGCCACCATGTCCACGGCCGTCACCGTGGGCATCGCGGCGGCGTTCACCACCTGGGTGGCCTGGGAGGCCAGCAGGGCCCCGCACTCCTCGGCCGCCCGGGCGGCGGACGGGCGGTCACCCGGCTCCTGGGCCAGGGCCCGCTCGACGATCCGGCGCAGCGGTGCCGGGACCCCGTCCAGGTCCGCCTCCCCGGACATCACGCGGAAGGCCACCACGTCCGGCGCGCCGGCGCCGAACGGCAGCCGCCCGGTTGCCGCGTAGGCCACCAGCGCTCCCCAGGCGAACAGGTCGCCGGCCGGACCCGCGGTGCCCTGCCGGTACTGCTCGGGGCTGATCCAGCCCGGCGTGCCGGACATCACCCCGGTACGGGTGACGCTGGTGCCGTCGGCGGCGTGGGCGATGCCGAAGTCCAGCACCCGCGGACCGGCCGGGGTGAGCAGGACGTTCTGCGGCTTGACGTCCCGGTGCACCACTCCCGCGGCGTGGATGGAGGCCAGCGCCCCGGCCGTGGCGGCCGCGAAGGCGTACAGGCTCGCCTCCGTGAGCGGGCCGTGCGCGAGGACGTGCTGGTTCAGCGTCGGCCCCGGGACGTAGGCCGTGGCCAGCCACGGGGTCTGTGCGTCGGGGTCGGCGGCGAGCAACGGCACCAGGTGCGGCCCGGTGACCCGGGAGGACAGGTGCACCTCCCGCCGGAACCGGGCCCGGAACTCGGGTTCCTGGGCCTGCTCGGGATGGATCACCTTCACCGCCACGCGGGTGCCGTCGGCGGCGACCCCGGCATGGACGGTGCCCATGCCTCCGGCGCCGAGACGACCGACGATGCGGTAGGGGCCTATGCGGGAGGGGTCGCCGGGCCTGGCCGGCCGGACTCTTCCACCGGAGCCGTTTTCGCTCACGAAAGTCTTCCTCGGGTGAATGGTGCTGCGCTGAGGACCGGATGAGACGACGTCAGGGCCGCCGGTCCGGCTGACAGGGTCTCAGACCGACCGGTGAGTCATCATCATCGAACATGTGAACAGAGTCAATCGATGAGATTCTCTCTCCTGGACTGTTCGGTCGGGCGGCCCCGCTGTGACTGCTACGCTCGGCGTGTGTGCTCAGTTCACACATGGGCCGGCGTGCCGGGGGTGCGTCCTCAACAGCGGGTGGGGTGGCGCGTGAGCCAGGGTGACAAGGGCCTCGGCGACGGCGTTCGGCCGGTCGGTTCCGTTCGTCACTACGACGACGGACTGCATGTCCGCGTCGACGACGCCGTACGAGCTGGTCGGCCCGGAGGACTCCCACGGGTACCGGCAGGGTGACGACCTCGGCCGCTGCACCCTGTACCTGAGCAACGGCACCGCCGGGCCCGTCGACCTGGACGGCATCACCCTGCCGGTGCGCACCGGGCCGTACGGCAGGACGGGGCGTCAGGTGCGGGACCCCCGGACGGACGTCCTCGACGACGACCTCGCCGGCACCCTGCGCAAGGGCCGCCGGGCCTCCGCGACCTGGGCCTACAGCATCCCGGCGCACGGCCGCCGAGCAGGACGTCGAAGTGACGCCCGGCTGCCGTTGCTCGCCGAGGCTCGCCGCCGCGTTCCACCGGCTACTGCGCGAGATGCAGGAGTTGCAGGCCGCCATCGACGCCCCGGACGACACGCCCGTGGGCGTGGACGCGGCGAACCTCGTCTTCCTCAGGAAGACACAGTCCGCCCAGCGGGAGCGCCGCACGCAGCGGCTCGGCTTCCTGCGGAGCTTCCTCGACACCGTGCGGGTCGGCCGGGAGGCGGGGGCGCCGCGGGCGGTCCACCCCGGCGCGCTGCTGGTGCTCGACTTCGACGGGCGGACCGACGACGCCACCCTCTACACCATCGCCGAACTCCCCACGGGGGAGGCGGAGATCATCTCTCCGTCGTCGCCGCTCGGGCTCGCGCTGACGGGTCAGCCGGCGGGGCGGGAGATCACGTACGACACCCAGGACAGGACCCGTACCGTCGTCGTCCGGGAGATCCGGGCCTGACGACGGTGCCCGCGGCGCCCCCGGACCGCTCCCCGGCCGGGGACGCCGAACGGGGCCGAGCTCAGCCCGCGACCGGCTCCAGCATGCGGCTGCGCTCAACGTACGGTCATGCTGCGGAACATCTGCATCGCGTCGTTGACTTCCTTCTGGACGGATCTCTGCAGCGGGATCAGGTCCGCGACGAAGTCGTCGGAGAGAGCGAGTCGGGGCATCGGCGTCCTCGGTGACGGGTGGGCGACGGTCGGCACCAGCCTGGAGACCGCCGGCCACCCGTCCTCGGCGGTCCGTCTCAGCCGCCCGACACCTGCGGATTGGCACAGTGGGCCAGCGGCTCGCCGCGCAGGAAGCGGCCCGCCTCGGCGGCGACGATCCGGGCGGCCTTGTGGGCGACGTCGCGGCTGGCCCCTGCGATGTGCGGGGTGAGGACGACGCCGGGGGTGGACAGCAGACGCGAGCCGGCCGGTACCGGCTCGACGGGGAACACGTCGAAGGCCGCGGCCGCCAGCCGTCCCGAGTCCAGCGCGTCGCACACCGCGTCGTAGTCGACCAGGGCGCCGCGCGCGCAGTTGACGAGGACGGAGCCGCGCGGCATGGCCTCGATCTGCGCCTGTCCGATCATGCCCCGGGTCTCGTCCGTCACGCGCGCGTGCAGCGACACGATCCGGGAACGGCTCAGCAGCTCCTCCAGGGACACGAGCCGCGCGACGCCCCGCACCGTCTCCGGCCGCACGTACGGGTCGTGGACGAGGACCGTGGCCCCCATGGCGTCCAGGACCCGGGCGACGCGCGAGCCGATGGCGCCGAAGCCCACCAGGCCCACGACCGAGCCGTCGATCTCGACGCCGCAGCGCGTGTAGTCGTAGTGGTCGCCGCGCCAGGTGCCCTGCCTGAGGTCGGTGTGGACGTCACCGATCCCGCGGGCGGCGGCCAGGATCAGCGCGAGGGTGTGCTCGGCGGTGGCGACGGCGTTGCGGCCCGGGGCGTAGCAGACGGCTACGCCGTGCCGGGTCGCGGCCTCCAGGTCGGCGTTGACCGGCCCGCCCCGGCTGACGCAGAACAGCTCCAGGTCGGGGCAGGCGGCGAGCACCCGCTCGGTGAGCGGGGCCATCTGCGTCACGCAGATCCGTGCGCCGCGCAGCGCCTCGATCATCTCCTCCTCGGTGCCCGAGGCCTCGTCGACCTCGGCGACCTTGCCGAACGGGATGTGCGGCCAGGGGAGTTGCAGCTGCCGGACGTCCAGGTCGGTGCCGGCGGGCGTCGCGGCGCGCAGTTCCTCCGCGAGCAGCTCGGGCAGGACGAAGTGGTCGCCGGCGGCGAGGGCGGTGGTGGGCACGGTGGTTCTCCCGGTGAGCGGTGGATCAGCGGACGGGTGCGTTGAGGCGGAGCAGGGACGCCCGGCCGTCCCGCAGCCGCAGTTCGGTCAGGGCGCCGTTGTGCAGGGCGGGGAAGACCTGCCGGTAGTGCGCGAGGGGGATGCCGAGCAGCTCGCACAGCACCAGCCGCAGCAGGGTGGAGTGGGCGACGACGAGGACGCGCCCGTCGGGGAGCTTCCGCGCGGTCTCCCGCAGGCAGTCGACCGCGCGGGCCGCCGCCGCCGCGGGGTGCTCTCCGCCGGGCAGGTGGTGGGCGACCGGGTCGGTGAGGAAGGCGGCGAGCGCCTCGGGGAACGCCTCGGCCATCTCGGCGCGGGTCAGGCCGTCACCGCGGCCGAAGTCCACCTCGTACAGGCGCTCGTCGACCCGGGGCGCGAGACCGAGCGCGGCCGCCGCGGGCTCGGCGGTCTGCCGGGCCCGGGACAGCGGCGAGCAGAGCACGGCGTCCAGGTGCTGCCCGGCGGCCCAGGTCCCCAGCTCGGCGGCCTGCCGGCGGCCGAGTTCGGTGAGCGGCACGTCGGTGCGGCCCGCGTAGCGGTTGTCCGCGTGCCAGACGGTCTCCCCGTGGCGTACGAGCACGAAGTCGGTCACGGGACGGCCTTTCCGCGCGCGTGGTCGGCCACGGCCGGTGCCAGCCAGCCGCGGCGGACCAGCGCGTCGACGAAGTCGAGGTAGACGGGGAGCAGACGGGCGGTGCGGGCGGGGTCGGGACGGAGTTCCTCCCGCACCCGCACCATGGCGCGGGCGGCCTCGGCCGGCGTGGCACCCGAGGCGGTGGCGGCGAGCACCGCCATGCCGAGGGCGCTCTCGGCCTGCTCCGGCAGCCGGGCGGCGCGGCCGAGCACATCGGTGCGCAGCTGTGACCAGTAGCGGTTGCGGGCCCCGCCGCCGGTGAACGTGACCGGGCCGTCGACGGGGGCGCCGAGGTGGTCGAGGTAGTCGAAGCAGAGCCGTTCCACCAGCGCCACGCCCAGCAGGCAGGCGTGGAACTCCTCCGCCCTTCCGGCGGGTTCGCCGAGGACGAAGGGTTCGGCGTCGGGGGCCCGGAACGGGAAGCGCTCGCCGCCCGAGCCGACCAGCGGGTAGACGACGGCGGTGGAGCCGGTCGCGGCGGCCCGCGCGGTCAGTGTGTCGAGGTCGGCGGGGCGCGCGCCGGGGAAGCGGTGGGCGAGGACACCGGCGCCGCTGCTGGAGGCGCCGCCGGGCAGCCAGGCGCCGCCGGGCCCGCGGTGGCAGTAGACCACGCCGCCGGGATCGCGGACCAGGTGCGGGCTCGCCCCCTTGAACACCAGGGTGGTGCCCAGCACCGAGTTCCAGGAGCCGGGCGTGAGCGCCCCGGCGCCGATCTGGGCCGCGCAGCCGTCGGTCATGCCCGCGGTGACGAGGGTGCCGGCGGGGATGCCGGTCGCCTCGGCGGCCCCGGCGCAGACCGTGCCGAGGACGGTGCCGGGCGGGACGACACCGGGCAGCAGCGCCCTCGGCACGCCGAGCGCGTCGAGCTCGTCCTCGGGCCACCGCTCGGCGATCAGGTCGTAGCCGGTCTTCAGGGCGTGACTGGCGTCGCTCGCGACCTGGTGACCGGTCAGCCGCCAGGTGATCAGATCGGCCTGGTGCAGCAGACGGGCGCCGGCCGGAAGGCCCCGGCCGCCCGGCCCGGCCAGATCGTCCAGCAGCCACAGCAGCTTGGGCAGCGCCCAGGACGGCTGCATGGCGCCGTAGCCGAGCCTCTCCCACACGTCCGCGCCACACGTGTCGACGCGGTCGGTGTACGCGTCGGCCCGGCGGTCGTCGTACATCAGCCCCGGGGTGAGGGGGACGCCCGCCGCGTCGGCCAGCAGCACGGTCCCGGAGGTGGCGTCCACGGCCAGACCCCGCACCCGGCTCGCGTCGACGCCGGTGAGGGCCTCGCGGCAGGCGGCGGCGAGCGCGGCCCACCACTGCTCGGGGTCCTGTTCGTGGCGTACGCCCTCGCGCCGGCCGGTGAGCGGGCGTGAGGCGGCGCCCAGCAGCCGGCCGGTGCCGTCCACGGCGACCGCGCGGGCGCTCTGGGTGCCGAGGTCGAGTCCGAGGTGGACGGCTTCGGGTGACAGTGCGTCAGACACGCGGGGCCTCCGGGGCGCGGGCGGGAGCGGCGGCCGGCACCCCGGCGGGCCGGGCCGCGGGGGCGGGGGCCCAGCCGACGGAGCGGGCGGTGTCGCGCCAGGTGACGTAGGCGTCGTAGAGACCGTCGTAGAACGCGGCCCGTTCGGCGTCCGGCTCCCAGCCGGCGCGCATCCGGACGTACCGGGCGGCGGCGCTGTGCATGCTGCTCTCCGCCCCGGTGAGGACGAGACCGGTGAGGAACGCGCCCTTGGCGCCCAGCTCCGTGTCGGCGCTGCGGGCCGTCGGCACACCGGTGACGTCCGCGATGAGCCGGCACCAGGCGTCGCTGGCCGATCCGCCGCCGCACAGGCGCAGTTCGTGCACGTCCGTCCGGGACGCGGCCAGGCAGTCGCGGACGACGAGGGACAGCCCCTCGAAGACGGCGCGGGCGACATGGGCGGGGGTGTGGTCGAGGGACAGGCCCCAGAAGACGCCCCGGGCGTGCGGGTCGAGGAACGGGGCGCGCTCCCCGGCGGGCGAGAGGTACGGCAGGAACGCCAGGCCTCCCGCGCCCGGTTCGGTGTCGAAGGCCAGCCTGCCGAGGGCGGCGGGATCCTCGACGGACAGGGTGCGGCAGGCCCAGTCGAGGACCTCGGTGCCGGAGAGGGTGGGGAAGGCGCGCAGCACCCGTTCACGGCCGTGGTAGGCGATGTTGATGCCGCACGGTTCGCCGCGGGTGTCCGGTTCCCGGACGACGATCTCGGTGCACAGGGTGGTGCCGAGGACGGCGCACGCCTGTCCCGGGCTGACCGCTCCGGTGCCGCGGGCGGTGGCGGCGATGTCGTAGGGGGCCATGACGACGGGAAGGCCGGCGGGCAGACCGAGTTCGGCGGCCGTGTGCCGGGTGATCTCGGCGATGCGCTCGTGCTCGCCGAGGATCCGCGGCAGCAGCGGCTCGGCCCACCGCATCGCGAAGAGGTCGAGGATCTCCGGGTCGTAGGCGCCGGTGGTGTGGTCGAGGAAGGGCGCCGAGGCGTCGGACTCGTCGACGGCGCTCACCCCGGTGAGCTTCAGGAACAGCCAGCCGGCCGCCGTCAGCGCGGTACGGGAGCGCCGCAGTCGCTCCGGGTCGTGCCCGGCGAGCCAGCTGAGCACCGCGTTGGGCATGCCGCTGCAGGTGAGCGAGCCGTTGCGGCGGAACGCCTGCTCCAGGACACCGTCGGCCTGCCAGCGGGTGAGCAGGTCGCCGGCCCGCCCGTCGGACCACAGCACCGCCGGGCCGGTGGGACGCCCGTCACCGTCCACGAGCCAGCAGCCGTCGCCCTGGGCCGTGAAGCTCACCAGCCACACCGGGTCCTGGCCACCGAGCCGGGACAGGACGCCGCGCACGGTGCGGACGACCCCGTTCCACACCGCGTCCATGTCCTGCTCCGCCCATCCGGGACGGGGCCGCAGCACCTCGGTGCCGATGCGGGAGACCGCCAACTCCTGGCCCTGGTCGTCGAACACCACGGATTTGATGACCGAGGTTCCGACGTCGATGGTGAGAACCGACATGACTGCAATACCTGCCCCTTCACAAAGGCCGCGCCCACGACCCGGACCAGTTCGTCCGACCGGTCCCGCCACGTGCGGCTCGCAGAAATCAGGGAATCGCGCGCCGCGGGTGACGTCAATCGCCCCCTGGATTCGTCCCGCGGCCTGCCCCCCGACCCGTGTGAACTTCTCCGCCGGACGGGCCACTCCGGCCGGCAACCGCGCCGCTCGCAGGGACACCGGACGGGTCACAGTCCACCCCCGTCGTGTTACGTTCGTGTGGACTTCGCACGAGACTCTTCTCGCCGGTTCCGGTGTGCTCCGGCGGGAGGCCGTCCACCTGCCGGAAGGAGCGGACGCCATGACCGGCCCCGACGCCCGGACGGACGCCCAGGAGGAGCGCCGCAACCGGCTGCGTGAACTCGTCACCAGCAAGGGGTTCGTCCGCACCGCCGACCTCGCGGACCGGTTCGGTGTGAGCGTCATGACCGTCCACCGGGACCTCGACGCCCTCCAGGCCCAGGGGTGGCTGCGCAAGGTGCGCGGCGGGGCGAGCTGTCTGCCCTCGACCCAGTTCCACGGCAGCGCCGGCGAACGCCTGACGACGATGGTGCAGGCCAAGCAGCTGCTGGCCCGGGCCGCCGCCGAGGAGCTCGCACCCGGTCGGGTCGTGATGATCGACGACTCCACGACCTGCCTGAACCTGGTCCGCCACCTGTCGGACCACACGCCGATCACGGCGATCAGCAACTCGCTGCCGGTCATCTCGGCGCTGGCCCACGAACCCGGCGTGGCCCTGATCGCTCTCGGCGGCACCTACTTCCCGGCCTACGACGCCTTCATGGGCGCCCACACGGCGCACAGCGTGGAGGCGTTCCGGGCGGATGTGCTGTTCATGTCCACGACGGCGGTCACCGGCGGCCGCTGCTATCACATGTCACCCGAGACGGTGCAGGTCAAGCGGGCCATGATGGCGGCCGCCTCGCGCCGGGTGCTGATCATCGACCACACCAAGTTCGCGAACCAGGGCCTGTACGCCCTCGCTCCGCTCACCGACTTCGACCTGGTGCTCGTCGACGACGCGGCCCCGGCGGCAGAGGTTCGGCGGCTGCGGGACAGCGGGGTCGCCCTCCGCACGGTCCCCGGCGCGCCGGGCGCGCTCCGGCCGCACGGCACCTCGTGAACATCACACGGTCCTCACACGGCGCGCCGTTCCGCCCGTGTTCTCGCCCGCCACGCTGAGCTGCCACGACGCGCCCGCCCCCGGGCAGCTCACCCGACGACGGAACAACGACTTCACACCACGGGTCACACGGCTCGCGAGGTCTTTCCCCCGCCGGATTGACCGCGCCGAGGTGCGGACTTTTCATCGGTGCCACGCCGTACGGCACTCCGCTCTCCCCAATTTCCGCAAGAAGGTGGCCGCCGTGACCGTCCCCCTGCATTCCCCTTCCCGTGAGGAATCCGCACCGCCGGAACTCCTCGACCGCATTGGCATTCCGAGGGCCCTTTCCTGGGGATTTCTCGGCGTCCTGATCTTCATGATCGGTGACGGTGTCGAATCGGGATTCCTCTCGCCCTATCTGCTGCACGACGGCATCTCCGAGGAGCGCGTGGCGCTGCTGTTCACCGTGTACGGCGTCACGGCGAGCGTCTCCGCCTGGTTCTCCGGGGCACTGTCCGACCTGTGGGGCCCGCGTCGCGTGATGATGCTCGGCCTCGGCATCTGGACGGCGCTGCAGGTGGTGTTCCTCGGCCTCGCCCTCCCGGCCCACCACTACACGCTCCTGCTGATCAGCTACGGCCTGCGGGGCTTCGGCTATCCGCTCTTCGCCTACGGCTTCCTCGTCTGGGTGACGGCGGTGACCCCCAGGCACCGGCTCGGCTCGGCCGTGGGCTGGTTCTGGTTCGCCTTCACCGGCGGGCTGCCCACCCTCGGCTCCCTCGTCGCCAGTTTCACCGTGCCGTGGATGGGCACGTACCGCACCCTGTGGTTCGCGCTGGCCCTGGTGGTGGCGGGCGGCCTGGTCGCGCTGCTCCTGGTGCCCGAGCCGACGGGCAGGAGCCGGCTGGCCCCGGCGGGGGAGCGTCCGGTGGCCACGCTCCTCGGCTCGCTCTCCATCGTCTGGCGCAACCCGCGCGTCGGCACCGGCGCGGTGGTCCGCACCGTCAACACCGCGGCGCAGTTCGGCTTCCTGGTCTTCCTGCCGGTCTTCTTCACGGACACGCTGGGCTTCACGCTCACCGAGTGGCTGCGCCTGCTGTCCGCGATGTTCGCCACCAACATCTTCTTCAACCTGCTCTTCGGCCTCGTCGGCGACCGTCTCGGCTGGCAGCGCACCGTCGCCTGGTTCGGCGGGGTGGGCTGTGCGGTGACCACGCTCCTGCTCTACTACGGCACCGTGGCCTCCGGCGACGAATTCGTCCCGGCCATGGTCCTCGTGAGTCTCTTCGGGGCGACGCTCGCCGGGTACGTCCCGCTGTCCGCGCTCATGCCCTCCCTGGCACCGGAGCACAAGGGCCAGGCGATGTCCGCGCTCAACCTCGGCGCCGGGGCCAGCACGTTCGTCGGCCCCGCCGTGGTCGCGCTCTTCCTCGGGCCGCTCGGCGTCCAGGGCGTGATGTGGATCTTCGCCGGCCTCTACCTGGCGAGCGCCGCCATGACCCTCTTCCTCACCCTGCCGGACACGCCCGCCGAACCCCGCGTCCCCGCCACGGCGCCGGCCCGGAGCGGCACCAAGGTCCAGCGGCGCCCGTCGGCCGAGCCCCCATGGACACCGGGGACTTCATGAAGCGGTCGCGGAACTCCGCCGCGGCACGGTCGCGGTGGACGCCCGGACCGGCGCCGGATGACATGATGACCGATGAACACAAGGCGACGGCGGTCCGAGGAAGCCGGTGGAAATCCGGCGCGGTCCCGCCACTGTGACCGGTGGGCGCGTTCAACGGGCCCCCGCCCGGAGCCGGGCGGGGGCGCGTGCGGCCCCGGGAGCCAGGAGACTCACGCGGTCGCCTCCTCGAGCGACACCGGGGCGGATCTCCCCGGGAGGGGAGCGGTGCCGTGCCCGAGAGGCCGACGGAAGAGACACCGGGCGAGGCCGTGGAGGACGGCGGGCCGGTGCCGTGCCGGGTCGTCGTCTGCCGGGACTGCTGCTGCGGCAGCCCCAAACTGCCCGGGGTCGATCACGCGGCCCAGACCGCACGGCTGCGGGCGGCGGTGCCGGTGCGCGTGTCGGAGTGCCTCGACGTGTGCGACCAGGCCAACGTCATCGTCGTCCGGCCGTCCGCCGCCGGCCGGGCCGCCGGTGCGCGGCCGGTCTGGCTCGGACTCGTCAACGACCCGGACGCCACCGAGGACATCGTCGCCTGGGTACGTGCCGGTGGCCCGGGCGTGGCTCCCCGGCCCGACATCCTCGACCTGTACGCCTTCACCCCACCGCGGCGCACGGTGCGTCCCTGAGGAACGGGAGGGATCGCGCCACGAACCGTACCGCCCGTGGAGAAGCGGCCGTTGGCATTCCGGCACCGCCGGCCCGCCGGACGCTCCGCCCCGCCCCGAGACGAAGATCACGCCAGGGGGACGCGGTCTTGGCCGGGCCCGCACACCGCGGTACGGTCGGTCCGATATCGACGACGGCGAGACGGAAGCCGGTGGGAATCCGGCACGGTCGCGCCACTGTGTGCAAGCGCCCCCGGGCGGCTTGTGAGTCAGACCCGTGGCCGTCGTCCTGTGCACCACCGAGATGGGACGCGAACTCCCAGAGGAGGTTCTGCCATGGCGCAGACCGTCGCCCGGCCGACTGCCACCACCCCCGCCGTTCCCGCCACGCTGCCGCTGAAGGCGATAGCTCCCTGGGCGGTCTTCTTCGGCATCCTGATGCTCGTCCTGCTGTACTTCGTCGGCGCCGAGCAGGGCGCCACCTCCGTGTTCAACGGCACGGACGTCCACGAATGGGTGCACGACGCCCGCCACCTGCTCGGCTTCCCCTGCCACTGACGCGAGGGACGCCGCGACTCCCATGAATTCCGCAACGGTAAGAAACCTCCTCGTGCGGGGCATGCTCGCCGGCCTGGCCGCCGGCGTGCTCGCCCTGGTCGCCGCCTACCTCCTGGGTGAGCCGAACGTCGACAAGGCGATCAGCTTCGAGGCGGCGCACTCCCACGAGCACGAGATGGAGGTCGTCTCCCGCTCCCTGCAGTCCACGGCGGGCCTCGCCACCGGTGTCCTCGTGTACGGGGTCGCCTTCGGCGGCATCGCCGCGCTCGCGTACTGCGTCGCGCTCGGCAGGGTCGGCCGCTTCGGCCCGCGGGCGACCGCGCTGCTGCTGTCCGGCAGCGCGCTGCTCGCCGTGTACGTCGTACCGTTCCTGAAGTACCCGGCCAATCCGCCGTCGGTCGGAGACCCCGACACCATCGGCAAGCGGACCGCCCTGTACTTCCTGATGATGCTGCTCAGCGTCCTCCTCGCGGTCGCCGCCACCATCCTGGGCAAGCGCCTGGCGCCCGGCCTCGGAACCTGGTGGGCGACCGTGGTCGCGGTGGCCGCCTTCGCCGTCGTGATCGGCCTGGCCTACGCGTTCCTGCCGGTCGTCAACGAGGTGCCCAGGGACTTCCCGGCCACCCTGCTGTGGCGGTTCCGGCTCTCCGCACTGGCCGTCCAGGCCGTCCTGTGGGGCGGATTCGGCCTGCTCTTCGGTGAGTTGGCGGAGCGGCAGCTCAACCCCGAGTCCGCGACGGCCCCGTCCGGGCGGACGGTTCCCGCCTCGAACTGACGGTTTCGGGACGCCAGAGGGCCCTTCGGAACCATCCGGGGGCCCTCTGGCGTTCTCCGGGCACCGACGCGATCGGTCACGGACAGGGCACGAGCCACCGGCCGATCAGCGCGGGGACCACCGAGCCGAGGAGCGGAGGACCGAGTGGCCAGACATCTCCAGCCGCGCCGCATCACCCTCGCGGGCCGTGAGGCGGTCGCTCTCACCGTCGAGGAGTACGAGCAACTGATCGCCAGCAGGCGGCAGATCGGCGGCCAGAGCGCCCGGGTGCGGGTGCTCGCCCAGCAGGCGAAGCGGACCGAACAGCTCCTCCGGGAGCTGGAGACGCTCGTGCACGCCCCGGCGGACTGCCGCGAGCGGACACGCGCAGCGCCGACACCGTGCCCGGCGCCCTGCGCCACGGGAAGGGCGACGGAGCCGGGCGGGGGCGCCGCATGCCTGCGCTGCGCGATAGCGGCACTGCTGCGCAGGCACCGGGACGCCACCTCCTGAACCACCCGCGTCCTCAGCCCACCGAGGCGGTGGCCGACCGGGGCAGCGGCTGCCCCAGACGCAGATTCCACCGGCCGGCCCGGCCGCTGAGTTCCGTGGCCGTCAACGGCGCCACGTCCAGCCGCCAGAAGGAAGTCGGGGGCAGGCCCAGGACCTGCACGACCGCGGCCCGTACGACCTCCGGCTCGACCACGGCGACCGTACGCCCGTCCGTGTCCTGCGCGGTGCCGAGCCAGCGCCCCACCCGCTCGCACACGTCGCGCACCGACTCACCGCCGTGTGCCGCCCAGCCGGGGTCGGCGAGCCAGCGGCCCACCGCCGCCGGGTCCGTCGCCGCCACCTCCTCCAGCGTGCGGCCTCGCCAGTGGCCCACGTCCAGGCCCGCCAACTCCGGTGTCTCCACGCCGTCGAGGCCGAGCGCGGCCGCCGTCTGCCGGCAGCGCGCACTCGGCGACGCGACCACCCGCGCGGGCGCGCGCAGCGATCCGGCGGCCTCACGGGCGCGGGTCGCGCCGACCTCGTCGATCGAGTCGCCGTCGTAGAAACGGGCCTGCCGCAGCGACGGGCTCGTCGCGGGCGAGACGAGGGTGACGCGACTGGTCACGGGGCTGCTCCTTCGGTCACCGTCAGGGTCTTCGTCCCATCCTCTCCGATCACCTGACGGGCACCACACGGTTCGTCCGGAGCTCGGCCCCCGTGTACCGAGTGGATCCGGGAGTTGGCCGATGCGTTCTCGAGTGCGGGGCGGTGCGGCGGCCGTCGCGCTGGGCGGCCTGCTGGTGGCGGGGTGCGGCGGCGGGGGGACGGGCTCGGCGGACGAGGATCCGGGGCGGGCGGGGAACGCCGGGTCCGGCGCCCAACCGGTGTCCGTCACCGACTGCACGGGCGCCAGGACCACCTTCTCCAGCACCCCGAGGCGGATCGTCACCAGCAACGCCTCCGGTCTGGAGCTGTTGCTGCGCCTCCGCGCAGGGGACAAGGTGATCGGTACGGGCTTCCCCCCCGGCAAGGGAATCCCGCCCGGCGCGCTCGACGCGGCGCGGAAGGTCGAGGTGCTCGGCCGGACCGTGATCCCGCACTCCGTCGCCCTCCGCCGCGCCGACGCCACCTGGACCCTCATGCCCCGGGCCGAGGCCGCCGCACTCGGGCGCCTGGTCGAACTCGACGGAAGGCCCAGCCACTACGAGGCCGGGAGACGGCGCCCGTAGCGCGGTCGCGGTGAGCGGGGCCGTGCCGTGCCGTCAGCCGGTGTCGGCCGTGCGGGTGCTCCAGCGCTCCTCGACCTTCGCCAGGCGCCAGTAGCCGATGGCCGCGGCCCAGACGACCACGAACAGGCCGGCGATGACGTAGCCGACGCTGTCCAGGTTCAGGTCCGCGATCCAGCCGGAGACGTCGTCGCTGAGGCCCAGCTTGTCGTGCAGCACCCCGACCAGCTCGATCGTGCCGACGAAGAAGGCGACCGCGATGGACAGGCCGGTGATGGTGAGGTTGTAGAACACCTTGCGCACCGGGTTGGAGAACGCCCACTGGTAGGCGAAGTTCATGAAGGTGCCGTCGAGGGTGTCGAACAGACTCATGCCGGCGGCGAACAGAAGGGGCAGGCACAGGACTGCGTACCAGGGCAGGCCGGCGGCGGCGCCGTTGCCGGCCAGGGCGAGGAGCAGCACCTCGGTCGAGGTGTCGAAGCCGATGCCGAAGAGGAAGCCGAGGGGGAACATCTGGCCGGGGCGGCGGATGGACCTGGTGAGCCGGCCCAGGATGCGGTTCATGAACCCGCGTGAGTCGAGGTGGGCCTCCAACTCGGCCTCGTCGTAATTCCCGTTCCGCATCGCCCTGAAGACGCGGGCGATGCCGAACAGCGCCACGAGGTTGAGGGCGGCGATCAGGTAGAGGAAGCCGCCGGAGACCGTGGTGCCCACGGTGCCGAGGACCTGGTGGGTCCGGGAGCCGTCGTTCATCAGGGTGCCCGCGAGCTTCGCGCCGCCGGCGACCAGCGCGGCCATGACGACGACCACGCTGGAGTGCCCGAGCGCGAACCAGAAGCCCACCGAGACCGGTCGTTTGCCGTCCGCCATCAGCTTGCGGGTGGTGTTGTCGATCGCGGCGATGTGGTCCGCGTCGAAGGCGTGCCGCATACCGAGGGTGTACGCCGTGATGCCCAGGCCGACCCCGAACGCCCTGGAGCCGACCTCGTAGTGGTGCGGGACCACGAGCACGAAGAGGATCCCGAAGGCGACCACGTGCAGAGCGACGATGACGGCCAGCAGACCGGCGGTGCGGACGGTGTCCTCACGGCGCCACCGGAAAGACGGGGCGGCGGCGCTTTCGGGCACGCCTCGGGACACGGTCATACGGTCACGCTCCAACACCTCGTGGATCAGCTTCGTGCTGCCGTGGCCGGTCTCCTGGCTGACGGGTCATCGCGCCCGCCCCTGCCTTCCCGGCCGTGAGGCCAGTGGCAACGCATGGGGCGGGAACTCCCCGATCACAGTGGCGAGGGCCGCTCCGGACTGAGTTCCTGAGGAACTGTCACCGGTCTTCCCGAACACCACGGCCCGCCCACCCTAGAAGGCGAGAGGTGGAGGCTGCAAGGCTGCACAACTGCGCAGCTGTGGAGGCCCGAGTCGGCTCCTGCGATGATGGGCGCATGCATCTCGTCCCCGCGGAACGTGCCGGGCAGCGGACCATCGACGGCCATCGGGTCTGCGACGCCATCGCAGCCGTCGGCGAACCCGAGCGGGTACGCGCCTGGGCCGACCGCTTCTCCCTGCTCTCCGACCCCGGGCGCCTGTCCCTGCTGCTGGCCCTCCACGAGGCGGGCCCCATCGCCGTCTCCGACCTGGCCGTCGCCACCGGGATGCGGGACACCGCCGTGTCGCAGGCCCTGCGTCTGCTGCGGACAGCGGGTGTCGTGGAGGGCGAGAAGGACGGCCGGGTCGTACGCTACCGAGTCGTCGAGGGCCCGGTCTCGGCGTTGCTGCAGCACTGCGCGTCCCAGGGGGCGGTGGCGGGCGGGGCACCGCCCCGGGGCACCGCCTGACGCCGTCGGAGCCGGGCGAGTGCGCGCCGCGCGGCGTTGCAGCCGCACATGCCGTGGGCGTCGGCGCCGGGCCTGGGCCTCCGGTGTGCGCAAGCGGCGCGCCAGCAGCGTGGCCGGCAGTCCGGCGTAGACGCCGAGCCGGGCCAGGTGGACCGGGTGCCGCGGAACGTGCAGCACCGACTGCGGGAACTCCCGGCTGATCGTCCCGAACCGCTGCGCGAGCGGCCCGAACGTGCGCCGCCACCCCCGGCCGCCCGCTCCCAGCCCGGCGGCGGTCTCGGCCACCGACCGGACCGCGACCGCGCCGCGCCCGCCGTCGAGCGGGTGTGCGAACTCGGCCGGGGCCCAGCGCCAGGTCAGGCCGGCCCCGGCCAGGTCGAACCGCTGGGCGAAGGCCGAGCCGGGCGTCATGGGGTGAAAGCCGGAGCACTCGTCGTGCACCAGGCCGGGCAGGGTCAGCTCGCCGGAGCGGGCGCCGCCGCCGAGGACGTCCGCCGCCTCGATGACGCGGACCCGCACGCCCGCGGCGGCGAGGGTGAGGGCGGCGCGAGGCCGTTGGGCCCGCTGCCGACCACGACTGCCGTCGTCATACGAGCGCACCCTCACCGTCGGCTGCATCCCTCACGAAGTACTCCCGCACGGGCCGGTGGACCGGCTGGGACCCCTCACCGGAGAGTACGAGTTCCCCCGGGGCGAAGTGCAGCCGCCGCAGAAAAGGCTGGTCCAACCAGTTGACCAGTTGGCCCTGCGCGCCCACTCTGTTCGCCATGAATCAGGGACTGATCCGGCGGGAGGCGGTCTCCGACCAGCTCTTCGCCCTGCTGCGCGACCAGATCCTCGGCGGCCGGCTGCCGCCCGGTGCCGCGCTCACGGCCGAACGGGACCTGGCGGCCGAGTTCGGGGTGAACCGCCATGCCGTCCGTGAGGCCGTCAAGCGGCTCCAGCAGGCGCGGCTGGTCGAGGTCAGCCACGGCGGCCGCACGCTCGTCCTGGACTGGCGGCACACCGCCGGCCTCGACCTCGCCCTGGGCATCGCGGCGGCCGACGCCGGACCCTCGGTGGCGGATCTCGCCCGCGACGCCTTGGAGATGCGGGCGTGTATCGGCGCTGACGCGGCCCGGCTGTGCGCGCTCCGGTGCTCCGAGGCCACCGCCGGGGAGCTCGTCGAGGCCGCGGGCCGGTACGCGCGCAGCGGGCCCGATCTGACCGAACTGGCCGACGCGGACGTCGCCTGGTGGCGGCTGATCGTCCAGGGCTCCGGGAACATCGCCTACCTGCTGGCGTTCAACAGCCTGGTGGGCGGCACGCTCCCGGTCGCCGACGTGCCGGACGACCTGCGGGCCGCGGAACTCCTCGACGTCGAAGCACATCGGCGGCTGGCGGCCCACATCGCGGCACGCGAGGCCGAGGCGGCCGAACGGCTGGCGCGCGAGCTGCTGTCCCGCAGCGTGCCCGCGGCGCCGCGGAAGGCGGTGCGCTGACATGATCCCCGCCGTGGTCTACGCGATACCGGCGTTCGTGCTGCTGGTCGTCGTCGAGGCACTGTCCTACCGCTTCCTCCCGGACGACGACGAGCGCGGCTACGAACTGCGGGACACCGTCACCAGCATGTCCATGGGCGCCGGCAGCCAGGTCGTCGCGGTGCCGTGGAAGGCGGCGACGATCGTGGTGTACGCGGCCCTCTTCACGGTCGCCCCCTGGCACCTGTCGCCGTCCTCCGCGTGGACGTGGGTGCTGCTGCTCCTCGGCGACGACCTGGCGTACTACGCCTTCCACCGCGCCCACCACCGGGTGCGGGTGCTGTGGGCGAGCCATGTGGTCCACCACTCGAGCCTCCGCTTCAACCTCTCGACCGCCCTGCGCCAGAGCTGGACACCGATGACGGGCCTGCCCTTCTGGCTCCCGCTGGCCCTGCTCGGCGTTCCGCCCTGGATGATCCTGCTCCAGCAGGCCTTCAGCCTCGTCTACCAGTTCTTCCTGCACACCGAGCGGGTGGACAGGTTGTGGCGGCCCGTGGAGTGGTTCTTCAACACGCCCTCCCACCACCGCGTCCACCACGGCTCGAACAACGTCTACCTGGACCGCAACTACGGCGGCATCCTCACCGTCTGGGACCGGATCTTCGGCACGTTCGAGCCGGAGGGCGTGCGCGTGGTGTACGGCCTGACGAAGAACATCGACACCTACAACCCGGTGCGGGTGGCCTTCCACGAGTTCGCGGCCGTCTGGCGCGACGTCTGCGCGGCGCGGCGCTGGCGCGACCGGGCCGGGTACCTGTTCGGGCCGCCCGGCTGGGCACCCGGGACGGACGGCTGACATGCCACCGCTGATCGTCGCCTTCGCCGCACTGGCCGCCTTCGACATCGCCGGGGTCGCGGCGGGCCTGCCGCCCCTGGAGTGGGTCGCCAAGCCCCTGCTCGCGCCCGTGCTCGCCGTACACCTGTGGCGCCGGACCGGCACACGGCACGGCCCGGTCCTGGCCGGGCTCGGCCTCGCCGCCGCCGGGGACGCGGTGCTGATGCTGCCCGGGCCGGGGGCCTTCGCCGCCGGGATCGCGTTCTTCCTGGGCGCGCAGCTGTGCTGGACGGCCGCGTTCGTGCGCGCGGGTGCGCTGCGGTATCTGCGTACCCGCCGGCTGCTGTGCGCCGTCCACCTCGCCGTGTGGGCCGCCGCGGTCACCGCCCTCGCTCCCGCGCTCGGACCGGTCCTGGGCACCGCGGTGGCCGTCTACGCCGCGGCACTGGTCGTCGTGGCGCTGACCGCGCGAGTGCTGGGGCGCGGGGCGGCCCGGGGCGGGCTGGTGTTCCTCGGCTCGGACCTGCTCGTCGGGCTGGGAGCCGCGGGGACCGACTTCCCCGGGCGCGCCGTGCTCGTCATGGTGACGTACACCGTCGCCCTGGCCCTGATCACCCTCGCCTTCACCGCGGATGGTCCCGCCGGAGGGGTACCCGGGTGCCGGCAGACACCGTCGCACCGTGAGAAGGGGCTTTTCCCATGGCTCAGTACGTGCGGGACATCATGACCGGCGATCCGGTGACCGTCGAGCCACAGGCATCGGTGGCCGCGGCGGCCCGGCTGATGCGCGACGAGGACGTCGGCGCCGTCCTGGTGACGGACGACGGTCGCCTGCGCTGCCTGGTGAGCGACCGCGACCTGGTGGTGCGCGTGTGCGCGGACGGTTCGGACCCGGAGCGGACCACGGTGATCCAGGCGGCGAGCGAGGACGTGGTCACCGTCGGCCCGGACGACAGCCTGGACCGGGCCCTCGGGCTGATGCGCGAGCACGCGGTCCGGCGCCTCCCGGTCGTCGAGGGGGACCGTCCCGTGGGCATCGTCTCCCTGGGGGACATGGCGATCGAGCGCGGTGCGGGATCGGCCCTGGGCGACATCAGCGCGGCCCGGCCGAACACATAGTCCCGGCGCCTCGCAGCACCCCGGCGATCGCCTTCGTGATCCGTGCGACCGTGACCGCTGCGAGCGCCGGCCGAGGCACGAGAGGGAGGAGTTCCCGATGCCCTCGCATCAGCGGCCCGCACCCCCGCACCCCCCGGCACCGCACCCCCTGTCCGAAGCCGCCTTCCGCGACCTGTTCCGCCGGCTGCGGGACGAGAGCCCGGACGGCGGCCACCCAGGACGTGGCGCGCTGGAGCGGCTGACGCCGGAGCGCGTGGTGGCGGCCGCCGCCGAGGTCCGGTGCGGGCGCACCGTGTCGCTCGCCGCGCCCGTCGAGACCCGGTCCGGTCCGGACAGTCCGGACCCCGCGTCCCACCGGATGACGGCACCGGCGCACGGGGAGACCGGCACGCACGGCCTGGACTTCGCGCGTGACCGCTTCGCCATGAACGTGCACGGCGACGTCGACAGCCACCTCGACGCGCTCTGCCACGTCATCTACGACGGCCGGCTGTACGGCGGCGTCCCGGCGAGCACCGTGACACCGGACGGCGCCGAGGCGCTCACCCTTGAACTGGTGCACGACGGCATCGTCGGCCGTGGGGTCCTCCTGGACGTCCCGCGCCTGCGCGGCGTGCCGTGGCTGGAACCCGGGGAGCAGGTGACCGCCGAGGACCTCGTCGCGGCCGAGACCGCCCAGCGGACCACGGTCGGACCGGGCGATCTGCTGTTCGTGCGCGTGGGACACCGCCTGCGCAGGCGGACCCTCGGCCCCTGGGACGTGGCGGCGGCCCGAGCGGGCCTGCACCCGACGGCCCTGCGCTTCCCGGCCGAGCGGCAGGTGTCCGTTCTCGGCTCGGACGGCAACAGCGACGCCGCGCCGAGTGCGGTAGCCGAGGTCGCGTTCCCCGTGCACGTGCTGGCGGTCAACGCCATGGGGCTGCATCTGCTGGACTACCTGGACCTCGAGGGGCTGGCAGAACTCTGCGACGAGCAGGCGCGCTGGCACTTCCTGTGCGTGGTCGCCCCCCTGCGGCTTCCGGCGGCGACCGGCTCTCCGGTGAACCCGATCGCCGTGCTGTGACGGCGGTGCGCGTGCGCGGCACATTCCGGGTGCCGCTCCGCCGTGGGGCGCGTACGTTCGAAGGGCAAGGACCCGCAACGGCCGCAGACCACGAGAGCAAGGACGGTGGTTGCCGTGGACGCCCTGCCTCCGTACGACGTCATCGTGATCGGCACCGGTGCCGGCGGTGGCACGCTGGCCCACCGCCTCGCCCCGTCCGGCAAGCGGGTACTCGTCCTCGAACGAGGCGACTACCTACGGCGCGAACGCGACAACTGGGACTCCACGGCCGTGTTCGTCAAGGCCAAGTACCGGGCCCCCGAATTCTGGCTGGACAGACACGGCAACGAGTTCCCGCCCGAGGTGAACTACTACGTCGGCGGAAACACCAAGTTCTACGGCGCGGCGCTGTTCCGGCTGCGCCCCGAGGACTTCGGCGAACTCCGCCACCACGACGGCATCTCGCCGGCCTGGCCCATCGGCTATGACGACCTGGAGCCGTACTACACCCAGGCGGAGCACCTCTACCTGGTCCACGGCCGGCACGGTGAGGACCCCTGGGAAGGGCCCTGCAGTGCCCAGTACGCCTATCCACCGGTCGAACACGAGCCTCGCATCGAGCAGTTGAGCCAGGATCTCGAGAAGCAGGGGCTGCACCCCTTCCACCTGCCGATCGGGGTCGACCTCACGCAGGACGAGCACGGCCGGGCCACCCACGGCAGCGTCTGCATCCGCTGCGACCGGGTGGACGGCTTCCCCTGCCTGGTCCGTGCCAAGTCCGACGCGCAGGTGATCTGTGTGGAGCCGGCGCTGCAGCACCCGAACGTGGAGATGATCACCGGCGCCCAGGTGACGCGGCTGGAGACCGACGCCACCGGCCGGAGCGTCACCACCGTCGTCGCCCGGCTCCCGGACGAGCAGGAGGCCCGCTTCTCGGCCGACGTCGTCGTCGTGGCCTGCGGGGCCGTCAACTCCGCCGCCCTGCTGCTCGCTTCGGCCGACGACCGGCACCCGCGCGGGCTGGCGAACAGCTCCGACGTCGTCGGCCGGCACTACATGCGCCACAACAACCTCGCCCTGATGGCCGTTTCGGAGGAGCCCAACGACACGAAGTTCCAGAAGACCCTCGCCCTGCACGACTGGTACCTGGGCGCCGACGACTGGGACTACCCCCTCGGCGGGATCCAGATGCTCGGCAAGTCGGACTCCGAACAGATCCACGGCGAGGCGCCGCGCTGGGCCGGAGCGGTGTCACCGGACATGCCGTTCGAGGTCCTGGCCCATCACGCCGTCGACTTCTGGCTGTGCGGAGAGGACCTGCCGCAGCCGGAGAACCGGGTGACCCTGGAGGACGACGGCCGTATACGGCTCACCCTCGACGAGGGCAACAACACCGCCGGTCTGAAACGCCTGCGGCACAAACTGCAGCACATGCTCGGCCACCTGGGCATGCGCGAGCACCGTCTGCTGTCCCGCAGCATCTACCTGCACAAGGGCATGCCGATCGGCGCCACGGCACACCAGGCCGGCACGGTGCGCTTCGGCACCGACCCGGCGTCCTCCGCCCTGGACGTCAACTGCAAGGCGCACGACCTGGACAACCTCTACGTCGTCGACACGAGCTTCTTCCCGAGCATCGGCGCGGTCAATCCGTCCCTGACGGCCATCGCGAACGCCCTCCGCGTCGGTGACCACCTGCTGGAGCGGCTGGGCTGACCCTCGCCGGTGCCCGGAGCCCGACCGGGCGAAGATGCTCGGCCGGGCGGCGCAAGGCGGGGCCGCCCCGGTGGGCCGCCGTTCCCACCGGTGCTTGTCTGAAGCCCGGATCTCCGGGCGACGGGCCCGGCGGAGGCGGGTCGGGCAGTGGAGGAGCAGGACATCGTGAGTTCCACCGAGAACGCACCCCAGGGAGTGATCCCCGCCCACCTGCTGAAGGGGCAGAAGGCGCTGGTGACCGGCGCGAACTCCGGAATCGGCAGGGCGACGGCCGTCGCCCTGGGCCGGGCCGGGGCCGATGTCGTGGTGAACTACGTGGCCGGCCGCGACGAGGCCGAGAAGGTGGTCGAGGAGATCACCGGTTTCGGGGTCCGGGCGGCGGCCTACGAGGCGGACGTGTCCGACGAGGACCAGGTCGTCGCCATGACGGACCGGATGGTCAAGGAGTTCGGCACGCTCGACATCCTGGTCGCGAACGCGGGACTGCAGCGGGACGCGTCGGTCACGGACATGACGCTCGCCCAGTGGCATAAGGTCCTGGACGTCAATCTCACCGGGCAGTTCCTCTGCGCCCGCGAGGCGGCCAAGGAGTTCCTGCGCCGCGGGGTCGTCCCGGAGGTGTCGTGCTCGGCCGGGAAGATCATCTGCATGAGCTCGGTCCACCAGATCATCCCCTGGGCCGGTCACGTCAACTACGCCTCCTCCAAGGGCGGCGTAGGCATGATGATGGCGACGCTCGCGCAGGAACTCGCGCCGAAGCGGATCCGGGTGAACGCGGTCGCCCCCGGAGCCATCAAGACCCCCATCAACCGCAGCGCCTGGGAGACGGCCGAGGCGCAGCAGGAGCTCATGCAGCTGATCCCGTACCGGCGGATCGGCGAGCCCGAGGACATCGCCCACGCCGTCGTCGCCCTCGCGTCCGACCTCATGGACTACGTCGTGGGCGCCACCCTGTACGTCGACGGCGGGATGACGCTCTTCCCGGGTTTCGCCACCGGCGGCTGACCCGCCCCCGCCCGCGCCGCCCCCCGGAGACATCGCATGCACATGGTCGTGCTGCTGGCAGACGTGCCGCCGCAAACCCTGCCCGCCAGATCGATGATGGCCTTCACGCTGGCCACACACATCATCCTGGTGCCCATGGGCGTGGCACTGCCGCTGATCACGCTGATCATGCACGGCTACGGACTGCGCCGTGGCGACGCCACCGCGCTGCTGCTGGCGCGGCGCTGGTCGGCCGTCATGGCGGTCCAGTTCGCGATCGGCGTCGTCACCGGCACGGTGCTTTCCTTCGAGTTCGGGCTGTTGTGGCCGGGCATGATGGGCCGGTGGGGCGATGTCTTCGGCCTCGGATTCGGGGTGGAGGCCTGGGGGTTCTTCCTGGAGGCCGTCCTCATCGCCATCTACCTCTACGGCTGGCGCAGGCTCCCCTCCCGGGCCCATTTCCTGCTCGGACTGCCCCTGCCCGCGGTGGCGCTGCTCGGGGCGTTCGGCATCCTGGCGGCCAACTCGTGGATGAACACCCCGCGGGGCTTCACCCTCGACCCGGCCGGCAACCCGGTCGACGTGAAGGTCTGGAAGGCGATCTTCACCCCCATGTTCGGCCCGGAGTACTGGCACTTCGTCTTCGCGATGTTCGTGACGGCGGGCTACGTCGTGGCCGGTGTCTACGCCGTCGGATGGCTGCGCGGCCGCCGCGACCGGTACCACCGGCTCGGCTTCACGATCCCCTTCACACTCGCCGCGGTGTGCACACCCGTGCAGTTCGTGCTCGGCGACTCCATCGCCCGGCAGGTGTTCCACAAGCAGCCGGTGAAGTTCGCCGCCATGGAGATCGTCTGGAAGACCGACACGCACCAGCCGGAGTACCTCTTCGGCCGACTGCATCCGAACGGCACCATCTCCGGCGGCATCCGGATCCCGCAGCTCGACTCCGTCCTCGCCGGGTTCCACGCGTACACCAAGGTGGACGGGCTGACCTCGGTCCCCGCGAACGACCGGCCGACGGCCACCCAGGCCACCATCGCCCACTGGGCCTTCGACACCATGGTCGGGATCGGCTCGCTGCTGGTGCTGCTCGCGCTCTGGTACGCGGCGATGTGGCTGCTGCACCGCAGGTTGCCCAGGACCCCCTGGTTCTTCCGGTGCGCGGCCGTGGCCGGCCTCGCCTCCGTCGTCGCCGTCGAGTGCGGCTGGATCGCCACCGAAGTGGGCCGCCAGCCGTGGATCGTGTACCAGAACATGCGGGTCGCCGAAGCGGTGACGGCCACGCGATCCACCAGCCTGTGGATCACGTTCGGTGTGGTCATCGTCGTATACGTCTTCGTCTTCGGGTCGTTCCTCGCGGTGCTGCTGAAGATGCGCTCCCGCTGGCGGCTCGCCGACCGGTCGGGCGGGCCGCTGCCACCGAAGGAGACACCCGAGACGGACACACCGGAGACGGACACGCCGTACGGGCCGCGCTCCACCGGGAGCCGACTGTGATCGCCGGGGTCATCGCCGCGGTCCTGCTGCTCGCCATCGCCGCCTATGCCTGCGGCGGAGGCACCGACTACGGAGCCGGCTTCTGGGACCTCGTCGCGGGCGGGGCGGAGCGCGGCGAGCGCCCGCGCCGCCTGATCGACCATGCGATGGAGCCCGTCTGGGAGGTGAACAACGTCTGGCTGGTCTTCGTGCTGGTCATCTCGTGGACGGGATTCCCGGTCCTCTTCCAGCGGGTGTTCACCACCATGTGGCTGCCTCTGACGCTGGCCGCCGTGGGCATCGTGCTGCGCGGTGCCGGCTTCGCCCTGCGCAAGCCGGCCCGGCGCCTGGCCGGTCGGCGCCTGTACGGAGCGGTGTTCGCCGTAGCCTCGCTGCTGACGCCGTTCTTCTTCGGCGCCGTGATCGGGGGAGTGGCCTCCGGCCGCGTGACCGCCGGCACGACGGCTTCCGCGGACGCCTGGGCCAACCCCACGTCCCTGTTGTTCGGCCTGCTCGCCATCGCGGCCACGGCGTTGCTCGGCGCGGTCTTCCTCGCCGCGGACGCCCGGCGATTCGCCGCGCCGGACCTGGACGGCTACTTCCGGCGGCGCGCATGGGCCGCCCTGGCCGTCGTCGCCGTCCTCGCCGTGATCACGCTGATCGTCACGCACGGCGACGCGCCGCACGTGTGGCACGGACTCACGCACGGCGTGGGCCTCTTCTTCGTCGTCGTGGCCGTGCTGGCCACGCTCGCCACCGCCTGGCTGCTGACACGTCCCTCCGGAGCCTGGTCCCGGGTCACGGCGGTCGGCGTGGTCGCGTCGTCCGTCCTCGCCTGGGGCATGGCGCAGCGCCCCTACCTCGTCCCGACCTCGCTGACCGTCGCCGACGGCGCGGGCGCCCACACCACGCTGCGCTGGCTGGCGGTCGTCACCCTCGTCGCCGTCGTGCTCGTCGTCCCCGCGGTCGCCCTGCTGTACTGGCTGGACACCCATGGCGAGCTGGAGGGCCTCACCGACGCCGACCTGCGGCGCGGTGCCGCCGGTGACGAGGCCTGACCGGACGGCGGCCCCGGCCGGCTACCGCCGTTCGAGAGCCGCGTCGAGGGTGAGGGCCGAGTCGATGAGCGCAAGATGGGTGAACGCCTCCGGGAAGTTGCCCAGTTGACGGCCCGTCGGGTCGATCTCCTCCGCATACAGACCGAGGTGGTTGGCGTACCCCCTCATCTTCTCGAACACCAGTCTCGCCCGGTTGGTCCGTCCCGCGCGCGCCAGCGCGTCGACGTACATGAACGTGCAGAGCGAGAAGGTCCCCTCCGAGCCCCGCGGGCCTCGGGCGAGGCGTCGGGGTTGTAGCGGTGGACCAGGCTGTCGCTGACCAGTTCCTGCTCCATGGCGTCCAGGGTCGCCGCCCACATCGGATCCCCGGGGGTGAGGAACCCGACCGCCGCCCTGCGCAGCAGCGAGGAGTCCAGGACCTCACTGCCGTAGTGCTGGACGAAGGCCTGCCGGTCCTCGCTCCACCCCTTGGCCATGACCTGTTCGTAGACGGCGTCCCGTCCGGCCTGCCGGCGCCCGGCCGCGGACGGCCACCCTTTCGCCTCGGCGAGTCGCAGCGCGCGGTCGAACGCCACCCATGACATCACCCGGCCGTACGTGAAGTCCTGGCGACCGCCGCGGGTCTCCCAGATGCCCTCCTCCGCCTGGTCCCAGTGGCCGGCCAGCCATTCCCGGCGCAGGCCCGCCGGAACCGGTCGCGGGTCGTGTGCTCGGACCCGCACCGCGACGGCTGCCCCGCTGTGCGGGTCCGCCGGAAGTGGCGGATAGTGAAGGAAGGAGACGTCCCCGGCAGCTCCCCGCACTCCAGGAGGCCCGATGCCTTCTTCACGGACGCTGGCCGCGCTCATCGGCATCTCGTCGTTCGCCCTCGCGCTCACCGCCTGCCAGGACCAGGCGTCCGGTCAGATCGTGGCGCGCAGCGGTGTCAGGGTCGTGCAGACAATCTCCAACCCGCCGACCCACGGGTGCCACCGTTTCCCCGAGGGCGTGACCCACATCGACAACCAGACACAGAGCAGCCTGGTCCTCTACACGACGCCGGACTGCACCGTGCCGCCGGGCGGACAGAGCAACTACCTGGACATCGGGGCGTCGGACCAGTCCGTCATGACCACGGGACCCTGGCGCAGCTTCTCCTTCGCTCCCGGATGAGACCCGGGCACACCGCCGACCGGACGCGGGCGGGCGGTCGCTGACGCCCTTTCACGCTTTCACGCGCCCCAGAGCGTGACGTACACCGGAGGCCTGAACCGGGAGGGCGGGACGCCCGCGCCGGGCGCCCGCATGACGCGGGTCGCCGCGGGCGTGTGCAGGAAGTGCAGGAAGGCGTCGGTGGCCGGGGAACGGTGCTCGGGCCGCAGGGCGGTCGCATGCCAGGTGGCGTCGGACGGTGTCGCCGGGGTCTCCAGGATCCGCAGCTCGTCCCGCCGGATGCGGGGCGACACCAGATGGGCGGGCGCCGGTGCCACCCCCGCGCCCTCGGCCGCGGCCGCCCAGGTCGCGGCCTGGTTGGGAAAGACCCACACGTGTCCTTCGCTCACGCCGAGCCGGCGCAGCAGGCGCCCGGAGTCGGCGTCCGGATCGGTCCCGGAGGAGTCGACCAGCCACGACCACTGCGGCGGCGGCCCGGGCGGCCGCGGGGACCGGGCGCCGGTCACCACGACCAGCTCGGTGCGGAACAACGGCTCGCTGACCAGTTCGCCCCGGCCGGCGGCGCCGGGACACGGCCCGAGCGCGACGTCCGCGAGACGGTTCTCCACCAGCACGCGCATCGCGCTGCCGGAGGCCGTTCCGAACGAGGTCGCGGTCCTGCGCCCGCAGCGACAGGCGAAGGCCTCCATGAGTGACGGGAGCACGAACTCGGCCAGCGTGCTCGTGGCGACGACCCGAAGTTCGTCCGGCGCACCCCGTGCCGCCCGCACCGCGGCCTCGGCATCCGCGTTCAGTGCGACCATCCGCGACGCGACCGGAAGCAGCCGCGCCCCGGCGGGTGTCAGCCGCATCGCCCCGCCGCCGGTGCGCCGGATGAGCGGATCGCCGAAGTGGCTGCGCAGCGCGGCGAGCGCCTGCGACACCGCGGGCTCGCTCACGCCCAGAGTCCGCGCCGCGGCGCCCACCGAACCGAGCCGGGCGACCAGCACGAAGGAGCTGAGCTGCGTCACCGTCACGGTCCGATTTTCCCGCGTGCAGGGAGATAAGTGAATGCTTATCCACCCATTGCACGGCAGGTGCGAGGAGCGCACCATCCATCCCTGCAGCAACGGGCACGACGATCCGGGAGGGCCCGATGCAGGTTCCCGCTGCATTCCAGTACGAGAGGGCCACCAGCCTGGAGCAGGCGATCGAACTGCTCACACGGTACGGCCCCGAGGCCCGGGTGGTGGCGGGCGGGCACAGCCTGCTGCCGATGATGAAGCTGCGGCTGGCGCAGCCGGAAGCCCTGATCGACATCAACGGCCTCGGCGAGCTGGCGCTGATCCGGGTGGACGGGCACGACCTGGCCGTCGGAGCGATGGTCCGCCACGCGGAGCTGCTCGCCTCGCCCGTCGTCGGCGAGCACTTCCCGATCCTGCGGGACGCCGAACGGGTCATCGCCGATCCGCTGGTACGCAACCGCGGCACCGTGGGCGGCTCGCTGTGCCAGGCGGATCCGTCGGAGGACCTGTCGGCCGCGTTCTCGGCGCTGCGCGCCACGCTCGTCACCCAGGGACCCGGCGGCAGGCGCACGATCCCCATCAGGGAGTTCTTCCTCGGTCCGTACGAGACCGCCCTGGGCGAAGCGGAGCTCCTGGTGGAGATCCGCGTGCCCATCCGTTCGCACGCCAGCGCCTACCGCAAGGTCGAGCGGCGGGTCGGCGACTGGGCGGTCGTCGCCGCGGGAGCGGTGCTGGAGATCGCCGACGGGATCGTCACCGAGGCCGGGATCGGGCTGACCGCGGCCGGTGCCCCACGGTTCGTGGCCCAACAGGCCGAGGACTTCCTGCGCGGCGGACGGCCCGACGGCGAGGCGTTCGCCGAGGCCGGCCGGATCGCCGCGCGGGAGTGCAGGCCGGCGGCCGACCAGCGCGGCCCGGTCGACTACAAGCGGCATCTGGCCGGGGAGCTCACCACCCGGGCGCTGCGCGCGGCCGCCGCACGCGCCCGGGGGCAGGAGGCGTGACATGCGGATCACCGTGACCGTGAACGGCGAGCAGCACACGAGGGACGTGGAGCCCAGGCTGCTGCTCGTGCACTTCCTGCGCGACGAACTCGGGCTCACCGGCACCCACTGGGGCTGCGACACCTCCAACTGCGGGGTGTGCACCGTCTGGCTGGACGGGACGCCGGTGAAGTCGTGCACCGTGCTCGCGGTGATGGCCGACGGCCACGAGGTGCGGACCGTGGAGGGCCTGGCGCACGGGGCCGAACTCGACCCGGTGCAGCAGGGGTTCATCGCCTGCCACGGGCTGCAGTGCGGGTTCTGCACGCCGGGGATGCTGATGACCGCCCGCTGGCTGCTCGACCACGACGCGGACCCGTCCGAGGAGGACATCCGCGAGGCCATCTCCGGACAGGTGTGCCGCTGCACCGGCTACGAGAACATCGTGCGCTCCGTCCGCTGGGCCGCCGAGCACGGTGGCGGGAAGCGGACCGCCGACGCGGGCACCGAGCAGGCGCCCGGCCGCGAGGAGGTGCGGGCATGACGACCACCGAGGAACGGCCGGTGGGCTTCGGCCGGATGCCCCGCAAGGAGGACGCGCGGTTCGTCCGCGGCCACGGGACCTACGTCGACGACGTGACGCTGCCGGGGATGCTGCACGGAGCGATCCTGCGCAGCCCGCTGGCGCACGCCCGGATCGTGTCCGTCGACACCAGCGCCGCCGAGGCGCACCCGAAGGTCAGGGCCGTGATCACCGGGGAGACCCTGGCCGGTCTCGGGCTGGCCTGGATGCCCACGCTCTCGTACGACACGCAGGCGGTGCTCGCCACCGACAAGGTGCGCTTCCAGGGCCAGGAGGTCGCCTTCGTCGTCGCCGAGGACCAGTACGCCGCCCGGGACGCCCTCGAGCTGATCGACGTGGAGTACGAACCGCTCCCCGCGGTCGTCGACGCCCGCAGGGCGCTCGACCCGGACGCGCCGGTGATCCGCGACGACAAGGAAAACCAGACCGACAACCACATCTTCGACTGGTCGGCGGGCGACGAGGAACGCACCGACGCGGTCTTCGCGGCCGCCGACGTGGTGGTGGAGCAGGACATGCTCTACCCGCGGGTGCACCCGGCGCCGCTGGAGACCTGCGGCACCGTGGCGGACATGGACGCCATCACCGGGAAGCTGACCGTGTGGTCCACCACCCAGGCCCCGCACGCCCACCGCACGATCTACGCGATGGTGGCCGGCATCCCGGAGCACAAGATCCGGATCATCGCCCCGGACATCGGGGGCGGCTTCGGCAACAAGGTCGGCATCTACCCCGGGTACGTGTGCGCGGTCGTCGGCTCCATCGTCACCGGAAAGCCGGTGAAGTGGATGGAGGACCGCTCGGAGAACCTGATGAGCACCTCCTTCGCCCGCGACTACCACATGCACGGCGAGATCGCGGCGACGAAGGACGGGAAGATCCAGGGCCTGCGCGTCCATGTGATCGCCGATCACGGCGCGTTCAACGCCACCGCACAGCCGACGCAGTTCCCGGCCGGCTTCTTCGGCGTCTTCACCGGCTCGTACGACCTGGCCGCCGCCCACTGCACCGTGACCGGCGTCTACACCGACAAGGCGCCCGGCGGCGTCGCCTACGCCTGCTCGTTCCGCGTCACCGAGGCGGTCTACCTGGTCGAGCGGATGGTCGACGTGCTCGCCGACAGGCTCGGTACGGATCCGGCCGAGCTGCGCATGCGCAACCTGCTGCGGCCGGAGCAGTTCCCGTACACGACGCGGACGGGCTGGGAGTACGACTCCGGCGACTACCCGCGCGCCCTGCGGCTGGCGATGGACATCGCGCACTACGAGGACCTGCGCCGGGAGCAGGCCGACAAGCGCGAGCGGGGCGAGCTGATGGGCATCGGGGTCAGCTTCTTCACCGAGGCCGTGGGCGCGGGCCCGCGGAAGCACATGGACATCCTCGGACTGGGCATGGCCGACGGCGCCGAGCTGCGGGTCCACCCCACCGGGACGGCCGTCCTGCGGATCTCCGTGCAGAGCCAGGGGCAGGGCCACGAGACGACGTTCGCGCAGATCGTCGCCGAGGAACTGGGCATCCCGCCCGAGGACGTAGAGGTGGTGCACGGCGACACCGACCAGACCCCGTTCGGCCTCGGCACCTACGGCTCCCGCTCGACGCCGGTGTCCGGCGCGGCGGCCGCGATGGTCGCCCGCAAGGTGCGGGAACGCGCGAAGATCGTCGCCTCCGCGATGCTCGAGGTCAGCCCGGACGACCTGGAATGGGAGAAGGGCCGCTGGTTCGTCACGGGCGACCCCGACCAGGGAAGGACCATGGCCGAGATCGCGCTCGCCGCACACTCCAACCTGGAGCTGCCCGAGGGCGTCGAGGGCCACCTGGACGCGAGCTGCGTCTACAACCCGCCGAACCTGACCTTCCCGTTCGGCGCGTACATCTGCGTCGCCGACGTGGACGCCGGCACCGGGCAGGTGAAGGTCCGCCGGTTCGTCGCCGTGGACGACTGCGGCAACCGGATCAACCCGACGATCGTCGAGGGCCAGGTCCACGGCGGACTCGCCGACGGCCTCGGCATGGCGCTCATGCAGGTGATCGCCTTCGACGAGGACGGCAACTGCCTCGGCGGATCGTTCATGGACTACCTCCTGCCCACCTCGGTCGAGTGCCCGTCCTGGGAGCTCGGCGAGACCGTCACCCCCTCCCCGCACCACCCCATCGGCGCCAAGGGCGTCGGCGAGTCCGCCACGGTGGGGTCGCCCGCCGCGGTGGTCAACGCCGTGGTCGACGCGCTGCGCCCGCTCGGCGTGCGCCACGTCGACATGCCACTGACCCCCGCCGTGGTGTGGCGGGCCGCCCAGGGCCGGCCGCTGCGCACCGACATGGCGATCACCTGAGGCACCCGCGATGACGAACCTCGAACTGCTGACCCGCGCGGACGCCCTCCGGCACGGCCGTACCCCGTTCGTCCTGGCCACCGTCGTCCACGCCCGACGGCCCACGAGCGCCAAACCCGGGGACAGCGCTCTGGTGCTGCCCGACGGCACCGTCGAGGGCTTCGTGGGCGGCACCTGCGCCGAGACGACGGTGCGCCTGCAGGGCCTGCGCGTGCTGCAGACCGGCCAGTCGCTGCTGCTGCGGATCACACCCGGCCCGGGCACCGGCGCCGACGACGCGCAGGGGCCCGTCGACGGCCTGGTCACCGTGGCGAATCCCTGCCTGTCGGGCGGGACGCTCGACATCTTCCTGGAGGCGAACCTGCCTCCGGCGATGGCGTACGTCCACGGTCATGCCCCCATAGCCCGCGCCCTGCTCGACGTCGGCCGGGTGCTCGGTCTCGACGCCCGTCCGGCCCCGCCCGGGGAGCCGCTGCCACCCGATCTGGACATCGTCGTCGTCGCCACACACGGCCGCGACGAGGAGACCGTGCTGACCGAGGCCGCACGCGCCGGGGTCCCGTACATCGGGCTGGTCGCCAGTCCCCGGCGCGGCACGGCGGTGCTCGCCGCGCTTGACCTCACCGAGGAGCAACGCGCCCGCGTCCACACCCCGGCCGGTCTGGACATCGGCGCGCGGACCCCGGGGGAGATCGCGCTGTCGGTGTACGCCCAGATCATCGCCCTGCGGCCGCAGGCGGCCCCGGCCGTGCGCCCCGGAGCCGGCTCCGCCGCGCCCCAGGCGGTGGCCGAGGGAGTGGATCCCGTGTGCGGCATGACCGTGGCGGTCACGCCGGACACCCTCTCGCTGGACCGGGGCGGCACCACCGTGTACTTCTGCGGGCCGGGGTGCCGGCACGCCTTCGCCGACGATCCCTCCCGGTACGCGCATGCCTGACCTCGATTCCCTCGCACCCGACGTCCCCGGCCTGCGCTCGCGTCTCGACGCGGTCGGCTACCTGGCCGACGACGCCCTGGCCACGGCGCTGCTGCTGGCCGTGCGCATGCGCCAGCCGATCCTGCTGGAGGGCGAGCCGGGTGTCGGCAAGACCGAGGCGGCCCGCGCGCTCGCCGCCGTGCTCGACACCCCGCTGATCCGGCTGCAGTGCTACGAGGGACTGTCCTCGGCCGAGGCGCTCTACGAGTGGAACTACCCACGGCAGCTGCTGGCCATCCGGCTGGCCGAGTCCCGCGGGGAGCCGCTGCGGGACGCCGACCTGTTCACCGAGGACTACCTGCTGCCCCGGCCGCTGCTCGCCGCGATCTGCCACCCGGGACCGCGGCCTGCGGTGCTGCTCATCGACGAGGTGGACCGCGCCGACGACGAGTTCGAGGCGTTCCTGCTGGAACTGCTCGCCGATGCCGCGGTCACCATCCCCGAACTCGGCACCCGGACGGCCGCGGTGCCGCCGGTGGCCGTACTGACCTCCAACCGCACCCGGGATCTGCACGACGCGCTCAAACGCCGTTGCCTCTACCACTGGATCGACCACCCGGACACCGCACGCGTCGCCGCGATCATCCGCAGACGGGTCCCGGAGTCGGCCGCGTGGCTGGCCACGCGCGTGGCGTACGGGGTGGCACGCCTGCGCGCCCGGCAGGAGCTCACCAAGCCGCCCGGCATCGCCGAGGCGATCGACTGGGCGGCCGCGCTGCACACGCTGGGGCTCTCCGTGCTCGACGCCGACGCCGCCGACCGCACCCTGGGGGCGGTGCTCAAGTACGCCGAGGACCTCCAGGCCGTACGCCGGACCGGGGTGGCGGAGCTGGTCGAGGCGGAGCCGGGCCGTGAAACCTGACCTGCCGGAACTGGCCGCCGCCTTCACCACCGCCCTGCACGACGCGGGGATCACGGTCGGCCCCGACCGCACCCGCAGCTTCGCCCGGGCACTCACCCTGCTGGCACCGTCGACGCCGCGCGAGCTGCGGCACTGCGCGCTCGCCACCCTGCTGTCCGGACCCGAGCAGATCGAGCCGTTCGACGCGGTCTTCCGCGAGGTCTTCGGCGGCCCGGCCGGCCGTGAGGCACCACGCGGGCAACCCGGTGACCCGGCCCGATCGCCGTCGCGCACCGTGCCCGGGCGCGTCCCCGGCACCCGTGGGGCCACCGCCGACGGACGCCGCCGGGAGGCCGGCGGACAGCCGCTCGAAGCCCCCGTACCCCTGGCCGCCAGCCCGCTCGACCGACTCGCGGGCCGCGACTTCGCGGACCTGTCCGCCGAGGAACTGGCGCTCGTGTCCGAGGTGATGCGCACCCTCATGCTGCGTACCCCGACCCGGCCGTCCCGGCGGCGCCGCACCGCGCACCACGGTGCGCGCATCGACGTGCGCCGTACCCTCTCCGCCAGCCGGCGCACCGGGGGCTACCCGCTGCGGCTGCGCCGTTTCGTGCCCCGCGCCCGCCCCCGCGACCTCGTCGTGCTCTGCGACATCTCCGGCTCGATGGAGCCCTACGCCCGCGCGATGCTGCAACTTCTCTACTGTGCCGCCCGTGCCACCCGCGCCGAGGTCTTCACGTTCGCCACCCGGCTCACCCGCCTCACGCCCGTCCTCCGCCGGGCCGGGCCGGACGACGCCCTGGCACGGGCCGGACGGGCGGCCCCGGACTGGTCCGGGGGCACCCGGATAGCGCAGTGCCTGGCGGAGTTCAACGAGCGGTACGGACGGCGCGGCATGGCGCACGGCGCCGTGGTCGCCGTCGTCTCCGACGGCTGGGACACCGGTGAACCCGCCGACCTCGCCACCCACATGGCGCGGCTGTCCCGGGTCGCCCACCGCATCGTCTGGGTCAACCCGCGTACGGCGAGCCCGCGCTACCGTCCGCTCGTGGCCGGCATGGCCGCGGCGCTGCCCTACTGCGACGCCGTCGTCAGCGCCCACAACCTCGCGGCCCTGGACGACTTCACCGCCGCCCTGTCCGCCCCGCGCCGCCGCCGGTGACCGAACCGGCCCCACCTTCGGCGTGTGGCCGCCCTGGGTCTCGCCGCCACGCGGGGTCCTGCCGGTGAGGTACTGGACGGTGTCGGTGGCGCGGTCCTCGGCACCCGCGGCGATGGCGCGGTTCGAGCTGGATCCCGAAGGCGCCCGACCGCGACCGTGCAGTGTCGTGCGCAGTGAGTTCACCGCCGGCTGGTCGCGCGGCCGGGGCGCGCGGCGCCCGCTGTCACCGCATGTTCACCTGCGATTTATAGAAAATATGCCTGGAAAGCACCCGTGGCATAGGAAAAGGCGGCATTGTCTGGTTTCGGACATTCGTATCCGAGAACAGAAAGTCAGCCGACATGGCCGAGATACTGGCAGCCGTGGCAACGAAGATCGTCGTTGCGCTCGTGGAGGCGCTCGTCCTGCGCCTCGTGTGGCAGATGTGGTCCGCTCACGCGGTCTCTCTGCGCAAGGCCTTCACACCGGCCGGGTGACACCCCGGGCGCCCGGCAGCGCTCACGCCGCCGCGCGCCACTGGTTCTCGTCCGGCGGCACTTCCTGTCGGTCGCCGGCCGGCCTCGGACCGCCCCCACGCCCGGACGGTCATGTCCGGGCGTCTGTCGCCCGCCTCTCCTTCCGCCCGCTGCGTACCAGCCAGGTCGCGCCGCCGACGGCGAGGGCGACGGGCCATTCCAGAGCCCCTGCCACCGTCAGTGCTCCGAGGCCGCCGTAGAACGCGAGATCCTTGACGGCGGGTGGGCCGGGCAGTCGTGCTGTCGCCGCCCGGGCCGTGCTCGTCATCTCTTCCCTGGTGAGGTACGGGATCGGCACCGGAGGGTGCAGCGTACGCAGGTGCAGGTGCAGACCCGCGCCGTCGCCCTCATGGGTGTGCTGGTGCGGTGTCTTCGCGGTTTTGGCCATCCCCCTCCTCCCTTCATCGGGGTCGGTGTGGTGTGCCGCTTCCATTCTCGCGCGCTTCCCGGTGGGGTGTGGTGCCGGCAGGCGGGCCGCTGCCGAGATCATGAAGGCCCGTTCCCGCAGGACCGGAGCGAGGGCCGGTACGCGCTGCGGGAACGGGAAGGTGGCCGTGCGGACCGGTCGGGGACCGGTGGGGGCGCCGGTCAGCCGCCGAGGGCGTGGACCATGGTGACGACGGCGGTCATCTGCGGGGCGCCCCGCACGGCGTAGTCGGAGCCGGTGTGGCCGAACCGGTCCCAGCAGCCCTGGGGTTGACGTGAACTCACCGCCGGCAGCCCGGACTTCGCACGGCTGTGGAGTTCCCAGGAGCTCGGGATCGAGCACCATGCCCGGCAGGTCTTGCAGCACCCGCAGGTGGGCCCGGTCGAGCTGGACTTCGACGTCCTCACCGTCCCGGACCGTGACCAGCAAGTGGTGATCTTCACCGCCGAACCGGGCTCCGGCGCCGACCGGAACCTGCGACTCCTCAAGGCCGTCGGCGCCCGGCGGACGGACGTACCCGCCTGAGCCCGGCCCGGCACGCAGGGACCGCGGCGTGCCGGGCGGTGGGGGAACCTTCTTCACCTCGACCACCAGGCCGACCTTCGACCGCTCGGGGCGGCGGGCGCAGGCAGGTCGAGCACTGTCACTCCGGGCCGTGCGCCCGGCCGGTCACTGCCGCCCCGCGGTGGACTCGCATCGGTCAGGCACGCTCCTTGACCCGCTCGGGAAGAACGGCATTTCGCAAAAGCGGCCTGGAGAGGGACGTGCGCAGGCCGACAACGGTACCTAGGGTGGGGAGTGCGGGAGTGCAGGTCTGTGACACGGCCTGAACGGGTGACGAAGAAGGAAGACGCGCGACGCACGACCCGGGCCGCTGCAGGCCCGGCCGCGACGAGCGGCGACCGGCGCGGACCAGCGCGCACGCCGTCGCGTGTTGGGGACGGACCAAGGGTGGTTCTGAACCATGAGGGATGTACATCGGCTCGAGTCCGGGTCGGCGAACCTGGACGACGGCACCGTGCTCGCGGCGTGGGAACGGTTCGTGCAGGGCGAGGATCAGGTCCCGGACGTCCGGCCGCTGGTGGCGATCTCCTGGCATCGCTGCCGGGAGCAGTACCGGGTCGATCCTCACCTCACCGAGGCCCCGGTGGCCGTCGCGGAGCCCGACCGTACGCCCGAGCACGACGGCGTATTCGCCGAGCTGGGCTTTCGTGCCGCCTCGGTGGCACATGAAGTGGGCAACCTCGGTGGCGTCGTCACCGTCACCGATGCCACGGGCCGGATCCTGGCCGAGTGGGGTGATCAAGCCACGCTCGCCAGGGCCGGCGACCCCAATATGGCGCCCTGGTTCTGCTGGTCCGAGTGCGCGGTCGGCACGAACGGCATGGGAACGGCGCTCGAGGCGCACGGCCCGGTGTCGATCAGGGGCGCGGAGCACTGGTGCCGGGCGCTCCACAACTGGGTCTGCGCGGGCATCGCGGTGCGCGACGTGGTGACCAGAGAACCGATCGCGGTCCTGAACATCTGCCGCTGGCGCAGCCGGCTCCCGGCGTCCACGGAAAGCTGGCTGGCGAACGCGGCCGCCATGACCCAGTGCCCCCTGAAGAGGCGCGCCCGGGACAGCGGTGCCGAGTTGGTCGCGGCCCACACCCAGGCCAGGGCACGCTCCAGCGCGCCCCTCGCCGCGCTGGACACCGCGGGCAAGGTGGTGATCGCCGACGAGATGGCAAGCGTGTTCCTGGGCGTCCCGGCCTGCACCCCGGCGGTCGACCCCACGCTGCGCTGGAACCCCGGGCTGCCCGAACTGATCACAGCCGCCCGGTATGCCACGGGGCAGGCGGCCCACAATCCCGACTGGGTCGGCTCGACGCAGATCTTCGCCCACCTCGCCGACGAGCCGACGTCGATCGGCATCCGGCCCGTCTTCTCGTCCGGACGCCTGATCGGGCACCTGGTCTCGTTCGGTGCCTCCGGCGGGGCACAGGTGCCCCAGGCGGAGGGGGCCGCGCGCCCTCGGGCGCAGCCGCGCCGACTGGTCGCGATGCGCGGCAACCGGATGGTGCTGCTGCGGCTGCCGGAAGTCTCCTTCGCCGAATCGCAGGGGAACGACGTGTGGCTCTCCACCGATCAGGGGCGACTGCGAGCCGCCTCGCTGAGTCTGGACAAGCTCGAAGGCGAGCTGGCGGACGTCGGCTTCCTGCGGGTGCACCGCCGGTACGTGGTCAACCTCAGCCGCATCAGGGAGATAGAGCGTGGGCTCAAGGGCGAGCTGTCCCTGGTCATGGACGACCGGGCGAACGTGATGGTGCCGGTTTCCCGGCGGCATGCGCCGGCCGTGCGACGTGCCCTGGACCTCTGAGTGCCCCGGCGCACGATCTCTGTTCCCGGAAGGAGGAGTCCCGTGACTGACAGCCCGGACGCCGTCGCCGGCGAGGCGAACGTCGGGGGCGCGGGCGGCCTCGGCTTTGCTGCCCCGGCCGGCCACCACGGTCACGCGACCGCGGGCGCGAGCAACCGCGGCTGGTGGCCGGACCGGCTCGACCTGGCGATTCTCCGGAAACACCCCGCCGTCGCCGACCCCATGGGTGAGGACTTCGACTACGCCGCGGAGTTCCGGACGCTCGACCTCGACGCCCTGGCACGGGACGTCGACGAGGTGCTCACGACGTCGCAGGAGTGGTGGCCGGCCGACTTCGGCCACTACGGGCCGCTCGTGATCCGGATGGTGTGGCACGGCGCGGGCACGTACCGCATCGACGACGGCCGGGGCGGCGCGGGCGCCGGCATGCAGCGTTTCGCGCCGCTGAACAGCTGGCCGGACAACCGCAACCTCGACAAGGCGCGCCGGCTGCTCTGGCCGGTGAAGAAGAAGTACGGCCGCAAGATCTCCTGGGCCGACCTGATGGTTTTCGCGGGCAACCGCGCCCTGGAGACGATGGGCCTCACGACCTTCGGCTTCGCCGGCGGCCGGGCGGACGTCTGGGAGCCCGACGCGGACGTCTACTGGGGCCCCGAGCACGCCTGGCTCGGCGACGAACGCCACCGCGGCGTCCGCGAGCTGGACAAGCCCCTGGCCGCCGACCAGATGGGCCTCATCTACGTCAACCCGGAGGGGCCGAACACCGTCCCGGACCCGCTCACCGCGGCCCGCGACATCCGCGAGACGTTCCGGCGCATGGGGATGAACGACGAGGAGACCGTCGCGCTGATCGCGGGCGGTCACACGTTCGGCAAGACCCACGGCGCGGCCGACCCGGTCGCCCACCTCGGCCCCGAACCCGAGGGCGCCCCTCTCGAGGAGCAGGGCCTGGGCTGGAGGAACAGCTACGGCACCGGGAAGGGCGCGGACGCCATCTCCAGCGGGCTGGAGGGTACGTGGACACCCACCCCGACGAGATGGGACAACAGCTTCTTCGAGACCCTGTTCGGCTACGAGTGGGAGCTGGAGCTGAGCCCCGCGGGGCTGTGGCAGTGGATCCCGAAGGACGGCGGCGGGGCCGGCACCGTACCGGACGCCCACGACCCGTCGACGACACACGCCCCGACGATTCTGACGACGGACCTCGCGCTGCGGTCGGACCCGGTCTACGAGTCGATCTCGCGACGCTTCCTGGAGAACCCGGACCAGCTCGCGGACGCGTTCGCCCGGACCTGGTTCAAGCTGACGCACCTCGACATGGGCCCGATCCAGCGCTATCTCGGACCGCTGGTACCCCGGGAGACGCTGCTCTGGCAGGACCCGGTCCCCGCCGTGGACCACGAGCTCGTCGGGGCGGCCGACATCGCCGCGCTCAAGAGCCGGGTCCTCGCCTCCGGACTGACCGTCTCCCAGCTCGTCTCGACCGCGTGGGCGTCGGCCTCGACGTTCCGCGCCAGCGACAAGCGCGGCGGGGCGAACGGCGCGCGCATCCGTCTCGAGCCACAGCGGGGCTGGGAGGTCAACGACCCCGACACACTGGCACAGGTGCTGCACACCCTGGAGGGGATCCAGGAGTCCTTCGACAGCTCCCAGGCCGGGGACAAGAAGATCTCGCTGGCCGACCTCATCGTGCTCGGGGGAGCCGCCGCCGTCGAGCGGGCCGCCAGGACCGCCGGGCACGACGTCCAGGTCCCCTTCAGCCCGGGACGCACGGACGCCACGCAGGAGTGGACCGACGTGGAGTCCTTCGCCCCGCTCGAGCCGACCGCGGACGGGTTCCGCAACTACCTCGGCAAGGGCAGCCGGCTGCCGTCGGAGCACCTGCTGGTCGACCGCGCGAACCTGCTGGACCTGAGCGCGCCCGAGATGACCGTCCTCGTGGGGGGCCTGAGGGTGCTGGGCGCCAACCACCAGCAGTCGCCGCTGGGCGTCTTCACCTCGGCGGCCGGGTCGCTGACCGAGGACTTCTTCGTGAACCTGCTCGACACGGGCACGGAATGGACGCCGACATCCGCGACCGCGGAAGCCTTCGAGGGGCGCGACCGTGCCACCGGCGAGATCAAGTGGACCGGTAGCCGCGTCGACCTCGTCTTCCGCCGGAACCCCGAACTGCGTGCCGTCGCGGAGGTCTACGCGAGCGAGGGCGCACGGGAGAAGTTCGTGCAGGACTTCGTCGCCGCATGGACCAAGGTCATGAACCTCGATCGGTACGACCTCGGTACGCCGCCGCCCGGCTCCTCCCAACGGCGGCACATCGGGTACGAACGGTAGCCCGTCGCGGACGAACGGCATGATCCGGACCGCACCAGGGCGCGCCTTGTCGGCGTGATCCATCCGGCGTAGCGTGTTTATCGACTGCGAATTCAGCACCGTATTCGGGGTGCGATTTATCGGGCGTAGTGCGCTCCTAAAATAGATTTCGAGGAGTGGAACCACCTATGACGATCGCGCAGGAGCGAGCCGACCTGCTGGACAGGCTCGGGCTGGCCGCACAGAACAAAGCAGCGCTGGGTCAAGTGCTGGGAACCGGAAGTATTGGGCAGGCCACCGAGGAATCGGACGGCCACATGAAGGCCACCATTCGTATCCACCCGGATGAGCTGACCTGGGATCCTTCAATTCTGGTCATGCCCCATGGGGGCGATATCGAGCTCGAGCTCGTCAATGACGACAAGAACACGCACTGCGCACTTCTGCCGAGCAATGGCGACAGGAAGTTCATCTGGCTGGTGAACCATTCGCACGGACACGCGCACCTCAACCTCGACGGGCCGGGCTACTACTGGTACGCCTCGCCCACGGGCAACGACGAGGGCCGGGGGCTGACCGGGGCCATCGTCGTCCTCGGGGACGCTCCGCCGGAGGCCCGCCTCGACCGTCCCGAACAGCCGCGGCCGTAGGAAGAAGCAGGAGGTGGAGGAAATGACCGTCGACTACGCCGACTACGTCGACGCCGGTGAGGCTGTCGATCAGGGACTCCTGAGCGGCAAGGTCGCGGGCGGGGACGTCGCGCCGCCGGTAGTGGCCGGCGTCGACTACGAGCGCATCCTCAATGCCCGCGAGGAACCCCAGAACTGGCTCACCTACTACGGCGCCTACAACGGGCAGCGGTACAGCCCGCTGGACCAGATCAACACGGAGAACGTCAAGCGCATGGTCCCCGCATGGGTCTTCCAGGCCGGCACGACCGGCCTGATCGCGGGCGCGTCGACCTACTCGTTCGAGGCCGCCCCGATCGTCGTCGACGGGGTCATGTTCCTCTCCGGCTGGGACGGCTGGGTCTGGGCCCTCGACGCGAAGACGGGTGTGGAGATCTGGCGGTACAAGCATGCGGTCCCCTTCGACGTGTCCTTGTGCTGCGGGAACGTGAACCGCGGGGTCGCCGTGGCGCAGGGGAAGGTCTTCTTCGTCACGGCGAACGCGCGCGTCATCGCGCTCGACGCCACCACCGGCAAGCGGGTCTGGGACAAGACCTACGGAGACGTCCGGGCCGGTGAGAGCGCCACGGTCGCCCCGCTGGTCGTGAAGAACATGGTCGTCGTCGGGAGTTCCGGCGGCGAGTTCGGCGTACGCGGTCACCTCGACGCGTTCGACCTCGAGACCGGCGAGCACCAGTGGCGCTGCTACACCGTGCCGAAGCCCGGGGAGCCCGGCTCGGAGACCTGGCCCGCCGACGGCGAGGCCTGGGCACGGGGCGGGGCGAACTGCTGGATCACCGGCACCTTCGACCCGGAGACGAACCTGCTGTACGTCGGCACCGGCAACCCGGCGCCCGACTTCGACGGAGCGGTCCGCGAGGGCGACAACCTCTTCACCGACAGCATCATCGCCGTCGACGTGGACAGCGGTCAGATCCGCTGGCACTACCAGTGCACCCCGCACGACCTGTGGGACTACGACAGCATCGGCGAGTGCATCCTGTTCGAGCAGGACGGGCGCAAACTGCTCGGGCACTTCGACAAGAACGGCTACTTCTTCGTCCTCGACCGCACGAACGGCGCCCGGGTCCAGATCACCCCCTTCGTGGACCGCATCACCTGGGGGGCCATCACGAGGGACGGCCAGGTGACGGCCAAGGTGTACCCGGACAAGGAAGGAGAACCGGTCCACTTCTACCCGGGTCCGGCCGGCGCCAAGGAATGGACCCATGCGGCCTACAGCCCGAAGACCGAGCTGTTCTACGTCCCCGTCCAGGACACCGGTGCCACGGCCACCCGGCGGCGCCGGGAGTTCAAGGAGAGCATCCCCTACTGGGGCGCGGGCGTTCAGGTGGACATCGAGGACATGGCGGGGTCCATCAGCGCGTTCGACGCGGGCGGCGAGGAGAAGTGGCGCTGGCGCAACGAACTCCCGATGTGCGCCTCGACGCTGGCCACCGGCGGTGACCTGGTGTTCGCCGGCGAGGCCTCCGGGGAGTTCAACGCGCTCGACGCCCGCACCGGGGAGCTGTTGTGGCAGTTCCAGTGCGGAAGCGGCCACCACAGCAGTCCGACCACCTACATGGTCGACGGCAGGCAGTACGTGGCCGTGCCGGTCGGCTGGGGCGGATGGGCCGAGGGATTCCTCCCCGGCATGCTCGGCGCGGGGCACGGGAGCGCCCTGATCGTCTTCGCCCTCCCGGAACCGTCGTAGCGCGTGACCGGAGCCTGCCGTGATCCCGGCGGAGAGGAGGTGAATCCATGGAGTCTCAGCTCGCTGTGTGGGAGACGCCCGAGTTCGACGAGATCGCAGTCGCGGCCGAGGTGACCATGTACCTCGCTCGGTTGGAGGACTAGCGGATGCGGGCGGCGCCGGACCAGGTCCGGCGCCGCCCGACGGCTCGGGACGGCCACGGACGGCCGGTCCGGCGGCGAACCGGGATCGAACGACGAACGGAGTGCCGACGTGTTGCTGCGCGTGCTGGGCTCGGCGGCGGGGGGCGGCTCACCGCAGTGGAACTGCGGCTGCCCGGTGTGCGTCGCGGTCCGCTCCCGGGCCGGCCTCGCGCGCACCCAGTCGTCGGTGGCGGTCAGCGCCGACCGCCGCCGGTGGTTCCTCATCAACGCCTCGCCCGACCTCCGTGCCCAGTTCGAGGCCTTCCCCGGCCTGCACCCGCACGACGACCGGACGACGCCGCTGGAGGCGGTGCTGCTCACCGACGCCGAACTGGACCACACGCTGGGCCTGCTCCTGCTGCGCGAGGCCCGTGCCCTGCGGCTGTACGCCACACCGGCGGTGCGCAAGACCCTGTCCGACGGCTCGGGGATTCTGCGCACGCTCGAACGTTACTGCCCGGTCGAGTGGCGGGCAGTGATCCCCGGTACATGTCTCGCCCTGGCGGACGGCCTGTCCTGCCGGGCGTTCGACGTACCCACCACCAAACGCGACCGGTTCGGAGCCGGGGCGGACCACGGCCGCGTCGTGGGCTACCGGCTGACCGACGAGCGCAGCGGGGGAACGCTGGTGTACCTGCCGGCGGTGCAGGCGCTGACGGCGGCAGTGCGCGGGGAGATCGAGGGCTGCGCATGCCTGCTGATCGACGGGACCTGCTGGCACGACGACGAGCTCGTACGGCTCGGCCTGGCCGGCAGGACGGCACGGGAGATGGGCCACCTGCCCATCGACGGCCCGGACGGCAGCCTGGCGCAGCTCCCGTCGCTGGGCGTGCGGCGGACCGTCTTCGTGCACATGAACAACACCAACCCGGTCCTCCTGGAGGACGCGCCCGAGCGGCGTACCGTGGAGGAGAGCGGCATGGAAGTGGCCATGGACGGCCTCGAGGTCCAGGTGTAGAGCCGTGACGACGACGACCACGACAACCGGCACCGACGCCTTCGTCGAGACGTTGCGGGCCCACTCGCGGCTGTACCACGACCAGCACCCGTTCCACGTCCGGATGAACGCCGGCCGGCTGAGCCGCCGGCAGATCCGGGGCTGGGTGGCCAACCGCTTCTACTACCAGGAGAACATCCCCCGCAAGGACGCCGCGATCCTCTCCAACTGCCCCGACCCCGAGGTCCGCCGCCGCTGGATCCGACGGATCCTCGAGCACGACGGCACGGCCGCCGGTGAGGGCGGCATCGAGGCGTGGCTGCGCCTCGGCGAGGCCGCCGGGCTGACCCGCGAGGAGGTCCTGGATCACCGGCACCTGGTACCCGGGGTGCGGTTCGCCGTCGACGCCTACCTGAACTTCGCCCGGACCCGCCCGTGGGTGGAGGCGGTGGCCTCCTCGCTCACCGAGCTGTTCGCGCCCGACCTGATGGCGGCGCGGCTCGCCGCGTTCGAGCGGTGGTACCCGTGGATCGCCCCCGAGGGCCTTGCCTACTTCCGCGCCCGCGTGGAACAGGCCCCGCGTGACTGCGAGCACGCCCTCGAGGTGGTCACCGCGCACTGCCTCTCCGCCGAGTCCCAGGCGCGCGCCGTCGACGCGCTGTCGTTCAAGTGCGACGTCCTGTGGAGCCTGATGGACGCCGTCGACCAGGCCTATCCGGAGTGACCACCATGGACCCGACCCCTACCGGTACGACCCAGACCAGAAGCGCGACCCGGCCCGGCGTCGGGGTGTCCGGCTCGGACCGGCCCCGGTTGGCGGCCCATGTCCGGCTGACCTTCTGCCGGACCAGGCAGCGCAAGGTCCTGCTGCACCCCGAGACGGTGGTGGTGCTGAACGGCAGCGGCGCGGCCATCCTCGAGCTGTGCGACGGGCGGCACACCGTGGCCGAGATCGTGGCCGAACTGGGCGCGCGCTATGAGACCGTCCCCGACGACGAGGTCCGGCAGTTCCTGGCCCGGCTCGTCGCCCGGCGCTGGGTGGAGCTCACCGATGGATAGCCCGTTCGGACTGCTCGCCGAACTCACCTACCGCTGCCCGCTGGCCTGCCCGTACTGCTCCAACCCCCTGAACCTGGCCGGCTACCAGGACGAGCTGACCACCGACGAGTGGCTGCGGGTGCTGACCGAGGCCGAGGACCTGGGAGTTCTGCAGTGCCACCTGTCCGGCGGGGAACCGCTGCTGCGGCGCGACCTGGTGGAGCTCGTGGCGCACGCCCACGCCCTGGGCCTCTACACCAACCTCATCACCAGCGCCCTCGGGTTCTCGCGACCGAGGGCCGAGCAGCTGCGGGCCGCCGGCCTGGATCACGTGCAGATCAGCATCCAGGCCGACGAACCGGCCGTGTCCGACCGGATCGCCGGGATCCCGTCCTTCCGGCGCAAGATCGAGGCGATGGGCGTGGTCAAGGAGCTGGGCTGGCCGCTCACCATGAACGTGGTGCTGCACCGGCACAACATCGACCGCGTCGCCGCTGTGCTCGCCCTGGCGGAGGAGGTGGGCGCCGACCGGGTGGAGCTGGCCAACACCCAGTACTACGGCTGGGCCTGGCGGAACCGAGCCGCACTCCTGCCGAGCCGGGCCCAGCTCGAGGCGGCCGAGGCCGTGGTACGGGCCGCCCGCGAGCGGTTGCGGGACCGTGTGGACATCATCTACGTCATCCCCGACTACTACAGCCGCTACCCGAAGCCCTGCATGGGTGGCTGGGCCTCCCGGCAGCTGACCGTGACGCCCAACGGCGACGTCCTGCCCTGCCCGGCCGCCCAGTCCCTGCCGTTGCCGCGGGCCAGCGTGCGGGAGGACCCGCTGGCGCGGATCTGGGCCGAAGCCCCGGTGATGACCGCGTTCCGCGGGACCGACTGGATGCCGGAACCCTGCCGTAGCTGCCCCCGGCGGGAGGTGGACTTCGGCGGGTGCCGCTGCCAGGCGTTCCTGCTCACCGGCGACGCCGCCCGCACCGACCCGGTGTGTCACCTGTCGCCCGACCACCACCTGGTCACCCGGGCGGTCGAGGCCGCCGACGCCGGCTCGCGGGACGACGGACCTCCGCTGGTTCCCCGCCCGCACCGAGCCGGTCCGCCGCCTGTCGCCCGGTCATGACCTGCCCGGACGGCCGCCCGGTGGAGCGGGTCAGTCGCCGAACCACAACGGCAGCGCCGCAGCGGCGATGATCAGGGTGACTCCGCTCAGCAGGTCCGAGCGGATCCGGACGAGGCGTGCCGCGGCCCGCCCGAGCTGCAGCCCGACCAGCGACAGCACTGCCGTCATGGTGCCGAAGGCGGCGGCCGAGAACCACGGCGAGAGCCCGAGAACCCCCAGGCTCGCCCCGGCGAACAAGTTGTCCAGACTCAGCGTCAACGGGATGCCGAACAACGCCCACGGGTGGTCCAACTCCTCCGGCTCGGGGTTCCGGAGGGACGAGATGACGAGGTAGAGACCGTACCCGCCGAGCACGGCCGCTCCCACCACATCGGCGACGTCCCCGATGGACTCCCCGATCTGGTGACCGATCAACAGCCCGACCAGGGGCATAATCGCGTCCCACAATCCGAAGGTCAGCGCGACCTGCACCGCACGCTTCAAACCGAATGGGACCGTGCCGAGCGCGATCGATACTCGGAAATTGTCGAGACTGAGTACGAAACCCAGGACCAGTATTTCCCAGATCATGGCATTGAACAGAATATCTCAGACGGCTCGCACAATAAACCTGGCAGGCAGATTTCCGGAGGGTTTTCCACACCACTCGCCGGACGGTGGCCGACACCTGCAAAAGGCTCGCCGACTGCACTTCGCCGACGCCGGCTCGGCCACGCCCCGGCCGGCCCGGCGAGGGCCGACCGGGGCGTCGGGCTCAGGCGAGGTCGAACCGGTCGAGATTCATCACCTTGTTCCACGCTGCCACGAAGTCACGAATGAACTTGTCTCCCGCATCCCGGGCCCCGTAGACCTCCGAGACGGCTCGCAACTGGGAGTTCGCACCGAAGACCAGGTCGACGGCGGTGGCGGTCCACTTGACCTCGCCGGTGGCGCGATCCCGGCCTTCGAACACGTTCTCGTCCGTGGCCGACGCCTTCCACTCCGTGCCCATGTCGAGCAGGTTGACGAAGAAGTCGTTGGTCAAGCTTCCCGGCCGGTCGGTGAAGACACCGTGGGGGGACCCCTTGAAGCCGGTGTTCAGGGCCCGCATGCCGCCGATCAGCACCGTCATCTCGGGAGCGGTCAGCGTCAGCAGGTTGGCGCGGTCCAGCATCAGGGTCTCCGGCGACAGCTTCTCGCCCTCCGGAAGGTAGTTGCGGAAGGCATCCGCCTTCGGCTCCAGCACGGCGAACGACGCCGCGTCGGTCTGTTCCTGCGAGGCATCCGTACGCCCCGGCGCGAACGGAACCGTGACGTCGTACCCGGCGTTCCTCGCGGCCCGCTCGACGGCCGCGCACCCGCCGAGGACGATCAGGTCGGCGAGGGAGACCCGCGTTCCGCCGCTCCGGGAGACGTTGAAGTCCTCCTGGATCCGCTCGAGCGTACGCAGTACCTCGGTCACCTCGGGGAGGTCGTTGAGCTCCCAGTCCTTCTGCGGCGCGAGCCGGATCCGTGCTCCGTTCGCCCCGCCGCGCTTGTCCGTGCCGCGGAAGCTCGCCGCCGACGCCCAGGCGGTGGTGACCAGCTGGGAGAGGGAGAGGCCCGAGGCGAGGATCCGGTCCTTGAGGGCGGCGATGTCCTCGTCCCCGACCAGTTCGTGATCGACGGCGGGAACGGGGTCCTGCCACAGCTGCGGCTCGGGAATCCACGGGCCGAGGTAACGCGAGAGGGGCCCCATGTCGCGGTGCAGCAGTTTGTACCACGCCTTGGCGAACGCCACCGCGAGCTCGTCCGGGTTCTCGTGGAACCGCTTCGTGATCGGGCCGTAGACCGGGTCCACCTTCAGCGCGAGGTCCGTCGTCAGCATCATGGGGGCGTGCCGCTTCGACGGATCATGGGCGTCGGGCACGGTGTTCCTGGCCGCGGGATCCGTGGGAGTCCACTGGTGGGCGCCGGCGGGGCTGCTCGTCAGCTCCCACTCGTACCCGTAGAGATTGTCCAGGTACCCGTTGTCCCACGTGGTCGGCGCGGTGGTCCATGCGCCCTCCAGACCGCTGGTGAGCGCGTGGGGGCCCACGCCGCTGCCGTAGGTGTTCCGCCAGCCGAGGCCCTGCTGCTCGATGGCGGCGGCCTCGGGTTCCGGGCCGATGTAACTGGGTTCGACCGCGCCATGACACTTGCCGAAGGTGTGGCCGCCGACGATGAGTGCGACCGTCTCCTCGTCGTTCATCGCCATGCGCCCGAACGTCTCCCGGACGTCGCGGGCGGCGGCCAACGGGTCGGGGTTTCCGTTGGGCCCCTCCGGATTGACGTAGATCAGTCCCATCTGCACGGCGGCGAAGGGACCGGCGAGATCCCTGTCTCCGCTGTAGCGCTCATCTCCGAGCCACGTGTCCTCGGGTCCCCAGAAGATCTCCTCGGGTTCCCAGATGTCCTCTCGCCCGAAACCGAACCCGAACGTCTTGAATCCCATGGATTCCATGGCGCAGTTTCCGGCGAACACCAGAAGATCGGCCCATGAGATTTTCCGGCCGTACTTCTGTTTGACCGGCCAGAGCAGACGGCGCGCCTTGTCCAGGCTCGCGTTGTCCGGCCAGCTGTTGAGGGGGGCGAAGCGCTGTGCGCCGCTGCCGCCACCGCCGCGGCCGTCCTCGATGCGGTACGTCCCCGCGGCATGCCAGCTCATCCGGATGAAGAGCGGCCCGTAGTGACCGTAGTCGGCAGGCCACCAGTCCTGGGATGTCGTCATCACCTCGAAGACGTCACGCTTCAGCGCGTCGACGTCGAGGGTCGCGAACTCTTCCGCGTAGTCGAAGTCCTCGTCCATCGGGTTGGACCGGGGCGAGTGCTGATGGAGAACCTGAAGGTCCAGCTGATTCGGCCACCAGTCCCGGTTCGTCCTGGGCCGCCGAGTCGGCGTGGGCGTCGGTGAAGGGATTACCGGATTCTCGCTTTCACTGCCGGACATGCCCGTCCTTCTTCCTGTATCGGTGTTCCTTCTGCCGGCTGCCGCTCCTGACATCGCCAGCTTCGCTGGTGCCGAGCACGTCGACCCACACCATCAGCGCGCCATGGCGCCCACCGGCCGGGAATTGCGCTGCGCCGCGTCCGTATGGTCGCGCACCGCAGGCCACACCTCTATGAAACACGCAGAGCACCCCGCATGACAGACGTGGCAGAAGGGTCGGCCTTTCCGCTCGGGTGCCGATTCCCCACGCAATCCGAATCGCAGACGGCAGCCCCTGGCCGTGCTGCGCCGGCCTCACTCGGTGGCCGCGTCACTCCTTACGAAGATCTGACGCGTCGGCCGAGCAGCCGCGGCGGCGGGCCCTGACAGGTCAGTGTGGTTACCGCGCCACCGGCGGCAAGGCAGCCACACCGAGATCACCAGGTCGGCGGCTGCCTTGACCACTGCAGCCGGAAGGCGTCGCCGCGGTACACGGCAAGCGGCTGCCGCGGCGGGACGGGTGCCCCGGGTTCCTCCCGGGGCACCCGTGCGATACCGGCACGCGGCGCGGCCGCCGGTGCCGCCGGTACTCGGTGTCCTCACGTGGGTGTGCCGTGGTGTGCTGAGGCTTCCGCGACCTTCTTGAGCGCCGAGGCAGTGGCAGGGTCACCGACCTTCGCGGGCTGCTCGTGCACGTGGCGCTCCGGGCGGTCATGGTGCGAGTGCCCCGGCGCCAGCCTTCCGCCGGCGTCGTACCGCGACGCGGCGTCGGAGGCCGGACCGGGGCCGGAGCCACCGGTTGCCGGAGTGGACCGTGCATCGCTGCGCCGGGTGTCGGCCCGTCCGCCCTGGTGCCCTCGGGCTCGTGCCGTCTCCTGTTGCGCTCCTGGAACGGGGTGCGCCTGCGTGAGCCAGGCGACGGCCGCACCGGTGAGAGCGACCGGCCATTCGACCACCCCGGCCGCGCCGAGGACTCCGGCTCCGGCGTAGACGGCCATCCGGCGGCTGCGGGGAGAGACGACTCCGATCCGTTCCAGTGCACCGTCGGCGACCTGACTCACCCGCTCGGCCCCCGGCAACCGGCGGATTCCGCGAACGGCGGCCTGCCACACCTGGAGAAGATCCGACGGCCTCGACCCGGTCTGCCTCATGTCGGACTCCCTTCGCGTGTCAAGGGGCTCGTCCTGCTCTTCCAGTGTCACACCCCCGAGGCCGCGTCCGGGAGCAGTGGTGCGGTGGGGATCACCTGGATCGAGGCCGAGACCTGCTGCGATCCGCCGCCTGGCTGTCAGCGTCGGCTTCCCTTCAGAACGGACCGCCGAGGCTGCCGAGTCGGTCGGTCAGGCGCAGGTTCTCGGAGTAGTCGACGGGGCAGGCGATCACGGAGACTCCTTCGTCCTCGAGGGCGCGGCGCAAGGTGGGCAGCAGTTGGTCGGCGGACTCGACCCGGTAACCGCGTGCGCCGAAGCTCTCGGCGTAGGCGACCAGGTCCGGGTTGGTGAAGCGGGTGTGGCTGTGGCGGCCGAGTTCGAGCTCCATCTTCCACGTGATCAGCCCGTATTCCTCGTCCACCAGGACGAGGACGATCAGGGGGATGTGTTCGCGGACGGCGGTCTCGATTTCCTGGGAGTTCATCAGGAAGGAGCCGTCGCCCATCATCGCCAGGACGCGCCGGTCGGGCCGGGCCAGTTTGGCGGCGATGGCGCCCGGCAGTGCGAAGCCCATGGTGGACAGGCCGTTGGAGACGAGGCAGGTGTCAGGTTCGTAGGTGGGGTAGAGGCGGGACATCCACATCTTCCCGGCGCCGGTGTCGGCGAGCACGATGTCGTGGCGGTCCAGGGCGGTCCGGACATCGCTCACCACACGCTGGGGCACCAGTGGGAACGCGTCGCTGTCACGCCCGTACGCGAGTTCCTCGTCGAGCAGCGTACGGATCTTCACGCTGCTTTCCGAGTCGTAGGTGAACCCTTCGGGCAGTGCCGAAGCGAGTGCGTCCAACGCCTGTGACAGGTCGCCCTCGATGCCCACTGCGACCGGGTAATGCGCGTCCACCTCGGAGGGGAAGCGGTGCACGTGCACGATGCGCTTGTCGGCGTCGGGGTTGATCTTGGCGGGGTCGAATTCCTGGATCTCGTAGCCGACGCAGATCACCACGTCGGCGGTGTCGAAGCCGAAGTTGCCGTAGTCGTGGCGCATGAAGCCGACCGCGCCGAGGGCGTTCGGGTGGTCGTCGGGGAAGACGCCCTTGCCGTGGAAGGTGGTCGCGACCGGGATGTTCAGTCGTTCGGCGAACCGCACGAGGGCGGCCGTGGCCCGGGCTCTCGCGGCGCCGTGGCCTGCCAGCACGACAGGACGCCGTGCCGTGGTGAGCACCTCGACCGCCCGCGCGATCTGCGTGAGTGACGGCGCGTCGGCGTGCACCGTGTCGATCTGCAGGGGCGCCGGCTGCCCGCCGGGCCGCTCCGCTTCGATGTCCTCGGGCACGGCCAGGAACACGGCGCCGGGGCGCTCGCTCTGCGCGATCTTGAATGCCTTGCGTGTCATCTCCGGCACCGCGTCAGGACACTCCACGCGGGCCGCCCACTGGGTGACGGGTGCGAACATCGACACCAGGTCGATGACCTGATGCGACTCCTTGTGGGTGCGGCGCAGCGAGCCCTGGGCGGCAAGGGCCACCATCGGTGCGCTGTTGGTCGTGGCATCGGCGCTGCCGAGCAGCAGGTTGATCGCGCCGGGGCCCAGCGTGGCCGAACACACCCCGGCCCTGCCGGTCAGCCGTCCGTAGATCTCCGCCATGAACGAGGCGGCCTGCTCGTGGCGCACCAGGACGTACCGGATCCCGGAGCCGCTCAGGGCGTCGACGAAGCGGATGTTCTCCTCGCCGGGGATCCCGAAGACGTACTCGACGCCTTCGGCTCGCAGACAGCGCACCAGCAGGTGTGCGACGTCGTCCGCTGCCGCCGTGTTCCGCGACTCGGTCGCGCCTTCGCTGCTCATGAGGCGAACGTAGGTACACCTGCGTGCCCGGGCCACTCGTCCGCCGCCGACCGGGGCGTGGACCGCTGTGGCCATTCGGAGGCGTTGTGATGGCGGCTGCCGCGGTCGGACCGCACGCTGGCGAAGTGAGAACGAGCCGCCATGCACAGAGCGGCGGCAGAACTCCGGGAGGACCGTGTGACCGCTTCGTCGCCCACCACCGACGCACCGCCGGCCCGGTACGACGACCTGCGTGCCTTGGTGATCAACTGCACCCTCAAGCGCTCACCGGAGACGAGCAACACGCAGGGGCTGATCGACCGGAGCACCGCCATCATGGACGCGCAGGGCGTGCGCGTCGACGTCGTACGAGCAGTGGACCACGACATCGCGACCGGTGTGTGGCCGGACATGAGGGAGCACGGCTGGGAGACGGACGCCTGGCCCGAGCTGTACCGACAGGTCATGGCGGCCGACATCCTGGTGCTGGCCGGCCCGATCTGGCTGGGTGACAACAGCTCCGTGACGAAGCAGGTGATCGAGCGCCTCTACGCCTGCTCCAGCCTGCTCAACGAACATGGCCAGTACGCCTATTACGGCCGCGTCGGCGGCTGTCTGATCACCGGCAACGAGGACGGCGTGAAGCACTGCGCCATGAACGTCCTCTACAGCCTCCAGCACCTCGGCTACACCATCCCTCCCCAGGCGGACGCCGGCTGGATCGGCGAGGCGGGGCCCGGACCCTCGTACCTCGACCCCGGATCGGGCGGCCCGGAGAACGACTTCACCAACCGCAACACCACCTTCATGACCTGGAACCTGCTGCACCTGGCCCGGGCGCTGAAGGACTTGGGCGGCATCCCGGCCTACGGCAACCAGCGCACCGCCTGGGACGCCGGCTGTCGCCGCGACTACGAGAACCCCGAACACCGGTGACGTGATGCCGGGGGAAACCGGCGGTCGGCCGTCGGTTTCGGCCCCGCCCAGCGGGTCCCGGCGCCGGGCAGCGGGCCGGTGACTGCCCGGGAGTGGCCCAACGGTCCGCGGACCGGTGGGACGGCTGCGGTGGCGTGGGGCACCCTCCCTACCCGAGCGGCGGCGCAACGCCTCGGGCGGTCACCGCCGCCCCCGGGCGGGGCGGGCTCACTCCGTGCCGATTCGGTCCTCGACCGGCTGCCGGCGGAGAGAGGCCGGCGGACAGCCCTGCTGATCGACGGCGACACCGGCGTCGGAGGGGATCCTCGGAGCCTGCTGCACCGCTGTCACGGGCTCGTCGCCCCGACCGGGCGGTGCGGGCCGGCTCGACGCGGGACCGTGGTGGTGATCAGGGAAGACGGCACGGACGGGGACGTTCGGATCAGGGCGCCGGAGGTGCAAATTACTTAGGGTATGAGAGCGGACTTCGTTGTTTGTCCACATGGGCGAGTGTTCGGTGGCGAAAGAGCAGACGGCCGAGTTGCCTGGCGCACTCGGAGCAGGGCAGGCCGCGGACTTGCCGTACCAGCAGTCCGCCCTGGATGCTGCCCGCGTCGTGGCTCAGGGTGCCGCCCTGCTGGCCGCTGGGCTGGGGGCGTCGGGTCTGGCCGGCTGGGTCTTCGGCATCGAGGTCCTCAGACGAGCCCCCGGTGGCGATGCAGCCATGACCGCGAACACGGCCGTGGCTCTGCTGGCACTGGGTGCCTCCCTGTTTCTCGTGGCGCGCGGTCGTGTCACCCCGTGGGTGACCGCCGTGGTGCGCGCGGCCGGGGCACTGGCTGTGGTGATCGGTGGCCTCACCGTCGCGGAGTACGTGACCGGGGTGGGTCTGGGCATCGATGAACTGCTCTTCCGGGACGACACCGCCCGGACGGCGTCGGAGGTGCCCGGCCGGATGGCACCGAACACAGCTGCGGCACTGATGGTCGGGGGCGTCGCGGCCCTGTGCGCGAGCACGTCCCGTCTGCCCGCATGGACGAGCCAGATCCCCGGCCTGGCCGTCCTCACCCTGGGAATGCTGCGGCTGTACGGGTTCGCGTACGCCGTGCCCGAACTCGAGCGGTTCGGTGCGTACAAGGGGATGGCCCTGTACACCGGGACGGCTCTGGTGCTGCTGGGTGTCGCCGCCTTCCTCGCCACCCCGGAACGCGGTCCTGCAGGACTGCTGATGAACGCGGGCACCACGGGAGCGCTGGGGCGCCGGTTGTTCGCCACCGTCCTGGTGGTTCCGCCGCTGCTGGGTGGGCTCGTCCTGGCCGGTGAGGACGCGGCACTGTTCGGAACACGGCTGGGTACCGCGCTGCTGGTGTGCGGGCACGTGGCCGTGTTCGCCACGGTCATCTTCGCGACGTTGGTCGTGGGCCGCCGTATCGAGTTGGCACACGCGCGCGCCGAGTGGCAGGTGCGGCAGAACGAACTGCTGCAGGCGTTCATGGACCACACGCCCGCGGTGATGTTCATCAAGGATCTCGACGGTCGCTTCCTGGCGGTCAACACGACCTTCGAGGAGAGTCTGGGCCTGTCCCGCGAACGGGTACTGGGCCGCCGCGACCGGGATGTCATGCCGCCCGCCCTCGCGCGTCAGGCGCGCGCCGCCGACCTCGCCATGCTCGCCGCGGGCGCTCCCACCCAGCAGGAGGAGCTGATCGACCTGCCCGGGGGAGCCCGGGACTTCCTGACCAGCCTGTTCCCGCTCAAGACCGCTGCCGGCACCCCCTACGCCGTATGCGGTGTGATCACCGACATCACCGACCGAGTCGCGGCCCAGCGCGAAGTACGACGGGCCGACCGGCGCTTCCTCGCGCTGCTGGAATCGGCTCCCGACGCCCTGCTGATCGCGGACGGCCACGGCGTCATCGTCATGGCCAATGCGCAGGTGCAGAAGTTGTTCGGACGTTCGCCGGCCGACCTCGTGGGCACCCCGGTCGTCGACCTGGTGGCCGCCCCGCGGCGTCGTAGGCACAGTGCACTGCTGCGTGCCTACCTGCGGCAGGTGAATCCGAAGCCGATCGTCCTGGACCACGGCCTGTACGGGCTGCGCAGCGACGGCGCGGAGTTCCCCGTGGAAGTGAGCGTGAGCAGTCTCCGGGCGGAAGAGGAGACACGGGTGTTCCTGACCGTGCGGGACATCACCGAACGCAGACACGTCGAGGCCGAACGCGCCGAGCGCTACGAGGAGCATCGGCGTATCGCGTACACCCTGCAGCACAGTCTCATGGGTGAGCCGTCCTCCCTGCCCCACCTGCCCGCCGCCCACCGGTATCTGGCGTCCGTCCAGGACCCGGGCGTGGGCGGCGACTGGTTCGACATCGTTCCGCTGGACGGGCACCGCACCGGCATCGTCGTGGGGGACGTGATGGGGCGCGGCCTGGAGGCGGCGGCCGTCATGGGCCAGATGCGCGCAGCCTCGCACGCACTGGCCCGTACAGGCGTATCCCCGAGCCGGCTCATGACCGGGCTCGACGCGTTCGTCGCCGACCTGGCGGACCAGCTCGTCACCTGCGTCTACCTGGTGGTGGACCAGAGCACCCACGAGGTCACCCTCTGCTCGGCGGGACACCTCCCGGTCATCGCCCTGCCTGCCGACGGGCCAGCCCGAATGCTCCGGACGCCGGTCGGCGTACCGCTGGGCGTCAACGATCCTTGTGGTGCAGGGGTGCCGTTCCAGCAGGCGACCCACCCGGTGCCACCGGGCACCACGCTGGCCGTCTACACCGACGGACTGGTCGAAAGGCCCGGCACGGACATCGAGACCCAGATCGGCATCCTCGCCCGCACGCTCGACTCGGCGCTGAAAGGAGTACGTGCAGATCAGGAGGGCCTCGACCAGGCCGCAGACCTGCTGATGACGACCCTCCTGCCGGACATGGCCACGCATGACGACGATGTGACACTGCTCTTGATCGGGCTGCCCATGCCGAAGGGAGAGGACTCCCGTGCCTGATTGCCGCGACGGCGGTCTTCGTCGACCTCGCAGTGACGGAGCGCCCGTGCTCATGAACCTCGCAGGCGAGGCAGTATGTCCGACGTGAGTGCGCCGATCGTGGCCACGTTCCTCGTGTACGTGGCCGTCATGATCGGAACCGGTGTCTGGGCCTACCGCCGTACGCACACCTTCGCCGACTTCGCCCTGGGTGGCCGCAGGCTTCCCGCGTTCGTCGCAGCCCTGTCCGCGGGGGCCAGCGACATGTCCGGCTGGCTGTTCCTGGCGTTCCCCGGAGCGGTGTACGCGGCCGGTATCGGGGCCGGCTGGATCGCGGTCGGTCTCGTGCTCGGTACGTACCTCAACTGGTTGTTCGTCGCGCCGAGGCTGCGCACCTACACCGAGCGCGCCGGGAACGCCGTGAGCCTGGCCGCCTACCTGGAGGAACGGTTCGAGGACCGCACACGGATGCTCCGGATGGTCTCTGCAGCGGTGACCCTGGTGTTCTTCACCGTCTACGTCGCCAGTGGGCTGGTGGCCGGCGGGCTGCTGTTCGGGCACATCTTCGGGGCCGGGTTCAAGCTCGGAGTGGCCCTGACCGCCCTGGTGATCGTCGTCTACTCGTGTCTGGGCGGCTTCCTGGCCGTGAGCCTGACGCACGTCATGCAGGCCGTGCTGATGTTCCTCGCCCTGCTCGTGCTCCCCGTCGTCGGCATCGCGACGCTCGGCGGCTTCGGTGCGCTTCGCGACTCCCTCGACAGCAGGACGCCCAGCCTTTTGGACATGGGTGCCAAGGTCGACTTCGTGAACGGGCGGTGGTCGGGAGGCGGCGGGTCGCTCGGCGCCGTCGCGATCGTCTCGTTGCTCTCCTGGGGCCTCGGCTATTTCGGGCAGCCGCACATCCTGGCCCGCTTCATGGGCATCCGCAGCACCGGTGCCGTCCCCGCGGCCCGCCGTACCGAGACCGGGTGGGTGGTCGTGGTGCTGGCCGGTGCCACCTTCGTCGGCCTGCTGGGCATCGCGCAGTTCGGCACACCGCTCCACGACCCGCAGACGGTGTACATCACCCTGAGCCGGACCCTGTTCAGTCCGTGGGGCGCCGGCGTCATGCTGATCGCGGTGCTCGCCGCGATCATCTCGACCGCGGACAGTCAGCTCCTCGTGTCGTCCGTCGCCCTCACGGAGGACTTCTACCGCGCCTTCCTCAACCGGCGCGCCTCGGACCGGGCCCTGGTGTGGGTGGGCCGCGCCGCCGTCGTCGTCGTGACGCTGGTGGCCTCCCTGATCGCGCTCAGGGGCGGCGGGCTGCTGGGCATCGTGGGCTACGCCTGGGCGGGCTTCGGCGCCGCCTTCGGCCCGGTCGTCCTGCTTTCGCTCTACTGGCCCCGGATGACCTGGGCAGGGGCCATGGCCGGGATCGTGTCCGGCGCAGTCACGGTGCTCCTGTGGCGGGTGGTCAAGCCGCTGCACGGCCCCTTCTGGTCGGGCATCTACGAGATGATTCCGGGCGTCCTGGTCGCCACGCTTGCGGCCCTGGTCTTCGGCAGGTTCGTCGGCCGGCCTCCGAAACGGGCCTTCTGGCGGATGCCGGGCGGCGGGGTGAGCCAGCTGATGCTCACCCCCTTCCTCAGTCACGCGCCGGTCGGCATCGCCGTCCTCGACACGGATCTGCGGTACGTCTGGGTGAACGAGCCACTGGACCGCCAGATCTCGCTCAAGCGGCGGCTGGGGCGGCGGATGGCGGAGGTGTTGCCGCAAGCCGAGGCCGACGCCTTCGAGGAGAAGATGCACGAGGTTCTCCGGACCGGCGCGCCGGTGATGGATTTCGAGTACCGCGGGGCCGGCTACACGGTGCACGACCGGAGCCGCGCGATCTCCGCCTCCTTCTTCGCGATGAAGGACCGCCACGACCGGCACGTCGGCGTCTGGTACATGACCATCGACGTGACCGAGCGCTGGCGGGCTCAGGAGCGGCTGGCCCTGCTCAACGACGCCGCCGCTCGTATCGGCAGCACCCTGGACGTGACCCGCACCGCGCAGGAACTGGCCGACGCCGGGGTGCCGGCCGTCGCGGACTTCGTCGCCGTCGATCTGCTGGACTCGGTCATGCGGGGCGAGGAGCCGGCACCTGGGCCGGTCGGCATGGCGCCCGCCATCCGGCGTGCGGCCCAGCAGTCGGTCCGCGAGGGCTGCCCCGAGGCGTCACTGGCCGTGGGGGAGACAGTCCGGCGTGCGCCCGCGACGCCCGTGACCCGCTGTCTGCTCGAGAGCAGGACACTGGTCGAACGGGTCCTGGACCGCACCAACAGTCCGTGGGTGACCGTGGACGAGACGCTGGGCGCCTCGTTCCTGGACCACGACTTCCGCTCGGTGATGGTGGTCCCCGTGCGGGCGCGCGGCGTGACCCTGGGGGTGGCGACGTTCGCCCGGTCCCGGCGGCTGGGCCCCTTCGAGGACGACGACGTCCGCCTCGCCGAGGAACTCGTCTCCCGCGCGGCGGTGTGCATCGACAACGCACGCCGGTTCACCCGCGAGCGCACCGCGGCCCGTTCCATGCAGCGCTACCTGTTGCCGCAGGACCTGACGGGAGGCTCCGCTCTGGACGTGGCCTCGTGGTACCTGCCGGCGGACGTCCCCAGTGGTGTGGGCGGCGACTGGTTCGACGTGATCCCGCTCTCCGGAGCACGTGTCGCCCTGGTCGTCGGGGACGTGGCCGGTCACGGCATCAACGCGGCGGCGACCATGGGGCGCCTGCGCGTCGCGGTACGCACGCTCGCCAACCTCGACCTCTCCCCGGACGAACTGCTGGCCCACCTGGACGACCTGGTCATCGGCCTCATGGGGGCGCACGACATCGATGCTCCATCGGCGGCCGAGGGCGAGGCGACGGGCACCGCGTTCCTGGGCGCCACCTGCCTGTACGCCGTCTACGACCCGGTCAGCAGGCGGTGCACCATGGCCCGGGCCGGTCACCTCCCCCCGATGATCGTCGCTCCCGACGGCGCCGCCGACATCCTGGACCTGCCCGCCGGACCGCCACTCGGTCTCGGCTACCTCCCCTTCGAGTCCATCGAGACGGAGCTGGAAGACGGCAGTCTCATCGCCCTCTACACCGACGGCCTCATCGAGTCCGTCGACCGGGACATCGACGTCGGGCTCTCCCGGCTGGGCGATGCCCTCGCGGCGCCCCTGCCGAACCTGGCGGAGACCGGCCGACGAGTGATCGAGAGCCTGTTGACGGGCCCGCCCGCCGACGACGCGGCCCTGCTCCTCGCCCGCACCCGTGTCCTGGCCCCGGACCGCGTCGCCTCCTGGGACCTGCCCACCGACCCGGCTGCCGTCGCGCACGCCCGCGACCTCGCGGCTCGGAAGCTGACCGAGTGGGGCATCCCGGATCTGACGTTCACCACGGAACTCATCGTCAGTGAACTGGTGACCAACGCGATCCGCCATGCGGCCGGACCGGTCTGCCTGCGCCTCATCCGGGACCGCGGCCTGATCTGCGAGGTCTCCGACGCCAGCAGCACCTCGCCCCGTCTGCGTCACGCGCGGACCACCGACGAGGGTGGACGGGGTCTGCTGATCGTCGCCCAGATTGCCCGCCGGTGGGGCACTCGGTACACGAAGAACGGCAAGATCATCTGGACGGAGCAGGTCATCACGGCTGACGCGATCGGCTGACCCGGGGGCGGATCCGCCTCGCCGCGCAACCTCGATCCGATGGCTCCGGCGGGCGGGGCAGCGGGGCCGACCGCGTGCCACACGTGCTGCTGCCCGTCCACCGACGTCAGAACGGCCTGCGGCGGTGCGATCGCGGTCGGCCACCCGGTTCGGCACGACCGGGGCGCGGATCCCCGGCACCCTGATCAACTCGACGGCCAGGGGATGGCGACGGTGCTGGAGCGGCTGTCGTGACCGGCCGGTACGCAAGGAGCCGGCTGCGTCGGTGACGCCGCGTGCCTGGAGTTCCCGCGACATCGTCCAGCACCGCACACCATCCAGGGCACGGCGTACCGGCGTGCCCTCGCCGCCAGCTCCTTGGGCGCCGTGGACGCGGTCTTCCTGGTGCCGGTCAACCGCTTCGTGCAGACCCCCGTGGAGCTCATCTCTGCCCCGCCCCTCGGACAGGGTCCTCGCGGTGCGCTTCGGCTCGGCGGCGAACGTGGGCAGAGGGAGGTCGGCGGTGGTCATCCGCAGCAGGGTGGCGGCGCGAGCGCGGGCAATGTGCAGCGCCCCGCGCCATTCGTCACGGTTCCCGGCGGACAGACTCAGAACCCAGTCGTCGCGGCCCGCCAGGTCGGGTCCGTACCACAGGGCGGGGCCTGTGAAGGGGGCGGTCGGCGCCGTCGGCGTACGTGGGGCTTCGGCCATGGTCGCCTCCGCGAGGTCTGGTGAGCCGGGCAGTTTCTTCCGGCGGTGCGACCGCCGGGCGGCACCGCGGTCGCACCGCCGTACGGACCGCGTTGAACGGGGATGCTACGAACCACTCGCCCGCCCTGCTTGACGGGCGGGGACGGGAAACTTAACTTCTGGGGACCCACCGCCCTTGGAGCGTGCCCATGAGGCCCCTTGCCCGCACCGCCGCGCTGAACGGCTACGTCGAGCTGAGCAGGTCCCTCGGTCTCGACCCCCGCGCCCTGATGAAGGGGGTCGGGCTGGACACCGCGGACCTGGCCGTGCAGGACCGGTGGATCTCCGGCACGGCGGTGGTCAGGCTCCTGGAACTGTCGGCCGCCGCCTGCGGGCGGGAGGACTTCGGTCTGCTGCTGACCGAGCGGCGGCGCTTCTCCAACCTCGGCCCCATCAGCCTGCTGGTCCGTGAAGAGCCCGATGTCCGCAGTGCCTTGGCCCTGCTGATCCGCCACCAGCACACCTACAACGAGGTCCTGCACGCACGGCTCTCGGAGGGCAACGGGGTGGCCACGCTCAAGGTGGATCTCCGGCTCGGCGAACCGCAGCCGGCCCGGCAGGGCACCGAACTCGCCGTGGGAGCGTTCCACCGCGTGCTGAGCGGCTTCCTCGGCCCGCACTGGCGCCCCTCGGCGGTCTGCTTCGCCCACCCGGCGCCGCGGGACACGGCGGGCCACCGTCGCCTGTTCGGGCCCTCGGTGGAGTTCGACCGCGACTTCAACGGCATCGTCTTCTACGCCGAGGACCTGGACGCGCCCAACGCCATGGCCGACGCTCAGCTGCGCAGCTACACCCGGCGGTACTTCGAGCCCCTCGCGGCCCCCAGAGAAGGATCCGAGGTGGACCGGGTGCGCGACCTCATCGAGGCGCTGCTGCCGACCGGGCGCTGCTCCATCGAGCAGATCGCACGCAGCCTCGGCGTCGACCGGCGCACCGTGCACCGCCATCTGGCCCGCTCCGGAGAGACGTTCTCCTCACTGCTCCATTCGACCCGCACGGCGCTCGCGGAGCAGTTCGTCGCCAACCCCAACCGTTCCCTGACCGAGGTGTCCACGCTGCTGGGTTTCTCGTCGCTGAGTGCGTTCTCCCGCTGGTTCCACGAGCACTTCGGCACCGGTCCGCGTGAGTGGCGCAGGAGCCGGGGCGGGCCGGCGGTGCCCGGCGGAAGCTGAGTCCGCAGAACGCGCGCCGGCCGTGGCACCGGTCCGTCCAGCCGTGTGTCCCCGATCGACAAGTCACCTGTCACCACAGGCAAAACGGCCGCGCGCCGCCCGCCCTACCTTGGCACCACCGCGCAGGCGGTCGGCCTCCGGAGGGAGCGCCCTTCAGCTCCCCTGAGGGCACTCCCTCCGGACCGCGGCCCGCGCCGGGCCAGTTGTGGCCGTCGGCCCCGACTTCCGCCGTCACAGGCCAATCGTCGCGTCCGCCGCCTGCTCCGGGACGTGATCACCCCTACGCCAAGGAGAAGCCCCGTGCATTTCCACGACGACTCACTCTTCCCGGAGAACCAGGAGAAGCTGGTGATCCAGGCCGCGCCGTACGGCCCCGAGTGGCTTCCCGGGGACGCGGACGACCTGCCCCTGACCATGGACGAGCACGTACAGGCGGCCGTGGACTGCTACGACGCCGGCGCGACGGTACTCCACATCCACGTCCGCGAGCTCGACGGCAAGGGCTCCAAGCGGATGTCCATGTTCAACGAACTGCTCGGACGGCTGCGCGAGGCCGTCCCGGACATGGTGCTGCAGATCGGCGGCTCGATCTCCTTCGCCCCGGAGGGGGAGGGCGGCGACGCCAAGTGGCTGGCCTACGACACCCGCCACCTGCTGGCCGAGCTCACCCCGGCGCCGGACCAGGTGACGATCGCGATCAACACCAGCCAGATGAACATCGTCGAGATCATGAACGACGACGACCTTCAGGGCACGTCGATCGCGAAGCCGGACTACTACCGCGCCTACCGCGACATGGTCGTCGAGGCCGGCCCCGATTTCTACCTGGAGCACCTCAAGCGCCTGCACGCCGGCGGCATCCAGCCGCACTTCCAACTCGCCCACCTGGCCCAGCTGGAGACCGTCGAGCGACTGATCCGCGCGGGCGTCTACACCGGGCCGCTGATCCTCAACTACGTGGCCATCGGCGGCGGTTTCGCCGGCCGGCACCCCGCCGACCTGATCGAGTTCATCCGCCGTGTGCCGGACGGCGCCGTCCTGACCATCGAGAGCTCCATGCGCGCCGTGGCCCCGATGAACGCCGTCGCCATCGCCCTGGGCCAGCACGTGCGCGTCGGCAACGAGGACAACCTCTGGCGCGCCAAGGGCGAGCGGATGTCCTCCGTGGCCCAGGTCGAGCAGATGGTGAGGATCTCCGAGGCGCTCGGCCGTGAGATCGCCACCGGTGCCGACGCCAAGCGGATCTACAAGCTCGGCGAGTACTACGCCGACGCCGACGAGACCCTCGCCCGGCTCGGCATGGTACCCAACCGCCGCCCGGGACAGCGCGGCTTCATGCTGCGCGACGCCACCGCCTGACCCCTTCCCGGCGTGCAGGGCCGATCCCGCACGCAGGGCTTCACCCCCCGCGAATCCTTCGGAGCACTCTGTGGCACACGCCGTCCGCTTCCACGAAACCGGTGGTCCCGACGTCCTGAAGTGGGAGGAGGTCACCGTCGGCGATCCCGGCCCCGGCGAGGTGCGTGTCCGGCACGAGGCCGTCGGCCTCAACTTCGCCGACACCTACTTCCGCAGCGGGCTCTACCCGGTCCGCCTGCCCGACGGCATCGGCGTCGAGGCCGCCGGCGTGGTGGAGGCGGTGGGCGAAGGCGTCACCGACGTCGCCGAGGGCGACCGGGTGACGTACACCGGAAGTCCGCTCGGTGCCTACAGCACGGAGCGGGTCATGCCCGCCTCGCACCTGATCAAGCTGCCCCCCGAGATCAGCTGCGAGACGGCGGCTGCGATGACCATGCGTGGCCTGACCGCGGCCTATCTGCTGCGCAGGATCCATCCGCTGAAGCCCGGCGACACCGTGCTGCTGCACGCCGCGGCGGGCGGAGTGGGCCTGATCGTGAGCCAGTGGGCCGCACTGCTCGGCATCCGTGTGATCGGAACGGTGTCCAGCGAGGAGAAGGCCGGCATCGCCCGAGCACACGGATGCGAGCACGTCATCCGCTACCGGCACGAGAACGTGGCCGACCGGGTCCGCGAGCTGACCGGCGGCGCGGGCGTCCCGGTCGTGTTCGACAGCGTGGGCAAGGACACCTTCGCGGGTTCTCTGGCCTCACTGGCCCGCCGCGGGCTCCTCGTGTGCTTCGGCACCGCCTCAGGCCCCGTCCCGCCGATCGACGCGATGCAACTCGCTCTGCAGGGCTCGGCGTTCGTCACCCGCCCGGCCCTGGCCGACTACATCGCCGACCGCGCCGAGCGCGCCGCGCTGGCCGGCGAGCTGTTCGAGCACGTCGCCGCCGGGCGCATCAAGATCGAAATCAATCAGCGCTACGCCCTCGAGGACGCGGAGCAGGCGCACCGCGACCTGGAAGCCGGCCGGACCACCGGGTCCTCCGTCTTCGTCCTGTGAGAGGGCGCACCTCGTTCCACCCCAAGGAGTGAGCACGCATGCCAGACACCCTCTCGTCCTCGCGGCAGACCCCGGCGCTCGTGCGTCGGACCACCGTGAAGGCCGATCCGCTGACCTGCTCCATCGGAGCCGAACTCACCGGCGTGAACCTCGCCGACGCGGCCCGTGACGACGACCTCTTCGCGGAGATCAAAAACCTGCTGCTGCGGCACAAGGTCCTCTTCCTGCGGGACCAGGACATCACACGCGCCGACCACGTCGCGTTCGCCTCGCGCTTCGGCGAGCTGGAGGACCACCCCGTCGCCGGCAGCGACCCGGAACACCCCGGCCTGGTCCGCATCTACAAGGAGCTGGACAGTCCGCCGGAGCACTACGAGAACGCCCTGCACACGGACGGAACCTGGCGGGTGAACCCGTCGATGGGCGCCGTACTGCGCTGCGTCGAATCACCTCCGGTCGGCGGCGACACGATCTGGGTGAACATGGCCGAGGCTTACCGCCGGCTCCCCGAGCACATCAAGACCCGGATCGACGGGCTGCGCGCCCGGCACAGCATCGAGGCCACCTTCGGCGCCGTCATGCCCGAGGAACAGCGCCACGCGCTGAAGGAAAGGTTCCCGGACGCCGAACACCCCGTCGTGCGAACCCACCCCGAGACGGGCGAGAAGATCCTCTTCGTCAACGCCTTCGCGACGCACTTCGTCAACTACCACACGCCCGAGAACGTGCGTTTCGGCCAGGACTACGCGCCCGGCGCGAGCCAGCTGCTCACCTATCTGATCAGCCAGGCCGGGATCCCCGAGTACCAGGTGCGCTGGCGCTGGACTCCCCACAGCGTGGCCATCTGGGACAACCGCTCCACCCAGCACTACGCCGTCCAGGACTACTGGCCCGCCGTCCGCAAGATGGAGCGCGCCGGAATCGTCGGCGACAGACCGTTCTGACCTTCCCCTTCAAGCAGTCGAGGTGATGACGATGGAGTTTCACACCACTGCGCAGTCCACGGCCCCGACAGCGTCCGCGTCGGAGTGGCCCGTGTCCAAAGGCTATGCCTGGACGGTCTTCGCACTCGGCATCGGCCTGCTGCTGTCCGACTACATGTCCCGCCAGGTCCTCAACGCCGTCTTCCCGATGCTGAAGGCCGAATGGCTGCTGTCCGACGCCGCCCTGGGGTCGCTCAGCGGCATCGTGGCCCTGGCGGTCGGCGTGCTCACCTTCCCCATGTCCCTCATGGCCGACCGGTGGGGGAGGGTCCGGAGTCTGCTGCTGGCCGCCACGCTGTGGAGCCTGGCCACCCTGGGGTGCGCCGTATCGGCGAGCTACGGCGAGATGTTCGTCGGCCGGCTCTTCGTCGGCATCGGCGAGGCGGCGTACGGCAGTGTGGGCATCGCCGTGGTCCTCAGCATCTTCCCGGTCACCCTGCGGGCCACGCTCTCCGGTGCCTTCATCGCGGGCGGTGCCTTCGGCTCGGTGCTGGGCGTGACCGTCGGCGGCGCCGTCGCACAGGCGGCCGGCTGGCGCTGGGCGTTCGCCGCGATGGGGATCTTCGGCCTGATACTCGCCGCCGTGTACGCGGTCGTGGTCAAGGAGAGCAGACTGGCGCCCCGCGGACGGCCCGCCGGCGGCGACGGCCCGGAAGCGCGCGGGCGGCTGCGCGCTCACCTGCCCCGCCTCTTCTCGTCCGTCTCCGTCATCAGCGCCTATGTCGGCAGCGGACTGCAACTGTTCATCGCCGGCGCGCTGTTGTCCTGGCTGCCCAGCTTCTTCAACCGCTACTACCACATGGCCCCGGGCGAGGCGGGCGGAGCGGCCGGCGCCTTCGCCATGGTCATCGGCTTGGGGATGATCTTCGGAGGCGTGGCCTCCGACCGCATCAGCGCCACCAACCCCATCCGTAAATGGGCCGTCGCGGCCGGCTGCAGCCTCGGCGCGCTCCTCCTGCTGACTCTCGCCTTCCAACTGCCCAGCGGACCTGCCCAATTGCTCGCACTGGCCGTCGGCTGCCTGCTGTCGGCCGGTTCCGCCGGACCCGCGGCGGCCATGGTGGCGAACCTGACCCCCGCCTCCATCGCGGCGACCGCGTTCGCCACCCTCACCCTGGCCAACAGCCTGCTCGGGCTGGCCCCCGGCCCCGCGGTCACGGGTGCGCTCGCGGACCGCTTCGGTCTGCTGGGCGCCCTGCGCGTCGTGCCCCTCGTCGCGGTCGCGGCGGCACTGGCCTTCCTGGTCGGCAGGCACTGGTACGAACGCGACCTCCTCCGCCTGGCCGACCCCACCCCGAAGGGGGAGCCCAAGCACCCCTCGGAGGTCCCCTCATGAGCGCCACCGTGGAACCCACCGTGGAACCCACCGTGGTCATCGTCCCCGGACTGCGCGACCACGTCGCGGACCACTGGCAGACCGTGCTGGCCGGACGTCTCGCCGAGGCCGGACGAGTCGTCCGCACCGTCCCACCGTTGGCCGGGAGACGAATCAGCCTGGATGCCCAGGTCGCCAACCTCGCCGCGACCCTGGCACCTCTGGACCGGCCGGTCCTGCTGGTCGCCCACAGCGCCGGAGTCATCACCACGGTGCACTGGGCCGCCCGCCACCGCGCCGATGTGCGCGGCGCGTTGCTCGCCACGCCGGCGGACCTCGAAACACCGCTGCCGGACGGCCACCCCACCCCTGCCGAACTGGCGGAGCACGGCTGGACCCCCGTGCCCCGCGCACGGCTGCCCTTCGCCAGCATCCTCGCCGCCAGCGCCGACGACCCGCTGGGCGCACCCGGACGCGTCGCCGAACTGGCCCGGAACTGGGGCAGTCAGCTCGTGCAACTCGGCGCCGTCGGCCACCTCAACCCGGCGTCGGGATACGGGGAATGGCCCCGGGCCGAAGAACTGATCCGCATGCTGGTGTCCGACTCCCGCAGCGCACCGCTCGGGGCGACGCCCACCGGAGGGCACCCATGAGGCCGGACTCACGCAGTGGTGGAACAACTGCCAGGCATCTCGGACAGCCTCGTCGTCGGCGTCGAGCAGGCCGACGGCGGATACTTCATGCCACTCTTCGTCGTGACCCATGACTGCGGGGAAAGCGACGACGCCCTGCGGGAGCGGATCACAGTGGCCGTAAGACAGCAGCTTTCCCCGCGCCACGTGCCCGACGTGATCGCACGCGTGGCCGCCCTGCCCCGCACACTGACCGGCAAGAAACTCGAGGTGCCGGTCAAACGGATCCTGCAAGGCGCCCGGGTCGCCGAGGTCGCCGGTCCTGGTGCCGTCACGAACGGCTACATGCCGGAGTGGTTCGCGGAATTCCGAACACGGACGAACTCGAGCGGGAACACGTGAGACAAGACGTGATGATCGGGTACGTCGACAGCCTCAGACCTCCGACCTGAGTCGCCATCGGACGGGTCGGCCATCGGTCGGCATCCGTCCCTGAACAGCCGTCGCCCAGCCGTCGGTGAAGCGTGTCGTTGCAGAGTGAGGGCGCCCGGGCGAAGCGGACCATGTCGGCGCGCGGGCGATCTCGCCCGCTGCCGGTGCCGCCACCCCACCGCCCGCGACGTCTTCCCAGACCGGGACGGCCAGATCCGCGGCCGCGACGCCCGCCTCCGTCGCCCTCGCCGGCACCGACCCCGCACGCCCTCGGCCTCATCCGGCTCGGCGGCGAGCCGCTCCTGGAGAGCCGAGCCTTCGCCGGACTGTGGGATCGATACGACGTCACCGGCCGCAACAGCACCACCAAGACCCTTCAGCACCCCGGGGTCGGCACGATCACCCTCCATCCCCAAAGCATGGAGGTAGGCGGACAAGTACAAGGGCCGGTCACGGGGACAGCAGGGCCGACCGGCCCTGCCGTCCCGCAGGGCGGGGGAGCAGACTCGCAGTGAGGCCGAGAAGCGGTCTCGCGCCACACGCTGTCCCGCTGCGGCGACGCCTTCCCGGACCCGGTGCCTCATCGCCCCGGTCCACCTCCCGAGGGAGCGAAACATGGCCGCCTTGATCGTGGTTCTGGTGGTGTTGGCCGTTGTGGTCCTGATCGGGCTGGCGATGGCGATCCGGATCGTCCGGCAGTACGAGAACGGTGTCCTGTTCCGGTTCGGCCGCCTGGTCGGTACGCGCGCGCCCGGGTTGCGGTTCATCATTCCGTTCGTCGACGTTCTGCACCGTATTTCGCTGCGCATCGTCACCATGCCGATCCAGTCCCAGGGCATCATCACCCAGGACAACGTCAGCGTCGATGTCTCGGCCGTGGCCTACTTCCGCGTGGTCGACGCGGTCAAGTCGGTCATCGCGATCGAGAACGTGAACTCCGCGATCGACCAGATCGCCCAGACCACCCTGCGCAAGGTCGTCGGCCAGCACACCCTGGACGAGACCCTGTCCGAGACCGACCGCATCAACCTGGACATCCGTCAGATCCTCGACGTCACCACCACCGAATGGGGTGTCGAGGTCACCCTGGTCGAGCTCAAGGACATTCAGCTGCCCGAGTCCATGAAGCGCGCGATGGCCCGGCAGGCCGAGGCCGAGCGGGAGAAGCGATCCAAGATCATCAACGCCGAGGGAGAATCCCTGGCCGCTGCCGCCCTGGGCGACGCCTCCGACACGATGATGGCCCACCCGCTCGCCCTGCAACTGCGCAACCTGCAGAGCCTGGTCGAGATCGGCGTGGACAAGAACACCACCGTCGTCTTCCCGGCACCGCTGATGAGCACCATCGGCGAACTCGGCTCCTTCCTCGCCCGCGAGGCGAACGCGGCCGCGACCACGGCGCCACCGTCTCCCCTCACGCCCGTACCGGCCCTCGACCTGACCGACTCCGCTCCCGTGCCGGCACATAACGGGGCGCCCGAGACCAGGTGAGTGCCCCTGTCACCTCAGGGTGATGCGCTTCCTTCCGCGGCCCGCCCACCCCGGTCGACGGCCCGTCATGATGCAGGCTGTCGACCGGCGTGGGGCGGGGCGCGGCAGTGCTGAAGCGCCCGGCACGGCGCCGCAGGTGGCGGCGGCCGGCGTAGCGCCCGGACACCGGGTGACGCCACGCCGCCGTGGCTGCGCCGCCTCGCGGAGTCCGAAGACCGCGGAGTCCGAAGACCAGGGCGCACTCCGGAAATCCAGCATCGCCCGCGCCCGCTCCCGCCCCCGTAACCGATGAGAGCCGACACCCATGAAAGACACAGGCCAGTCAGGCTCAGGAAGGCCGATCATCCCTCTCGCCAGAGGCCGCCGAAGGACCTGCGTCCCCACCCTCGGCCGCGTCGGCGTTCCCGCAGATCGTGCCATGGACGTCGCGGATGAGGTGCTGTTGTGCCTCTGTGAGGCCGCAGGGCATGGTTTTTCCGGAGCCGGCCTCAAAACGGTCGCCGCCGATAGTCAGGTCCCCGAAAACGCACCGGTTGGGGCCTCCCAGCGCGTACACGACAAACGTGGCGATACTGTTCAGCGGACAAGGGCCGGCGGGACCTCGGGCATCGCCTGCGTCGCCGTGGAGGCCGTGTCCGCCCCATGCGGCCCGCTGGATGGTGAAGGCAGCGCCGGAGTCGGTGCCCTGGTCCGGGATGCCGTCGCGGAACTGTATGCCGCCGTCGATTCGGATCAACGCGTAGATGCTGTTCATGAGAGCGCCTGGATTCGTGCGTCCGGTAGGCGTGATCCGCGAACGGCAAGGCACCGCAGCGGTGCCGCGGCGTGAGGCAAGGGAGCGGGCCTGTCTGCTCGCCGTGCAGCTGTTTCCATCCTCCATCGATTCGGTGATGGGGGCCACCCTGCCGGGGCTGCATCTCACCGTGGGGACTTGCCGCGCGATGCTCAGGAACAGGCTCAAAGCGTTGACAGACTCGATTCCGCGTCATGGGTACGCCTACCTGACCGCGCACGACCACAAGGTCCGCCTCAGCTGCCTGCCCCTTCCGGCCCGCCCGTCTGGGGGCGTGTGCTCGCCGGGAGAGCGTCCTGGCCACCGCTACTGCTTCGTGCGACCGGCTGAAGCCTGCTGAGTGTCCGCGCCGGAGCTGACGTGCCGCAAGGTCTGCTGGGGGCCGTGCCAGTCCAGGCACATCACGGTGGCATCGTCCGCGAGCCGGCCCCCGGCGGCATCCCGGACCGCGGACGTCAGTGTCAGCGCCGTTTCCCGCGGGTGCAGATCCCGGGTGCGCTCCAGCAGGGTGAGCAGGTCGACCTGCTCCCCATGACGCTCGAGCATGCCATCGGTCACCATGAGCAGCCGGTCACCGGGGCGGAGGTCGATGTCCTGGACACGGTAGGGGTGGGGCACGGACACGGGTAGCCCGAAGGGATGGTCCACCTCGCAGGTGATCGCCTCCGCAGCCCCCTCGCGCAGGCGCAGTGGCCAGGGGTGGCCGGCATTGACGAGCCGGGCGCGACCGGTGTGGAGGTTGATCCGCAGCAGTTGCCCGGTGGCGTGGCCGTGGCCGTGACCGGTCAGGGCCTGGTCCGCCCGGTGGGCCTGCTCGGCCAGGCCGGCTCCTGCGCGACGGGCGCCGCGCAGGGCGCTCACCAGCACCGTGGCGGCCAGAGCGGAATCGATGTCGTGGCCCATGGGGTCGGTCACCGACACGTGCAGGGTGTCGCGGTCCAGCGCGTAGTCGAAGGTGTCGCCGCTGAGGTCTTCAGAGGGTTCCAGGTGCCCGCACAAAGTGAACTGCGCAGCCTCGCACGACAGTGACGGGGGCAGTAGCTGGTACTGGATCTCCGCTGCCAGCGTGGGGGGCCTGGAGCGCTTGCCCCACGTGTAGAGGTCGGTGAAGCGTCCGTTTGCGATGACGACGTAGGCCAGGATGTGGGCGGCTTCCCCGACCTCGTCAAGGACGTCGTCGCCGGGGTCGGCGGGCAGGAGCAGTTCCAGCAGTCCGATGGCGTCCCCCCGGTTGGTGACCGGCACGATCACCCGCTGTTCCTTCCCGGTCGCCTCCTGGTACAGCCGTTGGGTCCGGATCACCTGCTCGTAGACGCTGCCGAACAGGGGAATCCGCTCGGCTTCCTGCTCATCCCCCGCACCGGCTGAAGTGGCCAGCCGCGCCACCGCCTTGCCCGTCAGGTCCATGATGAGGAAGGACACCTTCGTGGCCCCGAAACGGCGCCGCAGGTCTTCACCGACCACCGCGACGGCGTCCACCGGCGCTGCCCTCTCCGCCGCGGTCAGCAGCCGGGGAAGACCACTCTGCCTACCGCTCACGACGACGGCCCCTTCCACCAGCCCCTTCTCCAGCTTGAGAACCCTGACGGCCGGCGTCAATCCGTGCGTGATCACGGCCGGTGGTCAAGCTGTGCCTACATGGAGATGGATCGGCCTCGGCGCGTGCCTGGGGGCGCCGCCGTCTGGTCGCGCGACTCGACGAGGTGCTGACGGATCCGCCCCACCCCACCGCCACACTGCAGGTGGGGGCGGCCTGCCATTCGGCTCCACGCCGAGATGTCGGCCCACTTCGTCGCATTCGATGCCCTCCGGATCGACGGGCAGCAGCTGTTGCGGGCGTCGTACGGTGAAGCCATGTCCGCTTGGAGGCGCTGGTTCACCGCCTGGACCGAGGCGCCGACCGTTGAGGGGCTGATCATCCGTGGGGGCCTGCCCGTCGCCCGGGCGCTCATCGTGATCCGGGCGCCCTCGGTGCGATCACCGGGCGCCCTGCGCCGCCCCACAGAACTTCACCGGATCCGAAGCGGTCGAACTGCAAGGCCAGGCGCTGGCCGGCGCGAGCGCCTGTGGCCGATCGCCTGCGCGCTTGCTCTCTCCAGTTGCCATTGGGGTGTGCTCAGCGCTTTCTGGAAGAGCGGGTGGAACGGCCCGTTCATCCTGGAGGAGCGCACCATGGCGCAACCGGTTAGTAGGCCGACGATCAGCGCGGAGCAGTTCAGCCGAGTGTGTGACGAGATCAGGAGCACGGCGGCGACCGAGAAGAGCGCCCAGTGCATCCGGGACTGCGCTCTGCGCATCGTGCAGACCCTGGGCCTGGCGCTGTCCACGGATGACCTGAGCAGACTCCTCGCCGAACTCATGGCCCCCGGGGCGGCCCCACACCAAGGGAGCCCTCACTACACCCGAGAAGCCATCCTGGACATGCCTGACGAACAGGGAGGAGAAGATGAAGGTCCGGTCAGGTAGAGCGGCCGGAACGACTGGTTCGCGCCGTCCTGCGCTCCTGAGCTCGACCCCGTCGAGGGCGTGTGCTCATCGCCGTCCCACCGCGATCACCGGCTACTACGGCCAGAACCTCCCCTGTCCGGGTTTCGGGCGCGAGTCGGGATTCATCGCCTGCGCCGCCGTCATCGTGCTCCTGTCCGCACTGCTGCCCCTGACGTTCAAGCGCAAGGACTGGCTCTGACCGGCACCGGGCACCGGCGACCAGGTTCCGAAGGCGGGAAACTACCTGGTCATCCCCGGCTTTTCGGGCCGGTGAGCGGAGTAGTGTGAAGACACCGGGAGTTCTTCGCGCACCGGCTCCGCCGCGGGTGCCGTTTCCGGTGATCGACAGCGCCGGGCCGCACCCACGAGCCCGGGGACAGGTCCGCGCCATGGCCGTGACCATTGACCGTACGACATCGAGCAGACGCGCGCCGCCGCAGCCTGCTCGGCTGTCCCTGACCCCCGCGCCGGGCGGGCTGGACGGCATGTGGTGGCCTCGCTCCCGTGCCCTCACCCGTGAGCTGCCAACCCTGACGGCCGCACTGGGCGAACATTGGGGCCGCATCACAGGTGTCACCGTGCACCCGGCCTACTGGCCCGTCATCCCGCACTGGGTGTCCGTCGCCGGGCGTACCGTGCAGGTGGGCTGGTCCACCGAGGAGCAGGATCCGCACAGACTGACCTTTTTCTCCACCGATGGCCGCCGGGACGTGCTGGTGATTCCGCCGGAAACGGGTGCGGATGCCGCCGCGCAGCTGATGGCCGGCGACGGCATCGAAGTCCCGCCCCGGGAGGAAGCAGCAGAAGGGATCGCTGCCCGAAGCAGGGAAGAAGCGTGGGAGACCGACGGCGGAGCAGGTCGGCCGTCGTCTCTGCCCCGGCCCGTCGACAGGGCCGCCGCCCGGCGGTCGGCCGAGGTGAGAGAACCATGACTGTCATCGCCGTGGCCGTACTGCTCCTTCTGGTCGCCGTCGGAGTCGTTCTGATCCACCGGCTCAATGGTCAGCACGACGAACGGATCGCTGCCTTTCACTACAGCGATGTTCTGCCGGGGATCGGGCGTCGGCCCCGGAGGCGCCGTCGGCCGGCGGTGGACGGGAGCGTTCCGGCGCGCCCCGCCGCGACGGCGGCCGCGGATGACATCGACTTCGGCCCGACCGTGAGCAGTAGAGGAAGGCGCGTCATGGCGCTGTTGCGAGACCGGAAGACGTACCGCGAGAGGATCATGCAGGCTCTGTACCAAGCCGCCGAGAGCAATCGCCTCCTGGGCGTCGATGGGGCGAAGCTCCGCACCGACCTCGGTGTCCCTGAGCAGGACATGGCCGCTGCCTGTATGTACCTGGCGGGCGAAGGTTGGATCGTCGTGGACTGGGGGAGGGGCAACACGCCCGCGATGATCACGCTGACGCACCAGGGGATCCGGCAGATGGAGACGGAGGAGGAAGGGCGTGGCTGAGCCGCCGCGTCGGGTTCTCGGACCGAAGCGAACCTTCACGAGGCTCGTTCATGCCGGATCGATTCCTTTGGCGTAACGTGGGAAGTGGGTCGGCGCACGCTCACGTGCAACGACCCGGAAGGGCGGCTCCGGCGGGTATACGCCGGAGCCGTTGCCTGTTTCCGTGACCGCGCCGTGCGGCGAGGCGCTCGCGCGAGCGTCGTTCAGGCGTACGGTGAGGTAGCAGGGTCGTATCGCGGTCGCATGCTCTGCGGTCGCACTGATCTTTGCGGACGGGCGGACATCATGGCCGACTCAGACACCTCCGACCACCTCCCCCGACTCCTGCCGGACGCCGTTCACCGGTCGGTGAGGCCGGGGACGGCCCTGCTGAGGTTGGAGACGACCCGCGCACGCGAGGGAATCCTGGACGGCGCATGGTGGCCGCGGTCCCGGGACATAGGTGCCGAGCTCCCCTCGTTGATCTCCGCGTTGACCGAGCATCTCGGACCTGTCACCCGGGTCGGCCTGGACGGCAGCGCCTGGGACGAACTGCCGACCCGGGTGATGGTCGAGGGCCGTGTCGTCCACATCGACTCCTTCCCGGTCGGTGACGACACCGTCCTCATCACCCGGGGCGACCGGGACCATTTCTCCCTGATGCTGGTCCCTCCGGACACGTCGCCCGACGCGGCACGCGCCGCGATGGCCAGGGCCGTACGGGCCGACAACGTCACCGAGGCCAGGCAGATCCTCATCGAAACGGGCAGCGACACGCCACCTGCGCCGGCCTGACCCATCCGCCGCAGATCGACTCCCCATCGGCCTGGACGCTAGATGCGGGCGAACTTCTCCGTCTGCTGGGCGAATTCCTGGGCCATGGCGGCGCTGACCGTGGGCTTGGTGTCGCGGATCGTTTCCAGATAGTCGTCGGTGGTGGGGGTGGTCCGGGTTCCGGTGTCGAAGGAGCGCTCGAACTGGGCCTGGGAGACGGTTCGCGCCGCGTGGGCGATGTCGGCGGGGGTGAACCCCTCGCTGGCGGACGCGAGTACCGCGCCGTCGGCCCGCGCGCCCGCTCGGGCCAGGTAGCTCTCCCACAGCGCGGTCCTGGCGCTGTGGTCGGGAGGGCCGATCGGCAGCACGTAGTCGAAGCGGCCGTGCCGCAGGAACGCGGAGTCGAGCGTGGTCACGTTGTTCGTGGCACAGACGAGCAGCCGCCCGTCCTGGCTACGGAAGCGGACGATCGCCTTGAGCAGTTCGTTGACGACGCCCACAGCGGTCGCGTCCGCGCCACCGCGTTCGCCGGCGATCTCCTCGACCTCGTCGATGAAGACGAGGACGTGGTCGAGCCGGGCGATCTCGTCGAAGCGCCGGTTCAGCCCGGTCGCCAGGCCGTACTCGGCGGCCAGACGGGCGGGGAACAGTTCGAGGAAAGGCCATCCCAGGCGGCTGGCGATCGCGTGCGCGAACGTGCTCTTGCCGGTCCCGGGCGGGCCGAACAGCATCACCGCCCGTGGCAGTTCCACTCCGTGCTGCGCGGCCAGTTCGGGATGGGCCAGCGGCAGGACCAGGCGCCGCTCGATGAGCTGCTTCTCCCGTTGCATGCCCGCGACTTTCTGCCACAGTCCCCCCGGCGGCAGCTCCCCTCCGAGCGAGGACAGTGTGCCGACCGACTGCGGGGTCACCGGTCCGCGCTTCTCGAAGAAGACCAGGCCGGGGCGGGCACCGAAGTCGCAGTTGCGCAGGGCGGTGGCACCGGTCTCGCCCTCGGGCAGGGCGGCGTGCACCGCACGGACGCCGACGGCGAAGAGCCGTTGCTCAAGGGCGGTGATCAGCGCACTGCCCAGCCCGCGCTGCCGCCGGCCGGGCGCCATGCAGATGCGCAGGATCCATGCCCGTTCGCCCTCCACCCTGCTCACCGCTGCGCCGATCAGCACGTCGTCGGCCGTGGCCACCACAGCCGGGTGACGGGTCTGGAGGGCCGTCACGACGTCCGAGAGCGGGAAGAACGGCGGCTCCTCGGTGGTGCCGCTCTCCATGTCGACACGGATCAGCGCTTCGAGATCGTCCTGGGTGTAGTCCCTGACGCGCCAACCCGTCATGATCAGCTCCGCGTGTTCGGCCGTACTCCCATCATCGGCTGATGCCCGGAGGACGCGCGCGACGGGCGTCGTCCACGAGTCCGCCCCGGTGGCCCGGATCGCTCGTCCGTACCACCACCGCGGCACGCGGTGGTGGTACGGGTGGCCGGGTCATGCCGCGGTGCCGGGCGCGTTGCCGGCCGCGCTGAGGGACTTGTCCGGTGCGGCCGGTGGCGGCCGGTGGCGGCCGGTGGTGCTGCGGCGGCGGGTGCGGCGGCCGCGGTTTCCCGGGCGAGGAAGGAGCCGAGCTCGCCGATCGTTCTCATGAGGGGTCCGGGAAGACGACGGTGGTGTTCTGGTCGACACCGATCACCAGGCTTCGGAGATCGCGTAGTTGAAGCGCCAGGGGGGTGGGCCGTCATGGTGCCTGATAGGCCGACGAGGCGTGGAAACTTCCGCCCAGGTCGGGAGCTGATCCACCGTCCCGGCCGAGTCGGCAGTGTGCTCGTTCGGCAAGGACCGGCACAACGGCCACCGGGCGCGCCCCGCCCGTGCCCGGCACGGCGGAGACCGCAGCCGGATCGACCTCTCCGCCGCTGCGGACGCCTGTGGGGGCCGCGCCGGCGGCCGGCCTGCCCGTTGCCCGGGTCACTGCCCTTCAGTGCCCGACCTCGATCACCAGTAGTGGCGTCGACCGGCGACGGCGTGGCCCATCGCGCCGAGGACCCACAGGATGGCTCCGACGACCGCCAGGATGATCCCGATGGTCCACAGGATGGAAATGCCGGTGAGGAATCCGACGACGAGCAGAATGATGCCCAGGACGATCATGATCTCTCCTTCGGTGAGCAGTGCTGTTCTCCTGCGAACCGCGATGATCCGCAAGAGCGTTGGGGCGGGAACAGCCGGTCTTCCTCTCACTCCACGCGGTGTGGTCTGTGGCGGGTGACCTGTACGCGGACCTCGGTGGGCGGGTCAGGGAGGCCGGTGGACCAGCGTGCGGTGCTGAGCGGGCCTTCGCAGAGGGCGCCGAGAGTGGCGCCGGGCGCGCCCTCGGGGGTGAGGGTGAGCCTGACGTGGGTGCGGTGGTGGGCTGGTCGGCCGGTGATGTGTACGGCCGCGTGTTCGATCCCCGGCAGGGCGCCGGCCTCGTTCGCGATCGCGTCGCTGAGTGCACGGTCGCGCAGTTCGACGCCTTCCTGCGGGGGTGTGCCGCCGACGGGCAGGGAGCCGGGGCGGCGTCGGCTCAGCTGGGCGAGCAGCCACCCCAGGGCGATCAGGGCGGTGAGGGCGAGGGCGGCGATGACCGCGGGCCACCACCACCAGCCCTGGCTGCTCCAGCGGGCCCGGTCGGCGGAGCCGAGCAGGACGTCGGTCGGCGTGGTCAGGGGCCAGCCGGCGGGCGGGACCAGATCGTGCCGCCGGTAGAGGTCGAGCCCGGCGAAGAGGACCAGCAGTCCGCCGCCGAGCAGAACCAGTCCGGTGAGGGCCAGCAGACTGCGGTTGAGTGCGGATCGCGGCGTCATGGTGCGGGCTCCCGGTGGTGCGGTTGTCGGTCAGTCGGTGCGTCGCCGTACCCGTACGACGATGCGGGGAGGGCGAGCGAGGGCCAGCTGGTCGCGTTCCTCGCCGAGGACGGCGGTGAGGTCGTCCTTCACCCGCTGGGGGTCGCGGAAGCGGACGTCCGCGCGGGCTCGGATGCGGCGGCGGCGTACGAGGACGCGCGCCGAGCCGACTCCGGGGACCCGCATCGCGGCGTCGCGCAGCAGACCGGAGGCGCCGTCGCGGGCCAGGAAGGCCCTCACACGGGGGCAGTCGGCGGGGGAGCGCAGGGGGAGCCAGCGGCGTTGACCGGGGGTGAGGGCAAGGACGATCAGCCAGACCCCGACGGCGGCGGCCACGGCGGCTCCCGTCAGCATCCACACGTCCTCCACCGGGCGGGTGGCCAGTTCGTCGGCCAGATGCCGTCGCCAGGCCGCCGCCGGACGTCCTGCCCGAACGGCGATGACGTCGACCAGCGCCGCGACCGCGGCCACCAGGATCACGGCGGCGACCAGTGCCGCCGTGATGCGACGCGCGGACCACCCGCGGTGGGTTCGGTGTCCTCTGCCGCGTTCACCGGGCGGGAGGTCCGAGGTGGACCCGTCGCGTTCGGGCGGGTCGGGCTCCTTCGTGAGCGGCACGGTGCCACGGTGCGCGGACGGCGCGCCGCTGCGGTCGGGAGGACCGGGATCGGGTGTCATCGCGATCGCCCTTCCTCCCCGGCGTGCTGTGCGACCCGGGCCGCGTGGCCGCTCACCGGACCCGCCCCCGGCTCGCGTCGGCGGCGGTCACCAGCCCCCGGACGGTGAGGAGGACCTCTCCCACCCGCATGCCGGTCAGCTGGGCGACCCGTTCGGCGACGTCCTGCTGGATCCGCTCGCAGACACGGGGGATGTCGGTGGGGTAGGGCAGGTCCATCGTCAGATGCAGGCGCACCGAACCGGTACGGACGGCGACGGAGGCGCGGGTTGCCGTCGGTCCGCCACGGTCGGGCGGTACGGCGGCGTGCCGTGACTGAGCCGTTCGTGCGGCCTGGGCGGCGATACGGGCGACCACCCTGTCCGGGATGACGGTGGCGCCCCGCTCGGCCGGGGGCGGCAGCCCGGCGGTCGGCGCCGGCGGGCTCGACCCCGCCCCCGGGGGAGCGGGCCGGGTCCTCACCGCTGCCTCCGTGTCCGGAGGTCGAGGTCGCCCTGTACGACGAGGCCGACGATCAGCCCCGCCGCACCCAGGACCAGCACCAGCAGAAAGGCCCAGAAGCCGCCGAAGTAACCGGCGAAGCCGAGGGCCATACCGGCCACGAGGCCCGTCATTGCTGCGTTCATCTCGCACTCACCCGTCTCGAGCAGGGGCGCCGCCGTGCGCGCGATCATCCGCGCGCGCCAGGGGCGCGGCGGCGGTCACCTCACGCGGCCCTCGTCCGGTGCGGCTTCTTCCTCCTCGTCGGGCAGGTGGACGTCGTCGACGGCGATGTTCACCTCGACGACTTCCAGGCCCGTCATCCGCTCCACGGCGCTGATCACACTGGTACGCACGTCGCCCGCGACGTCGACGATGGAGACGCCGTACTCGACGACGACGTCCAGGTCCACGGCGGCCTGACGTTCGCCGACCTCGACCTTCACTCCCCGCGTGACGGCCCCGCCTCCGCCTCCGGGAACGCGTTCACGCATGGCGCCGAAGGCGCGCGCCATCCCCGCTCCCAGGCCGTAGATGCCCGGTACCTCGCGGGCCGCCATGCCCGCGATCTTGGCCACCACACCGTCCGCGATGGTCGTCTTCCCCCGTGTTTCGGCCGGAGCCCCGGCCCCGGTGCGGCCCTTGAGCGCGCTCACGCCCGCCTCGGGCCGGCTGCCCCCGCCGACGCTGGTGATGTTGTCCGTCATGGCGGTCGCCTCGATCGGTCCCTCGGACACCGGTGCGGTGCCCGTCGAAAGATTGGACATATCGGGCACCGCGTTCCTCACGCGCGTGGGATGTGATGTGCATCACATGCGACGCGTCGGGTACCCGGACTGTCCGAGCCGTGTGCGGGGGTGTCGTGATCGAAAGCGCAGTTTCCCCATCGCCGGGCCGTGACCTGATGGGACGCGACCTGCCGGACGGCCTGCTGGCCGTACGGGCGGCCGAGGGGGACGAGGACTCCTTCGCCGTTCTCGTCCAGCGGCACGGCCGCCCCCTCCTTGCCCTGGCCCACTACATGCTGGGCAACCCCCACGATGCCGAGGACGCTGTTCAGGACGCCTTCGTCAGCGCTTGGCGGCGACTGCCGGAATACCGTCACAGCGCGGAGTTCCGTACCTGGATGTACCGGATCACCGTCAACCGTTGCCTGACCCTGCGCCATCGCCGGCAGCCGCCCCTCCCGCTGGAGGCCGTCGCCGAGCCCGCGGCGGGAGACGTCTGGAGCCAGCCCGCCCGGTCCGCCGAGCAGGACGCGGCCACCGCCGCCCTGTCCCGCGCACTCGGCGATCTCGACGCCGGGCAGCGACTCTGCTGGATCCTGCGGGAGGTGCAGGGTATGTCCTACAAGGAGATCTCTCACGTGACGCGGACCAGCGAACAGACGGTGCGCGGCAGACTGTTCAGGGCACGGCGGTCCTTGCAGGAGGCGATGGGCCCATGGCGCTAGACGACCCGCACGCTCGGCCTTCCGAGCCTCTCGGGGTCGACGGGACCGGTCCCGGGCCGGGTGCCACCGACGCCCCCCCGTTCGCAGGTGACGAGGTCCTGCCCTGCGGCCAACTGCTCAGCCGGGTCTGGGAACAGGCGCACGACGCGGCGCCGCCCCCGGATCCGCACACGGTGTCCTGTCCTCACTGCCGTGAGGCCGTCGAGGGACTGGCCGCGGTGGACGCGGCCACCCGGGCACTGCGCGCGGAGGACACGCCCGGCCTGCACGCACTCGCCGACCGCGTCATGGACATCGTCAGGGCAGAGGTGCGGTTCGGGCGGCTGCTGCCCCTGGCCGACCCGCACCTGGACCTACGGATCGCCGAGAGCGCCGCGGCGAAGGTACTGAGGCAGGCCGCGGACACGGTCCCCGGCGCCAGGGCCGCGACCTGCCGGCTCGTACCCGCGGGCTCCGGCACCGACGTGCGGGTGACCATGACCTTGGCCGCCGCCCTCGACCGCCCGCTGCCCGACCGGGTCCATCAGGTACGCCGATCGGTCCTCCGCTCGGCCGGACAGGACCTGGGGCTCACGGTGACAGCCGTCGACATCACCGTGGTCGACGTACTGGGGCGGGAGCCGACCCTCGGCCCCCGCCTCCCGACGGACGGTGGCACGTGATGACCGCCACCGGCACCACCGCGCTCCTCGGCGTCGCGGCCAAGGCGGCCCTCGCGGTCCCTGGCGTAGCCGGCCTGCAACCCCGCCTCGCCCGGCGCCTCGCGGCAGCCGCCGCGCCCACTCGGGCGGACACCACACCGCCCGAGGCCGGCGTTCGCGCCGACCGGGCGCCGGACGGTTCGGGATGGCACATCGAGGTGCGCTGCGTCCTGGCAGAGGGCCGGCGGGCGCTGGACCTCGCCCGAGACGTCCACGACCGGGTGACCGCCGCCCTCATCACCCACCTCGCCACCCACGGTGTCGCGGAGCCGGTCACCGTCGCGGTCACGGTGACCGGTATCGCCGCCTGGCACGACGCGGCATGAGCGGCGGCGCGGGCGCAGGCCCCGCGAACCGTCGCTCCCCCGTGCTCTCGTTCAACCCATCGCTCCGCATAGGTCCGCCGGGCCCCGACGAGGAGTAGCCTGGTAATCACCGAGAGCATTCCGCACACCAGCTTCCACGCTGACGTCGTTCTCGGCGATTCACGACAACCGGGTCGGCCACGACCGGCCCGGGGTTGGGTCCGCGTCATGACCGCGACCATTCTGTTGACGCCCGCGGTCGAAGACCGGACTCCTTCTTCGTCGCCCCTCCGGCTCGCCCTGGCACCTTCCGGAACCGCTCCGGCCCTGATCGACGGTGCCTGGTGGCCCCGCTCCCGCGACCTGACGGCGGAGCTTCCGGCGCTCATCGAGGTCCTCGATCCGCTGTGGGGGCGGATCACCCGAGCAACGGTGAATCCCACGTTCTGGCCCGTCATCCCGCGGAAGGTGCCCGTCCAAGGGCACGTGGTGCACGTCGGCTGGTTCGAAGCCGAGCAAGACCCGCACACATTGTTGCTGCTCTCCTACACCGTCGGCCGCTGGGACCTGCTGGTGATCCCACCGGAGACAGAGCCGGCCACCGCGGCCCGGCTCATGGCTACGGCCACCGACCCGTCGCGGAGCCTCACGGCGACCGGCCTGGTTGATGAGGCCGAACGTTCCCGGGCGGCGGCAGAGGCAGCGGCCGGCTCGGACTTGATCCGGGAGGCGGTCTGGGACTCTGAGGGCGGGCACGACGCCCGCCGTCCGGCCTCACATGCCTCTGCCCGAGCGGTCATCGACCACGGGCCCACCCCGGCAGAAGGAATGTGAGGCATGGAGACCGTCACGATGTGACAACTGTGCGCGACGGCATCCGGACCGTCGACGTCGATCTGATCACGGTCGCCTTCTGCGATGTGACCGGCCTCAACGTCCCGCCACCGGCGCTGGTTCGCATCGTCGCCCTCACCGGTAACAGCACCGTGCTTCACGGCTACCCGGGTGACCTCCCACCACGGCCTTCCGCAGCGCCCTTGATGCCCGCAGAGCCCCATCGGGGGCTCCCCCGCACACCGGCTCTTCACCGCCGAAGCCGACCGGCAGGGTGGGCCTGTCGGTTGCCGCACGACCTGGTGGTTGCGGATCAGCCGCGGCGCGGGGTGGGCCGCGTTGAACGGTCGGGCCCCAACTGCTCCGCGATGGCCCGGTCCATGACCGCATAGATCTCGGTCCGACCGGCCGACCAGAGCCGTAAGGAGGAGACGCGGCACCGGTGAGACCGTAAGGACATGCCTGGGCCCCGTGCCGTACACGGACGCAGTGCACTGCCCGGGGAGTGGTTTCCCAGGGCGGCAGCGGCCGCAGGGCCACCAGGCGGGTAGGTGGTCGGCATGAACGAGGATGACGCGGACGCGGCGCTGCGAGCCGCGCTCGACCAGCTGGCGTTCGCCACCCGGAGCGCAGCGGCGCTGTCGAGCACGCTGGACGCGGTCGAGGGGCTCAGGCGGGTGTGCCGGGTGCTGGTGCCGGGTCTGGCCGACTGGGCCGCGGCCGACCTGATGGACGAGGACGGCGCCGTCGAGCGGGTCTGTGTCTCGCACCGTGACCCCAACGCCGCCCTGACCGGCCTGACGGGACCGTTGCCGCCGGTGCCGGAGACGGCGACAGGCCCGCTGGCCCGGGTGCTTCGGGGCGCCGGCCCGCTGCTGTTGTCGGCCGGGCGCCTGCCGACCGGGCAGGAGGCGTCGGATCCGTTGCATGCCGCGTCCATGCAGCCGTTCGCCCGACTCGGGGGAGACTCCGTGATCGTGGCACCCTTGCGGGCACGCCGGAGAGTGCTGGGTGCGCTGACCCTGGTCAGGGGCGAGGGGCACCCGCCCTGGGGCGAAGCAGAGCTGGCGCTGGTCGAGGACCTGACCCACCGCATCGCGCTGGCTCTCGACAACGCCAGGCTCTACGCCGAGACCCAGGCCGTCGCCGAGCGCCTCCAGCGCTCCCTGCTGCCGGACCTGCCCGTCGTACCGGGTCTGCGCATCACCGCCCGCTACTCGCCGGCGGGTACCACGGCGCAGATCGGCGGTGACTGGTATGACAGCTTCGTCCTGCCGGAAAGCGGTGACACCACTTTGATCATCGGCGACGTCACCGGCCACGACCTGCATGCCGCCGTGACCATGAGCCAGATGCGGAACATGCTGCGTGGCATCGCCTGCGACCGCCGGGAGCCCCCCGGCATCATCCTGCGCCGCTTGGACTTCGCGGTCGACGCCCTCTACAGGCACCGGACCGCCACCTGCGTGTACGCGCTGCTCAAGGGCCAGGAGGGAGGGCCGTACCAGCTGGAATGGGCGAGTGCCGGACATCCACCGCCCCTCCTCGTCACCGCAGACGGCGACACCGCCTACCTGCACGAAGCACACGGCCTGCTGTTGGGCGTCGACCCGCACGCCGAACGGCCCAGTGCCTGCCTGCCCCTGCCCGAGGGCAGCACCCTGCTGTTGTACACGGACGGTTTGATCGAACGGCGCGGCGAATCCATGGATCACGGTATGACCCGGCTCCGGCAGCACGCTGCCGCCCTGGTCGACCAGGACCTCGACGAGCTGAGCGACGAGCTGATGAACGGACTCGTGGCAGGGGCCCACGACGACATCGCCCTGCTCGCCCTGCGACTGCCACGGCCGGACGACGGCATCTCGCCCTGAGGCCACGTCGAATGCTCGCCGTACGCGATGATCTTGCGACTGTGACGCCTAGGAGTGCGCGCGCCGGAAAGGAGACAACGCAAGAGCCCGGATCATGTGGGGCGGCCTGCCGAATTCGCGACGTCGCCAGTGCCACCGTCTTCGACAAGGACTCCCGGCACGTGATCCTGCACGCCGGCAGCCGCGCTTGTCACAGCGTCCCGCTGCTCGACGAGCGCGATGTCCTGCTGGGAGTGATCTCGTCGCATCACGCCCGGCCGATCGCCGGATTCACCCGCAGCCGGCTCGCGGCCCTGCACGAAACCGCCGGCGTGGTGGGCCGCTGGCTGGCACGGCACCGACGCACCGTCATCCTGGACGCCCTGGAGGATCTCCGGCGCACAGCCCGCCGGCGCTGAGCGGCTGTTCGGCCCGGCCTGCCGCCCGGTGCTCGTATGCGGTCTCGGCCGGCCCCGGCGTGCGTACACAGGGCTTCCCGTGCCCACGCGAACGACGCGCCAGGGCGAGAGACCCTCGTCGGACTGCAGAACGACGCGACCGCCGGGCGTCCGTGCGGAGCCCCGCAGAGGCATCCTCCTCTCCGACGCGCACGTCACCCGGTTGCCGCGCGCACGGAGTGCATCCGGCCCGACCGACGGCACTGTAGAGGCAGTGGAGAAGTCCGGTCCGGCGCACCGTGTGCTCGAGCGAGCGCAGGAATGGGAACCATTGCACATGAGGCAGCCATGATGACGACCGAGGACGAAGCGACGGCCCGCGAAGCGCCGACCTGTCTGGTGACCGGCGCGAGCGGATACATAGGCGGCCGACTGGTGCCGGAGCTGCTGGACGCCGGTCACCGGGTGCGCTGTATGGTCCGCACGCCGCGCAAGCTGCGCGACCATCCGTGGGCGGACCGGGTGGAGATCGTCCGGGGCGACGTGACCGATGCCGAGTCCGTGGCGCGCGCCATGGAAGGTGTGGACGTCGCCTACTACCTGGTGCACGCGCTCGGCAGCGGTCGCGATTTCGAGCGGACCGACCGCGACGCCGCGCACGTCTTCGGCGAGCAGGCACACCGGGCAGGCGTCCGCCGCCTTGTCTACCTGGGTGGTCTCACGCCCGCCGGCGTCGACGCGTCGCGGCTCTCCCCGCACCTGCGCTCCCGCGCCGAGGTCGGCCGCGTCCTGCTGGCCTCGGGTGTGCCGACCGCCGTTCTGCGCGCCGCCGTCATCATCGGTTCCGGCTCGGCCAGCTTCGAGATGCTGCGGTACCTGACCGAGCGGCTGCCGGTGATGGTGACCCCGCGCTGGGTGCGCACCCGCATCCAGCCGATCGCGGTGCGGGACGTGCTGCGCGTCCTGGTGGGCTGCGCCGGCCTGCCGGCCGGCGTCAGCCGCGCCTTCGACATCGGCGGCCCGGAGGTGCTCACCTACCTGGAGATGATGCAGCGGTACGCCGCCGTCGCCGGCCTGCCCCGACGGCGCATCGTTCCTGTTCCTGTGCTCACGCCCGGCCTGTCCAGTCACTGGGTCGGCCTGGTGACTCCGGTGCCGGCGTCGATCGCCCGCCCGCTGACAGAGTCCCTGCGCCACGAAGTGGTCTGCACAGAGCGGGACATCGAGCGGTACGTCCCCAGCCCGCCGGGACACCCGCTCGGCTTCGACCGGGCCGTCGCCCTGGCGTTGCAGCGGGTACGTGACGCGCAGGTGAGCACTCGCTGGTCGTCCGCCTCCGTGCCCGGCGCGCCCAGCGACCCGCTGCCGACCGACCCGGACTGGGCCGGCGGCAGCTTGTACACCGACGTCCGGGAACGTGAGGCGGACGTGGCGCCCGACGCCCTGTGGCAGGTGATCGAGGGGATCGGCGGCGAGAACGGTTGGTACTCCTTCCCGCTGGCCTGGGCGGCGCGCGGCTGGCTCGACCGTCTGGTGGGTGGTGTGGGCCTGCGCCGCGGTCGGCGGGACGCCGGGCGGCTCCGGGTGGGCGACTCGCTGGACTTCTGGAGGGTGGAGGAGATCGAGCGCGGGCGGCTGCTGCGGCTGCGCGCCGAGATGCGGCTGCCGGGTCTGGCCTGGCTGGAGATGCGCGTCGACGGAGACGACGGCGGGCCTGTGCGGTACCGGCAGCGGGCGGTGTTCCATCCGCGGGGGCTGCTCGGCCAGGTGTACTGGTGGAGCGTCTCGCCCTTCCACGCGGTCGTCTTCGGCGGGATGGCCCGCAACATCGTCCGTGCGGCCGCCCGCGTCCAGCGGGCTGCCTCCGACGGCGCTGAACCGGCAACGAACGGCCGCCCCGCCCCCGGACCCCTCACGCGCCCGGAAGACGGTGCCGTCCACACCGGCCGACGCCGCCCGCCGGATCGAACCTGACAACTATGCGTGTCCTGGTGATTCTTTTCGCCTCCGACCTGCGCCTGCACGACCGTCCGCCGTTCCGTGCGGCGGTGGAGACCGCCGGCGCGGTCGTTCCGCTCCTTCGTCCGTGACCGCACCGTGGATGCGGCCGGATTCGCCGCGCCCCACCACGTGTCCTTTCCCGCCGCCTGCCTGGCCGACCTCAACACCTCTCTGCGCGAAACGCGGCGGCCGGCTCGTGGTGCGCTCCGGCGATCTGGTGGCGGAGGTGCGCCGCGCGGTGCGCGAGGATCCCCCTCGACCGCGACGACAGAGCGGAAGTGCCACTTCCCGGCCTCCGCGCCGCGGCCCCGACCAAGTCCCCTCTGCCCGGCCCGGTGCGGGAAGCGATGGAGCGCTACGAGCAGGAGCACGGCAGCATCAAGGCCGCCCGCATTCTGGACGCCGGTCTGTGGGAAGCCGCTTGACGCGACGTCTGCGGACAGCAGTTCTTCGTCTGCTGGTGGTACCCGCGCGCCACGGCATGCTCCACGGATGAGGCGGGCGGAAGCGGCCGGCGGCGTTGCGGCCCGTGGATGGCCCGGAACTCGGCAGTCGGCACCTGAGCGCGGCGACCGCCGCCTCGGCGCTCCTGCGGTCGGTGACTTCTGCCGTGGGTAGGGTGACCGGTGTGGACATGCTGCATCTGCGCTACTTCGTCGCCGTGGCCGAGGAACTCAACTTCTCGCAGGCGGCGCGCAGACTGCACATGGCGGCTTCTCCGCTCAGTCAGCGGATCAAGGACCTCGAACGCGAACTCGGCCATGACCTGTTCGAGCGCACCACCCACCGCGTCGATCTGACCCCGGCAGGTGCCGCACTGCTGCCGATGGCGCGCGACGTCCTGGAGCGCGTCAACTCGATCCCGTGGCGGCTGAGCGAGGCGGTACGTCCGCGGCTGGACAGACTGTTCATAGGGATGCCGGCCGGAGTGCACCCGCTGCTGCGGGAGCGAGTCCGGCTGCTCGAGGGCGAGTGCCGTGAGGTGTGCGAACTCAAGCGGTGGCCCGGCACGTCGGCGGACCTGGCGGACGCGGTCCGCGACGGCAGGCTGGCCATGGCGCTGGCCCGGCTGCCGGTCTCCGACCCGGCTTTCGAGATCATCGAGGTGATGCGCGAGGTGCTGGGTGCAGCGGTGCCGGCCGACCGGTTCGCGGGGCGGGCGTCCGTCACGCTGGAGGAGCTGGCCGACCTGTCGTATGTGGCCACGCCGAACGACGCCACACCGGCCTATTTCGAGGAAATCGATGCCCGCCTCAATTCGGTCGGCGTGAAGAAGAGAATCCGTATAAAAATGGCGGACTATTCCGGAAGTTCGGAACTGATCTCCTCCGGTATCGCGTTTTCGATGACCATGCTCTCGCCGGAGAGCCCCATGCACCTGTACCGCTTGGACAACGTGGCCGTGCTGCCGGTCGAGGACTTCCAACCCACCCTGATCACTGGCCTGTTGTTCCGTGCCGATAGGGCGAACACCGGCGGGGACCTGAGTGAGGTCGCTGTCCTGGCCCGCCGGATCTTCCATGAAGTCATCGCCGTCTGACTGATTTCCGTACGCCACTTTCCGTGGATTGTGGAATCGGTGTGACCGCTGCGGTCATGCCCTTGTTCGCCAGTTGATCATTCCCTTCCTGTCCGTTCATGCATAACGTCGTCGGTGGAAACATTCGCCATGAAATTACTGCGTGAACAGGAGTAATGATGGACATCACGGCCGCCGACGCCACAGGTCCGCTGGACGGCGTGCGGGTGATCGATCTGTCCACGGTGGTGATGGGGCCCTACGCGACGCAGATCCTGGGCGACCTCGGTGCCGACGTCATCAAGATCGAGTCCCCGTCCGACACGGTTCGGGTGGGTCCGTACCGCACCACGCCCGGCATGACTCCGCTCAACCTCAACGTCAACCGCAACAAGCGCAGCGTGACGTTGAACCTCAAGGACGACGCCGACCGCGCGCGGGCACTCGAACTGATCGACAGCGCCGATGTGCTGGTCACCAACATGCGCCCGGGCGCGCTCGCCCGCCTCGGTCTCGGCCACGCCGACGTCACGGCCCGCAACCCCGGCCTGGTCTACGCCCACGCCCAGGGGTTCCGCAGCGACTCCGACCGGGCCGGCAACGCGGCCTACGACGAGACCGTGCAGGCCGCCTCCGGTCTGGTGGACGTGACCAACCGGGCGCTGGGCACGCCGGCGTACCTGCCGACGATCATCGGCGACAAGGTGTGCGCGCTGACCATCGTCTACTCGGTGCTCGCCGCGCTGGTCCACCGTGACCGCACCGGCGCCGGCCAGTACGTCGAGATCCCGATGACCGACACGCTCATCGCGTTCAACCTCGTCGAGCACCTGGCGGGCCATGTCTTCGAACCGTCGGAGGGTCCGACCGGGTTCCCACTGTCGATGAAGAGGGGCCACCGCGCGGTGCCCACCAAGGACGGCCTCGCCTGCGTCATCCCGTACAACCCGCAGAACTTCCGGGACTTCTTCCTCGCCGCCGACCGTGCCGATCTCGCCGCGGACCGGCGTGTGGGCGGCGAGTCCATCGCCGATGACGACGTCGACGCCCTGATGGAGCTGGTGGAGGAGTGCTCACCGAGCCTGACCACCGCGGAGTGGGAGCGGGTCTGCGCCGAGCACAGCATCCCGATGGCCCCCGTGCTCGAACTCGACCGGGCCGCCGACGACCCCTACGTGCGCGGCGGCCGGCTGCTCGACGTGGTGGAACACCCCAGCGAGGGCGCCATCCGCTCGGTCGGCATCCCGGTGCGGTTCTCCGCCACTCCGGGTTCGGTCCGCCGTCTCGCCCCGCTGCCCGGCCAGCACACCGAAGAGGTCTTCAAGGAACTCGCAGCCGGCCGCTGACCGGCCGTCACACAAGGACGCACACCATGCACAGCACCACCGAGGTGCGGACCGAGACCATCGGTTCCTCATTGCTCATCACCATCGACCGGCCCCAGGCGCGCAACGCGGTCGACGCGGCCGTCGCCGCCGGACTGTCCACGGCCCTCGACCAGTTGGAGGCGGATCCCGGCCTGCGGGCCGCCGTGCTCACCGGCGCCGGCGGCACGTTCAGCGCCGGAATGGACCTCAAGGCCGCGCTGGCCGGTGAATCGCCAGAGATCCCGGGGCGCGGCTTCGGCGGTCTGACACAGGCCCGCACGACCAAGCCGCTGATCGCCGCCGTCGAGGGCTGGGCCATGGGAGGCGGCTTCGAACTCGCCCTGGCCTGTGATCTGATCGTCGCCGCGGGCGATGCCCGGTTCGGCCTCCCCGAGGTCAGCCGTGGGCTGATCGCGGCGGGCGGCGGACTGATCCGGCTGCCCAAGCGCATCCCGTACCACCTGGCCATGGAACTGCTGCTGACCGGCGAACCGGTCACCGGTGAACGGGCCGGACGGCTGGGCATCGCCAATCGTGTCGTGCCGGCCGGGGAAGCCGTCGCCGCCGCGCTGCAGTTGGCCGAGCGGATCGCGCAGAACGCCCCGCTGGCACTGGCCGCCGTCAAGGAACTCGTCCGCGCGGCCGACGGCGCACCGGAGGAGGAGGCGTTCGCCGTGCAGGCGCGGCAGATGGCCCGGCTCGCCGCCTCCGCCGACGTACGCGAGGGCATGACCGCCTTCACCGAGCGCCGCTCCCCGGTCTGGCAGGGCCGGTAGGCCCCGAGGGAGAAACACGATGCACCAGTACGACATACCCCGGCACATCGCGACGCCGCTCACCAACCCGGCCTATCCGCCGGTCGTGCCGCGCTTCACCGACCGCGAGTACCTCAACGTCGTCTACCGCACCGACCACGAGGCACTGCGCGCCGTCGTGCCCGAACCGCTGGAGATCGACGAGCCGTTGGTGCGCTTCGAGGTCATGCGCATGGGCGACGTCAGCGGATACGGACCGTACACCGAGTCCGGCCAGGCGATCCCGGTCCGCTACGAAGGCGAGCGGGGCGAGTACCTGCACGCGATGTACCTGGACAACCTTCCGGCCATCACGTCCGGCCGCGAGGCCAGTGCCTACCCCAAGACCGCCGGATCGCCCGCCCTCTACGCCGACCACGGAGCGCTGGTCGGTGTCCTCGACGTGGGCACCCTGCGGGTGGCGACCGCCACGATGGGCTACAAACACCACGAGCTGTCGGTCGAGGAGGCCGTGGCCCAGGTCGGGGTGCCGACCTACATGCTGAAGCTGGTCCCCGGGTTCGACGGGGCGCCGCAGGTGGCGCAGTTGGTGCGCACCGAGATCACCGACATCACGGTGAAGGGCGCCTGGACCGGTCCCGCCCGGCTGCAGCTCTTCGAGCACGTGCTGGCGCCCCTGGCCGATCTGCCGGTACGCGAGATCGTCTCGGCCAGCCACATCCTGACCGACCTGACCCTGGCGCCGGTCAAGCCCGTGCACGACTACCTGGCCCATCCCGCCCGTCCCGTGCGGTGAACACGGCCACGCACGCAGAAGGAAGACATGAGATGACCAAGCCATTCACCACCGCCGCGGTGGTCGGCGCCGGCACGATCGGCCTGTCCTGGGCCGCGCTCTTCGCCGGTCACGGCCTGCGGGTACGCGTCACCGACCCGCGGCCGGATCTGACCGAGGCGGTCGCCGAGGCGCTCGACCGGGCCGCCGGGCAGCTGGCCGCGCAGGGCCTGGACACGCACGGCCTCGCCGAGCGGGTGCACATCGCCGACGATCTCGCCGACGCGGTGCGCGACGCCGACATCGTCCAGGAGAACGGACCGGAGAACGCCGACTTCAAGCGGGAGTTGTTCACCACCCTGGTCAGCGCGGCCCCCGCACACGCGCTGCTGCTCAGCTCCTCCTCGGCGATCCCCGCCACGGCGTTCACCGACACCATCGAGGAGGCCGGCCGGATCCTGATCGGCCACCCCTTCAACCCGCCGCACCTGGTGCCTCTGGTGGAGGTGGTACCCGGGGAGCGCACCTCGCAGGAGAGCGTGGCGCGGGCCGTGGACTTCTACCGATCCGTCGGCCGGGTCCCGGTCGTGGAACGCAAGGAGATCCCCGGCTTCGTCGGCAACCGCCTGCAGAACGCCCTCAGCCGGGAGGCGATCTACCTCGTCGAGCAGGGCGTCGTCAGCCCGGCGGAGCTGGACACCGTGATGGTGAACTCGCTCGGCCTGCGCTGGGCGACGGTCGGACCGTTCCTCGGCGCACACCTCGGTGGCGGCCCCGGCGGCTACCGGCACATGGCCGAGCACATCGGTGTGTCGATGCAGCAGATGTGGGACTCCCTCGGCCGCCCGGAGCAGGGCCGCCCGGAGCAGGGCCCCGAACAGACCGAACGGCTCGTCGCGGCCGTCGAGGACGCCTACGGCTCCCGTTCCTACGCCGACCTGAGCCAGGAACGCGACGCCAAGCAGCTCGCCGTGCTGTCCGCCCGGGACAGCGCCACCAGCCTGGAGAAGGAGACCCGGTCATGACCGCACTGCTGCCCGAGAAGGAATCCGAGAAGGCATCCGCCGACGAGCGGCTGGCCGCGGACTTCTACGACTTCGAGTCGCTGCTGCCGCCGCACGAGCGCGAACTGCTGCTGCGGGCCCGGTCGTTCATGCGCACCGAGGTCAAGCCTCTGGTCAACGAGTACTGGGCGAAGGGGGAGTTCCCCCGGGAGCTCATCGGCAGGTTCCGCGAGCTGGGACTCGCCGGCGTCCCCTACGAAGGGTACGGCGACCCCCTGCCGGCTGGAAGCAACCTGCTGGTCGGCATGCTCTCCATGGAGTACACCCGCACCGACGCCTCCAGCGCCACCTTCTTCGGCGTGCACAGCGGCCTGGCGATGTACAGCATCTACCGGGGTGGCGACCAGGAACAGCGGGACCGCTGGCTGCCCTCGATGGCCGCGCTGGAGACCATCGGCGCCTTCGCGATGACCGAGCCGCTCGGCGGCTCCGACGTGGCGGGGGGCATGCGCACGACGGCCCGCCGGGACGGCGAGAACTGGGTGCTCAACGGTGCCAAACGGTGGATCGGCAACGCCACGTTCGCCGACCTGGTGGTGGTCTGGGCCCGCGACGAGGCGGACGACAAGGTCAAGGGCTTCGTGGTGGAGAAGGGCACCCCGGGCTTCTCCCCGGTGAAGATCGAGAACAAGATCGCGTTCAGGATCGTGGAGAACGCCGAGATCACCCTGACCGACGTCAAGGTGCCCGAGGCCAACCGGCTGCAGCGGATCGACTCCTTCCGTGACGTGGCGGAGATCCTCCGCGCCACCCGCAGCGGAGTCGCCTGGCAGGCCCTCGGCGTGATGATCGGCGCCTATGAGCTGGCGCTCGACTACGCCAAGGAACGCGAGCAGTTCGGCCGGCCGATCGCACGGTTCCAGATGGTGCAGGACCTGCTGGTCAAGAGTCTCGGCAACATCACCGCCTGCTGGGGCATGCTGGTCCGGCTCGCCCGGCTGCAGGACGCCGGCGTCTTCCGCGACGAGCACTCCTCGCTGGCCAAGGCGTACGTCACCTCGCGGATGCGCGAGGTGGTCGCATGGTGCCGGGAGATCTTCGGTGGCAACGGCATCGTGCTCGACCACGACATCGCCCGGTTCTTCGCCGACGCCGAGGCGATCTACTCGTTCGAAGGCACCCGCGAGATGAACACCCTCATCGTCGGCAAGGCGGTCACCGGCGAGAGCGCCTTCGTCTGACCCGGGCTCCCCACGACCCCGCGCCGGCCCCGAGTGAAGCGTGCCTCGGGGCCGGCGCGGACCGGTGCGGGCGTGCCGGCCCGGCTTCGTGCGCCGCGCACAAGTCCGGCGGCGAGCGTCGTCGTCCGCGCCCATGGGCCGCGAGCCCCGCCCATTCGTACCGTCTCTCCTCATGTACCGGACATCCGTCCCGCGTCGGGACGGGCGCTCCGTCCGCCCGACGTCCGTCGACGTACCACGAGGAGCCGACATGCACATCGCGGAACTGCCAGACCTGCGGGCCCGACGGGACGCCGACGGCCCCTGCACAGCCGACGAGACGTCGGTCCTGGACAACGCGGCGTTCGCCCGCCGGGTCCGCCGAGCCGCGGCGGCCCTGCGGGCGCGGGGGATCGGGCGCGGGGACGTGGTGGCACTGCTGCTGCCCAACACGGTGGACTTCGTCGTCGCGCTCTTCGCCGCCTGGCGACTCGGCGCGGCGGTGACCCCGGTCAACCCGGCACTCACCGACGACGAGGTGCGGTACCAGCTCGGCGACGCGGGTGCCGCGGTGGTCGTCACCGCGGAGCCGTCGACACTCGCCGGGACGCTCACGGTGGCCGAACTGGGCGCCGCGGCCGAGGACACGGCCGCACCGCAGACGGATGCGGACGCGCTCGCCCTGCTGATCTACACCAGCGGCAGCACCGGGCGCCCCAAGGGCGTCATGCTCGACCACGCCAACCTCGCCGCCATGGCGGGCATGATGATCGAGTCCGCCCGGCTCTCCGCGGCCGACCACAGCCTGCTGATCCTGCCGCTCTTCCACGTCAACGGGATCGTGGTCGGCGTGCTGTCCCCGCTGCTGGCCGGCGGACGGGTCACGGTGGCCGGACGGTTCCGGGCCGAGACCTTCTTCGACCTCGTCGAAACCGCGCGCCCGACCTGCTTCTCCGCGGTCCCGGCGATCTACTCGATGCTCGCCGAACTGCCGGACCACGTAACGCCGGACACCTCGTCGGTGCGGTTCGCCGCCTGCGGGGCGGCCCCGATGCCGCCCGCACTCATCGAGCGGTTCGAGCGCCGCTACGGCATCCCGGTCCTGGAGGGCTACGGCCTCTCCGAGGGCACCTGCGCCTCCACCACCAACCCACTGGACGGCCCGCGCAGGCCCGGCACGGTCGGACGGCCGATGCCCGGCCAGCAGGTCGCCGTGATGGACCCGCGGGGCCGGATCGTCCCGGCGGGGGAGACCGGTGAAGTCGTCGTCCGCGGACCCAACGTGATGCGCGGCTACCTGGGCCGCCCGGAGGAGACCGCCCGCGCGGTGGTCGACGGCTGGCTGCACACCGGCGATGTCGGCCGCTTCGACGAGGACGGCTACCTGGTGCTGGTCGACCGCATCAAGGACATGATCATCCGAGGTGGCGAGAACATCTACCCCAAGGAGGTCGAGACCGTCCTCGGCGACCACCCCGATGTCCTCGAAGCCGCCGTGGTGGGCGCCGCCGACCCGCGGCTCGGCGAAGTACCGGTGGCGTTCGTGGCGCTGCGTCCGGGCGCGGCGACCGACGCGGGCGGCCTGCTCGACCACTGCCGGGCCCGGCTGGCCGGGTTCAAGGTGCCCACCGACATCGTCTTCGTCGACCGGCTGCCCAGGAATCCCGTCGGCAAGACGGACAAACCCGCGCTGCGGGCCAGGACCACCGCCGTCACCGTGACCGGCTGAGAAGGGGCGGGAGAACAGTCATGGGATTCCTCGCACCGAACACGGCGGACGTCGACCTGCAGCAGTGGCGCAGCCGGCCCTACCAGCAACGCATCAGGCCGCTGGCCGAGCACTGGACCATGCACGGCTTCGGCACCCCCGGCATCGTGCACCTGCTGTACCTGCTCAAGATCACCGCGTACGCGCTCGGCGGCATCGCGGTCGTCTCCGCGACCCCCGGCGTGGGAGGCATCGCGGACTTCGGTACCTGGTGGGCGGAGCCGCTCGTCTACCAGAAACTCGTCGTCTGGACACTGCTGTGGGAGGTGCTGGGCCTCGGCTGCGGCTCCGGCCCGCTCAGCTCACACTTCCTGCCGCCGGTGGGCGCGTTTCTGCACTGGCTGCGCCCCGGCACGGTACGGCTGCCCCCCTGGCCCGGCCGGATCCCGTTCACCGCGGGAACCCGGCGCACGGTGGCCGATGTGGCCCTGTACACGGCGCTGCTCGGGGCGGCGGTGTGGCTGCTGTGCTCACCGGGCGAGTCAGGCGGCCCGGGCGCGTCCGGCGTGCCGGCTCCGTGGCGCGTCGCCGTCCTCGCCGCGCTGCTCGCGCTGCTCGGGCTGCGCGACAAGACCGTCTTCCTGGCCGCCCGCGCGGAGCACTACGGTCTGACGCTCGTGGTCTTCCTCTTCCCGGTGAGCGACATGACCGCCGCGCTGAAACTGGTCATGCTCGCCCTGTGGTGGGGCGCCGCCTCCTCCAAGCTCAACCGCCACTTCCCGTTCGTGGTCGCGGTGATGATCAGCAACAGCCCGCTGCGGCCGGCCTGGTTCAAACGCCGGCTGTACCGGCACTTCCCCGACGATCTCAGGCCGTCCGCTCTCGCCGCCGCGGCCGCGCACGGCGGCACGGTCATCGAGTACGTGGTGCCGCTGGTCCTGGCGCTCTCGCACGGCGGGCCCGTCACCACGGTCGCTCTGGCCGTGATGGTCGTCTTCCATCTGCACATCATGTCCACCTTCCCGATGGGCGTACCGCTGGAGTGGAACGTCTTCTTCATCTACTCGGCGCTCGTCCTCTTCGGCCACGACGCGACGGTCGGCGCCTTCACGCTGCACTCGCCGCCGCTGGCCGCGGTGCTGGTGCTGAGCCTGGCCGTGGTCCCTCTGCTCGGGCACGTCCGTCCCGACCTGGTGTCGTTCCTGCCCTCGATGCGCTACTACGCCGGCAACTGGGCCACCAGCCTGTGGTGCTTCCGCAAGGGCACCGAGCACCGGCTGGGCGAGCACGTCGTGAAGGCCTCCGGTCTGCCCGTGGAGCAGCTCACCCGCCTGTACGGAGCCGAGGCCGCCGAGCTGGTACTGCACCAGGGGCTGGCCTGGCGGGCGATGCACAGCCACGGCCGCGCGCTGGCCGGGCTGCTGCCGCGGGCCGTGGACGACGTGGAGTCCTACGATGTGCGGGACGGCGAGACCGTGGCGGGGGCTGTCCTCGGCTGGAACTTCGGCGACGGCCATCTGCACAACGAGCAGCTGGTGGCCGCCGTACAGCAGCGGTGCGGTTTCGCGCCGGGCGACCTGCGCGTCGTCGTGCTGGAGTCCCAGCCGACCCACCGGCAGCGCCAGCACTACCGCATCGTGGACGCGGCGAGCGGCCTGATCGAGGAGGGACATGTGAACGTGGGGGAGATGGTGACCCGGCAGCCCTGGCTCGACGACGAGACACCCGCGATTCCCGTCGAGCCCGTCGCACACCCGCGACCGGCGACCGAGGTGGCGGCCGCACATGAGTGACGCGATCGTGGTGGGGGCCGGCCCGAACGGGCTGGCCGCCGCCGTCGCCCTCGCCCAGCGGGGGCTGAAGGTGACCGTCCTGGAGGCCGCCGACGAGATCGGCGGTGGCACCCGGAGCAGCGAACTGACCCTCCCCGGACTCCTGCACGACCACTGCTCCGCGGTCCACCCGCTGGGCGTCGGCTCGCCGTTCCTGCGCACCCTCGGCCTGGAGCGGTACGGCGTCGACTGGGCGTGGCCCGAGGTCGATCTGGCTCACCCGCTGGACGGCGGGCGGGCCGGGGTGCTGCTTCGCTCCATGGAACGGACCGTGCGCGGGCTCGGCGTGGACGGGGCCGCCTGGCAGCGGCTGTTCGCCCCCCTGGCCGACGACTTCGACGCGCTCACCGAGGATGTGCTGCGCCCGGTGCCTCATCTGCCCGCCCACCCGGTGGCGCTGGCCAGGTTCGGGCTCAGGGCACTCCAGCCCGCCACAGCGGTGGCCCGGCGCTGGCGCACCGAGGAGGCCAGGGCGCTCTTCGCGGGTGCGGCGGCCCATCTGATGTACTCGTTGACCGGGCCGGCCGGTTCCGCGGTCGGACTGATGCTCGTCGGCGCCGCCCACCGCTTCGGCTGGCCGGTCGCCCGCGGCGGCTCCAGGACCATCACCGATGCGCTGGCCGCACTGCTCGGCCGGCTCGGCGGAACCGTCGAGACGGGGGTGCGGGTGGACTCCCTGGCCGAACTGGCCCCCGCCCGGATCGTCATGCTCGACACCACGCCCGGAGCCGCGGCACGCATCTGCGGCGACTGGCTGCCCGGCCGGGTCCGCCGGGCCTACCGCGGCTGGCGGCACGGACCGGCGGCGTTCAAGGTCGACCTCGCCGTCCAGGACGGCATCCCGTGGACCCATGACGCATGCCGCCGCGCGGGCACCGTGCACCTGGGCGGCACCCTGGAGGAGGTCGTCCGTACGGAGGCGCAGACCGCCGCGGGGCGGATGCCCGAGCGCCCGTTCGTCCTGGTCGGCCAGCAGTACCTCGCCGACCCCGGCCGCTCCCGCGGCGACATCCACCCCGTCTGGGCGTACGCCCACGTTCCGCACGGCCACCCCGGTGACGCCACCGAGGCGGTGCTGCGCCAGATCGAGCGGTTCGCGCCCGGGGTCCGGGAGCGGATCGTGGGACTCTCGGCGCGCTCGGCCACCGAACTGGCCCGGTACAACGCGAACTTCGTCGGCGGCGACATCGTCGCCGGTGCCAACACCGCACGGCAGGTCGCGCTGCGCCCCCGGATGTCCCTCGACCCCTACAGCACCGGCATCCCCGGCGTGTACCTGTGCTCGGCGGCCACCCCACCCGGTGCGGGGGTGCACGGCATGTGCGGCGCGAACGCCGCCCGCTCCGCACTGCGGTACCTGGACCGGTGAGCGGTCCCGCGCAGCGGCCGGAGGGGGCACCGGACCCGGTCGTTCTCGTCGCCCAGGTGATACAGGCCAACCGGGACGACGTCATCGCCAGGCTGGTCGCCACCACCGAGGCGGAGATCGCCCGACTGGAACACGACGAACCGCTGCACAGGCTCCTGGAAGCCAGCATCACCGAGAACATCGTCACCGCCCTGCACGTCATCATCAACCGCATCGATCCGCAGACCGTGGACGCGCCGGCCTCGGCCGTCTCCTACGCCCGCAGGCTCGCCCAGCGCGACGTTCCGCTCTCCGCCCTGCTGCGCGCCTACCGGCTCGGCCATGCGCAGAGCCTGGACCTGGTCCTCGGCGAAGCCGTCCGCCTGGGGCTGCCGGACCCGGCCGGCACCGTGATCACCCTGGTCAGCCTCAGCTCCGCCTATGTGGACCGGGTCTGCGACCAGATCGGCCGTGTCTACGAGGAGGAGCGTGAACGCTGGGTGGGCACCCGTGGCATGCTGCGCCAGTACTGGGTCGGCCAGCTCCTCGACAACCCCCGCGTCGATCTGCGGCAGGCCGAGGCCGCCCTCGACTACCGGTTGTCCGGCAACCACATGGCAGTCGAGGGCTGGCTCCACGGCGCCACGGCGACCGCCGACCCCACCGCCGTCTTCGACCGGTTGGCGTCGCTGCTGTCCACCGTCCTGCGTGCCCATGGCCGTCCCCTGCTGGTCCACACCGACGAGGCCGACGCCCGGATCTGGCTGGCCGTCAGGCCCGACTGCCCGGTGGACCCCGACACCGTCGCCACCCAACTGGCCGACGCGGCGCTACCGGTGCGGGTCGCCCTCGGCATCGTCCGCCCCGGCCTCGACGGCTTCCGCCGCAGCACCCGAGCCGCTGCCCGCGCCAAGGCCCTCGCCCTCTCCGCGGGGGCCGGGACCCCCGAAGTGGTGGCGTTCACCCGCGTCGCGCCCGTCGCTCTCCTGGTCGAGGAGCCCCGCGAACTGGCCGACTTCGTCTTCGACACCCTCGGTGAGCTCGCCGTGGACGACCGCCGCCGCGAGCTCCTCCGTGAGACGCTGCGCGTCTTCCTCGCCACCAATCGCAGCTACGCCGCCACAGCGGACCAGCTGATGGTGCACCGCAACACCGTCCACTACCGCGTCCAGCGCGCCGTCGACCACTACCACCTCGACCTCGACGCCAACGCCTTCGACCTCCACTTCGCTCTCACGATCTGCCGCTGGCACGGGTCGAAGGTCCTGCGCCGCGAGTGAACACGGCGGGCACGGGCCGCGACCACGCCGCCTCCCCGGGGCACCTGACCGACGGCGTGAGGGCGTGCCGAGTGCGCGCCCGACCACGTTCTGGCCGCCCACGTGCAGTCGGCCACGGACCGCGGCGCCGAAGGGAGCCCGGCTTCTTCGGCGAGTACGACACCAGGAGGTTCTCCCTCTGCTGGTGGGACCAGGAGGCTGATGACTGCACCCAGCCCATTTAGGGCTGGGATCAGAATGAGGTGCTCCCTGCCCGGGGATGAGGGTGTGTCAGTTCTCATTGCCGGGGCCAAGGGGTGGCTGCGGCCGGAAACCCATGGGGGCTACGGCGCAGACGGCTTGCTGGGCGGTTCCCAGCCGTGTGTGAGGATGTCGAAGATTGCCTCGACGGCGGCTCGGCGGTCCTGCCGACCGCGAGCGAGGGCCGGGATGTCGAGTACGAATCGAGCAAGAGCCACACATGCGAGGTCGTCGTGGTCCACGCCGAACTCGTCGGCGATGGCTGCGCTGAGGCTGTCGGTGTACCGGGTCCACATGCGTTCGGCGTACGCGCGCAGCACCGGCGTGGAGTCCACCAGGTGGGTGAACTCGGCCGCCTGAGGATGCACCTCGATCGGGGGCCAGGTGTCGAGGACGTGCTGTCGGAGGGCGTCGAGGATGCTCTGACCGGAGGGTCGCTCCCGCACCGCGGCGATCAGTTCTGACTCCCGGTCCTGGTCCTGGTCGAATACCAGCGCCTCCTTGCCGCTGAAGTGCTTGAAGACCGTAGCGGTCGATACGTCGGCGGCGTCGGCGATGTCACGGATGCCTACTTGATCGTAGCCACGCTCCAGAAAGAGCTGCAGTGCGGCGTCGGCGATTGCCTGCCGGGTGGCCGCCTTCTTGCGGTCGCGGCGGCTGACGGGGGGCACGGTCATGACTAGAGCGTATCCGATAGTCAAACCAATCGCTAAGTAGAACCGTTGCACTTTTTTTCTTGTTCTGATTTTATGAGGTTGTGGGCACCTGAGCGGCACGTCCGTGCCGGCATGGTCATCGTCTGCACCGCACCGCCCGTCGCCGTCCTGTCCCTCAAGGGGACGCTCGAAGCACGTCCATGACTGAGGCCGACGCCGGAGTGCCCCGCCCCGCTCTGTTCGCCCGATGACTCCTCTTCGCCGACCGAATGGAACAACCATGAACTCCCCAGAGCCCGCCAACGCCAGCATCAGCATCATCGGTGCCGGACCCGGCGGACTGACCTGCGCTCGCATCCTCCAGCAGCGTGGCCTCTCGGTCACCGTCTACGAACGCGACCCGGGCCCCGACGCCCGCAACCAGGGCGGCACCCTCGACCTGCACGCCGACAACGGCCAGGTCGCCCTGCGCGAGGCCGGCCTGCTCGACGAGTTCTTCGCCCTCGCCCGTCCCGAAGGGCAGGAAATGCGCCAGATGGACCCGACCGGCACGATCACATCCCATCAAGTCCCGGCGCCCGACGAGCTCTTCAAACCGGAAATCGACCGCGGTCAACTGCGCAACCTGCTGCTCGACTCCGTGCAGCCGGGAACCGTACGCTGGGGCCGCGCCCTCGACATGATCAGCGGATCCGCCGATGGGCCGCGGCGATTGCACTTCGCCGACGGCACGAGCATCGAGACCGATCTGGTCATCGGTGCCGACGGCGCCTTCTCCCGGGTACGCCCGGCCGTGTCCCCCGCCACCCCCGAGTACACCGGGGTCAGCTTCCTGGAAGCACGGTTCTCCGAGGTCGAGAACCGACACCCCGAGATTGCCGAGCTGGTCGGTTCAGGCAGCGCCCACGCAGCCGACGGCGAACGCGGCCTGTTCGCCCAGCGCAACAGCGGAAACCACATCCGCGTCTACATCATCCAACGCGTCCCGGTCGACTGGATCAGCGCCAACGGGCTGACCGCCGAGGACACCGACGGCATCCGCGCCGTGCTACGCGACGAGTACGCCCACTGGTCGCCCCGCATGCGCCGGATGATCACCGAAAACGACGGCCCCTACATCGACCGCCCGATCCTCGCCCTTCCGGTCCCGCACACCTGGGAACACAACGCGACGGTGACCCTGCTCGGCGACGCCGCCCACCTCATGCCCCCGCTCGGCGTCGGCGTCAACCTCGCCATGCTCGACGCCAGCGAACTCGCCGTCGCCCTCGCGAACGCCGCCACTGTCGACGACGCCATCCGCACCTATGAGAAGACCATGCTCCCTCGCTCCACCGAGACAGCCAAGACCCTCGAACACGGCGCCGAACACCTGCTGTCCGCAGACGTACCCGACTTCGGCGGCGACAACGACGCCCAGCCCCAGGAATGACCCAGCGGTAGACCCCGAGACCGGAACCGTGTTCGGTGCCGCGTCAGGCGATGACCGGCATGATCCCGAACCTGCGGACCCGGTCACGGTAAACGTCGTGGTCGTAGCCGCGGTCAGCGTAGACGCGCTTCGGGCGGCGCAGCGGTTGGCCGCTCCTGCCGCGAATCGGCGGAACGGCCTGGATCAGCGGGATCAGCTCGATGACGTCATTGCGGTTTCCCCCGGTCGGCGTCACCGCCAGAGGGATGCCGCGTGCCTCGACAATCACGTGGTGCTTGCTGCCGATCTTGCCACGGTCCACCGGGGAGCGTCCGGTGGCCGGCCCGCCCTTCATCTCACGCACATGCGAAGAGTCGACGGCGGCCCGGGAGAAGTCCAGCATCCCGGCCGCCCGCAGTTCGGCGAGCAGCAGCTCGTGCAGACGCTGCCAGACCCCGGCCTCGTTCCAGTCCCGCAGCCGCCGCCAACAGGTCATCCCCGAGACGAAGTCGAGCTCTTGCGGCAGATGCCGCCACGGGATGCCGGTGTACAGCACAAACAAGATCCCGCACAGCACCCGGCGTCCATCGATCCGCCGACGCCCCGGATACCGCAAGCGCCGCTCGACCACCGGCAGCAGCGGCTCGATCCGCTCCCACAGACCGTCCTCGACCAGCCATGGCTTGCTCCCACCACGCATCTCGGCCGCACCCACCCCCTGTCTGGCGGGTGACAACGCCAACTGACATCCCGTCATTCCCGAGCGGCGAGCACCTCATTCTGATCCCAGTCCTTGGTGCACCACGGGATCTGCGACGTGCCTCGGCCCGTGACGTATGACGTGATGCCAACCCCGATGAACGCTGCTCACCGCGCGGACGGACCAGGCCGACGCCGACAACCTGAACCAGGCGGCCTCGCTGTCCGAATGGCGCCGCATCCGAGTCGGCACGTTCTCGACGACGAGGCGGTCGTCGCCGAGAGGAGCGAACGACCGTACCCGCCGCGCCTGTTGGAGCGTCGCCGTCCGCACATGGCCCCACACGACTCAGGGCCCGCGTCCTGCTGATCCGGATCGTCACGGGCGCGGCGGCCCGCGGCCCCCATGGAGGGTTTCGTTACGCGGTTGCCTCGTGGGTCGTCCGTACGATCCCCTGAGCCGTCACAGGCGCCATGCTCACGCCATGACTGACATCCCCCACCACAACACCGCGGAACCGCAGCGCGACCTCCGTCCGTCGGACGTTCCCGCGGGTGCCACCCGCAGGTCCGTCATAGCCGCCTTGGGCGGTGCCACCCTCGGCGTGGCCGCGCTGGGTCTCGCCGCCACGCAGGCGACCGCCGACACCGAGCACCAGGCCGCGGCCCGGCCGGCTGCAGCCTGCGTCCTCACGCCCGAGCAGACCGAGGGGCCGTACTACCTGGACCTGGAGACGGTCCGCAAGGACATCACGGAGGGCAAGGCGGGTGTTCCGCTGACCCTCCGCGTGACGGTGGTCGACGCAGCGACCTGCGCCCCGCTGCCCCAGACGGCGGTCGACATCTGGCACTGCGACGCCCTCGGGGTCTACTCCGGCTATGTCGCCGGCGGTTCCACCCCGGACACCACCTTCCTGCGCGGCGTGCAGCTGACCGACTCCGCCGGTGTCGCGGAGTTCACCACCGTCTACCCCGGCTGGTACACCGGCCGGGCCCTCCACATCCACGTGAAGACGCATGCGGGAGGCACCGTGTCCCACGGGACGTACCACGGTGGCCACGTGTCCCATACGGGCCAGCTCTACTTCCCGGAGGCGTACAACACCAGGATCGCTGCCCTGGCCCCGTACCGGAACAACACGGTCACCCGCACGCTCAACGCGCGGGACGGCATCTACCGCAACGGCGGGTCCTCGACCCTGCTGACCCTCACCCAGGCTGGCAGCGACCTCGGAAAGGGAGTGACCGGAACCGTCGTGCTCGGCATCGACCCCGCCGGCACGCCCTGACGCACCCGGACGCCTGCAGTGGCCGGCCCTGCCACCGTGTCGGCCATCGCACGCGCGACTCCGGCCGCAGTGCTCCTGCCGGAGCCGACCGGCTCAGACGTCGCAGAGACACATGGCTGAAGGCGATGGTTTCGCTCCGGGGCGGTGCGGCCAGGAGTCGGGCATGAGCCGGAGTCGAACGTGTGAAGTGTGCGGTGCGACGTTGACCGTGAGGCCGCACGGGGGCCGGCCGGCTCGGTACTGCTCCAGCGCCTGTCGGCAGCGGGCGCTGCGGCGACGGGCGGCCTCGGGCGTCACGCCTGCGGTCTCGACGGCCGGTGGGAACGTCCTGCCGTCGGCGCTCGACTCCTTCGTCGGCCGGCACAGCGAGCTGTCGGCCCTGCGGACCCTCCTGAGGAGCTCGCGCCTCCTCACGCTGACCGGTGCGGGTGGTGTGGGCAAGACCCGGCTGGCGCTGGAGTTCGCCAAGGGATTACCGCGGCGCTTCGCACGAGTCGACCTCGTGGAACTCGCCTCACTCCAGGACGGCGGGCTGGCGACGCAGTCCGTGGCCGCCGCGCTGGGGGTGGGCGAACGAGCGGGTCGGACCGGCGTCGACGTGCTGGTCCGGGCGATCGGCGACGCCTCCCGGGTGCTGATTCTGGACAACTGCGAGCATCTGGCCGAGCCGTGCGCCCGGCTGGCGGCGACCCTGCTGGGCCGCTGCCCCCGTCTGCGGATCCTGGCCACCAGCCGGGAGGCCCTGAGGGTGCCCGGAGAGACCGTGTTCCGGCTCGGCGAGCTCTCCCTGCCGCCGGCCGACGCCGGACACGATGCGACGGCCCTCATGCAGTCCGATGCCGTACGGCTCTTCGTCGACCGGGCCGCGAGCAACTCCCCAGGTTTCGCGCTCCATCGCGGCAACGGCCATCTGGTGGCCGAGATCTGCCGGCGCCTGGACGGCCTGGCGCTCGCAGTCGAACTCGCGGCCCGCCGCGTCGGTGCGCTCGCGCTGAGCGACATCCTGGCAGGGCTGGACGACCAGTTCTGCCAGTTGGACCTTCTGACCGGGGGTAGCAGAACCGGACCCGCACGCCACAGCGGGTTCGCCGCGGCCGTCGACTGGAGCCATCGGCTGCTGGATCCGGCCGAGCAGGCGGTCTTCCGGCGCCTCTCGGTCCTGGTCGGCGGGTTCGACGCGACCGCTGCGCAATCAGTCTGCGCCGGTGACGGCATTGACCGGCGGCAGGTGTTCCGCATCCTGTGCGCCCTGGAGGCGAAGTCGCTCGTCGTACGTCTGCCGGGAGAGACGGCGCCCACACGTTTCAGGCAGTTGAGTGCCATCCGTGCCTGCGCCCTGGACCGTCTGCGTGCATCCGGCGAGCTGTACGCCACCCTGCGCCGGGCGCTCGCGTGGCTGACCGAGCTGGCCGGCGCAGGCCGCAGGGAGGTGTTCGCCGACCAGGCCGGCAGCCCGCTCGCGGCGGAACGGGACAATCTCGTGTCGGTACTGGCCTGCAGCACCGGCCACGGCGATGCCGTACTGGCGCGGCTGACGCTGGAGCTGGCACGAGTGCACTACCAGCAGGAGCAGCCGTCGGCCGCCCGTGCGCTGCTCAGCGGACTGCTGCGGGGAGCCGGGGGGCGGGCGCTGGGTGGGCAGGTGCCGGCGCTCGCCGCACGCGTGGCCTGCCAGCAGGCCGATCTGGACGAGGCGCTGTGCCTGGGGGAGCAGGCGGTGCAGAGCGAACGGATGCGCGGCGATGCCGCCGGACTGGCCAACGCCCTGGACGCACGGGCGGCGGCGCGCCTGTGCCGCGGTGAGTTCGCCGAGGCCGTCGCGGATCTGAGGGAGTGCCTGGAGGCCGTTGCGTCCCCCGGCAGCCCGCAGGACATTGCTTGGTGCACCCATCACCTGGCCTGGGCGCTGCTTCAGTCCGGCGGCGAGGTGGAGGCCGACGAACTGATGACACGGTGTCTGCCCGTGCTGAGGCAACAAGCGCCGTGGCCCCGGATCGCGGCCGCGCTGCACACCGCGGGAGCCGTACGGCTGGCCTTGGGGCGTCTGCGCAGTGCGGAGACCTTGTTCTCCGAGGTGCTGCGGATCGCTCCTGGAGCCAGCTTCCATGCCCTGTACCCCGTGGAGGGCCTCGCCCTCGTGGCTGCGGAGAGCGGCGACATGCAGCGTGCGCTGAGGCTGTACGAGGCGAGCGTGCAGGCGCGGCGCCGCCTGGACACCGAGCCCGAGGCTCCCTGGCGGCACAGGATGGAACAGGCGGCGGCGCGTGCCCGGACACGGCTGTCGGCTGCGGCGCGGGAGGCTGCCGTCGCCGGGGCCCGTGGGCTGCGCGGAGAGCGGCTGGTCGCGTACGCGCTCGGCGCAGGGAGCGGCGAGGACCGATCGAGGCGCGATGTCCGCGCCACCGACGAGCGGCTCCGGCTCACCGCAAGGGAGTCCACGGTGGCCGAACTCGTCACCGAAGGGCTGACCAACCGGCAGATCGCGGACAAGCTCGGCCTTTCGGTCCACACGGTCGCCACGCACCTGGACAAGATCCGCGACAAGCTGGGCCTGCGCTCTCGCACGCAGATCGCACTGTGGGCAGCCGCACGGACCGAGGGCGGGTGCACAGCCCGGCGGTGAGCACCTGGAACAGGAGAGGCTTGGCCAATAGGAGGCCGGACCACGAGCGTCTTTCCACCGTGAAGCAGCCCCCCTGCCTGCATCTTGTGCACGGGACGGTCTTTCACTCGACCACGGGACGGTCTTTCAACTGTCGGCACGGCGAACGAGGCAGGCCGACCCGGCTGCAAGCCACCGAGCCCGGTGCCCGCGGCCCCGCCCCCGGCGAGATCACCGCGCACTGCCTGCAGCCGGCCGAGATCCGCATCCAGTGACCGGCCGGACGCGCCCTCACCTAGTTGTCGCGGCTGAGCGGAGCGCGGTCCGGTTGTCGGGCCTGCCTGATCGTCCTGATGGTGCTCTGTGCGGGATGGCCACATCGAACGCGGGCTGTACAGCGCAGGGGGTCAAACGCAGACATGCCGGCGGCAGTGGGAGGTCGAGCGGAAGATCCGGGAGACCGACGACGTGGTGACCTTCGTCGTCGATGTCGCTGCCGCATGGCACCGCCGGCCGCCCCAGTACAGCAACGTTGTTGCACGACACGGTCCAGGTGGGCGACGTGCTGACCCCGTCCGTCCCGTTCGGCGCCCTGGCGCTGGACGACTGCACCGGCAGCCCGATGGTGTTCGCCGGCACCGGCACCGGCATCACCCCCATGGCCGGGATGCTCTCCCACCTGGCAAGGCCGGATCCCAGCTGCCGGTCACGCTGCTGCGCACCGATCACAACGACAAGTCGTGGTCAGGTCCTGGACGACATCGCGGCGCTGCCGGGCGACACGAGGACTACGACCAGCCTCGCCGTTTCAGTGGGGTCGAGCCCTTGACGTGGGTGCTCGGCGCTGCCGCGTAGTGCTGTTCTACCTGGTCAGCGCCGCGCGGCTTCGTGGACGATTCGGCTCATGACACCTTGTTCCGGACCGTGCGCTCGCGCACACGCACAGACGTCGCCTGGGCATCCACCCATGGATCTCGTTCGGAGAGCGGTCGGCGTCCGAGGCGGTCAGAACCTCACGAGTGCTCGGCACGACGGGTCGGACGGCACGCGACGGGGGTGCTTTCGACGCCCCGTATTCTCGAAGCATGGGCGGGGCAGAGACTCAGAAGGCCGAACGGGGACCCGGGCGGCCGCGGCAGGAGCGGGTCACGGGCGACACCCTTGACGCGGTGATCGAGTTGGTGACCGAGCAGGGCGTCAAAGCGGTGACCATGGATGCCGTGGCTGCGCGTGCCGGCGTGAGCAAGCCCGCCATCTATCGGCGCTGGCCTTCCAAGCAGGCTTTGATCATTGCGGCGGCCGAGTCGCGCATCGGCCCGCTGTCGGTGCCGGACCTGGGAGACGTTCGTGCGGAACTGCGCGAGGTGCTGACGGCGCGCTTGGAGGCGTACCGGCGACCGGGTACGGCGCGGCTGCTGGCCGAACTCATGGCGTCGGCCACCGAGGCGGGCGAGCCCCGCGGAGAGTACGTGGACTATACGGACCGGTTGATGGCCGAGACGCGCCGCATCCTCCAACGTGGCATCGCCCGCGGCGAGGTGCGGCCCGACATCGACATCCGCTCGGCCGCCACGCTGGTGGCGGCACCGTTGGTGTACCGCCTGCTGGCGGAACGTGAACTGCCCAGCACGCGCTTTGTGGAGGACCTGGTGGATCTGGTCGTCCGGGCGGTCGGTCACCCGGGAACCTGAGAACCGTGGGCCCGTCGGGCTCGGGTCGCATGCGTGACGTTCCGCCCGTCGTCGGGGCGGAACGGTCCAGCGCAGGGTCGGCGGCGAGGGTCAGGGGGCCAGGCGACGAGCGTCGCGGGCCGGGTCGATCAGGGTCACGGCGGCCGTGCCACCCAGCAGGAGCAGTACAGCCGTGAGGAGTACGGCGTGCTGGTAGCCGGATCTGCCCTGGGTGTCGACCAGGTATCCCGTCAGGGCGGGGGCGATCAGGCCGCCTGTGGTGACCACGGCGTTCATCAGGCCGAGAGCGCCACCGCGCCGGCCGGCCGGAACGACTTCGGCGACCGAGGTGACCGCGACGGTCGACATGGTCCCGCACAGGCCGAAACCGACGAGCAGGAGCAGCACGGTGAGCGGCCCGCGAGCGGCCTGCGAAAGGATGGCACACCCGAGCGCCGAGACCAGAAGGGTGATGCCTCCGACGCGGGCACGGGCCCACCGGCTTGTCACGCCGCGGCGCAGCAGCCATCCGGTCACTCCGGCCTGTCCCAGCATCGCGATGCCGCTGACCGCCCAGATACCGGCGACCAGGCCGGCGGCCGTGGTGGCGGGGTAGCCCAGGCCGTCGTGCAGGTATGAGGGCACCCACACCAGTGAGAGGGCGATCACCCAGTAGGTGCTGAAGTAGCCGATCGTGGCGCCGATCCAGGTCCTGGTGCCCAGGATCCGGCGGTACGAGAGGTCGGGAGAGCGCTCTTCGGCGCTGCCGTCGGGGTCGGTACCGGCGCCCTGACCGCCGGTTTCCGTGGTCCGGTCCCTGCCGAAAACGGCCCAGGCCGCCGCCCACACCACGCCGGCGACGGCGACCGCGGCGAAGGCGGAACGCCAGCCGTGGTGCTGGATCACCCAGGTCAGCCCCGGTGCGGCAAGCACCACACCAAGGGCGACGCCCACGTTGAGCAGGGCGCCGGGAAGATTGCGTCGCCGGTCCGGGAACCACGCCAGGGCGCTGTGCTGGGCAACGGGGAAGGCAGGCCCCTCTGCGGCACCCAGCACGATCCGCGAGGCGACCAGCGCGGACAGCCCCCCGCCGAGAGCCATCGGCATCTGGGCTATCGACCACAGCAGCGCCATGCCCAGCAGCAGCCACCGTGGCCTCACCCGGTCCGCCAGCAGCCCGCCCGCGGCGCAACAGACCGAGAAGAACAGGAAGAACGTGCTGTTGGCCAGCCCGAATCCGGTCGCGGACAGGCCCAGGTCATGGCGTATCGGGTCGGCCGCCAGTCCGAGGACGGACTTGTCGGCGAAGTTGACCATCATGAAGACGACCAGTAGCCCGGTGACGGTCCAGGCATGCCGTCGGTGGCTGCGGCTCGTCGTGACGGGGTCGGTGAGTGTGACGGGGGCGAGATCGGTGTGGGGCACGGGGTCTCCGCGAAGGTAGCTGCTCTCGGACAGACGTGGTCGGCGTGCGGCACGGGAAAGAAGCGCCGACAGATCGAGGCGCGCCGACAGGCGCCGATCGCAGCGGCGAGGAAATCGTTACGTGAAGTATCGATACGGCCCGGGCTGACGGCAAGACCTGTGCGCCGCGAATGCGGGGAGGGCGGCAGGGCGCCCTTGTCGAGGCCTGCTCGTCGGGCGGCGGGGGTGGGGGCGAACCTCGGACGGTCCCTGGCGGCGACCACCCCCGCCGGGGCGGAGTGCTCGGCGGGGCGAGCGGTCGCGACCCGCGCGGCACGGTGAAGGCACGTCCTTTGGTGACGTCGGGGCATCGCCGTCCGTGGATCGCGGTGTGTGAGCGGTCCACGGGAAGGGCGATTCGTCCGCCCGACGGCTCCACTGTTCGCAGGGCTGCTCGTCGGGCTCGCGCCCCGCGGGCGAGGCTGCGAAATGGTCATGGAGAAACCCTTGCGGTCGCCTCTCTCGATATCGATACTGCCCGTAACGATTTTTGGGATGCGACCGTGGAGGACCGCATGGAGACCACCGGAGCCGACAAGAACCCCCTGCTGGACAAGCCGCTGATCCACTTCGGCCGGCGCGTGCTGGAGCGGACCGCGCCCGGTACGGCGCCGGCCGAGTACCGGCTGCTGAAGATCGCGCCGATGACTCCGCACATCGGGGCGGAGATCGACGGTGTGGACCTGTCCCGGCCGATCGACGAGGAGCTCGCCGAAGAACTGCGGCAGGCACTGCTCGAATGGAAGGTGATCTTCTTCCGTGACCAGCACGACGTCGGCGTCGACGCCCACCTTTCCCTGGCCGCGGTGTGGGGGGAGCCGGAGCCGAACCCGTTCTTCCCCAAGGGCGACACCGTCGGCGTCTCACGGCTGGCGAAGGACGCGACGGCCATCGGCCAGGAGAACATCTGGCACAGCGACCACTCGTTCATGGCCGCGCCCGCCCTGGGTTCGGTGCTCCGCTCGGTCGAGGTCCCGTCGGCCGGCGGTGACACCATGTGGGCCGACATGGGTGCCGCCTACGACAACCTCACGGCCGAGATGAAGGAGCGCATCGACGGCCTCACCGCCGTACACGACTGGGAGCCCAGCTGGGGTTCGTTCATGACGCCGCAGCAGATCGAGGCACTGCGCGTTTTCCTGCCTCCGGTGGAGCACCCGGTCGTCGTGCGGCACCCGCGTACCGGGCGCAAGACCCTGTACGTCAACGAGCCGTTCACCACCCGCATCGTCGGACTTCCCGAGGACGAGAGCCGGGAACTGCTCCACGAGCTCGGCCTGCAGGCGCGCGTCCCCGAGCTGCAGGTGCGGTTCCGCTGGCAGCCGGACTCGATCGCGATCTGGGACAACATCGCCGTCCAGCACTACGCCATCAACGACTACTACCCCCAGCGTCGGGTGATGGAGCGCATCGCGATCGCCGGCGTCCCGCTGTCCTGAGCACGCCGCCACCATCGGCACTCCGTGCGATCCACCGGCTGACCGTAGTGCCTCCCCTGGTGGCCGTGCCGCCCACATCGGGTGGCACGGCCACCGAGCCACCCTGATCGCTGCTGGTCCGCGGCCGTGACGCTCGGCTCCGCGCTGCGTGACAACCCTCGTTCTGTCTCCGCTCGTCCGCCCCGCCAAGGAGTGACGTGAACAGCCCCGCCCTCGACACGCCCGTCCTCGACCGCACCCTGAAGGAGCTGCGTGACCACGCCTCGTCCTGGGCGACCGCGCCGCTCACCGAGCGCATCGATCTGCTGGAACGGCTCATGCCCAGAATCCGCGACGGCGCGGCCGACCTCGCCGCGGCGGGCGCACACGCCAAGGGGTACGGCCCCGACGCCCCGTGGGCCGCAGAGGACTGGGCCGGCGGCCCGTGGTCGCTGGCCCAGAACGTCGGCGCGCGGCTGCACGTGATGCGACGCCTGGCCGCGGGCCGCGAACCGCTGCCCGAAGGTGCGGTGCACCAGCGGGGCGGCCGTACCTGGGTGGACGTCTTCCCCGTCACCGGCTGGGACCGTCTGCTGCTGGGTGGCTACTCGGCCCGGGTCCGCATGCAAGCCGGGATCACGGCAGAGCAGGCACGGAGCCGAGCGGCCGGACCGTATCGGGGCGGTGCGCGGCGTCCTGGTGTGGCGCTGGTCCTGGGAGCCGGCAACGTCGCCGCGCTCACCGCGACCGACATCCTGCACAAGCTCTATGCCGAGGGCCAGGTCGTCGTCGCCAAGATGAACCCGGTCAACGCCTATCTGCGCCCGCACTTCGAGCGGATCTTCGCCGAGTACATCCAGCGCGGCTGGGTGCGGTTCGTGGACGGCGGAACCGCCGAAGGCGCCTACCTCACCGCCCACGACGGCGTGGACTCCATCCATGTGACCGGCAGCGACCGCACCCACGACGCCATCGTCTGGGGCACCGACGAACACGCCGAGCGGCGCCGCCGCGAGGACACCCCGCTGATCGACAAGCCGTTCACGAGCGAGCTGGGCGGGGTCAGCCCCTGCATCGTGGTGCCGGGGCCGTGGAGCAGGGCGGACTTCCGCTTCCAGGCCGAGCACATCGTCACCAGCAAGATGAACAACTCCGGCCACAACTGCATCGCCAGCCAGGTGCTGGTGCTGCCCCGCTCCTGGCCCGGTACCGACCTGCTGCTGGAGGAGATCCGGCGGGTGCTGCGCGCCCTGCCGGCCCGCAGGGACTACTACCCCGGGGCCCATCAGCGGCTCCAGGCCGTGCTCGCGGAGCACCCGCAGGCCGAATGTCACGCCGAAGACTCGCGGATCCTGGTTCCGGACATCACTGACCGCGACGACATGCTGCTCACCGGCGAGGTCTTCGCCAGCGCCCTGGGCGTCGTCCGCCTGCCCGGCGAGACCCCCGCGCACTTCCTGCAGCACGCCGTCGACTTCGCCAACGCCACTCTGCCCGGCACGCTCGGCGCGACCCTGATCGTCCACCCCCGGACCGAGAGGACCCATCCGGACGCGGTGGAAGGGGCCCTGGCCGAACTGCGCTACGGCACCATCGGCGTCAACAGCTGGTCCGGCGTCAACTTCCTGCTCGGCTACACCCCGTGGGGCGCCCATCCCGGCCACACCCGGCAGGCGATCGGCAGCGGCATCGGATTCGTCAACAACGCCTTCATGCTCGAGGACATCGAGAAGACCGTGCTGCGCGCCCCCTTCGCCCCAGCCCCGCGCGGCCTGTTCACCGGATGTCCCTCGCTGTCCCCCAAGCCGCCGTACTTCGTCACCAACCGCACCGGCCGCACCACCCTCGCACGCGTCACCCGCTTCACCACCGCGCCGAACCCCGCGCTGCTTTCCGCCGTTTTCGCCTCCGCCCTGCGCGGCTGATCAGGAACCCCGGATGAACCTCAACGACTTCCTCACCCGCGCCGCCGACACCTGCGGCGACCGGACCGCCGTCGAACTCGGGGCCCAGCGGCTCACCTACGCCGAACTGCACGCCCTCGCCGGCCGCACCGCCGCGCTCCTTGCCGCCCGCGGCGTCCGACCCGGCGATCGGGTCGGCCTGATGCTGCCCAATCTCCCCGAATTCCCCGTCCTGTACTACGGCATCCTGCGCGCCGGCGCCGTCGTAGTGCCGATGAACCCGCTGCTGAGACAGCGCGAGATCGCCCACTACGTGCGCGACTGCACCATGACCCTGCTGCTCGCCCACCAGGACGCGGCCGAAGAAGCACGACGCGGTGCGGACGGCGCCGCGACCTCGATCGTCTCCATCGCCCCCGGAGGTCTGGTCGACCTCCTCGCCGGGCACCCCGACCCGGAGCCGGCCACCGCCCGCGGGGGCGACGACGTCGCCGTCATCCTCTACACCTCCGGCACCACGGGTGTCCCCAAGGGCGCCACGCTCACCCACGCCGGACTCGCGCGTAACTGCGAGATCACCGCGCGCGTGCTTCGCCTCACCCCTGACGACGTCATGATGGGCTGCCTGCCACTGTTCCACGCCTTCGGACAGGCCTGCGCCATGAACGCCGCCGTGATCGCAGGTGCCCGTCTCACCCTGCTGTCACGCTTCGATCCGGGCCAGGCGCTGCGCGCCATCGCGGACCGGAAGGTCACCGTCTTCGAAGGCGTACCGACCATGTACGCGGCCCTGCTCGCCGAGCACCGGCGCGACTCCCGCACCGAGACCGACTCGCTGCGCCTGTGCATCTCCAGCGGAGCCTCCCTGCCGGTCGAGCTGCTGCACGGCTTCGAAGCCGCCTTCGGCTGCTCGGTCCTCGAGGGCTACGGCATGTCCGAAACCTCGCCGGTGGTCTCCTTCAACCACCTGGACCGGCCCCGCAAACCCGGCTCGGTCGGCACCCCCGTCGAGGGCGTGGAGATGCGCATCCTCGACCCGCAGGACGGCGTCGGGGAGCTCTGCGTACGCGGCCACAACGTGATGGCCGGCTACTGGGGACGCCCCGACGCCACTGCCGAGACCATCGTGGACGGCTGGCTGCACACCGGCGACCTGGCCCGGGTGGACGACGACGGCTACTACTACATCGTCGACCGCAAGAAGGACCTCATCATCCGCGGCGGCTACAACGTCTATCCCCGGGAGATCGAGGAGGTGCTCTACGAGCACCCCGGCGTCGCCGAGGCCGCCGTGATCGGCATCCGCCACGACCTCCTCGGCGAGGAGGTCGCCGCCGTGGTCGCCCTGCGTCCCGACGCCCGGACCGACGCCGAGGAACTGCGCCAGTTCGTGCGCCACCGCGTGGCGCCGTACAAGTACCCGCGCGAGATCCGGCTCGTCGACGCCCTGCCGAAGGGCCCCACCGGCAAGATCCTCAAGCGCGAGATCGGGGGCTTCTAGTACTCCAGTGCGGTTTCGTGATCCATCCAGTGGGTTCGCTGGCAGTCCATCGTAGGTAGTGGCTGCGTTTGGTTGTGGCTTGGTGGCGTCTGCGCCAGGTGGACCGGCGCAGCAGCCTGGTCGCTGTCACGGCCGGTGGGTGGAAGACGGCAGCGAGTCGTGCGCATCGCTGGGTCGTTCGGGGGCCGCGTCGGCGGCGAGCGCGGTCAGGAAGGCCAGGGCGAGCATGCGAGCGTGATGTGCCGGTGCCATGAGGTCCAGTGCCTGACTTGGTAGTGGTCGAGTCCGACCTGGCTCTTGGCGGCCTGGAAGCATACCTCGACGCTCCAGCGAATGCCGGCGACGCGGACGAGTTCGGACAGGGGGACTTCGGTGGGTGACCAGCACAGGTAGAAGAAGGCGAGTTCGCCAGCGGACCGGTTGCATCGGACGAGCAGGTGCCGGTGGCTGCCGGTGCCGATGTGGATCCAGGCCCAGTCGTAGTAGCGCGGGCCTTGCGCGCCGTTTGATCGAGGCGCCGTATGCGCTGCAAGCCGGGTAGCGGGCAAGCAGATGGGTCTCTGCTTCAGTCGCTCGCCGTCTGAAGCGCGCTTGCCGGCGATCCATGACCTTGCTGCTCGGCGCGGCAGGTACGCGCTGCCCCCGCATTCGAGGACGTCAGCCACCTCGTCGTCGCGGCGCGCCTCGTACTGCTCGCGGGCTCCTGAGCGTGGGGGCGTCCACGACGTCATCCAGGGGCCGTACGGCGAGGAGACGGTCGTTCTCTCCGCCCTGGACGACAGCCTTGTGCTGTTCACCGTGGCCGAGCTGCTCCACACCGTCCGCCTCACCATCAGGAACCAGACCCTCGATGCGGAGCCTTTCCTCGTCGTCGGCCTGATTGCCGGCATCCGCAAGGTGCTCCTCGTGACGGCCGAGGCGGAGAAGTCCTTCCGGTGGAACGTCGAGGGGATCGAACTGCTGATCCTGGCGGGTCTGATCCTCGTGATGGCGACAGCGGCGTACGTGTGGCGGCGCTCGACGCGGCCGGGAGACTATTTCCCGCTCCAGGAGGCGCGGCGCTCTCCGTCGCCGGCGCCGTCACCCACCTCGGTGCGCGGGCCCTGATCCGTCACCTTCCGCAGCCAGGGTCGCCCGCACCCGCTGCTCCTCGCGAGCAGAGCCGACGTCCCGTTCCAGGGGGGTGCGGCTCACGGCTGTCGCGAGGTCCTCCAAGGCCCGTTTTTGCAGTTCCGCCTCGCGCCGCACGACCGGGCTCCCGTTGCCGGCGGCGGCGTCCTCCCACGCGTGGAGCGCCTCCTCCACGCGTCCCCAGTCCGGATTCCTGTGCTCGCGCACGGCCACTGCTGCCTTCGAGGTGTCCGTCTCCAGGGCCTCGGCGAATCGCTCCGCCTCGGGGACGAAACGGCTGTCGGCCCCCGGGACGTGGCTCTCCATGAGCATCGCTGCCCGGCCGAACCCCTTGAGCGCCTCCTGTGCCTCCTGCGCCTCGCGCGACGTCAGACCCCTTGGGCGGACCGGTTCCTGCCTTGCCCGGTCGTATGCCTCCTGCCAGGCGGCACGTGCCTCCCTGCTCTCCAGCAGTGCCCGGCGCATGTCGGCGTGATGCTCCCGGGTCGGTTCGGCGTAGTTGCGGAGCACCGCGGCCGCGTAGCGGCCGTTGGCGGCGAGCCAGTCCGCGAGCCGGCCCGGCAGTCGGGGTGTCTCCCATGCGGGGAACACCACGTACGCCAGCATCGCCAGGGCCCCGCCGAGCAGGGTGAGCACCACCCGCTCCGGGACTGTCTGCTCCCATGCCTGGCCGCCCATGCCGAGCAGGAAGACGACGTACGCGGCGGTGAAGCACTGGGAGTACGCGTAGCCGGTACGGTTCAGCGTGTACGACAGGCCCGCCGAGACCACCGCCAGCGCGCCGGACACGTGGGCGTCCGGGCCCAGGGCCCGCACCATCCCGGTGGCGAGCGCGACTCCCGCCAGCGTCCCGGCGAGACGGGCCACCGCACGCGCGTACGTCCGGTGGAAGTCCGGCCGCATCACCATCACCGAGGCGATGGGCGCCCAGTAGCCGTGGCCCAGGGGTAGCCGGGCGGCGATCAGATAGCCGAGCGTGGCCACCGCCGCCAGGCGGACGGCGTGCCGGAACACGGGCGAGTCGCGGCGGAGTTCACGGCGCACCGCCCGGACGACGACCGGGACCAGCCGGAGCATCGTCGGGCGCACCAGGAACTGGGCGCCGGCGAGACCGGGCGGCGTGGGCGTCCTCCCGCTCACGCAGCCGCTCCCGGCGATCTCCAACGCCTCACCGAGCAGTTCCACGAGCCGCTCGGCGGCTTGCCGCGCGGGGCCCTCCAGCACCTCGTGCTCCTCGTCGACGCGCAGGACGTCTGTGCTCTCGGGCCGCACCTCGGCGGGAGTGCCGCGGCGGATCGAACGGGCGGCCGCGTCCAGGACGTCGGCGGCCGCGTCGAGCAACTCCCGCGCGCGGTCCCGCCCGGGTCCTTCCGCCGGGGCGCCGACGTCGGGGTCGGCGAGCGCGGCGACGACCGGCCGAATGCGCTCGGCCAGGCCGCGGGGGCCGTGGAGGACGGGGGGACGGGTGCGGGCTTGTGACGGCGTCACGGCGGCCGCGTCCCGGGCCGTCATCAACGGCTCCGGGTCGAACGGGGCGGTCGGGTCGTGCCGCAGCCGGCGGGAGTAGTCCGCCACGGCGGCCAGGGCGTCGGCGAGCGCGTCACGATGCGCTCCCCAACGGCGGATCGGGAACAGCAAGATCAGCACGGCCTGTGTCACGCCTCCGAGTGCGATGACCCCGGCGTGCTCCAGGGCTCGCCCGACGCTCGTGGGCAGGGTGATGGTCACGAGCATGCTGCCCACGGTCGTCGCTGCGACGATCCCGGCGGTCGATCCGACGGCCCACGCCATTCCCGCGGCGAAGGCCCATACGGCCAGCAGCGGAAGGAACGTCACGAGTCGCCCTGCCGCCAGGTAGCCCACGAAGGTGCTGAGCGCCAGACCCGCGCCCGCGCCGAGCGCGACCACCTTGCGCGGACGCCAGCTGCGCTGGAAGGTGGCCCCACCCGCGGAGTAGGCGCCGAGGGCGGCGGACGCGGCATACGCAGGGGAGACCATCCACAGCGTCGGCCCGACGACGATCGCCACCCCAGCGGCCGTGCGCAGCGCGAGCAGGGGCTCCAGCCGCGTCTCCTCGATCGTGAGCCCGGATCGCACGACCTCCGCGAAGGCCCGCAGCCACGTCACGGGTGTCCGCCTGGCCGGAACGCCCTGCCGGGTCGTGTCGGCCTGGTCGAGATGCGGCAGCCGTCGGACAAGGAAACCTCCCGCACGGCCTGCGAACTGGCTGGCGGCCGCAGCCGCTGGACGGGGTGCTGCCACTGCGGACGCTGCTGAGCGTTCGCCGTCCGTCCTCCGGGCCGGAGCGCGGGCAATCGCTGTTGGTTCCGGTCCGGCCGGAGCGCGGGGATTGCCCCAGCCCCGTCCGGCGGACGGGCAGATCGCCACCCGTCCCCCGGACCGGTCCAGGGGAACTGGGGGCACGGCGGCCCTGGGGCTCTTACCGCTTGTGGCCGTTGCCGTGTCCGTCGGGATGCAGGACCACCTTGGTCCAGCCCTCGTCACGGGCGTCGAAGTGCTCGTAGGCGGTGGGGGCCTCGTCCAGGCTGAGCTCGTGGGAGACGACGAAACTCGGCTTCGCCTTCCCGCCGGCGATCAGATCCCGCAGCGCCCGGTTGTACCTCTTCACCGGCGCCTGCCCGGTGCCCATGCGCTGGCCCTTGAACCACATCATGCCGAAGTCGATCGGGACCTTGCCCTGGGCCTCCAGCTCGCCCTGGGCTTCCGCGCCGCCGGGATCCTGGGGCAGGAACACGCCCACCACGCCGATGTCGCCCGTGAACCTGACCGAGTCGATCAGTCCGTTGAGCGTGAGGCTGGCGTCCTCGTGTCCTTCGGGGTCGTGCGCCTGGTAGCCGACGCACTCGCAGCCGTTGTCGGCGCCCAGACCGAGGGTGGCCTCCTTGACGACCTCCGCCGGGTTCTGCTCGGCGGTGTTGATCGGGATGGCCCCGATCTCCTCCGCCTTGCGCAGCCGGTCGGGCTGGTGGTCGGCCGTCCAGACGCGGCCGGCGCCCTTGAGGAGGGCGGAGTAGGTCGCCATCAGCCCGACGGGACCGGCCCCGAAGACGATGGTCTGGTCACCCGGCTTGACGTGGGCCATCTCGGTGGCGTGATACCCGGTGGGGAAGATGTCGGCGAGCATCACGTAGTCGGTCTGCCGCTCGGCCGCGTCCTCGCCCAGACGCAGCGCGTTGAAGTCGCCGTAGGGCACGCGCAGCAGCTCCGCCTGGCCGCCCTGGTAGGGGCCCATGTCGGCGAATCCGTAGGCGGCTCCGGCGAGGGCCGGTTCCGGCTGCATGGTCAGACAGTAGTTGGTCAGACCCTGCTCGCACTGCTTGCAGAAGCCGCAGGCGATGTTGAAGGGCAGGACCACGTACTCGCCCACCTGGACCTTGCGGACGGCCGAGCCGACCTCCACCACCTGCCCCAGGTTCTCGTGTCCCAAGGTGCGGCCGGACTCGAACGAGGTACGGCCCTCGTACATGTGCAGGTCCGAACCGCAGATGTTGGTGGTGGTGATCTTGACGATGATGTCACAGGGGTGTTCGATCTTCGCGTCCGGTACGTCCTTCACTGTGACCGTTCGCGGTCCTTCGTATACCGCTGCTTTCATGGTGACTTCCCTTGATGCCCCGGCACGGTGGAGAGGGAAAGGGCGCAAAGAGCCCGACTCTCGGAAGTTCTGCGACGGGGTCCGGGGCTCCGGCACGCCTCTGCGGGCCGTTCACCTGGATCAGGTGGAACGGTCATGTGCCGCCGACCCCGCCAGGCGGAGCTTCGGCGCTCCGGCGGCGTTCGTCCGGGTCCCCGTCGGCCCCTGAGGCGAAACAACCACGCACCGATCGATCAGCGGATCTCCGGATCCCCGACGACCACCGACCGACGGCACATCTCCGACTGAGGTCACCGGCTAGTCACCGTGGTCGTCCTGCAGCGCGCTGCGACGCTCCTGTTCGCGCTTGGAGTAGGCGGCTGCCCGGATCGCCTCGTCGCTCTCCAAGCCCGATCCCAGCGCGCCGCCCACCGTGGCGACCGAAGCGACGAACCATGACAACGTCCAGTACTCCGTCGCATGCAGCGGGGTTCGTGCCATGGAGGCGAACACTCGGTCGTTGAGGATGAACAGAGCCCACACCAGGTTGATGACCATCAAACCCACGTAACAGACGAGCACCCCGATACCCACGGTCACGACCGTCGAGGCGTTGTAGAGAGCCGCCCTCCTCCTCGCCTCCGGCGAAACCTCGTCCGTTCGATGCCACAGGTTCGCGTCCACGATCAACCAGCCGATCATGAGCGCGACGGACCCGACCATGGCGATCACGAGGCGCGGGGTGCTCAGGGAGGAGGCCAGGCTCCAGATGGTGGAGTTCACTGTGGCGACTGCTCCCGTGGCGAGCGCGGCCGCCAGGGCTTTCGACAAGCCCGGCACCAAACGCCACGGCCGGTTGGCGCGGACCATACCGAGGAGCACCCTCAGGTAACCGCGCGGCCCACTGACCACGTACCGCAGATCGGCGATCTCCTCCTCACCGATCTGGCCCGGATGGATAGGCGCGAGACGACTGATGAAGGGCCCCCGCAGCGGCTGACTTCCCGGAGGCCCCTCAGCCCCAGTGGCCTGCGGGCCCGCCAAGCTGAGCACGGCTTCTTCCACGGCCTGCCGGGCCCTTGTCTGCAGCCGGAATCCCCCCAGCGGGGGAAGAGACAGCAGCGCCAAGCCGTGTTCGTGACTCAGATCCACCACGAGCTTGCGCCCATGTGAGTGCAGCGGAAGGTCGGTGAGAGCCACGACGATGTCCCAGTTCCCCTCACTTCCGCGGTCCATGATCCGGCGCATCAAGGTGGGCGGGTCCTCGGTCCCCGCGGTGAAGGGCTCACTGACCACCTCGACGTCGAACCGTCGTCCCTGGCCTGACCTGTCGGCGAGCCGAGCAGGAAGTATCCGGGCCATGCGCTGCGCGATCTCCGTCGGCGCGTCCGGATCCGCCAGGAGGGCCACGACCGTAACGCGCTGAGACGACACCCGCATGACTCCTTCTCGTCGGCTGCCCGCGCGATCGCCCGTGCCCACAGGATGCCCCCGAGGTCACGCCGACGCCGCGTGACACGCTGGCCCCCGCCGGCAGGTGCAGGCGGTACGGTCAGATCTCCTCGTGCTCTCCCGTGCAGGACCTGCCCCCACCATCCGGGGCCGATCGAGAGTGGGCGCGAAGGGCGGTCGCCTCGCGGCGGGGGCTCCATAAGGCTTCAGCCGAACGATCGTCCTCATGGGCAAAGGGTGAGGCCCGGGGACACAGTTCCCTTCACGCCCACATACGGATCAACGGTGAAGCACTCTCGATTGTTCCCTGGGAGCGTCTCACACCGGGTTCGCGGCGCGATCAGGTAATCAGGAACGGTGAACAAGGACGCGACCGACCCCTTCGTGCATGTCCGGGGCGCCGGTGAGAACAACCTGCGGAACATCGATGTCGACGTTCCGCGGGACGCGATGGTCGCCTTCACCGGCGTCTCCGGTTCGGGCAAGTCCTCGCTCGCGTTCGGCACGCTCTACGCGGAGGCCCAGCGGCGCTACTTCGAGTCCGTAGCACCGTATGCCCGAAGGCTGTTGCAACAGGTCGGCGCACCGCACGTGCAGGAAATCACCGGACTGCCACCGGCCGTGGCCCTGCAGCAGCGACGCGGGTCGCCCAGCTCGCGCTCGACGGTCGGCACCATCACCACGCTGTCCAATCTGCTGCGCATGCTGTACTCCCGCGCGGGCACCTATCCGCCCCGGGCCGCACGACTGGAAGCCGAGTCGTTCTCACCCAACACCGCGGCCGGCGCCTGCCCGGAGTGCCACGGACTGGGCGTCGTGCACGACGTCGCCGAGGACCTGCTCGTCCCGGACCCCTCGCTGAGCATCCGCGAGGGGGCGATCGCCGCCTGGCCGGGCGCCTGGCAGGGCGCCAACCTGCGCAGTGTCGTGAGCGGCCTGGGGATCGACATCGACCGGCCGTGGCGCAGGCTCAGGAAGAAGGACCGGGACTGGCTGCTGTACACGGACGAGCAGCCCTCCGTGTACATCGAGCCGGAGGAGGACCGCGTCGACTACGGCTACCAGGGCAAGTTCTGGAGCGCCCGCAAGCACGTCATGCACGTCCTCGCCGACTCCAAGAGCGAGAAGATGCGCGAACGGGCGCTCCGGTTCGTCAGGAGTGTGCCCTGCCCCGCCTGTCAGGGCAGCGGACTGCGGCCCGAGGCGCTCGCCGTGACCTTCGCCGGACGTTCCATCGCCGAGATCAACGCGATGCCGCTCACCGAGGGCGTGGCGCTGCTGCGGCCCGTCGCGGGGCGGTCCGAGGCCGACGCCACCACGTCGACCGCACGATCCGGGGAGACGACCGAGGTCGCGGTCCGGATCTGCCGCGATCTGGTTGCGCGGGTCGACGTACTGCTCGACCTGGGCCTCGGATATCTCAGCCTCGGGCGCCGCTCGACGACCCTGTCGCCCGGCGAGGCGCAGCGCCTGCGGATCGCCACCCAGCTGCGCTCGGGGCTGTTCGGCGTCGTCTACGTCCTCGACGAACCCTCCGCGGGCCTGCATCCGGCTGACGCGGAACCGCTGCTGGACGTGCTGGACCGCCTCAAGGCGGCGGGCAACTCGCTGTTCGTCGTGGAGCACGACATGGACGTCGTACGGCGGGCGGACTGGGTGGTCGACATCGGCCCCGGTGCGGGCGAGGGCGGCGGACGCGTGCTGTACAGCGGCCCGGTCGCCGGTCTTGAGCGGGTCGGGGAGTCGGCCACGAGCCAGTACCTGTTCGGGCGCGCCCAGCCGCTCGATCACCGCCCGCGCACACCGCACGGCTGGCTGCACCTGCGCGGCGTCTCCCGCCACAATCTGCACGACGTGTCCGTCGACGTACCGCTCTGCGTACTGACGGCGGTGACGGGCGTGTCCGGTTCCGGAAAGTCGACGCTGGTGACGCAGGTGCTCGGCGAGGTCGTCCGCGGCCACCTCGGACTCGTACCCGAGGACCCCGACGAGGCGCAGCTGGAGGTCGACGTCCAGGACGCGTCGGGGGTCGAGTCGTTCGACCGGCTGGTCCGGGTCGACCAACGGCCCATCGGCCGGACCCCCCGGTCCAACCTGGCCACGTACACCGGGATGTTCGACGCGGTGCGCAAGCTGTACGCGGCGACGGACGAAGCCAGGGCGCGCGGCTACTCGGCCGGGCGGTTCTCCTTCAACGTGCCGGAAGGGCGGTGCGAGACCTGCCAGGGCGAAGGATTCGTCGCGGTGGAACTGCTGTTCCTGCCCGGCACCTACGCGCCGTGCCCGACCTGCGAAGGCGCCCGGTACAACGCCGAAACGCTGGAAGTCACCTACCGCGGCAAGAACATCGCGGAAGTACTGGCGCTGTCCGTCGACGCCGCCGCCGAGTTCCTGTCCGCCGTCCCGGCCGCCTCCCGCAGTCTGGAGACGTTGCGCGAGGTGGGACTGGGGTACCTGCGGCTGGGGCAGCCCGCGACGGAACTCAGCGGCGGTGAGGCGCAACGCATCAAACTGGCCACCGAACTGCAGCGAGCCCGCCGCGGGCACGCGCTCTACCTGCTCGACGAGCCGACGGCGGGGCTGCACCCCTCGGACATCGCGCTGTTGCTGCGTCAGCTGCACCGGCTCGTCGACGCCGGGAACACGGTCGTCCTCGTCGAGCACGACCTGGACACGATCGCCACCGCCGACTGGGTCATCGACCTCGGGCCGGGCGGCGGCGACGCGGGCGGGCGGGTGGTCGCGGCGGGCCCGCCGGCCAAGGTGGCGAGGGCCCGCCGCAGCGCCACCGCGCCCTATCTCGCGGCCCGGCTCGCACGCTCCTGACACCGGCGAGGGGCTGACCATCGGTCAGCCGCGTTCGGGGCGCAGGGTCGCGCGCGGCGCCGTGCTGCGTTCCGGCTTGTGGCGGACATGGCTCGCGAGGTGTCCCGTCTGGGCCCGTTCCACGAGGAGTTCGGCGACAGCGCATTGGGACACCCGGCAGGGCCTGTCCCATCCCTTTTTCCGGACCGGACTGCAAGGCCCGGCCGAAGGCGCCCCCGAGCGCATGTCTGCGCGCGGTCAGTGAGGGCTGCCGTCCGAGTGAGGACGACCTTCGTCCAGCCGTCGCCGCGGGCGTCGACGTGCTGGTGTCCGTGTATTGGTTTGCTTCCTTGTTCAGATGAGTTCGGCGGAGCGATCCCGGGCGGCTCGGCCCTCCCGGCCTGAGACGAGTCCGGCGACACGCGCCGGGGCGCGACCGCTACAGCAGCCGGTCGAACACCGCGGTCACGCCCTCCCAGTGACTGGTCTGCGGGTTTTTGACATCAGAACGCCCTCTCTTCCCCTGGCAGAGCAGCATGAAGCGTGTAGGCATCCCTCGGCCGGCCGTCCGCCTGAGGCTGCACGGCGTTGTGACACCGCCCCGCACAGAGCGCCACCCTGTCACTCCTTCAGAGCATCTCCAGGGGCGTGGGCCCGCTGGGCGGCGGGAACGCCTCGTCGAGAGCGTCGAGCGCCTCGGCAGGAAGGTGGAGGTCCACCGCGCCGCGGTTCTCCCGAACGTGGTCGGGTGATCCGGAACGCGGGATCGCGGCCACCCCCTGTTCCAGCACCCAGGCGAGTGCCACCTGGGCCGGCGTGGCTCCGAGGGCCCGGGCCACGGCACCCAAAGCCTCGACCTTCAGCAGCCGCCCCTGCTCGATCGGGGAGTAGGCCATGACCGTCACCCCGGCCTCGCGGCACCAGGGGAGCAGATCCCACTCGATGCCACGCCGGGAGAAGTTGTACAACACCTGGTCGACGGCCACGGCGTCCCCGCCGGGGAGGGTGGTCAGCTCGACCATGCCGGCGACGTCCAGATTGCTCACGCCCCAGTAACGGATCTTCTCCGCCTCCATCAGGTCGGTGAATCCCGCAAGGGTCTCCTCGAGTGGCCACCGTCCCCGCCAGTGCAGCAGGTAGAGGTCCAGCCGTTCCGTACGGAGCCGCCGCAGGCTGCCCTCGCAGGCGGCGACGGTGCCTTTCCGGGTTGCGTGGCCGGGCAGCACCTTGCTGACGAGGAAGACCTCTTCCCGGCGTCCCCGGAGGGCCTCCCCGACGAGTTCCTCGGATGCGCCGTCGCCGTACAACTCCGCCGTGTCGACGACGGTCATGCCCAGGTCCACGCCCAGCCGCAGCGCGGCGATCTCCTGTTCACGCCCGGCCGGGTCCTCGCCCAGGTACCAGGTGCCCTGCCCGAGCGCCGCGATCTCCTCACCGGAGGGGAGCGCGATCGTTCTGGCCGATTCCGCAGACATCTCGGGCCTCCCGTCTGCCGCGGATCCACGTCACGCGCGCCCGCACCGGGTGCCCGGGTCCGCGCCTCCCAGACAACCGGTGTCGCATACGCCGCAGGGAGGTCAGTAGGGGCGAGCGGACTGCGCCGAGAGCTCGCCGGGACCGGGTGCGCGGTCGCGCAACGCGACGGCGACCGAGACGACGGCGCCGCAGGAGAGGACCGCCGCGAAGCCGATCATCGCGGTCTGCACGGCGAAGTGCCGCAGGGCGATGCTGAACAGGACGGAGGGCAGGCCCATTCCCAGGTACGCGACGACGAAGAACACGGCGAGGACGCCCGCGCGTGAGGCGGGCTCGGCCACTGAAACGGCACGTTCGACGCCTCCCTTGAACAGCAGCCCGGAGCCGGCTCCCGACAGGGACACGGCGACCAGGTAGAGCCAGAGCGCCGGATGGTAGAGGGCGACGGCGCACAGGACCAGGCCGACCGGGAAGGCCACTGCCCCCACGGTCAGGAGCCGGGGCAGTGGGAGGCGGCCCAGCACCAGCTGGGCGGCCGCCGCGGAACCGAACATGAGGAAGGCCGCCAGGCCGACCACGAGGTGCGAGTCGATGTGCAGGGTGCCGTGGAGCACGCTCGCCCCGAGGGAGGAGATCAGGCCGAGGATCGCGAAGGCGAAGGCGCCCAGCGCGCCGGCCGCGCCGAACGACCCCCGGCCGCCGGGGCGCAGGACGAACCTGCTGGGCGGTCGGGTCGCGGGCAGCTCCAGGTCCACGGTCTCCGGGGTGGACAAGACCAGCGCCAGGCCCCCTGCCATGGCGAGCGTGAAGATCGCCTGGGTGGTGATCAGAGGCGTGGGAAGCCATTCGGCGACGGCTCCGGCGACCAGGGGCCCTGAGGCCAGGCCGCCGAGGTTGGCGGCGGTGGCCACGATGCCGGGCAGCACCGAACCCGTCCGTTCCGGACGGGCCTCGTGGTGGAGGTCGTGCAGGTACGTCGTCGCGGTCGAGGCCATCAGCCCCAGTCCGACACCGTTCAGGATCCTGCCCGTGATCAGCCCCGGCAGGTCCCGCCACACGATCAGTACGACCGACGCGACGATGCCGACCAGCAGCGCCGGGACGATGATGCGTCGTCGGCCGAGCCGGTCCGACAGGTGGCCCAGTCCGAGGAAGGCGGCCGCTGCGCCCACGACCATCGAGGCGTACGCCACCGTGACCGTGGTCGCGCCGAAGTGGTCCCGGGCCTCGTACAGCGGCCACAGCGGGGTCGGCGCCGTGCCGAAGGCCATCAGCACGGTGAAGGCCACCGCCACGAACCAGAAGCCGGTCGTGTGCGAGGCACGGCGCCGGGCGGGGGCGCGGGGCGGCAGGCCGGCGGGAGCGGGTGCTGGGATCCGGTGGGTCGGGTCGTCGGGAGCGTCGGCTGTGGGACGGCTCAGCGGCGTCGGAACGGCAGGCAGGGGTACCCCTCCTCGGGCGGAAGTGGATGGCGCTTTCCATCCTCCTCACCAGCCAGGATCAATGCCAACGAATGTTTTTGCTGAGCTCGAGCAATGCGAGTGATACTTCTCGTGTGGAGCTACGTCAGCTGGAGCACTTCATCGCGGTCGCCGAGGAGCTGAGTTTCACGCGTGCCGCACGTCGGCTGCACGTGGTGCAGTCGGGGGTGTCCGCCGCGATCCGCTCCTTGGAGCGCGAGCTCGGCTGCGCGCTGTTCGAGCGCACGTCGCAGCAGGTCCGGCTCACCGGGGCGGGCGCGGCGCTGCTGCCGGAGGCTCGGGCCACCCTGCACGCCGCCCAGACGGCCCAGGACGCCGTGCGTGCCGCACAGGACACGCTGCGCGGCACGGTGAACGTGGGCGCCATGGCCTCGGTCGAGGTGGTGGACCTGCCCGCGCTTCTCGGGCAGCTGCACGCGCGGCACCCGGCGATCGACGTCCGGCTGCGGCTGGCGACGACCGGATCGGCGGGACTGGCGCACGCGCTGCTCAACGGCGACCTGGACGTGGCCTTCCTGTCGCTGCCCGAACGCAAGCCCGCCGGGATCGACGCACGGGAGCTGGCCACCGTGCCGCTCGTCCTGGTGGTGAGCGCCGCCCATCCGCTCGCCCAGCGGGGAAAGGTGGCACTCGCGGACCTCGCGGGGGAGCCCTTCGTGGACTTCCCGCCGGGCTACGGCAACCGGGAGGTGGTCGACCGGGCGTTCGCGGCGGCGGGCGTCGTACGGCGGGTGGCACTGGAAGTGCCCGACATCGACATGGGGGCGGCGCTGGTCCGGCACCGTCTGGGCATCGCCTTCCTGCCCGCGTTCGCCGTTGCCCGCACCCCCGGCCTGCACGTCCTGGACGTCCACGACGCCATGCTCCGCTGGAGCATGCATCTCGGCACGTCGTCGACCCGGCGGCCCAGCGCGGCTCTGCGGGCGCTGCTCGACCTGGTCGACCTCCACGTCATCGCCCTGTGACGCCCGGGCCGCGGCCCGGACGTCACCCGTCGGTGGTGTCCGGCCCCCTGCGTTCGCCTCGCTCCGGCCGCGACACCTGCCGCAGCATCCGCTGACGCTCCCGCTGCCGTGGGCCACAGGCGGCGTCGGACACCTTCTCGGCCCCTCCGAGGCCGGTGCGGAAGGCCCCGCCGATCATGGCGATGGCGGTGATGAACCAAGGCCCCCGTCTTCTGACGCGACGCGACCTCGCTGGATCCAGCCGAGGAAGGGCCACCCACCCACTGCAGCGCTGTAGCAGGGCAGCCCGCCCCAACTGCTACTGACACCGCTCGGCGCAACAGTTCCCAAGAGGCGTCAGCCCGGTCCGCCCAGCACGATCTTCCACACTCGGGTCGCCACCTGGAGGTTCAGCCGGTCCTCGACGTTCGCGAGGTCGTGGCCGCTGATGTCGCGGATGCGCTGGAGCCGATAGCGCAGCGTGCTGCGGTGGATGGCGAGGGAGTCGGCGGTCTCGTCGTAGTTGCCGCCGCAGTCGAAGTACCGGGACAGGGTCTCCACCATGGCCGTGTGGTGCCGGGAGTCGTAGTCGATGAGCTGCCCGAGCCACTCGTCGACGAACGCCTCCAGTTCCCGGTAATCGTTGCCGGGTCCCAGGATGCGGTAGAGGCCGAGTTCGTCGAAGAACGTCGTGCCGTAGCGCTCGCGGGAGTGGCGGCGCACGTCCATGGCGCGCTGCGCCTCCTGGTAGTGGTGGGGGATGTCGATCAGGGAGTCGGAAGGGGCGCTCACCCCGATCGTCCCGGACCGTGTTCCGGTCTCCCGGGCGAGCGCCTCGTACAGCGCGCGGGCGTGCGGCCTCTCGTCGGCGATGAGGACGACGTGGTCGGAGCGGCGGGTCAGCAGCGAGCGCATGCCCACGGCAGAGGCCGCCCGACCCACGGTCTGTGCGAAGGAATCGTCGGGGGTCCGGTTCGACCACTGCACCACGACGATGTAGTGGCTGCGGTGCAGGTCGTGTCCGACCGCCTCGGACCGGGCGTAGGCGCTCGGTTCGTCCGTCCCTGCCAGGAGGTCGTCGGCCAGCTCGCGGTGCAGCCTCAGCTCCGTTTCGGCCAGATTGCGCAGGTGCGTCATTTCCAGTGCGAGCGACGTGGCGGCGTGTTCCAGCGCGAGCACGGTGTGCTCGTCGGCCTCGTCCCGGGCGTCGACCAGGGCCAGCACGCCCAGGATCTCGCCGTGCGGGCGGATCAGGGTGATCAGCCGGTCCCTTATCCGCACCGGTCCGGTTTCTCTGGCGACGGCGTGCAGCATTTCGTCCTGGCGCACGGGGTCCGGTTCGGGATAGGGGATGGGGCGGCTGGGGCCGGTCCAGGACCTCAGCCGACCGAAGCGGTCCTCGACCAGCGCGGGAAGTCCAGTGAGCCCGTGCAGTGCGCGGGTGACAGCTTCGTCGCCGCCACCCGAGGCAGCGACGTCGGCCATGAGAGCGTGAACGGCTCGCTCGTAGCCCAGCTCAGCCACCACAGAGATCAGCTGCCGCTGGAGGGCCGTGCGTTCCTCCCTGAGCCGGCGCAGCTCCAGCGCGTCCTCGCGTTGGCGGCGGTGTGCGAAGGCGACCGACAGTGCAGCAGTGGTGTGCCGGACGAGCAGGGCGAGCAGGGATCGCTCGGCCACGGTGGGCCGGGAGCGGGAGGACGTGACCACGAGGTAGCCGTGGAGTCCCCCAGGTCCGCGTAGCCCCAGGGCCCGGCCCCAGGGCCTGCCGGCTACGGTCACGTTGCCGTCCTGCCCGGCCAGCTCCTGCACCCTCCGGCCCACGGCCAAGGCATGCGGCTGCCTGTTCCTCGGGCTGGGGACCAGGTCGTCGCCCATCTTGAGGTATCCGGCCTCGGCGCGGTATGGCCCCGCGGCGGCTATGCGGTCCATGGCCACGCGGAGGATCTCGTCTTCGTCCGGGGCGTCGAAAAGGGAGCGGGAGAGCGCGAACAGTTCGGGGAGGGCATGGTCGGCCGGGGTGCGAGCGGGCAGGCGGGGCCCCCTGCGCGTGGCCGTGGGGTGCCGCCCGGCACTGCCCCCCGGAAGGCTGCCCTTTCGGTCGGAGTAGCGGTGGTACAGGCTGTATGCCCGACTGCCGACCATGGGATCACTCCGTCCTTCGGAGGTGAGCGGCTTTCGCGTACCCGCTCCCGGGCCGGCTACCCGAGACGCGTGGGTTCTTTGTCTCGTCCTCGTGGGGCGACCGGACCTGTGCATTCCTGACTCGCCAGGCGCAGGCGTGGAGCCACCCGGTTCGTCACCCTGGGGAGTGCTCGAGACCCTCCGTGCGCACCGGTGGGAAACCGGCGGAGTCCCACCTCTACCTGAGCGGACGTGATCCGGAGAGTCGACGCAGGCGCTGCACCGGGAGGAGTTCCTCATGGCCAAGGCAGTGGGCATCGACCTGGGCACCACCAACTCGGTGATCGCCGTGTGGGAGGGCGGCGAGCCGTCCGTCGTGCCCAACAGCGAGGGCAACCGCACGACACCGTCCGTGGTGGCCTTCACCGACACCGGGGAACGTCTGGTGGGCCAGCTGGCCCGGCGCCAGGCGATCCTCAACCCCAAGGGCACCATCTACTCGGCCAAGCGGTTCATCGGCCGGCACTTCGACGAGATCTCCGACGAGGCCAGGGCGGTGGCGTACGACGTCGTCGAGGGCGACGGCGGGGCGGCCCGCTTCAAGGTGCGCGACAAGCTGTACGCGCCTGAGGAGATCAGCGCACAGGTGCTGCGCAAACTCGCAGACGACGCGTCCAAGCAGCTGGGGGAGCGGGTCACGGAGGCGGTCATCACGGTGCCCGCCTACTTCAACGATGCTCAGCGCACCGCCACCAAGGACGCCGGACGGATCGCCGGACTGGAGGTGCTGCGGATCATCAACGAGCCGACGGCGGCCGCCCTCGCGTACGGCATGGACAAGAAGGAGCACGAGACCGTCCTCGTCTTCGACCTGGGCGGCGGCACCTTCGACGTGAGCATCCTCGACGTCGGCGACGGCGTGGTGGAGGTGCGCTCCACCGCCGGTGACAGCCACCTGGGCGGCGACGACTTCGACCGGCGTCTGGTGGACTACCTGGCGGACGACTTCCAGAAGGAGAACGGCATCGACCTGCGCAAGGACCCGCAGGCGCTGCAACGACTGTTCGAGGCGGCGGAGAAGGCCAAGACCGAGCTCAGTTCGGTGACGCAGACGCAGGTCAGCCTGCCGTTCATCACCGCTGACGCCTCGGGCCCCAAGCACCTCACCGACTCGATCATGCGCTCCACGTTCGAGCAGATCACCGGCGACCTGGTGGAGCGTTGCCTGGGACCGGTCCAGCAGGCCATGGCCGACGCCAAGGTCGGCGAGAGCGACATCGACGAGGTCATCCTCGTCGGCGGTTCCACCCGCATCCCCGCCGTCCAGGCTCTGGTCCGCCGGCTGACCGGCGGCAAGGAACCCAACATGAGCGTCAACCCCGACGAGGTCGTGGCCCTGGGCGCCGCGATCCAGGCCGGGGTGCTCAAGGGCGAGGTCAAGGACGTCCTGCTGCTCGACGTCACACCCTTGTCGCTGGGCGTGGAGACGCGCGGCGGAGTGATGACGAAGATCATCGAGCGCAACACCACCATCCCCGTGCGCCGCAGCGAGACCTTCTCCACCGCCGAGGACAACCAGCCGGCCGTCGATGTGGTGGTCCTCCAGGGCGAGCGTGAGCGGGCCGCCGACAACCGGGTGCTGGGCCGGTTCCAGCTCACCGACATCCGGCCGGCACCGCGGGGCGAACCACAGATCGAGGTCACCTTCGACATCGACGCCAACGGCATCCTCAACGTCAAGGCCCGCGACCGGGACACCGGTAAGGAACAGGGCATCACCATCAGCGAGAGCTCCAACCTGGACCGCAGTGAGGTCGAACGCATGGTCCAGGAGGCCGAGCGCAACCGGGGCGAGGACCAGGCACTCCGCGAGGCCGTCGACGCCCGCAACGAACTCGATGCCGTCGCGTACCAGGTCGAGAAGCGCCTCGCCGAACTGGGTGACGCAGCGCCCGCGCACGAGAAGGCACGCGCCGAAATGCTCGTGTCCGACGCCCGGGCGGCGGTCAAGGAAGAGGCGGGCGCGGAGCGCGTGCGGCCTCTGACCTCCGAACTCCAGCAGGTACTCGCCGGGCTGGCGGCCCATCAGGGCGCCGCCACCACGGGCGGCGGTACCGGCCAGGACGCCGCCACCGGCGGTCCCACGAGTGGCGGTGGCGGTGACGATGATGTCATCGACGCCGAGTTCGACAAGAGCTGAGGCGCGCCATGCCCACCCACCCCCAGGAACCCGACCGGGCCGCGTCGGATCCGGGCGTACGGGTCCCGGAAGGCGCCGGACCTCCTCCTCGCGGGGATTTGCCCCAACCAGGCCCGCCCCGGCCCGAAGCGGCGAACGGCGAACCGGGACCCGATGCCGCCGGCCCCGCACCTGCCGAGGACGAACACACGACCGCGATCCAGGAACTGGAGGACCGCTGGCGGCGCGCACTCGCCGACCTCGACAACCTTCGCAAGCGTCACGCCAGGGAACTGGAGCGCGAACGGGCGGTCGAGCGGTCCCGCACGGCGGCCGCCTTCCTACCCGTCCTCGACAACCTCGAACTCGCCCTGACCCACGCCGGCGCCGATCCGGGCGCGATCGTGGAGGGCATCCGGGCCGTGCGCGACCAGGCGGTGAACGTCCTCGAACTGCTCGGCTACCCGCGGCATGCAGAGCCCGGCGTCGCCTTCGACCCGGCCCGGCACGAGGTGGTCGGCGTCGTCCAGGACCCCGACGCCCCACCGGGCACCGTCGTCGAGGTGCTGCGCCCCGGCTACGGGGACGGCGAACGGCAGCTCAGGCCCGCCGCCGTGACGGTCGCGAAGCGGGAGTGACCGGTCATGGCACGGGACTTCTACGAGGTGCTGGGCGTGCCGCGGACCGCCAGCCAGGACGAGATCCAGCAGGCATATCGCAAACTCGCCCGCAGGTACCACCCAGACGTCAACAAGGACCCCGAGGCGGAGGAGCGTTTCAAGGACCTCAACGAGGCACACAGCGTCCTGTCCGATCCCAAGACCCGGGCCCGTTACGACCGCTTCGGCGAGGACTTCCGCAAGATCCCCGAGGACTTCGACGAACGGGTCGCGGCCGGAGCGGGCGGCGGCTTCCGCGGTCGGAGGACCGCGGGCGGGGGCGGTCCTCGCGTCCGGTACGCCACCGGCTTCGGTGACGACTTCGGCGCGGAGGGCATCGACATCGAGGACCTGTTCGGCTCCATGTTCGGAGCCGGCGCCGCCCGAGGCGGCGTCCCCGGAGCGGACCAGGAGGCCGAACTGCCGCTCACCGTCGAGGAGGCGTACCGAGGCGGCCGTCGCACCGTCACACTCGCCGGTCCCACCGGGCAGCCGCGGCGGTACGAGGTCGACGTGCCGCCGGGCGTCACCGACGGGCAGCGCATCCGGCTGGCGGGTGAGGGTGGCCGGGGCAGTGGTGACGCCGCCGCGGGCGACCTGTACCTGCGGGTGCGTGTCCAGCCCCACCCCCGGTTCCGGCTGGACGGCCGTGACGTGCACGTCCAGGTTCCGGTCGCCCCGTGGGAGGCGGCCCTGGGCGCGACCGTGCCGGTGCCCACGCCCGGCGGCGGCACGGCGAAGGTCACGGTGCCTGCGGGCTCGTCCAGCGGCCGGCGGCTGCGGCTGCGCGGCGAGGGCATGCCGAACCCGCGGGGCGCGGACGGCGACCTGTACGCCGAACTTCGCATCATGGTGCCTCCCGCCCTCGGCGACCGGGAGCGCGAACTGTTCGAGGAGCTCGCCGCCACTTCCTCGTTCGACCCCAGGAGGACGCGATGAACGACCGACCCGCGGGAGCGGGAGGCATCGGCCGGGCCGGCGTGGGCGCCCGTCCGGTACGAACGGGCGCCGACATCACCGCCTCGACGGCTGTCCGGTACGCGCTCGTCCCCGTCCCCAGGCTCTCCCTGGCCGCCGTGGCCCTTCGCTCGGGCCTCCACCCCGATCTGATCCGCCGGTTCGTCGCCCTCGGTCTGGTCGACGCCGAACGCGACTCCGCGGGGCGACTGGTGTTCGACCCCACGGCCCCGGCGGTTCTCGCCCGTATCCAGCGGCTGCGCACCGGACTCTGCCTCAACTACGCATCCATCGGCCTGGTGCTCGACCTGCTCGACCGCATCAGCCTGCTCGAAGCCGCCCTGCGCGGCCGCGGCACGAGGAGTGAAACACCCCCATGGACATGAACCGTCTCACCCAGAAGTCCCAGGAAGCCCTCCAGGGGGCCCAGAGCGCGGCCGTCGGCATGGGGCAGACCGAGGTCGACGGGGAACACCTGCTGCTCGCGCTTCTCGATCAGGAGGACGGTCTGATCCCACGGTTGCTGCAACAGGCCGGCACCGAGCCGAAGGAGCTGCGCGCGGCCGTGCGCGAGGAACTCTCGCGCCGCCCGAAGGTCACCGGTCCCGGCGCGGCACCCGGCCAGGTCTTCGTCACCCAGCGCCTGTCCCGCCTGCTCGATGCCGCCGAGCGGGAGGCCAAACGCCTCAAGGACGAGTACGTGTCCGTGGAGCACCTCCTGCTCGCCCTGGCCGAGGAGGGCTCGGCCACCGCCGCCGGACGGCTGCTCAAGGAGCACGGCGTGACCCGGGATTCGTTCCTGAGCGCGCTCACCCAGGTCCGCGGCAACCAGCGCGTCACCTCCGCCAACCCCGAAGTGGCCTACGAGGCTCTGGAGAAGTACGGCCGCGACCTGGTCCTCGAGGCTCGGTCCGGGCGGCTGGACCCGGTCATCGGCCGTGATGCGGAGATCCGCCGCGTCACCCAGATCCTCAGCCGCAAGACCAAGAACAACCCCGTCCTCATCGGCGATCCCGGCGTCGGCAAGACCGCCATCGTCGAGGGCCTGGCCCAGCGCATCGTTCGCGGCGACGTCCCCGAGGGCCTGCGCGACAAGACGGTGTTCGCCCTCGACATGGGCTCCCTGGTCGCCGGCGCCAAGTACCGCGGCGAGTTCGAGGAACGCCTCAAGGCCGTGCTGTCCGAGGTGAAGGCCGCCCAGGGGCGCATCCTGCTCTTCGTCGACGAACTCCACACCGTCGTAGGCGCGGGTGCCGCCGAAGGGGCCATGGACGCGGGCAACATGCTCAAGCCGATGCTCGCCCGCGGCGAACTCCACATGATCGGCGCCACCACCCTCGACGAGTACCGCAAGCACATCGAGAAGGACGCCGCCCTCGAACGCCGCTTCCAGCAGGTGCTGGTCGACGAGCCGAGCGTGGAGGACACCATCTCCATCCTGCGCGGACTGCGCGAACGCCTGGAAGTCTTCCACGGCGTGAAGATCCAGGACACCGCACTGGTCTCCGCGGCCACCCTCAGCCACCGCTACATCACCGACCGGTTCCTGCCCGACAAGGCCATCGACCTCGTCGACGAGGCGTGCGCCCGGCTGCGTACCGAGATCGACTCCATGCCCGCCGAACTCGACGAGATCACCCGCCGCGTCACCCGCCTGGAGATCGAGGAGGCGGCCCTGTCCAAGGAGACCGACGCCGCCAGCAAAGCCCGTCTGGAGGAACTGCGCAAGGAACTGGCCGACCTGCGCGGTGAGGCCGACGCCAAACACGCACAGTGGGAGGCCGAACGGCAGGCCATCCGCCGCGTGCAGGAACTACGCCAGGAACTGGAGCAGGTCCGCCACGAGGCGGAGGAGGCCGAACGCGCCTACGACCTCAACCGCGCCGCCGAACTCCGCTACGGCCGCCTCCAGGACCTGGAGCGCCGGCTGCAGGCCGAGGAGGAGCAACTGGCCGCCAAACAAGGGCAGAACCGGCTGCTGCGCGAGGTCGTCACCGAGGAGGAGATCGCCGAGATCGTCGCCGCCTGGACCGGCATCCCCGTCGCCCGCCTCCAGGAGGGCGAACGCGAGAAACTGCTGCGCCTCGACGAGATCCTGCGCGAGCGCGTCATCGGCCAGGACGAGGCCGTCAAACTCGTCGCCGACGCCATCATCCGCGCCCGTTCCGGCATCCGCGACCCGCGCCGCCCCATCGGCTCGTTCATCTTCCTCGGCCCCACCGGCGTCGGGAAGACCGAGCTGGCCAAGACCCTCGCGGCGGCCCTGTTCGACTCCGAGGAGAACATGGTCCGCCTCGACATGAGTGAGTACCAGGAGCGGCACACCGTCAGCCGGCTCATGGGCGCACCACCCGGATACGTGGGCTACGAGGAAGGCGGCCAGCTCACCGAGGCCGTACGCCGCAAGCCGTACTCGGTCGTGCTGTTCGACGAGATCGAGAAGGCGCACACCGATGTCTTCAACACCCTGCTGCAGGTCCTCGACGACGGCCGCATCACCGACTCCCAGGGCCGCACCGTCGACTTCCGCAACACCGTGATCATCATGACGTCCAACATCGGCTCCGAGCACCTCCTCGACGGCGCCACCGCCGAGGGCGAGATCAAGCCGGATGCCCGCGCCCTGGTGATGGGCGAGCTGCGCGGGCACTTCCGCCCGGAGTTCCTCAACCGCGTCGACGACATCGTGCTGTTCAAGCCGCTCGGTGAGCGGCAGATCGAGCGGATCGTGGAGCTGCAGTTCGACGAACTGCGCCGCCGCCTCGCCGAACGCCGCATCACCGTCGAACTCACCGAATCCGCCCGGGAGTTGATCGCCCACCAGGGCTACGACCCGGTGTACGGGGCCCGGCCGCTGCGCCGCTACATCTCCCACGAGGTCGAGACGATGGTCGGGCGCGCACTGCTGCGCGGTGACGTCCAGGACGGCGCGACGGTCCGCGTCGACGCCGAGGCGGGGGAACTGGTGGTCACCTACGACCAGCCCGAGGACGTGAAGGGAGCGCGGGCGGCATGAGCACGATGCAGGCGACGACCGTCAGTTGTCCCCACTGCGGGCGCACCAACCGGGTGCCCGTGGCCGCGGAGGGCCGGCCCAAGTGCGGCCACTGCAAGCAGCCCCTTCCGTGGATGGTGGACGCGGGTGACGACGACTTCACCGAGGTCGCCGAGCGGGCCGATGTCCCCGTCGTGGTCGACCTGTGGGCCACCTGGTGCGGCCCCTGCCGCATGGTCAGCCCCGCACTGGAGAAGGTCGCCACCGATCTCGCCGGCCGCATCAAACTCGTCAAGGTCGACGTCGACAAGAACCCGCGACTGTCGCAGCGTTTCGAGGTCCAGGCCGTACCGACACTGCTGATCCTCGACCAGGGCGAGACGATCGCCCGGCAGGCGGGGGCGGCGCCCGCCCCCGCTCTTCGCCGGTGGGTGGAACAGTCGATCACCGCCCGGAAAGGGTGATTCGGATGACCCTGCATGCAGATCCCCACCTCGCGCTTGTCCGGCCGGTCCAGCCGCTGACCCCAGAAGGGTGTCAGGAGTGTCTGGTGCTCGGCTCCCCGTGGGTCCACCTGAGGCTCTGCCTGACCTGCGGGCACGTCGGCTGCTGCGACTCCTCGCCGAACAAGCACGCGCGCAGGCACGCAGCCGCCGTCGCCCATCCGATCGTGCAGTCGTTCCAGCCCGGCGAGGAATGGCGCTGGTGCTACGTTCACGAGGCGTTCGTCTGATGTCCGGCGACCAGTCGCTGCCGGGCGGAGAACCGGTGCCGGAGAAAGCGGACGAGGCCGCCTTCTGGGAGACCCCGGACATCTACGGCGCGTATCCGCGCCTCACGGAGGACCAGATGGCACGTCTGGCGGAGCACGGGCAACGCCGGACCGTGGCTCCGAACGACGTGCTGATCCGGGAGGGGGAGCGCTGCGAGACGTTCTTCGTCGTCCTCAGCGGTACCGTCGCCGTCGTCGAGGACTACGGCACTCCCGAGGAGCACGTGCTGCGCGTGCACGGCCCCGGTCGCTTCCTCGGTGAACTCGGCCTGCTGTACGGACAAGTGGCCTTCTACACCGCTGTCGCCAGGGAGCCGGGCGAGGTCCTCGTCGTCTCCTTGGACCGGTTGCGCCACCTGGTGTCCCGGGACTCCACCATCGGGGACATCGTGCTGCGCGCCTGTCTGGGCCGTCGCGCGCTGCTCGTCGGACAGGGCGCCGGCTTCCGCATCATCGGCTCGCGCTACTCGCCCGACACCAGACGGCTGCGCGAGTTCGCCGTCCGCAACCGGCTGCCGCACCGGTGGATCGACCTGGAGACCGACGAGGAGGCCGAGGAGTTGCTGCGCCGCTTCGGCGTCGGCCCGGAGGAGACACCGCTCGTCATCTGGCGGGACACCACCCTGTTGCGCAACCCCAGCAACGCGGAACTGGCCCGGCTCATCGGCCTGCCGTCACTACCCGCCGGAAACCGTCACGGCGACGTCCTCATCGTAGGCTCCGGACCCGCCGGCCTCGCTGCCGCGGTGTACGCCGCCTCCGAGGGCCTGAGCACCACGGTCGTGGAGGCGATGGCCACCGGCGGCCAGGCCGGCACGTCGTCCCGCATCGAGAATCTGCTCGGCTTCCCATCCGGCATCTCCGGCGCCGAACTCACCGAACGCGCCGTGCTCCAGGCCGACAAGTTCGGCGCCAGGATCAGCCTTCCGCTGGAGGCGACCGGTCTCCATCCCAAGGACGACGACCACTACGTCGTGGCGTTCGCCGACGGCAGCGAGATCGCCGCCCGCGCCGTCGTCCTGGCCATGGGTGCCCGCTACCGCCGACTCCAGGTGCCCGGCATCGAACGCCTGGAGGGAACGAGCGTGCACTACTCGGCGACCGTCTACGAGGCCCAGCAGTGCCGCACCGACCCGGTGGCCGTCGTCGGCGGAGGCAACTCGGCGGGCCAGGCGGTGCTGTTCCTCGCCGGGTACGCGCCGAAGGTGCACCTGCTGGTCCGAGGAGCCGGCCTCGAGGCCAACATGTCCCGCTACCTGGTCGACCAGGTCGAGCGCCATCCGCGGGTGGAGGTCATGCTGCACACCGAGGTCACCGAGGTCATCGGCCAGGAAGTGCTGGAGGAGCTCGACGTGGTCGACAACCGCACGGGCAGGCACCGCCGGCTCGCCGTACGGAGCCTGTTCGTCTTCACCGGCGCCGAACCTCACACCGAGTGGCTCGCCGGCATCATCGCCCTCGACTCCCGCGGCTTCGTCCTCACCGGGCCGGAGGCCCAGGAAGCCTGTGCCTACCCCGAGGTGTGGCACGGCCGCGGGCGCTCGTGCATGACCCTGGAGACCGGCCTGCCCGGGGTCTTCGCGGTAGGGGACGTCCGCAGCGGCTCGGTGAAGCGGGTGGCCTCCGCGGCCGGTGAGGGCGCGATGGCCATCCACTTCGTGCACCGGCACCTGGGGCACTCGGCCGTACCCGGCACCACGGGCACCTCAGCTGCCGCGGGCCACTCGGACGTCTCACCACGCATACGTCACAAGGAGTCCGCATGGCTCGCATGACGAATGGCGGACGATGAGATCACGAGAAGGAAGAAGGAGACGATGGCGATGGCCATGCCCGTCCGGCGCCACCGCGGTGGCGGCCTGCAGGAAAGGCCCGTCTGGGCACCCACCCCTCTCAATCCCCTGGTCGAGTTCGACGAACTGCTCAACCAGATGAGCGGCCTGCTGGAGTCGACGGTGGGCGCGGCACCCGCGGTTGCGTGGACGCCTCTCGCGGACGTGTCGGAGTCCGAGGACGCCTTCCACATAGAGATCGAACTCCCCGGTGTGAAGAGCAAGGACATCGACGTAGAGGCCAACGGTCCCGAACTCGTGGTCACCGGAGAGATCAAGGAGCGGGAGCGCAAGGGTGTCCTGCGCCGCAGCACCCGCCGCGTCGGAGCCTTCGAGTACCGTTTGCGGCTGCCCGGAGAACTGGACACCCACAAGATCAAGGCTGAGATGCAGGACGGAGTGCTCAGCATCACCGTCCCCAAGGCCGACGTCGCAAAGCCGCGACACGTCGAGATCACCGAGACAGGTGAAAGTACCGAGAGCAGCGGCTGAGACGCGAGCGCCGCGGTTCCGGGCCCCATCCGGGGCTGCGGCCGGGCCCGCGAGACTCGACGCCCCTCACCGCGGCGGAGACGCGCTACGTGGCTCCCCACCGTCGATGGTTCTTCCTGCTGGTCTCGCTGACCTTATTCGTGGCGTACGCGGGAGCGAACCCGGCCGGTCTGACGGCGAGCGAGGTCCTGAAAATCGCCGACCTCACCGCCCGCCGCCGGGAGCAGGAGCACGCCGGAGCCCGCCGTCACCGCCCGGGCACCGGACCGGGCAGCACCCTGTACTCGCCGAGGATGGCCGGCGCCGCGGGCACGGCAGGTCGTACGTCCGCCACGGCCGGACAACGCCTCGACGACGAGATCGAACCGTCAACCCACGCGCTCCACCCCCGGGCGCTTCCGCCGTGCCCTGCGTGAGTCGGTGCGGGAGTCCCGGGCCCAGGGCCTTGCGAACGGCAGCTACGTGTCGGCGGACGGACCCGGCCGGCCCGACGGCGGACCGGGTGATCCCCGTGACCAGCGGTGACCAAGGCAGAAGGAAGTCAGCCATGAAATACGACGGGTTCCTCGCCCGTGTGCGCGAGCGAGGCGAATACAACGACCAGGACGAAGCCGCGGACGTCACCAACGCCGTGCTGGAAGTGCTGGCCCAACGGATCAGCCCGGGCGAGGTCAAGGACCTCGCATCCCAGCTGCCCGGCCCGCTGGGACAAGTCCTGGACCATGCCGCGCCGCAGCAGGCGCGAAGCTTCGGAATCGAAGAGTTCTACCGCCGGGTCGCCGAGCGCACCCATGCCCGGCCGCGTACGGCGCAGTGGGACGCCAGCGCGGTCCTGACCACCGTCGCCGACGCTGTCACCGGCGGAGAGCTGAATCAGATCATCAGCCAGCTCCCCTCCAGTTACGCGGTCCTGTTCGGCAAGGCCGACCTCGCGGACTGAGCCCGTGAGGCGCGAGGGTTGCTGAGCGTCATGATCTATCTGAACGACTACCAGATTCGGGTTGCCCTGACGTTCGCTCCGGTCTGGTACGCACACGCCGAGTACTGGCCGAAGAACGGCGACCCGATCCCGCGTGTGTTCGGCAGGCACCCGAGTGCGCACGGCGTGTCCCGTACGCTGTATTCGCGGATCAACGCGGTCTACGGGCTCATGCTCGTCACTTCGGTGCTGAAGTTCTTCGACGTCGAGCTCTACGCGCTCGCCGGCGCGTTCTGCACCGGAGCACAGCCGATGTGGATGACGGCGATCGAGACGGCCGGCGACCTGCTACCTGGCTGGTCCGCGCCGTCGGGAGTGGCGACGGTCCCCGTCAGCGGTGTACTGCGGAGATGCTGCGCCGGCCTCACCGGGGATCAGGCATCCTGTTGAGCGTCCAGTGGACGCAAAGCGGTGCGGACGCCCTGAGAGTTCGACCGCACACTGCTGGACCCCCGACCTCCTCGATCGGCAAGCCCTGACTTGACCGACAGATCAGCACGCAGAACCAGCCCACCGTTCTTTCGCACTCGCCGTGCCCGGCACGCCCGAGCGGCAGGTTGCCGACGCCGTGCGAGCCCACCCCCAAGGACGTCGCCGGCACCCGCCGCCACGACACCTGGCCCATGCGGGAGGTACCGGGCGTCCTGTCGGAGGTGGGCGCGGAAGCGGTCCAAGCGGTCGCTCTGCCCCACGACCGTGCCCGAGCCCTGGCCCTCAAGATCGAGGACGGCAGCGCCCGAGCCCTGGGGCCGGTCCTGGCCCGCGCGCTTGGTTTGCTCGGCGTGACGGACCAGTGATCAACCGCGTCGGACGTATGCCCGGGCTGGGCGGAGGCCGGGGGGTGGGCGAGATACGGACGATGTTCCGAGGCTGTGGTGCGGGGCGCGTGGTGGTCGTGATGCTCGCAGACGTCCACCACCGGGCCACGGGCCCGGCCCATTCCCAGGATCAAACTGGTCCGGCCGGTGGGCCGGGCACCCGCAGCAGAGGGGCCCGGCGCCCTCCGTCGGTTGCCTGCGGCGTCAGCCGCGTGGGTTGACCGTGTCGCGGAGGGACGCCAGAGCCGAGCCGTACAGCCGAGCCTTGATGGTGCCGAGGGTGCCGCCGGCCTTGCTCAGCTGTGCCTGGGCGATCTCCACGGCCGTGGAGCGCACGGCGTCCTCAGCGACCGCCCGGTCGACGATGCCGACGGCCGCGGCGTCCGACCCGCCGTAGCGGCGGGCGGTGACCATGGCCTCGTGCGCGGTCTGCGGCGCCAGCCGGGACTGGATCAGGGCGGACATGCCGGGCGTGAAGGGGATGTTGATGTCGGCTTCGGGCAGGCACCAGTAGCCACGGTCGGCGCGCATGACGCGGAAGTCGTGCGCGAGGGAGAACATCGCGCCCGCGGCGAAGGTGTGCCCCTGCAGGGCCGCCACGGTGATCACCGGTAGCGAGAGCACGCGGGCGAAGAGCTCATGGACGGAGACGATGTAGTCCTGGTGCTGGTCGGCGTGGCCGGACAGCCACTCCAGATCCAGGCCGTTGGAGTAGAACTTGCCCGTCGCGGCGGTCACCAGCGCTCGCGGTCCTTCTGCCTTCTCCACCTCGTTCAGGGCGGCGTCGACGGACGCGATCCAGTCGGGGTGGAAGCGGTTCTCACCGTCTCCGAGGTCGAGCACGAAGACGTTGTCCTGGCGGTCAAGGGTAGGCATGTGCGCTCCTGGAAGGATGCGTGGTGTGAGGGAAGGGCGAGATCGGGCAGCGGGCTGCCGCGGGCGTGGCTCCAGCTCCAGCACGGGAGTCATCGGGATGCTGTGCCTGGCGCACCCCTCTGTCCAGTCTGGCGTAGTCGATGCCGGCAAGGCCGGGTTGCGTGCGGCGACGTCCGCGTCACTGGGTGCAGTTGGCGTTCCGGTTCAGCGTGGTCGTACCCGGCGGGACGCGGTGCCGGCCCACCCGTACGGTGTCGGAGGACGACTCGATCTTGATCACGTCGGCGCCGAGGTCACCGAGTGTCTGGGCCGCGTACGGACCCATCACCACGGTCCACAGGTTGATCACCCGCACCCTGTCGAGCGGCGCGGATGACGAAGGATTCCGCCATCCCCTCTTCCTTTCGCGCCGTGCGTCGTTGCGCCCGAGACGGAATGCTAAATGAGGAGCGACGGGAGATGGAATTATCAAAATGGGAACGGCGGTGTTACCGCAGTGGTCACACCGTTTCTCGATAGTCCAGGGCTGTTGTCGGGCAGTCCATCGGGAGAGGATCTCCCGTGAGTCAGCCCCTGCCGCAGTTGCCGAAGCCCGGGTTCGTCTTGATCCCCATCGAGGCCCCAGCCGAGGTGCCCACCCAGACTCCGGCTTCGGTCAGCCGTCGAGGCGGCCAGGTTGAAGCTACCGGAGGAGTAATGCGAACCCGCGGCACGCCGGGCAGTCTGGAGGTGGGGGCGCAAGGTGTGTCCGCGAGGGGCACGGCGGTAGCAGCGACGTCACCGCTCACGCCAGGCGGGATGGGAAGAGGCCCCATGAACGAATATCCGCTGATCGACGACCACGGACTCATCGGTGACCTGCAGACGGCCGCGCTGGTCTCCACCGAGGGGACGATCGACTGGTTCTGCAGCCCGCGATTCGACTCGCCGAGTATCTTCGGAGCACTGCTCGACGGTGCGAACGGCGGTCACTGGACGATTGCTCCCCAGGCGCCGACGTATGCGACCAAGCAGCTCTACTACCCGGACACCTGTGTGCTGCTCACCAGATTCATGACCGAGCAAGGCGTCGGATCGGTCGTGGATTTCATGCCGCCTGCTTCTCCGCGTAATCCGACAAGCAATCACCGGCTGGTCCGCATGCTGCGGTGCACACGCGGCGAGATCTCGTTCGACATCGAGATCGCCCCTCGGTTCGACTACGCGCAGCAACCATATGAGGTCACCGCGCATATGGGCGGCTGGCATTTTGCCAGCCGAGATACGGATGTGACCGTCCATGTGGTGGACACACCTGACGTTGAGTGCGTGAGCGACCGCAGGATTCGGTCAGATGGCGTGTGCATGACTGTAAGGCTACGAGCTGGTATGACCCGCGGCCTGGTGCTGGAGACGTTCGCTGACGGTCCGCCACGCATCGTTTCGCCGCAGGATTGCGAGCAGCTACTGGAGGACACCATCGCCTTCTGGCACAACTGGCTGGCGCGTTCGCGCTACACCGGACGGTGGCGGGAGACGGTCAACCGCTCCGCCATGACGCTCAAACTCATGACGTACGCCCCGTCCGGGGCCATGGTCGCGGCTCCGACCACCAGTCTGCCGGAACAGGTCGGAGGCGAGCGCAACTGGGACTACCGCTACGCGTGGGTACGTGATGCCTCCTTGTCCCTTCATGCGCTGCTCGGGCTGGGATTCACCGAGGAGGCCGTGGCGTTCACCGAGTGGCTGGGCGACCGCGTTCAGGAATACAACGGTCCTGGCGAACACCCTCTGAAGGTCATGTACCGCGTCGACGGCTCCTCCGACCTGGCAGAGCAGACCCTGGGCCACTGGGAGGGCTACCGGCACTCCGCTCCGGTGCGGGTGGGCAACGGTGCCGCTGACCAGTTGCAGCTCGACATCTACGGATCGGCACTGGAGTGCCTCCATTTCGCCGACCAGCAGGGGCTGCCGACAACCTGCCGCATCTGGCAGACGCTGATCAACACGGTGGACTGGGTGTGCGAGAACTGGGACCGTCCCGAAGCCGGTATTTGGGAAACGCGGGGCGGTGACAAGGACTTCACCTATGGACGACTCATGAGCTGGACCGCGCTGGATCGGGCCATACGCATGGCCACCCGGAGCGGCCGCCCCGCCGAGGTGCAGCGCTGGACGAAGGAACGCGACGCCACTTACTGGCAGATCCTGCGGCGAGGGTGGAGCCCGGAGCGTGCAGCGTTCACGCAGTACCTGGGCAGCGACGTCCTGGACTCCGCGCTTTTGCGGATGCCTGCGGTAGGGTTCATCCCCCCGCAGGATCCGCGGTGGCTCTCGACCTTGGACGCGATCAGGAACGATCTCGTGTCCGACGGCCTCGTATACCGGTACGACCCCTCTGCCTCTCCCGACGGACTGCTCGGTTTCGAGGGCACCTTCTCGGCGTGCACTTTCTGGTACGTCGAAGCCCTCGCTCGCGCCGGCCACCTGCGTGAAGGGCGACTCGTCTTCGAGAAGATGCTCACCTACGCCAACCATCTCGGCCTGTACTCCGAGGAGATCGGGCTGACCGGCGAGCAACTCGGCAACTTCCCACAAGCATTGACCCACCTCGCCCTTGTCACCGCCGCGCTCAGCCTGGATGCCCATCTCGACGCCGCCAGGCCGGGCTTCCCTCCCACCTCTGCGGTTCCGGTTCCCTTTCTCTACGCGCAACCGATGGCGGCAGCGGCCGGAGGTCCACCTGTCACGCCGACCACCCCGTATCCGTCGGACCACGTCATCCGCAGGTGAGCGCACCACCCTTTCCCCATCGGTCCGCCACCTGCGGTAGCAGGCCGCGTCCACCGGTGATGGCAAGGCGGTCGTGATGCCGGCACGGCTACAGGGTGCGCGATGGCCATGGGCAAGCCCGTCAACACGCCACTGAGAAGGCTTCGGCCACGGCCGACCAGCCTGTTGCGGCATCGCTGCGCGGTGGTTGGATCCTGCTGATCGAGATTGCCGATCTACGGTTGCCGTTGCCAGGTGACTGCCCCATCGACGCCCTCGCCCGACCGCTGACGACACTGGCAGCCTGGTGAACGCGCGTTCCGGATCCCTGCTTCGCCCGCCACCCCCGGCAGTGATCCCACGGTCAGGGCGGACAGCGACTTTGCGGAGTTTCAGGCTGCCGCGTGGCGACCGCGGCGGTGGCGGGAGGCGATGGTGGCGGTCAGGGCCTCCACGGCGTCGACGGTTGCGGTGCTCAGGACGACGGCGGGGCTGGTCGTGGCGCTGCCGAAGCCGTCGGGTGTCTCGGCCAGCAAGCCGGAGCGGGCGGTGAAGGAGTCGAAGACCGACCGCAATGCCCCCGGGGCCACTGTCTCGGCTCCGGCGGCGGCGCGGGCCAGGGCCGTGAGGTGTTCGTGCAGCGGATCGACCAGTTCGGTCAGCTCCGGCACGGTGTCCTGAGGAGTACGCGGCAGGTGTTCGCCCAGCAAGGTGGCGCATCCGGCAACCGTGGACACCTGAGTCCTGATCTGCTCCAGCTGCACACTCGACCAGGGGCCGCGGTGCTCTGCCGGCTCGGCGTGCGACTGCTCCACCGCGGCCTCCAGGTGCTCCCTGACCTGCCGTGACAGCGCCCGCAGCGCGTCGACGGCTGCCGGGTCGGTCGCCCCGACGTCGGCGTAGCCGGTCAGCAGCTCTGGCAGCAGCCGGTCCTGCACCCGCAGCCACTCCGCGAGCAGGCCCGGCACCCGCTGGGTGGACCAGGTCGGCCAGACCAGGAAGATGAGCACGGCGATCGCGGCGCCGACCACCGTGTCGGCGGCGCGCGCCCACGCTGTGGGCCCGGGCAGCCCGCCGACGTGGTGGATCAGGAAGACGATCCAGGTGGTCAGCCATAGATTGAGCATCAACTGCCCAGTCCGCAGGGTCACGAACGACGCAGCGGCCAGCAGTACCGCCACGACCGCGAGGCCGACGGGCGTCCAGTTGGGCAGGGACAGAACCCAGGCGAACAGGCCGCCCAGCACGGCCCCGGCCGCACGTCCCCAGCCGCGGGCGAGGGTATGACCGTACTCGGGGAAGAGCACCAGCATGGTGGTCAGGGCCACCCAGAAGCCGTGCGTGGAGATGCCCAGCCCGCCCCACCCGCCGATCGACCGGCCGATGACCTCGGCGAGCACCACGCCCACTGCGAGCCGCACCGCATGGCGGAAGATCGGTGATTGGGGGTGCAGCTGCGCCCGGATCCGCCGGGCGGTGCGTGCTACGGAGGGCGTGCCCGCGTACAGGCCCGGCACCTCGGTGTGGGGTTCCAGTACATCGCCCAGGCGGTCGTCGGTCGAGCGTCGGGCCAGCTGCTCGGCCGTCCGTAGCCGTGCGGCCAGATCGCGCGGGCCGCGCACGGGCGAGACGGCCGCCCAGGACTCCAGGAAGGTCCAAGCTTCCTCGGGGGTGCGGTGCTCGCGGCCGGAGGCCACCGTACGGGAGATGTCGCCCAGCACCTGCGCCGCAGCGGCCGGTGCCTCCTGGTTCCCGGCCGCCGCTACCGTCAGCCGCACCGTGTGCAGCGCGCGGCGGATGCGCTCGGCCTCTCCCAGCAGTCCGAACATGGCCGCCGCCGCCGGTCGGCTCAACTGCGGCAGCAGGTCCAGGGCCTGCCGGGCCGCCGTGAACGGAGCGGACCCGCCCAGGCCGGCGGAGCCGGCCGCGACCGAAGCCTCGGCGAGCGACTGGTACAGAGCTGCAAGGGCGCGGCGCTGGGCGGCGAACCGCGGACCGTACGGGGGGAGCAGTTGCACCACCACGACGAGTCCGGTTCCGACCGCGATCCAGCCGGCGATCACCAGGCCGCCATGTACGTCGGGAGCGAGATCAGCCGTGATCATCAGCCCGATGACGGCGAGGCAACCCCGGATGCCGGGCGCGATGCCCAGCGTCCGCCACAGCCCGGTGGCGAACGCTGCGACCGCGAGCAGCAGCAGGAACAGCCAGGTGGTGCCGTGCACCAGGGCCCCCAGCACCGCCATGGCGCTGAAGGCCGCGGCCATCCCGAGCGCGTTCACCACAGGGTGTCGCAGCGGGCTCAGCAGCGTACCGATGCCGCAGATGAACGCACCGACGCTGGCCATGGCCCCGGCCACCGGGTCGTCCAGCACCAGGCCGAGGACCGTGGCGAGCAGCACGGACAGTACGGCCCGTGCGATCGCCGACGGGGCGGCGAATGCCCGTTGAATGCGCAGCCCGTCCCGGCTGATCGTGACCAGCGAGGACCACCAGCGCATGTCCGGGCCTCCTTGGCGGCGCGGCGCGGGAGCAGTGCTCTCATCCTCTGCCAGCTCCGGCGTGGCTGCCACTCGCCCCCTGGAGGGCGCCACTCAGGGTCGTGAGACCGGCGGTCACCGTGCGTTCGTCTGAACAGCTCCGGGGCCCGGCTCCGGAATGCGCCAGGCCCGCGCCTACGAGGCGTTCACGCCGGCCGAGCGCGTCCTGCTCATCACGCTCCTGCACCCCTCACCGAACCCGTCGCCGATTCCGACACCGGCTCCGATTGAAGATCGTGGTCAGTATCAGTCCTCGCGCATTCCGAGACCGGTGTTCGAACAGGTGGTTGGTCGGCGGCGGTATAACAACCTGGTTCATACGGAAGCGCATGTGGGGAGCCTTCTCGTCAGCGCGAAGCGATGTTCCTCATAATCATCGACTCCGACGCGTGCCCGTGTAGAGTGAGGACCGCCCTTGACCTGCACAAAGCTGGCAGGGAGCCGTCTTCCAGGAGTCCAAAGTGCTGCGTACTCTGTTCAAGTCCAAGATCCACCGCGCCACCGTCACCCAGGCCGACCTGCACTACGTGGGATCGGTGACCATCGACGCCGATCTCCTCGACGCCGCCGACCTGCTGCCGGGCGAGCTCGTGCACATCGTCGACATCACCAACGGCGCCCGGCTGGAGACGTACGTCATCGAGGGCGAGCGCGGGTCCGGGGTCGTCGGGATCAACGGGGCCGCCGCCCATCTCGTGCACCCCGGAGACCTGGTGATCATCATCAGCTACGCTCAGGTCACCGATGCCGAGGCACGTGAGCTGAAGCCGCGGGTCGTGCACGTGGACGGCGACAACCGGATCGTGTCCCTCGGCGCCGACCCGTCCGCGCCGGTGCCCGGCACCGAGCAGCAGCGCAGCCCGCAGGCCGTCCCCGTGGCCTGACCGGCGGGCCGGCGGGTCGGACGACAGGTACCAGGACCAGGAGCGTGCGTGCCATGAGCGAGACCGAGATCCGCGACGACCGGGCGGCGGGCCGCCTCGAGGCCCGCGGCGAGGGCGAGGTCGTCGGCCGGATCGAGTACTTCGTGCTGGAGGCGCCCGCGCGCGCCCTGGTCCCGGTGCACACGATCGTCGAGCCCGCGCACGAGGGGAAGGGCATCGCCGGGTCGCTCGCGCGCGAGTTGTACGCCATCGCCGGGCGCGAGGGCGTTCCGGTGGCCCCGCTGTGCCCGTACGTCTCGCAGTGGGCCGGGCGTCATCCGGACGTGGCCCCGGCGGCCGGCCCCGGACTCCTGGAGGCCGCCGAGGACTGGCTGCGCGCGCACCCCGGCCGGTTCTGAGCGGCGGACCCGCACGGGGACGCGTGCGACGCGTTCGGGTGAGTGGCCGAGCGGCCGTCGGGTAGGCGGGGGAGTAGTCCAGAGGTGATGTCCCGCGACCGCCCGGAGGACACCGATGACGAACCCGCACCCCGACCCCGTACCGCCGGGCCCCGCACCGGAGCCGCCGGCGCCCACCCCGCCGGACCCGTACCCGAGCCCGGTCCCGCCGCCGGAACCCGGCCCCCAGCCGACGCCGCCCGTGCCCGGTCCCGACCCGACGCCGCCCCCGGCGCCACCGGCCCCGGGCCCGCCGGAGCCGTCACCGTCCCCGATCCCGCCGGGCCCGGAGCCGGTGCCGAACCCCGAGCCCGGCCCGCCGCTGACATGAGAAACCGGGCGCGCGGCGCCCGGTTCGCCCTGCGTCGCCCCGCACGGGAGCGAACCAGCCCCTCTCGGGAGCGGACTAGGCGGAGACCTCCGCCCGGTCCCCGCCCCACAGCGTGTGGAACGAACCGTCCCGGTCCGTCCGCCGGTACGTGTGGGCCCCGAAGAAGTCCCGCTGCCCCTGCGTCAGGGCCGCCGGCAGGCGTTCGGCACGCAACGCGTCGTAGTACGCCAGCGCCGCCGCGAAGCCAGGCGTCGGCACGCCCTGCCGCGTCGCCGCGATCAGCACCTCACGCCAGTCGTCCTGAGCCTCGGCGATCTCGCGCGCGAACGTCTCGTCCGACAGCAGGCTCGGCAGGTCGGGCCGGGCGTCGTACGCGGCGCGGATGCGGTCGAGGAAGGCCGCCCGGATGATGCAGCCGCCCCGCCAGATCGAGGACACGGCGCCGAGGTCGATGTCCCAGCCGTACTCGTCGCTGCCCGCGGCGATCTCGTGGAAGCCCTGGGTGTAGGAGACGATCTTGGACGCGTACAGCGCCTGCTCCACCCGGTCCGCGAAGGCCGCCGCCTCCGACTCGCCGAGCGGAGCCGGCTTCGGCCCGGCCAGCCCCCGGGACGCCTCGCGCAGGGCCGCGTGGCCGGACAGGGAGCGGGCGAAGACCGCCTCCGCGATGCCGGACACCGGGACGCCGAGGTCGAGCGCGATCTGGACGGTCCAGCGGCCGGTGCCCTTCTGCTCGGCCTGGTCCACCACCACGTCCACGAACGGCTTGCCGGTCGCCGCGTCCACATGGGAGAGGACCTCGGCGGTGATCTCGATCAGGTAGGAGTCCAGCCGGCCCCTGTTCCAGGTGCGGAAGATGTCCGCGATCTGCGCGGGGGAGTAGCCGGCCACGTCGCGCAGCAGCTGGTACGCCTCGCCGATCAGCTGCATGTCGGCGTACTCGATGCCGTTGTGGACCATCTTCACGAAGTGCCCGGCACCGTCGGGACCGCAGTGCGTCACGCAGGGGGCGCCGTCCGCGGCCTTCGCGGAGATCTTCTCCAGCATCGGGCCGAGGGACGCGTAGGACTCCTTCGAACCGCCCGGCATGATGCTCGGCCCGTGCAGCGCGCCCTCCTCGCCGCCGGAGATGCCGGTGCCGACGAAGTGGATGCCCCGCTCGCGCAGCTCCCGCTCCCGGCGCCGGGTGTCCGCGAAGTGCGCGTTGCCGCCGTCGATGATCATGTCGCCGGGCTCGAGGAGCGGGGCGAACTCCTGGATCACGGCGTCCGTCGGCTCGCCCGCCTTGACCATGATCACCAGGCGGCGCGGCCGCTCCAGGGCCGCGACGAACTCCTCGGCGGTCTCGGACCCGACGAAGTCGCCCTCGTTCCCGAACTCCTCCACCAGCGCCTTCATGCGCGACGCCGTACGGTTGTGCACGGCGACGGTGTAGCCGTTGCGCGCGAAGTTCCGGGCGAGATTGCGGCCCATGACCGCCAGGCCCGTGACACCGATCTGCGCTGAAGTGCTCATACCGCCTGCTCCCTGGTTGCCTCGTGACTACGGCTCCGTCAGTACGGATCCTCGCCCATCCTGACGTGCCGTTCCGGCGAGCGCACATCCGACCCGCCAGGCATAGGTACGCGGCAACCGCGCCTTCGTCCTCAGTCCGCGCGGACATGGACCAAAGAAAGCCCGATCCCGGCCACTTGGCGGCCGTAGGAGGCCGAATTTCCGTCTTGTCATGGCCTGTTCGCGGCACTTAGTTTTGGCCCCTCCTGACACATGCCGAGGGGACATCGGACATGGCCGTACGCGGCCGGCATCGCCGGTACCAGCCGAACCGGATCAACCGCGCCTCACTCACCGTCACGGCGGGCGGCGCCGGCCTCGCGATCCCGCTGGTCGCCGCCGGCGGCGCCGCCGGCGCCGACGCATCCACCTGGAACAAGGTCGCCGCCTGCGAGTCCAGCGGCAACTGGAGCATCAACACGGGCAACGGCTACTACGGCGGTCTGCAGTTCACCCTGTCCACCTGGGAGGCCTACGGCGGCACCCGCTACGCGCCGCGCGCCGACCTCGCGACCAGATCCGAACAGATCGCCGTCGCCGAGAAGGTCCTCGACGGGCAGGGGCCGGGCGCCTGGCCGGTCTGCTCGGTGCGGGCCGGGCTCACCCGGGGCGGCGGCGACCCCGGCCCGCACACCGAGAGCGCGGCGACCCGGCCCACGAAGGAGCGGCACAAGAGCAGCGTGCGGGACGTGCAGCCGCAGACGACACCGCAGTCCCGCGCCGGCAAGGCCGAGATGTACACGGTCGTGCACGGCGACACCCTCTCCGGCATCGCCGGCGACCACGACGTCCGGGGCGGCTGGCGCGCGCTCTACGCGGGCAACCGCTCCACGATCGGCGCCGATCCCGACCTGATCCTGCCCGGCGAGCGGCTCAGCCTGCGCACCACCACGCCCACGCCCGACCACCACACCACGACCAAGTCCCCCAAGAGGAAGACACCTTCGCAGCGGCAGACCCCCACGCACCGGACCACCCCGGCCGGCCACTCGCTCGTCGCACCCGTGGACGCGCCCATCGGCACCGGCTACCACGTGGCCGGCTCGCACTGGTCCAAGGGCTACCACACCGGTGTCGACTTCCTCGTCCCGACCGGCACCTCCGTGAAGGCGGCGGCGGCCGGGCACGTGGTGGCCGCCGGATGGGGCGGCTCGTACGGCTACCAGGTGGTGATCCGGCACGCCGACGGCCGGTACACCCAGTACGGCCATCTGTCGGCGATCTCCGTCCGGGTCGGCCAGAGCGTCGGCACGGGGCAGCGCATCGGCCGCTCCGGAGCCACCGGCAACGTGACGGGCCCGCATCTGCACTTCGAGGTGCGGACGGGGCCCGGGTTCGGCAGCGACGTCGATCCGCTCGCCTACCTCCGGGCCGGCGGCGTCAGGATGTGACGCGCGTACGGGCCCGGGTCCGGCGCGCGCAGCGGGACACCCACGGGCACCGGGGTGGACGACACCGAGAACGCCACACCGGCCGCCGGGCCGCCGGCGGCGGTGCCCTCCCCGGTGCCCGACGGCTCCGCCCCCGCAAGGGCCCGGTCGACGGCCTGCCCGGCCTCGGCCGCCGTCGCCAGGCGCTGTTGCGGCAGCCCGGCGAAGGGCCCGGCGGCGGAAGGCGGGACGGTGGCCGGCGCAGGCTCGGCGGGGGGAACAGGCAGCGCGGCGGGCCCGCGCTCCGTGGCGAGCGCAGGGGCGGCAGCCGGCACAGGGACGGCAGCGGGCGCGGGCTCGGCGGCGGGCGGCCCGGTCTCCGGCGGCGCGGACACCGGCGCCGCCGAGTCCCCGATCCGCTCCGTCGTCAGCATGATCAGGCCGCCCGCCGCGATCACTCCGCAGCCGAGGGCGAGCACGGTGCCCGTGCTGCCGTAACGGAACGTCTCGCCGAACATCAGGATGCCGACCGCGGCCGCCAGCACCGGGTTGGCCACGGTCAGGGTGGCCAGCGGGGCGGCGAGGCCACCGCCCCGGTAGGAGGCCTGGGACAGCAGGACACCGGCGACGGCGAACAGGCCGATCACCGCGAGCGAGGGCAGGTCGTCCAGGTCGATGCCGTGCGTCCAGTCGACGGCGACGGTCTTGGTGAACACCGACGACATGCCGAACGCGATGCCGGCAGCGCCGGCGAGCAGCACGCTGCGCACCGCCGGGTGCCGGGGCACGGCACGGCACACGCCCAGCAGTGCGGCGACCGCCCCGCCGGTGACCAGCGCGACCAGCACCCGGTGGACGGCGTCGAGGGAGTGCGTGGCGGAGGAGCCGACCAGGGACAGCAGGACGGCGAGGCCCAGGGTGGCCATGAGGGCCCCGCGCCAGGCGGTCGCCCCGGCCCTGCGGCCGACGAACAGCGCCGCCATGGGCAGCGCGAAGACGATGGTCAGCGCACCGAGCGGCTGGACGAGACTGAGCGGCCCGTAGGCCAGCGCCACCACGTGCAGCCCCCCGCCGAGACCGTTGAGCGCCAGCGCTCCCCACCAGCCCGGCCGCCGCAGCGGCAGGTAGGACCGGTCCGGGGAGGACGTCGCCGCGACCTGCTCCTGCACGATCGCGCCGCCCGCGTAGGCGAGGGCGGACACGAACGACAGCAGCACGGACAACGCGAGGGCGCTCATCCGCGTCTCCTTCGCGTGAGGCGGGGGCCCTGAGCCCGGCGCGACGTACGGTCGGCTTCCATGGTCAACACTCTGCCCGTCCGTGCTCTTCCCGTCGTCGTCCCTGAGCACGCCATGGGTCCTACTGCCGATGGAGTACACCGGCCGAGCGATCATCCCCTGGACGGGTGACGCGCGAGGAACACCCGGGCGACCGGCCCCCGAACGGGCCTGATACCACTGCTGGTCGTGGACCCCGACTCCGACCTCGACCCCGATCTCCGCCTGCTGCGCGCGCTCGGCGGCTTCTTCGTCCTGCGGGCGGCCCCGCCCGCGGCACGCGCCGCCGGCGCACCGGATGCCGGGCGGCCCCCGACGCTCGCACAGACCTACGCACCGGTGCCCGCCCGGGGCCGGCCGGACCCTCTGACGGCGCGTGTCCGCACGGTCGCCGGGCGGCTGCGCACCACCGAGCCGCGGGTCGCGGCCTCCGTCGCCCAGCAGGGGCTGGCCGCCCGGCTGTGGTCGGTGGCCCTCGGCTGCGCCGTCCTGTACGGCCGGCTGCCCGACCTGGACCCGCGCCTGCTGCGCTGGGACGCCCACGCGTCCGCCCCCGACGACCTGTGGCTCACCGAGGTGTGCCCGCGCCCCGGCGACGCGGCCGGCCTCGCCGACGCCGTACTCCACGCCCACCTGGAACCCCTGGCGCAAGCGCTGAGAGCCCGTTACGGCCTCGCCGCCGGGCTGTTGTGGGGCAACGCGGGCTCCGCACTCGCGGGAGCGGCCCGCGAACTGGACCGCTGGGCCCGCGCCCACGGCCGTACCGACGCGGCCGCCCGCACCCGCGCCCTGACGGACGGCCTCTTCGCCCACCCCCTCCTGCGCGCCACCGGCGCCCGCGCCGGCACCGCCTTCCGCCGCCGCAGCTGCTGTCTGTACTACCGGGTGCCCGGCGGCGGGGTCTGCGGCGACTGCTGCTTCACCCGGCCGCCGCGCTCTTCCCCAGGGGCCGTATCTGGGTGACCATGAAGGGGATCTGCCGCCGAGACCAGGGGGTTGTCGGGTGCGAGTGGGACTGCTGACCCGGGAGTACCCCCCGGACGTGTACGGCGGCGCCGGTGTCCATGTGGAGTTCCTCGCCCGCGAGTTGAGCTCCCTGGTCGACCTGGAGGTGCACTGCTGGGGCGAGGGCCGCGGCGTCGGCGTCGTACGCCACCGCCCGTGGCCCGTGCTCGACGGCTCCAACGACGCGCTGCGCACCTTCTCCGTGGACCTGTCCATCGCCGCCGCCCTCGAGGGCCGCGAACTCGTCCACTCCCACACCTGGTACGCGGGGCTCGCCGGCCACGTCGCCAAGCTGCTGTACGGCGTCCCGCACGTGGTGACCGCCCACTCCCTGGAGCCGCTGCGGCCCTGGAAGGCCGAGCAACTCGGCGGCGGGTACGCCCTGTCGGGCTGGGCCGAGCGTACCGCGATCGAGGCCGCCGACGCCGTGATCGCCGTGTCCGGGGCCATGCGCGAGGACATCCTCCGCTGCTACCCGGCGCTCGACGCGGCCAGCGTCCACGTCGTGCACAACGGCATCGACACCCACCTGTACCGCCCCGCCCACGGCACCGACGCCCTCCTCCGGCAGGGCATCGACCCCGGCCGCCCGTACGTGCTCTTCGTCGGCCGGATCACCCGGCAGAAGGGCGTCCCCCACCTGCTGCGCGCGGTCCGGGACATCGACCCGGCGGTTCAGGTCGTGCTGTGCGCGGGCGCGCCCGACACGCCGGAGATCGACCAGGAGTTCCGGGAGCTGTTCGCGGAGCTGAGCCGGGTCCGCGCGGGCGTGTTCTGGATCCCGCAGATGCTGCCGCGCCCCGAGGTGATCCAACTCCTCACGCGGGCAGCCGTGTTCGTGTGCCCGTCGGTGTACGAGCCGCTCGGCATCGTCAACCTGGAGGCGATGGCCTGCGGCACGCCCGTCGTGGCCTCACGGGTCGGTGGGATCCCGGAGGTCGTGGACGACGGACGCACCGGCGTCCTCGTGGACCCGGGCGACGGCTTCGAGGCGGGGCTCGCCCGGGCCCTGGACAGCGTCCTCGGTGACCCGGAGGCGGCCCGGCGGATGGGCGAGGCCGGACGGGAGCGCGCCGTCTCGGAGTTCGGCTGGGACGCCGTGGCCCGGCGGACGGCCGCCCTCTACGAGGAGATCCGCAAGCAGGCTTAAGCCGTACCGGGCAGGGGCAGCCATGGTTCAACCAGGGTGAGGGGAGCGGCCATGCGTCGTGGAGGGCCTTCCGTACTCGGGATCGTACTGGCGGGCGGCGAGGGCAAGCGCCTGATGCCGCTCACCGCGGACCGCGCCAAACCCGCGGTCACCTTCGGCGGCACGTACCGCCTCGTCGACTTCGTCCTGTCCAACCTGGTCAACGCCGACGTCCTGCGCATCTGTGTGCTGACCCAGTACAAGTCGCACTCGCTGGACCGGCACATCACCACCACCTGGCGGATGTCCAGCCTGCTCGGCAACTACGTCACCCCGGTCCCGGCCCAGCAGCGGCTCGGGCCGCGCTGGTACCTGGGCAGCGCCGACGCGATCCTGCAGTCGCTGAACCTGATCCACGACGAACAGCCCGAGTACGTGGCCGTGTTCGGCGCCGACCACGTCTACCGCATGGACCCGCGGCAGATGCTCCGGCAGCACATCGAGGGCGGTGCCGGGGTGACGGTGGCCGGCATCAGGGTGCCCCGCGCGGAGTCCTCCTCCTTCGGCGTCATCACCCCGGGCTCGGACGGCCGCAGCGTCCAGCGCTTCCTGGAGAAGCCCGCGGACCCGCCCGGACTGGCGGACGACCCCGAGTGCGTGTTCGCCTCGATGGGCAACTACGTCTTCACCACCAAGGCCCTCGTCGAGGCGCTGCACCGGGACGCCGAGGACAGCCAGTCGGTGCACGACATGGGCGGCTCGATCCTGCCGCAGCTCACCGCGCGCGGCGAGGCCCAGCTGTACGACTTCAGCGACAACCATGTGCCCGGCGAGACCACCCGCGACCAGGGCTACTGGCGGGACGTGGGCACCCTGGACGCCTACTACGAGGCCCACATGGACCTCATCGCCGAGCGCCCCGCGTTCAACCTGTACAACCGCCAGTGGCCCATCTACACGCACTCCTACCAGCTCTCCCCGGCGCGGTTCAACGCGGGCGGCATCGCGAGCGAGTCCATCGTCAGCGCGGGCTGCCTGATCCGCGGTCAGGTCAGCCGGTCGGTCCTCTCGCCGGGGGTCCGGGTCGACCCCGGCGCGGTCGTCCAGGGTTCGGTGCTGCACGACAACGTGCGCGTGGGCCGGGGCGCGGTGGTCCGCGGCGCGGTGCTCGACAAGAACGTGGAGGTCCCGCCCGGCGCGACGATCGGCGTCAACCCGGAACGGGACGCCGAGCTGTACACCGTCTCCAAGGGCGGGGTCATCGCCCTGGGCAAGGGCCGACGCGTGCCCTAGGGATAGGGTGCCCGGCATGCGGTGCTGGATATGCGGCTCCGGCCGGCTGAGCCCGGTCGGACAGCTCACCTCGGGGGAGCGCTCGTTCGAGCGGCTGCGGCTGAAGTTCCGCCGGCCGGGCCTCCTCAAGCCCCAGCCTACGTTCGAGGCCGGCTTCGCGCGGGCCTGCCGGGACTGCGGAGCGCTGGTCCCCTTCCTGGGCGAGCACGACCGGCAGGAGCTGGACGCGACCGCCGACGACCTGGCGGACGTCGAGGGCGCCCCGTCACGCCCCCGCGGTGTCTCCGACCGGCCGGAGCCGACCGATCGGGGCCCGCGTCCCCGGCCCTGACGTCCACGTCCCGGACCCCGGGTCCCCGTCACCGGCCTTGCCGGAGCCGGGCGTCGGCCGGGCGCGCACACGGCCGCGCGCTCTCAGCCACGAGGGTTTCCCGGCGCACGCCCCGGTGACCTTTGCCGTGCGGCTTCCGTTGCCTTGGCGCGACGCGTTTCGCGTAATCCCTGTGGGATGCCCGGATTTGCGTCGTGCGCCCTTCACGATGCAGGCAACGATGTCGAACCTTCGGAGGTCATCCGACATGAGAGGGACCCGGCGCACACGGCTGTGCCTGGCCGGGGTGATGGCAGCGTCCGCGCTGTTCGCCCACCCCGCAGCACGGGCCGCCGAGCGGACCGACGGCCACCTCACCGACCTGGTCAACCCCTTCATCGGGAGCCAGGACGAGGGCAACACCTTCCCCGGCGCGGCCGTGCCCTTCGGCATGGTGCAGCTTTCCCCGGACACCGGGCACATGACCGGTTACGACTACACGCAGAACCGTATCCGCGGCTTCTCGCTCGTCCACCTCTCGGGCGTCGGCTGCCGCATCGGCGGCGACCTGCCGGTGCTGCCCACCACGGGCGAGGTCGCACAGACGGACGACGCCCAGTACGCGGCGGGCTTCTCGCACGACGACGAGGAGGCGAGCCCCGGCTACTACCGGGTGGGCCTCTCCTCCGGCATCCGCGCCGAGCTGACCGCGAGCGAACGCACCGGCGTGCAGCGCTACACCTTCCCCGCCACCGACAAGGCCAACGTCCTGCTGAACGCGGCCCAGTCGCTGCACAAGGGGGTCTCCAGCACGGTGGAGATCCTCGACGACCACACCGTGCGCACCGAGATCACCGGGCACGGATTCTGCCGGGACACGGCGCCCTACACCGTCTACACCATCACCCGGTTCAGCCGGCCCTTCACCGCCTACGGAACCTGGGACGGCTCGACCCTCACGCCGGGCGCCCGCACCGGTCACGGCGGTGCCTACGTCCGCTTCGACACCACCCGGGACCGCACCGTCGAGGCGACCACCGCGCTGAGTTACGTCGACTCGGGCGGCGCCGCGACGAACCTGCGTGCCGAGGGCGGCCGCTCGTTCGACGCCGTGCGCGAGCGGGCCCGCGCGGCCTGGGAGGCCCGGCTCGCCGGCGTGCGCGTCCAGGGCGGTACGCCCACGCTCCGCCGGACCTTCTACTCCTCGCTGTACCGGTCGTTCCTCGCGCCCAACATCGGCGACGACGCCGACGGCCGCTACTTCGGCTGGGACCGCCGTACCCACCGCGCCAGGGGCTTCACGTACTACCAGAACTGGTCGCTGTGGGACACCTACCGCACCCAGGTCCAGCTCCTCGCCCTGCTGGCGCCGCGCGAGGCACGGGACATGGCCCGGTCGGTGGTCGCGATCGACGAGGACGGCGGCTGGCTGCCCAAGTGGGGCTACGGCCCGGTCGAGACGAACGTCATGAGCGGAGACCCGGTCACCCCCTTCCTGACCACCGCCTACCACATGGGCCTGCTCAAGGGGTTCGAGGGGCGGGCCTACCGGGCGCTGCGAAAGAACGCCGACGCCGTGCCGCCCGCCGAGTACCCGGGCATCGGCCGGGAGGCCGACGCCGAGTACCTGGCGAACGGCTTCGCCCCCTTCGACAAGGACCGCCCGCTGGCCAAGATGGGCGACTCCGACTATCACCACGGCGCCTCCGTGACCCTGGAGTACGCGCTCGCCGACGCCATGCTCGCCCAGATGGCCCGCGGCCTCGGGCACACGCACGACGCCGCCCGCTACGCCGCCCGGTCGCGCAACTACCGGAACATCTTCGACCCGTCGACCGGCTTCTTCCGCGCCCGCGACGCCTCAGGCGCCTTCACCGGGCCGGCCGACCCGGCGCGCGGCACCGGCTTCCACGAGGGCTCCCCGTGGCAGTACCAGTGGCTGGTCCCGCAGGACCTGCCCGGCATGGTCGCGCTGATCGGCGGCAAGCGCGCGGCCAACGACCGGTTGGACACCTTCTTCGCCTACGACAAGCTGCTCGCCGACCCCGCGAGGACCGCCCGTGAGGTGTGGGTGCACGGCGACCCGTACGCCTACTACAACGCGGCCGTGTACAACCCGATGAACGAGCCCGACCTCATCGCGCCGTACACCTACCTCGCCACCGGGCAGCCCTGGAAGACCACGGACGTGGTGCACGCGGCGCTGACCCTGTTCACCGACGGCCCCACCGGCATGACCGGCAACGACGACCTCGGCACGATGTCCGCCTGGAACGTGCTGTCGTCCATCGGCCTCTTCCCGATCCAGCCCGGCTACGACACCTGGGGCCTGTCCACTCCGGTCTTCGACCGCGTCGACCTCACCCTGGACCGCCGCTACTGGCCGAGCGGCGGTCTGACGGTCACCGCGCCCGGCACCTCCGCCGCCGACCGCTACGTCCAGACCGTCCGCACCGACGGCACACCGCACGGGCGGACCTATCTGACGACGGGTGCGCTGCGCTCCCTGCGCTCGCTCGCGTTCACGGTCGGCTCGCGCCCGTCAGAGTGGGGTACGTCACCCGAGGCGGCGCAACCCGTCCTGAGGTGACCTCACCTTTCACCTGGGTACCGCCCCTTTCGACAGGGGCGGGACTTAATCTGCTGTTAACTGAGCGTAGCCTGATCGTACTTGACCGTAATCGGCTGACAGAGATTGACTGCAGATCCACCCTTCGTCGACGTGCGAGGCAAGCTTTGACTTCCGACCTGCTCGCTCCCCTCGACCTCGCCTTCTGGAACATGGAGTCCGACCGGCACCCCATGCACCTCGGCGCGCTCGGTGTCTTCGGCGCGCACTCGCCCACCGCCGGTGCCCACGCCGCCGACCTGCTCGCCGCCCGTGCCGCCGCCGTGCCCGGGCTGCGCCTGCGTATCCGCGACGTCTGGCAGCCGCTCGCCTTCGGCGGTGCGACCCGAGAGCCCGACCCCGACTTCGATCCGCTCAACCACGTACGGCTGCACGCCCCGACCGCCGACTTCCACGCGCTCGCCGGGCGGCTGATGGAGCGCCCGCTGGAGCGCGGCCGGCCGCCGTGGGAGGCGCATGTGCTGCCCGGCGAGGACGGGGTGTCCTTCGCGGTGCTGTTCAAGTTCCACCACGCCCTCGCCGACGGGCTGCGCGCGCTGAAGCTCGCCGCCGGCGTCCTCGACCCGGTGGACCTGCCCGAGCGGGCGCCCCGGGCCCTGGAGCCGCCGAGGGCTCTGCTGCCCGACGTGCGCAGGCTGCCCGGGCTGATCCCCGGGCTGGTCAAGGGCGCGCTGTCCGATGTGGGCCGGGCCCTGGACATCGGTGCCTCGCTCGCGCGGTCGACCCTCGGCATGCGGCCGTCCTCCGCGCTGACCTCCGCGCCCAGCGGCACCCGTCGTACCGCCGGGGTCGTCCTCGACATCGACGACGTGCACCGCGTGCGCAAGAGCGTCGGCGGCACCGTGAACGACGTGCTCATCGCCGTCGTCGCCGGTGCGCTGCGCCGCTGGCTGGACGAACGCGGCGACGGCAGCAAGGGAGTCGCGCCGCGCGCGCTGATCCCCGTCTCGCGGCGCCGGCCGCGCACCGCCCACCCACAGGGCAACCGGCTCTCCGGGTACCTGATACGGCTTCCGGTGGACGAACCCGACCCGCTCCACCGCCTCGCCGGCGTGCGCACCGCGATGATCCGGAACAAGGACGCGGGGCCCAACCGGGGGGCCGGCGCGGTCGCGCTGCTCGCCGACCACGTCCCGGCCCTCGGCCACCGGCTCGGCGGACCCCTCGTCGGCCAGGCGGCCCGGCTGTGGTTCGACATCCTCGTCACCAGCGTGCCGTTGCCGGGTCTGGGACTGAGGCTGGGCGGTCAGGAGCTGACCGAGGTGTACCCGCTGGCGCCGCTCGCACCGGGCCAGGCGCTGGCGGTGGCGATCTCGACGTACCGCGGCCGTGTGCACTACGGGCTGGTCGCCGACGCGCAGGCGGTGCCGGACCTGGACGTGTTCGCCCGGGCGGTGTCGGACGAGGTGGAGCTGCTGCTGGAGATCTGCGACGCCTGAGTCCCGGCCCACGGCCGGCCGGGGGCCCCACCCGCCCCACCCGTGCACCTCGTCGCCGCCGGGTGCGGGCGGCCCCCGCGCCCGGCGCGCCCGCCGACGAGCGTCGACGACCGCCGACGGATCCGTGGGGCGGGACGGGCGGACCGGGCCGCGCTCACCGGGGGAGCGGGCGCTTCGGTCCGGGCGCTCCCGTGGCGGTGCGGGGGTCCCGTGGCGGTGCGGGGGTCCCGGAGCGGCCGGTCACCGACGGCGCCCCTCGGAGGCGAAGCCCGCTCACCCCCCGGCGCGACCCACGAACCGCCCCCCACCGACGGCAGGCCCGTACCCGCGGCGCCGCCCGCGCGGACGACGCCACCGGCCGGCTGCAGCCGGCGGCGGGCATCCCCGGACGGAACGGGTTTGGCGGGGGGTCTGTCCGCTCCGTAGAATTCCGCGTTCGAAAGCGGGCGCGAGTCGGAGCGCTGCGCGGGTGATCAGGGAAGCGGCAGCGCGATGACGGTGACAGAGGACGGCTCCATGGCCCCCATGGCCTCCATGACCACGGACGAGGTGGTCTACGGGCCGGGCATCGACCCCGAGCGGCTGGCCGTCTGCCTGAGCGTGCTCGAGGAGCTGGACAGCCTCGAGGTCGACCACCCGGACGCGATCACGGTCCGCCGGGCCACCTCGGCCATCTACCGCACGGTCAAGCAGCGCCGACGCCAGGAGCGCCGGGCCGCCAAGACCGCGCACGACAAGGCGGTCACCGAGGCCACCGCCACCGGCTCCGCCGAGCGCATCGACGACGAGACCGAGGGCATCCTGCCCTCCTCCAAGATCGAGGAGGGCAGGATCGCGGGCATACTCCAGCGCCCCCGTTCCTGCTACATCTGCAAGCAGCGCTATGTCGAGGTCGACTACTTCTACCACCAGCTCTGCCAGAAGTGCGCCGCCGAGAACCGCGCCAAGCGGGACGCGCGGGCCGACCTCACCGGCAAGCGCGCCCTGCTCACCGGCGGCCGGGCCAAGATCGGCATGTACATCGCGCTGCGCCTGATCCGCGACGGCGCCCACACGACCGTCACCACCCGCTTCCCCAAGGACGCCATCCGCCGGTTCAAGGCGATGGAGGACTCGGCGGACTGGATCCACCGCCTGGAGGTCGTCGGCATCGACCTGCGCGACCCGGCGCAGGCCGTGGCCCTGGCCGAGCAGGTCACCGAGGCGGGCCCGCTCGACATCCTGATCAACAACGCGACGCAGACCGTGCGCCGTCTGCCCTCCGCCTACGCGGCCCTGGTCGAGGGCGAGAGCGCCCCGCTGCCCGCCGGTGAGCTCCCCGCGCACCACGTGATCGGCGCCTTCAACTCCGGCGCCGTCGACGGCATCGCCGCGCTGCCCGTCGGCACCAGCGGCCTGGACGCGCAGAAGGTCGCCGACCTCGCCCTCGTCGCGGGCAACGCCAGCATCGCCCGGCACGTCGAGGGCACCGCCATCGACGCCGGCGGCCTCGTTCCCGACGTCGTCGACACCAACACCTGGGTGCAGACCATCGACCAGATCTCGCCGGTCGAGCTGCTCGAGACCCAGCTGTGCAACTACACGTCGCCGTTCATCCTGATCAGCGCCCTGCGCCCGGCGATGGCGGACGCCGCGAAGAAGGCCGCCAGCGGCCGTGCGTACGTCGTCAACGTCTCCGCGATGGAGGGCGTCTTCAGCCGCGGCTACAAGGGCGCCGGACACCCGAACACCAACGCCGCGAAGGCCGCCATGAACATGGTCACGCGGACCAGCGCCGACGAGATGTTCGAGACGGACGGCATCCTCATGACCTCCGTCGACACCGGCTGGATCACCGACGAGCGTCCGCACTACGACAAGCTGCGCCTCGCCGAGGCCGGCTTCCACGCCCCCCTGGACCTGGTCGACGGCGCCGCCCGCGTCTACGACCCGATCGTGCGCGGCGAGGCCGGCGAGGACCTGTACGGCGTCTTCATGAAGGACTACGCGCCCGGCAAGTGGTGAGCGCGCCGGGAAACTCCTGGCCGGTACGGCCGCCCGCGTCCCAGGGTGAAGCGGCCGTACCGGGTGCCCGGTGCGCGGGCGACGCGTTCTTCATGGTCGTGATCCATCCGCAGACCCCATGGGACTGCCGGCCCTCCGGGGCCGGCGCGCCGCCGCAGGGACCTCGGGCACCCGGCGCAGCCGTTCGTGCACGGCGTACGCCCCCGCGCCGGAGGCGGCCCGCACCCGGGTCCCGCCGTCCACCAGCAGATCCGCCCCGGTGATCCACTCGGCCTGGTCCGACACCAGCCACACCACGGCCCGCGCCACGTCCTCGGGCTCCCCGATCCGCCCGAGCGGCAGTCCCGCCGCCACCTCCTCCTCGCCCGCCTCCCACACGAACCGCGCCATGTCGGTACGGACGAGACCGGGCGAGACGGAGTTCACCCGTACCCCGGGCGCCAGTTCCCCCGCCAGCTGCCGGGTGAGATGGAGCAGTGCAGCCTTGGTGGTGCCGTAGGCGCCCACGTGCGGCCCCACGTGCCCGGCGCCCTCGGTGCACACGTTGACGACGGCCCCGCCGTGCTCGCGCATCCAGCCCCGCCACGCGCACTGCACCAGCCGCAGCGGGGCCTGCACGTTGACGGCGAACGCCTCCCGCCACGCGTCCGGGTCGGCGTCCGTCAGCGGCCCGTACGGCAGGTTCGTCGCCGCGTTGTTGACGAGCACGTCCAGCCGCCCGAACGCGCGCAGCACCAGCGCCGTCACCGCCTCGGGATGCCCCGGGTCGGCCACGCTCCCGGCCAGCCCGATCCCGCCCAGCTCGGCGGCCGTCCGCCGCACCTGAGCCGGGTCCCGCGCGGTCACGCACACCAGCGCCCCGGCCGCCGACAGCGCCCCGGCGACCGCGCGCCCGATCCCGCGCGTCCCCCCGGTGACCACGGCCACCCTGCCGCTCAGCCCGTCCGACGACGTCATCGCCGTACCGTCTCATGACGGGCCGTCGGCCACCAGGGGCATGAGGCGGCAGCGGGGCGTCAATCGACCGCGCCGAGACGGGAGTTGCGGGCCGCCACCAGTTCCAGCACCGTGCGCCAGTCCTCCAGCACGCCCGCGTCGAAGCCCGCCGTGCGGCTCTCCTCGTCCGCCTGGCGCAGCCGCAGCACGTCGTCGTCGGCGGGGGCCGTGGGGTCGCGGTCACCGCGCACCAGCCGGAACACCCGCTCCCCGAGCAGGGCGCGCACCGCCTCGGCCGCGCAGCGCGCCCGCACCGCCTCGTCGTCGCCCGGGCACAGCACCGGTCCGATGCCGTGGACCAGCCCCGCCACCTGGAGCTCCTTGTCGGCGGGGCGGCCACGGCGCAGCAGCGCGGCGGTCCGCAGCGCGCGCTGGTGCCGGCCGGCGTACAGCAGATCCATCAGCTCCTCGACGCTGCGCAGCTCCATGCGTCAGTCCTTCCGCGAGACAGCCGTTCCCGCACGCCAGCAGATCATGGCCAGCTTGCGCCCCGGCCAACGGCACCTGAACTGCACCACGCCTGGCCGCCGGAGCCGAACCATGCTCGAAGGTGTGTACGCGGATATAGGCCGAGTGGGTGATTCCGCCTCTCGCGTGAGTGATGCGCCTTGAGGTAAATAACGGCATATCGAGGCGTATTGACGGATGCGCGAAACGCGATAGTTACACCTTGTTTGCACTCCCTATCGAGCGGATGCCCGCTCATTTGGTTAATCTGGAGGGGACGGACAGCAGTACGGGGTCCCACCCACACCCACGGTCCGTCCCGGGGCGAGCCGGCGGACACCGGTCTGCTCCGACACGAGAAAACCGGCGCCACCGCGCCCGAACTGGCCTTCCACCCAGACCCGAGCGGGCGCCGAGCAGCGAAGCGCAGGCTGTCCGGTATGCCCGAGGGTGACCCGACACATAAGGAGTGCGCGGTGACACCGGAGAAGACGAAACGCGAAAAGCGCCCCGAGGAACACACGGAGCGCGTGGGCCGCAGGCCCGGAGAACTGGGCAGCCTGGACGTGTGGGCCCGGTCCGCCCCGATCCGCCTCGCGGGATACGAAGAAGACCTCGCCGAGCCGCACATCCTCCCGAGCGTGGACTGACCCGGGGCCCGCACCGTCGCGATCGCCGCAGGCATGGGCGTGACATGACAGACTCGCGCCCATGCTGATCAGAGAAGCCGTGGCCGCGGACTGGCCGCGGATCTGGCCCTTCTGGCACCGGATCGTCGCCGCCGCCGAGACCTACGCATGGGACCCCGACACCTCTCAGGAGGCGGCCCGCGAGCTGTGGATGAGCCCGGCCAAGCGTGTCTACGTCGCCGAGGACCCCACCGGCACGGTCGTGGGCTCCGCCTACCTCACCCCCAACTACGGCGGCCCCGCCTCCGGCGTGGCGAACGCGGGCTTCATGGTCGACCCGGACCACGCCGGCCGCGGTGCAGGCCGCGCCCTCGCCACCCACCTCCTCGCCGAGGCGAAGGCCCAGGGCTACCGCGCGATGGTCTTCAACGCCGTGGTGGAGACCAACCCCGCGGTCGGCCTGTGGACCTCCCTCGGCTTCACGATCCTGGGCACGGTCCCGGAGGCGTACGCACACCCGCGGCACGGCCGGGTGGGGCTGCACATCATGTACAAGGCCCTGGACTAGGCGGGCAGCGAGCCCTCCGCCGTCCGCCGCCACGGGCGCAGCTCCTGGAGTTCCTCCGCCAGGTCCAGCAGGGCCGCCTCCGTGCCCGGGCGGCCCACGAGCTGCACCGCGCAGGGTGCGCCCGAGGGCAGGGCGCCGAAGGGCACCGACATCGCCGGCCAGCCCGTCAGGTTCCAGGGCGGGGTGAAGGGCGAGTAGGCGGTGTTGGCCAGGATGTTCCGCAGCCAGCCGCGCCGGTGCCACGGAGCCGCCGTGGGGGAGCGGCGGGCGAGGGCCGGGGTCAGCAGGACGTCGTGCTCGGTGAAGAAGGGGGTCAGCCGGGCGCGCAGGCGCTCACGCCCGTCGCCGGTGCGGACCGCGTGCACGAAACGGCGGCCCACGCTCGCGTGCACCCGGGTGCGCCGGGCCAGCAGCGCCGGATCGAGGCCCTCGGCGTCCACCGCCGTACCGGCCGTCCAGTGCTGGAGCGCGGTCACGCCCAGGGAGAGCGGATACGGCGGCTCGGCGCGCCGGACCCGGTGCCCGGCCCCGGCCAGCAGCCCGGCCGCCTGCCGTACCGCGGCCGTGTACGGCCTGCTCACGGCGACCCCGGCGAGCGGGCTGCGCAGCGCGACGGCGATCCGTCGGCGCTCCGGCTCCCGCGCCCGGGCGAATCCCGTGTCCGCGAGGACGCCGAGCGTCAGCCGCAGGTCCTCGACCGTCGTGGCCAGCGGACCGTTCTCCGCCATGCCGAACCAGTCACCGTTGCCGATCCCGGCCGGCACCACCCCGTGCCCCGGCTTCAGCGTGACCAGCCCGCAGTTCGCGGCCGGGATGCGCAGCGAGCCCATCCCGTCGTTGCCGAGCGCGACCGGCACCAGCCCCGCGGCGACCGCGGCCGCGCTGCCGCCGGACGAACCGCCCGCCGTGCGTGTGGTGTCCCAGGGATTGCGCGCGGTGCCGTACACGCCCTCCGTGGTGCCGAAGACGCACAGTTCGGGCACGTTCGTCAGGCCCACGACCACCGCGCCGGCCGCCCGCAGCCGGGCCACCGTGACATGGTCCTCGGCGGCCGGGGTGTCGGGGGTGGCGGCGGAGCCGTCCCGGTGCGACTCACCGCGCACCGCCAGGTTGTCCTTCACGGCCAACGGGACGCCCGCGAGCGGAAGCCGGGCCAGATCGGAGCGGGCGGACAGCTCGTCCGCCTCGGCGAGCGCCGCCTGCGCCCGCACCGTGCGGAACGCCCCGATCCGCCCGTCGAGCCGCTCGATCCGCGCGAGGTGCTCGGCCACCACCTCCCGCGGTGTCACCCGCTTCTCCCGCACGGCGGCGGCGATCTCGGCGGCACTCCGCCCGGCCCAGTCGGCCACGGGCCCTCCTCGGTCAGTCGTCGGCTACTCGCTGGTACGCATCACGGCGCAGGGAGAACTGTGCCTGGCCGCAAGCGGTACGTCGAGGGGGCGGCGGCACCGATGTGCCCCCAAGCGGCCGCACGCTGATGGACCAGGGTCCGTCCGCGCGGGCGCGGATCACACAGGGTCCGGGCAGGGTGGAGCACGTCGGAGGCGGGCCTGTGTTCCTCCGCGGTGACGGGCGGGGCCGCGGCGAGCGGCGACGTCCCGGCGGTCCAGGGGCCGTCGGCCTGGACCCGGAGCGCGTGGACACGTGCGTCGGGGGTGCTGACGAGGAATCGGCCGGTGAACGGGCCGTCCGCGCAGCCGAGCCGGCCGAGGGAGCGCAGGCGTCCGGCCGGCGCGTCCAGCAGGCGGTGCCGCGGCACCTGGTGGGTGAAGGTGAGGACGCCCGGCTCGGGGTGTGCGGGGAGCCGTACGACCTGGGTGCCGTGTCCGGCACTTCCTCGCGCTCCCCCGCCGTCCGGCGTGCCGACGGCCGGCACCGTACGGGGAGACACCCCGGCGAGGACCGGGGCCGCGTCACATTCCCGGCGGCTGTGTCGTCCTACTGGTGAGACATCGTCCAGCACGTGGAGGTAAGACAGCATGTCGGCAGCCGGGGCAACGAGCAGCACCGCGACGCTCCACCGCTTCCACTCCGCCGTGAACAGCGGCGACCCGGGGATCATCGCGAAGGCCATCGACGAATTCGTCGCACCGGACGTGCTCTTCCACGCGCCGGTGCCGATGGGCGCGACGGGGGCGGAGGCCCTGAAGCGGGTGTGGGAGGTGCTCCTGCGCGCGTTCCCCGACCTTCGCGTCACCGTCGAGGAGACGATCACGGAGGGCGACAAGATCGTCTCCAGGAACACGGTGACCGGGACCCACCGGGGCGAGTACCGGGGCCTGCCGCCCACCGGGAAGACCGTCACCTACGACGAGATCTTCGTCTTCCGCTTCGCCGACGGGCGGATCGCCGAGATCCGGGGCGTCGTCGACGTCCTCACGCAGCTGCGTCAGCTCGGCGCCCTCCCGTCCTGACGAGGCCCGCGGGCGGCTGCGGCGGGGGCATCCGGCTCTCGGGCGACGGGCGCGGGCCTGTCCGCAAACCCACCGCAAGCTCCACGTCCCCGTCGTAGCATTCCGCCGTGGAGATCGCACACGACGCCGACCGTGAGCGGCGCCGCCCGCGTCTGGGGCACACCGGGTTTCTCGACTGCGTGCCGCTGTACTGGGGGCTCGCCCGCACCACGGCGCTCCTGGACGTCGACCTGGTCGCGGACACCCCGGACCGTCTCGCCCGGCGGCTGCTCGCGGGCGATCTCGACATCGCGGCGGTGCCCGCCGTCACCTACCTGCGGCACAGTGAAGAACTCCTCGCACTGCCCGGCATCGCCTCCGGAAGCGACGGGCCGATGATGTCGTCCGTGCTGGTCAGCAACGTCGGCATGGACGAACTGCACGGCGCCGACGTCGCGTTGGCTCCCGCCGGACCCACCTCCCGGCGGCTGGCGCGGCTGCTGCTGGAGGAGCGGTACGGCGTGGTCTCACGGTACGTGCCCGGCTCCCGGGACCCGGTCTCCGCCCTCCACGGCGCGGACGCCGCGGTGCTGTTCGGGGACGCGGCGCTGGACGCCGTGGTGTCCCGGGACCGGACGCCCTGCGGGCCGCGGGTGTACGACCTCGCCGGGCTGTGGCGCGAGTGGACCGGTCTGCCGTTCGTCTTCGCGGTCTGGGCGGTGCGCCGCGAGTGGGCCCGGCGCCGGCCGGACGCCGTCACGGCGGCGCACCGCGGTCTGCTGGCCGCCCGCGACCTCGCCCGCGCCGAGAACGCCGAGCTCGCCGCGCGCACCGCCCGCTGGGAGCCGTACGACGCGCCCACGCTGGAACGCTACTTCGGCAGCGCGCTGGACTACTCGTTCGGGCCGCGCCAAGTGGCCGGGCTCACGGAATTCGCCCGCCGTACCGGCCACGGTGTCCCGGCTCCGGTGTCGGGCGAGTGGTTCGCCGGGGTGGGCGACGACGTGCGATGAGGTGACCGCGGCAGGCCGATTCCGGGCCTCTTCAGGTCCGGGAGCCGGTGTTTCCTCCCGGCGACGCGCCGGCGGTGCCCGCGGTGTTCGCCGCCGATGTCACAGGCTGCGGGGCTGTCTCGTCTCGGGTGCAGAGATACGCATCCGAAGCGGAAGGTGATGGTCATGCGGGTTTTCGTGGCAGGCGGAACCGGGGTGCTGGGGCGGCGGCTGGTTCCGCAGCTCGTGGCCCGCGGGCACCAGGTGACCGCGACGACGACGAGTGCGGCCAAGCTGGGTCTGCTGCAGCGGCTGGGCGCGGAAGGGGTCGTCATGGACGGCCTGGACGCTGCTTCTGTCGGCGAGGCGGTGGCCCACGCCCGGCCGGACGTGATCGTGCACCAGATGACCGCGATCTCCCCGGCGCACGCCGGCAAGCCCGACCTCAAGCACATGGACCGCTGGTTCGCCACCACCAACCGGCTGCGGACCGAGGGGACGGATCACCTGCTGGCCGCCGCCGAAGCGACCGGCGTGTCCCATGTCGTCGCCCAGAGCTACGCCAACGGCAACGGCATCCGGGAAGGCGGCTGGGTGAAGACCGAGGAGGACCCGACGGACCCGATGCTGGGGACGTCCGCCGCGCCGGGAATGGCGGCGGTCCGCCACGTCGAGGAGATGGTCCTCGAGGCCGGTGGGGCGGCCCTGCGCTACGGCGGGTTCTACGGGCCGGGTGCCACCGACGACCAGGTGGATCTGATCCGCAAGCGTCAGTTCCCGCTGGTCGGGCGGGCTACGGGCTACAGCTCGTGGGTGCACCTCGACGACGCGGCGAGCGCGACCGTCCTGGCGGTGGAGCAGAAGGCGCGAGGCATCTTCAACATCGTCGACGACGAGCCGGCCCCGGCCAACGACTGGCTGCCCTATCTGGCCGCGTGCGCGGGCGCGAAGAAGCCGATGCGGGTTCCCGTATGGCTGGCGAAGCTGTTCGCCGGTGAGGTGGCGGTGCTCATGATGACCGAGGGGCGCGGCTTCTCCAACGCCAAAGCCAAGCGCGAACTCGGCTGGGAACTGCGCTACCCGTCGTGGCGGCAGGGCTTCAAGGAGGAGCTGGCATGACGCGGACCGAGGAGTTCGAGGAGCTGCGGCCACTGCTGTTCTCGATCGCCTACCGGATCCTGGGCAGCGTGAGCGAGGCCGAGGACGCGGTCCAGGAGACCTGGCTGCGCTACCAGGCCTCCCCGACGCAGCCCGCCTCCGCCAAGTCGTTCCTGTCGGCCGTGGTCACCCGGGTCTCCATCGACGTGTTGCGGTCGGCCCGGGTGCGGCGGGAGGAGTACGTCGGGCCGTGGTTCCCCGAGCCGCTGCTCGAAGACCCCTACGAGGACCCCGAGCGCTCGGCGGAGCTGGCCGACTCGCTGTCGATGGCGGCGCTGCTGCTGCTCGAGCGGCTCACCCCGCTGGAGCGAGCGGTCTTCGTGCTGCGGGAGGTGTTCGCCTTCGGCTTCCCGGAGATCGCGTCGGCCGTGGGCAGGTCGGAGGCGGCGTGCCGACAGCTCACCGTGCGGGCGCGCCGCCACATGGACGCGGGCCGGCCGCGGTTCGAGGCCGACCGGCGCGAGCGCGAGGAACTCGCCGAGCGGTTCTTCGACGCCTTCCGCGAGGGAGACGTCGACGCGCTGCGGGAAGTGCTCGCCGCCGACGTGCACATGGTCGGCGACGGCGGCGGCAAGGCCCCGCTGTGGGGCAGGGAAGGCGCCTTCGGTATCGACGAGGTGGCCCGCCGGATCGCCGTCTTCGCCCCGTTGTTCACCGGGGTCGGCGGCGTCGTGGAGCTGCACGAGGTCAACGGTCAGCCCGGCGCGATCCTCCGGGCGCGGAACGGCGAGATCCTCGGCGCCTGGGCGCTGGACGTCCTCGACGGCCGGATCCAGGCCGTCCGTGTCGTCATCAACCCCGACAAGCTCCGGCACATGGGCCCGGTCGCGGACGCCTGGGCGATTCTCCGCGAGGCGGGCGGGACACGCCGAGCCACGGAGCGGCCGGTCGGCGCCTGACACGGCGGTCGTCACATCCGCGGTTCCCGCGGTGTCTTCATGACGGACGAACACTTCTACAGGAGGACAGCATGACCTTGCGCGTTCCGAAGGCGGAGCTTCCCGCCGAACTCGCCGAAACCATGATCAAACAGCTCGGTGCCGTGCCCGAGCCCGTCGAGGCGGCGTGGCACAGCCCCGGGGTCGCCACGTCCAACCTGGAGTTCGGCGGCAAGGTGAGTACGTGGGATGCGGCCGACGCGAGTCTCAAGTCGTTCGCACACATGGCCGTCGCGGCGCAGGTCGGCTGCAGCTGGTGCCTCGACGTCGGCTACTTCCAGGCGCAGAACGAGAACCTGGACCTCGCCAAGGCGAGCCAGGTGCCGCGCTGGCGGGAGTCGGAGGTGTTCACCCCGCTGGAGCGGGACGTCCTCGAGTACGCCGAGGCCATGACGAACACGCCGCCCACCGTCACCGACGAGCTGTACGCCGGTCTGCTCGACCGGCTCGGCCCGGCGGCGATGGTCGAGCTCACCGCGTACATCGCCTTCGTCAACATGGCGACCAGGAACAACAACGCGAACGGGGTCACGTCGCAGGGCTTCTCCGATGCCTGCGAGATTCCGCTGGCCACGCGACCGTAGTCCTGCGCGGCCCCCGAGCGGCCGAGCACCGTCCGCCGCGCGCCCGAGCCGGTCGACCGGTGCGCCTCCGAACGCGTCCGATCGCGTCCACGGGGCGTTCCGGGGACGCGGGGTCAGCGCCGACGGACCTGCCGCGGTCCGCCGCCGTGCGGACCGGTGCCTGCGCTTCGCGCGGGACGACGGCTTGCAGCGGAGCCGAGCCGGACGGGTGTGTGACCTGAGGCGGCACAGGGCGCCGGCGTCCGCGATGCGGATGGCCGCGACGGCTATGATCCGGCGTCCTGGAGGGCGTGACGCGCCAAAGCCCTGACGGCCACCGGCCCGGCCTCGCGTCCGCGAGGCCGGGCCGGCTCAGGAAAGGACCCGTAGCTCTTGACCGCGTACACGTTGCGCCCGATCGGGCGCGTCGAGTCGACGCTGACCGATCGGGCGGCGGCACCCCGGCAGCCCGACGAGGGAGCCCCCGACGCCTGGCTCGTCTTCGACGACCGGTACGCCCCCGCTCTGGAAGGCCTGAACCCGGGCACCGACGTGGTCCTGCTCACCTGGCTCGACCGCGCCGACCGCGACACGCTCACCGTGCACCCGCGCGGCGACGCCACCCGGCCACGCGCGGGCGTGTTCGCCACCCGCGCTCCCGACCGGCCCAACCCGATCGGCCTGCACGCCGTCCGCATCCTCGCGATCGCGGACACGCGCGTGCACGTCCGCAACCTCGAAGCTCTCGACGCGACCCCGATCCTGGACGTCAAACCGCTCCTCGCAGAGGGGTGTTGACAGCCGTGCACGGGGAGAACCCATGAGCCGTCGCGGACTCCCGGGCTACCCGTCCTCCCCGCGCCTCGCGGCCACCGGGCCCGTGCTGCCCCGTCCCGTCAGCCGCGGCACCGGCACCCCCACCGAGCGGGCCGCGTCCCCGTCCAGCAGGGCCAGCAGCTCCCGTGCCGCCGTCCGGCCGAATTCCACGCTGTCCCGGGACAGCGCCGACAGCCGAGGGGTGACCATGCGGCACAGGGCCGAGTCCTCCCAGGAGACCACCGACACGTCCCGCGGGACCCGGAAGCCGCGTTCGAGGGCGGCGGCGACACCGGCCACGGCCATCACGTCGTTGTCGTAGATCAGCGCCGTCGGGGCGGGACGGTCGCCGAGGACACGGCGGGTGACCGCGGCGCCCTGGGCGTCGGAGTAGTCGGTGGTGACCGAGCGGACCTCGCCGAGACCGCGCCGGTCCGCCTCCGCGCGCAGGGTGGCGACACGGCGCTGGGTGTGGGCCAGGTCGGGCAGGCCGGCGATGTGCACGATCCGGCGATGACCGAGCGCCGTCAGCTCGTCCACCACGGAGGCCATCGCGCCCGCGTCGTCCGCCCAGACCGTCGACAGACCGGGATGGCGGACATCCGGAGCGCCGCCGATCACGACCGCCGGCAGGCCCAGCTCGTCCAGCAGGCCGGGCCGCGGGTCGGCGGCGCGCGGGTCGGCCACCAGCACACCGTCCACCCGGTGCTCCGCCCACCATCGCCGGTACACCGCGCACTCCTCGGCCACGTCCTCCGCCACCTGGAACAGCAGGCCCAGATGGCGCTCGGCGAGCACCTCCTGGATGCCGGAGACCAGCTGGAGGAAGAACGAGTCGACGCCCAGGGTGTGCGCGGGCCGGGCGAGGACGAAGCCGACGGTGGCCGCGCCCTCGCCGGACAGCGCGCGGGCGGCCGTGCTGGGCCGCCAGCCGAGCTGCTCGGCGACCCGGTGCACCCGGGCACGCGTGACCTCCGAGACGCCCGGCCGGCCGTTGAGCGCGAAGGAGACGGCGCTCTCGGAGACGCCGGCCCGCCGCGCGATGTCCTTCATCGTGGGCCGGCGGGCAGGTGATCGCTTCTCCGGCAACGCGGTGCTCCCTTTCGCCCGGGGACGGTTCACGCCATCTGCTAATGCGCTTGAGTGCACTTACCCTAAAGCGCATTAGCGATCGACGGCAATAGTCTCAACACACCCGGCTGACCAGGGAGTTCAGGCCACTAATGACTTTAGCTGGGTCGAATCCATTGACTCCTGTCGGAATCGGCGTGCAAGGTCTGCCCCGGCACCTCCAGCCGACCCCCACCGCAAAGCCGACCCTTGCTGCAAAGGAGTCCAGCCGCCGTGCGCATCTCCCGCAGAGCCCTCACCGCCGCTGCCGTCGCCCTCGTCCTGCCGCTGAGCGCCTGCGGTTCGGGCGGTGACGACGGCGCCGGTTCGACCGACGCCTCCGGCAAGGTCGAGGGGGACATCACCTTCCAGACCTGGAACCTGCGCGCCCATTTCAAGGCGTACTTCGAAGGCCTGATCGCCGACTTCGAGAAGAAGTACCCCGGCACCCATGTGAAGTGGGTCGACCAGCCCGCCGAGGGCTACCCCGACAAGCTCAGCGCCGACGCGGGCGGCGGCACCCTGCCCGACGTCGTCAACGTCTCCCCGGACCTGGTCGCCCCGCTCGCCAAGGCGGGGCTCGCCATGGACCTGGACAAGGCGGCCGCGAAGTACCGGTCCGAGTACCTGCCCGGCGCCTGGGCCGGCCATCAGGTACCGGGCCTGAAGGGCACGTACGCCTTCCCCTGGTACCTGAACACCGGCCCCCTCTTCTACGACAAGGCCCTCTTCCGGAAGGCCGGACTCGACCCGAACAAGCCGCCCAGGACCTACGACGACCTCTTCGCCGACGCCCTGCAGATGGCGAAGAGGAGCGACGGCAAGGTCGCCACGCTCGCCAACGTGCCCACTATCGAGGACTTCGGCCGCTACGGCGTCCCGCTGATGAACCGGCAGGGCACCGCGTTCGCCTTCAACGACGCCAGGGGAGTCCAACTTCTGACCAAGTACAAGGAGTTGTACGACGCCAAGGCGCTCGACCCGCAGGCGCTGACCGCCACCCCCGAGTCCTCCGGCAAGAAGTTCCTCACCGGTGCCGTCGCCATGAACCCCGGCAGCGCCCTCGACCTCGGCAACTTCAAGAAGAACGCGCCCGGCCTCTACAAGGACATCGGTATCACCGACCAGATCACCAGCACCGGGCACGTCAACATGTACGTCATGGGCGTGATGGTCAACTCCCGCACCCGGCACACCCCGGCCGCCGTCGCCTTCGCCCACTTCGTCACCGACGCGCGGAACCAGATGTCCTTCGCCAAGAAGGTCGCCATCTTCCCGAGCACCGCCGGCTCCCTGGACGACCCGTACTTCACCGAGGAGGACGGCACCGACGAGACCCGGGTGCGCATCGCCGCCGCCAAGTCCCTGAAGACAGCCGTCAATTACACACCCGTGCTGTTCAGCGACCAGATGAAGACCGCGCTGCGCAACGAGGTGGCCAAGGCGCTCCAGGGCAAGGAGAGCCCCGAGCAGGCCCTCGACAACGCTGTCGACGCCGCCGACCGCCTCCTCCAGCAGGGCTGACGAGCCATGGCCACGCCCCTGCGCATCAGGCGCCAGCTCCCCTTCGGTCCCTGGCTGTTCGCCGCACCCGGGCTGCTCGTCACCGGCGTCTTCGTGCTCTACCCGTTCGTCTCCACCCTGGTGAACTCCCTCACCGACCGCCGCACCCTGGTCCCGGGCCGCTTCGTCGGCCTCGCCAACTTCCGCGAGCTGCTCCACGACGACATGTTCTGGACCGGCCTGCGCAACAGCACCCTGTACATCCTCGGTGTCGTACCCGCACTGGTCGTCCTGCCGCTGCTGCTCGCGCTGCTGGTGCAGAAGAACATCCCCGGCATCACCTTCTTCCGCTCCGCCTTCTACACCCCGGTCGTCGCCTCGATCGTCGTGGTCGGGCTGATCTGGGTGTGGCTGCTGGACGAACGCGGCCTGGTCGAGTCCCTGTTGGAGACGGTCGGGATCGGCCGGATCGGGTTCCTCAGCGACCCGTGGCTGCTCCTGCTGAGCGCGATGGCCGTCACGGTGTGGAAGGGCCTCGGCTACTACATGATCATCTACCTGGCGGCGCTGGCGAACGTGCCCCGCGAACTGCACGAGGCCGCCGCCGTGGACGGCGCGGGACCGGTGCGCCGCTTCCTGTCGGTCACCGTGCCCGCCGTGCGCTCCACCATGGTGCTGGTCGCCGCGCTCTCCTCGGTCGCCGCCTTCAAGGTGTTCTCCGAGGTCTACCTGATGGCCGGCCCGAGCGGCGGCCCGGCCGGCGAGGACACCACCCTCGTCATGCTCGTCCAGCGCACCGGCACCGGCCTCACCGGCCGGGTCGGCTACGCCTCCGCGCTCTCCGTCGTGGTGTTCGCCGTCACCGTCGTGCTGATGCTGCTCGTGCTGCGCGCCGACCGCAGGGACGAGTCATGAGCGTCCTGGAGAAGGTACGGCCCGAGCCGCCCGCCACCGCGCAGCGGGAGCCGCGCGTCACCGACGAACACGGCCGCCGGATCCGCGTCGGCGAACTGATCTGGCGCTACCTGCTGCTCCTCGGCGTCCTCGCGCTGACCGTCGGCCCGTTCCTGTGGCAGCTGTCCACCTCGCTCAAGGGCCCCACCGAGGACATCTACAGCTCACCGCCGAGCTTCCTGCCCGCCCACCCCACCCTGCACAACTACAGCCGCGTCGCCGACACCATCCCGGTCTGGGACTACGCCCTGAACTCGCTGAAGGTCGCCGCCGCCAACGTCGTCACCAACTGCGTCGGCTCGGCCCTCGCCGGCTACGCCCTGGCCCGGCTGCGCTACCGCGGCCGGCGCGTGACCACGCTGGTGTTCGTGCTGGCGATGCTCGTGCCCGTCGAGGGCATCGTCATCGCCCAGTTCACCACCATGCGCGAACTCGGTTTGAACAACACGCTCGTCGGGGTCGTCCTGCCCGGAGCGATCGGTGCGATGAACGTGCTGCTGATGCGCAACGCCTTCCGCAATCTGCCGTACCAGATCGAGGAGGCGGCCTACGTCGACGGCGCGAACGTCTGGCAGCGGTTCCTGCGCATCGCCCTGCCCTCGGTGCGGGGGACGGTGGCCGTCGTCGCGATCTTCGCCTTCATGGGCGCCTGGGACGACTTCCTGTGGCCGCTCATCGTGCTCAGCGACCCGTCCAAGTTCACCCTGACCATCGGCCTGAACTACCTGCACGGCACCTTCGCCGACGACGAACGGCTCGTCGCCGCCGGCACCGTGATCGCCGTGGCCCCGCTCATCGCCCTGTTCGCCTGCCTCCAGCGGTACTTCTTCCGCGGGGTCGGCGAGGGCGCCGTCAAGGGCTGACCCGTGCCCCCGTCCGCAAGGAGCGAGGACCCCCGCATGCCCCCTGCCGTGCGCTTCGGCGTCAACTACACCCCGAGCCAGGGGTGGTTCCACCACTGGCTCGACTTCGACCTCGACTCCGTGCGCGCCGACCTCGACTCGATCGCCGCCCTCGGCCTCGACCACGTCCGCGTCTTCCCGCTGTGGCCCTACTTCCAGCCCAACCGCACCCTCATCCGGCCGCGCGCCGTGGAGCAGCTCGTCGCGCTCGCCGACGCGGCCGGCGAGCGCGGTCTCGACGTCAACGTGGACGGCCTCCAGGGCCACCTGAGCAGCTTCGACTTCCTGCCCGCCTGGACCCGCACCTGGCACCGGCGCAACCTCTTCACCGATCCGGAGGTGATCGACGGCCAGGCCGCCTACCTGCGCACCCTCGCCGCCGCCCTCGCCGGGCACCCCCACTTCACCGGCATGACCGTCGGCAACGAGGTCAACCAGTTCGCCGCCGGCCCCCACCCCGACCCCGACCGGATCACGGCCGAGGAGGCCGAACGCTGGCTGCGCCGGATGCTCACCGCCTGCGCCGAGGGCGCCCCGGGCCGGCTCCATCTGCACGCCTCCTACGACGCCGCCTGGTACCAGGACGACCAGCCCTTCACCCCCGCCCACTCCGCCCGGCTCGGTGACCTCACCGCCGTGCACTCCTGGGTGTTCAACGGCACCGCCCAGCGGCACGGCCGTACCTCCGTCCCGGCCGAGCACCACGCGGCCTGGCTGGTCGAGCTGAGCAAGGCCTGGGCCGAGGAACCGCACCGGCCGGTGTGGCTGCAGGAGGTCGGCGCCCCCGCGCCCCTGGTGCCCGCCGAGCACGCCGCCGCCTTCGCCGACGCCACCGTCGCGGCCGTACGGGACTGCCCGGACCTGTGGGGCATCACCTGGTGGTGCTCCCACGACGTCTCCCGCGACCTCGCCGACTTCCCCGAACTCGAGTACGGGCTCGGCCTGTTCACCCACGACCGCAAGCCCAAGGACATCGCGCGCGTGCTGGCCGAGGCGGCCCGGTCGCGGCACGATCCGCCCGCCGTGCGCGCGGCCGCCCTCGTCGTCCCCGCGGACCCGGCCCGGCGCTCCCTGTGCGCCCCCGGCGGGCCGGTGTTCGACGCGTTCTTCCGGCTCGTCGCCGACGGCGCCCGCCCCACCACCGTGCTGGACACGCGCGCCGACGACCAAAACCACCTCGCCGCACGCGGCATCACCGAAGTCGTCACTCCCGACCAGGTACTCCCCACCCCACAAGGAGGCACCCGCTCGTGAACCCCACCAGACGCACCGTCCTGATCGCCGCCGGCGCGGCCGGCCTGACCGCCGCCCTCCCCGGAATCGCCGGCGCGGCCCCGCGCGCCGGTGCGGCGACCCCGCCGTACGCCTCGTACTGGTACCCGGACTCGCTGCCCGCCGGCAGTCCCGGCCCCGGCATCACCTGGCGCAGCCTGAAGACCTGGCGCGCCGCCGCCGACCCCGACCTCGCCTGCAACGCCGCGTCCGTGCCGCTCGCCGCCCGCTTCACCCCGACCCCGGCGAACCCCACGGCCCGCTCGGGCCAGGCCCGGGTCCAGGCCCTGGTCTCCTTCGGCCCCACCTCGTCCAACCCGTCCCAGGGCTCGGCCGCCGCCGACTTCTACGCCCTGACCCACTGGGCGTACCTCGACGAGCTGGTCTTCTGGGGCGGCTCGGCCGGCGAGGGCCTGATCCTCGCGCCGAACGCGCCCGTCGTCGACGCGGCGCACCGGCACGGCGTGCCGGTCCTCGGGAACGTCTTCCTGCCGCCGGTGGCGTACGGCGGACAGCTGCGGTGGACCCGGGACCTGGTGCAGAAGGACGCAGCCGGGCACTACCCGCTCGCCGCGCAACTGGTCGCGGTCGCGGCGGCGTACGGCTTCGACGGCTGGTTCGTGAACGCCGAGACGGGCGGCGGGAACACCGCCCTCGGGCAGGCGATGCTCGGCTTCGTCAAGGAGCTGAAGACGCTGGCGGCGGCCCGGGGACAGCGGGTGACCTGGTACGACGCGATGACCGTGAACGGCACCGTCAGCTGGCAGGGCGCCCTGGACAGCCAGAACCAGGCGTTCTTCCAGGCCGCGGACGACATGTTCGTGGACTTCCGGTGGAGCGCGGGCACCCTCGCCTCCTCCGGCACCAAGGCGCAGCAACTCGGCCGCAGCAGGTACGAACTGTGGGCCGGAGTGGACGTCGAGTCGAACGGCTCCGGCACCTCCGTGGACTGGGACGCCCTCGTGCCGGCGACCGAACCGCACATCACCTCGATCGGCTTCTACCGGCCCGAGTGGACCCGCAACCACCTGCCCGCCGACCGGCGCGCCCCGGAGGACTTCCACGCGGCCGACGACCGGTTCTGGACCGGACGGTCGCTGGACCCGTCCCGGCCGGACGCCACCGACCCCTGGCGGGCGCCGGCGGTGTCGGTGGCCGACCGGTCGACGGTGTCCGCGACGCCGTTCGCGAGCGTGTTCAACACCGGCCACGGGCTGCGGTGGTACGAGGACGGGGTCGCCACGGCGGAGGAGCCCTGGAACCATCTCGGACTCCAGGACCGGCTGCCGTCCCGGCGGTGGGCGGTGCACACGGCGGGACAGCGGCCGGCCGTCTCCTTCGACTTCGCGGACGCCTGGCGGGGCGGCAGCAGCGTGCTGGTCGAGGGTGAACTCGACGAACCGGCGATCCTGGACCTGTACGCGACACGGCTGCCGGTCGGCGTCGAGACGGTTGTCGAGCTGACGCACCGGGCGGAGAGTGGGGGCGTGGACGTCGAGCTCGCCGTCGCCATCGCCGAGCCGGGCAGCGCCGGGTCGACACCGCCGTACACGTATCTGCCGGTGAACACGATCAACACCTGGCAGACGTCGACCGTACGGCTCACCGGGCTGTCCGGCACCGTCCACGCCCTCGGCGTCCGGCTCACCGCGCCCGACGGCGGCCTCGTGCGCTGGCGGCTGGGGGGCCTCGCCGTCCACGACACCGCCGCGGGCCCCGCCGCCCCCTCTGGCCTGCGGATCACCGCCGCCTCCGGAGGCGACCTCCGCTTCGCCTGGAACGCCGCCCCCGGCCCCGTCCGCCACTACGAACTCCACCGTCTCCTGCCCGACGGCACCCGCCGCTTCCTGGGCGGCACCTGCCAGCGCGCCTGGTTCGCCGCCGGCCTGCAGCCCGCCCCGGGGGAGACGGCCGCACGGTTCGAACTGCGCACCGTGGGGGAGCTGTACAACACCTCGCCCCCCGTTTCCGTCACCCACCCCTGGTGATCAACCGCGATCCCCCGGAACCCAGCAGGGAGCACCCCGCATGCATGACGACCGCACGCTGGTGGAAGCCCGCCTCAGGCGCGTCCTCGACGAACGCATCCGTCCCGCCGTGTACCCGGCGTCCGTGCCGCTCCAGGTCGCCGTGTGGCACGCGCCCGGCGAACCGGTACCCGTCGCCGAGGGGCTCGCCGCCGAGCCCGAGCCGATCGAGGTGGGCGCCCGCTGGGGTGCTCCGTGGGGCACCAGCTGGTTCCGGGTGACCGGGACCGTGCCCGAGGCGTGGGCCGGGAGGACCGTCGAGGCCCTGCTCGACCTGGGCTTCGACGAGAACATGCCCGGCTTCCAGTGCGAGGGCCTGGTCTACCGGCCCGACGGCACCCCGGTGAAGGGCCTGAACCCGCGCAACCAGTGGGTCCGCATCGGCGCGCCCGTCGCGGGCGGTGAACAGGTCCGCCTGCACATCGAGGCGGCCTCCAATCCGGTCATCCTCGACTACCACCCCTTCCGGCCCACTCCGCTCGGCGACCAGGACACCGCCGGGCACGACCCCCAGTACACGCTCACCCGCATGGACCTCGCCGTCTTCGACGAGACCGTGTGGCAGCTGGTCCTCGACCTGGAGGTGCTCGGCGAGCTGATGGCCGAGCTGCCGGTGGACTCCGCCCGCCGGCACGACATCCTGCGCGCCCTCGAGCGGGCCCTGGACGCCGTCGACCTGCAGGACGTGAACGGCACCGCGGACCGGGCGCGCGCCCGGCTGACGCAGGTGCTCGCCGCGCCCGCCGTGCCGTCCGCCCACCGCATCAGCGCCGTCGGGCACGCGCACATCGACTCGGCGTGGCTGTGGCCGCTGCGCGAGACGGTCCGCAAGGTGGCCCGTACGACCTCCAACATGACCGCGCTCATCGAGGACGAGCCCGACTTCGTGTTCGCCATGTCCCAGGCGCAGCAGTGGGCGTGGGTGAAGGAGCACCGGCCCGAGGTGTGGGCACGGGTGAAGAAGGCGGTGGCGGAGGGGCGGTTCGTGCCGGCCGGCGGGATGTGGGTGGAGTCGGACACCAACATGCCCGGCTCGGAGGCGATGGCCCGCCAGTTCGTGCACGGCAAGCGGTTCTTCCTCGACGAGTTCGGCGTCGAGAACGAGGAGGCCTGGCTGCCCGACACCTTCGGCTTCGCCGCGGGCCTCCCGCAGATCATCCGGGCGGCCGGCTCGAAGTGGCTGCTGACACAGAAGATCTCCTGGTCGCAGACGAACAAGTTCCCGCACCACACCTTCTGGTGGGAGGGCATCGACGGCACCCGGATCTTCACGCACTTCCCGCCCGTCGACACCTACAACTGCTCGATGAAGGGCAGCGAGATCGCCCACGCGGCCCGGAACTTCCGGGACAAGGGCCGCGCCCGGCATTCCCTCGCGCCCACCGGATGGGGCGACGGGGGCGGCGGCACGACACGCGAGATGGTCGCCAAGGCGGCCCGGCTGCGCGACCTGGAGGGCTCGGCCACCGTCACCTGGGAGACCCCGCGCGTCTTCTTCGAGAAGGCCGAGGCCGAGTACCCCGAGCCGCCCGTCTGGGTCGGCGAGCTCTACCTCGAACTGCACCGCGCCACCCTCACCAGCCAGGCGAGGACCAAGCAGGGCAACCGGCGCAGCGAGCACCTCCTGCGCGAGGCCGAGCTGTGGGCGGCCACCGCGGCCGTGCGCACCGGTTTCCCCTATCCGTACGAGGAGTTGGACCGCATCTGGAAGACGGTCCTGCTGCACCAGTTCCACGACATCCTGCCGGGCTCGTCCATCGCCTGGGTGCACCGGGAGGCCCGGGCGACGTACGAACGGGTCGCCGGGGAGCTGAACGGCATCATCCACGCCGCCCAGCGCGCCCTGGCCGGTGAGGGCGGCACCGACCTGGTGTTCAACTCCGCGCCGCACGACAGGGCCCGGGTCGCCGCGGGCGGTGCCGGCAGCCCGGGTGCGGCGGGCGGCACCTCGCTCGGCCCGCGCGACGGCGGCGGACTCACGCTGGACAACGGCCTGCTCCGGATCGAGGTCGACGACCGGGGCCTGGTCGTCTCGGCGTACGACCTCGCCGCCGGCCGCGAGACCGTCGCTCCCGGCACGGCGGCGAACCTGCTCCAGCTCCACCCGGACTTCCCGAACATGTGGGACGCCTGGGACGTCGACTCCTTCTACCGCAACACGGTCACCGACCTCACGGACGCGGAGTCGGTGCGGGCCGGCGAGGACGGCGCCTCCGTACGGATCGTCCGTGCCTTCGGCGCGTCCCGGGTCACCCAGGTGCTGTCGCTGCCGCCGGGGGAGCGGCGGCTGGAGATCGACACCGAGGTGGACTGGCACGAGACGGAGAAGTTCCTGAAGCTGGCGTTCCCGCTCGACCTGCACGCCGAGCGGTACGCGGCGGAGACGCAGTTCGGGCACGTCCACCGGCCCACGCACACCAACACCTCCTGGGAGGCGGCCAAGTTCGAGGCGTGCAACCACCGCTTCGTCCACCTGGAGGAGCCCGGCTGGGGCGTCGCCGTCGTCAACGACTCGACGTACGGCCACGACGTCACGCGCACGGTCCGCGGCGCCGGTGACCGCGGTACGACCACCACGGTCCGGGTCTCCCTGCTGCGCGCCCCGCGCTTCCCCGACCCGGAGACCGACCAGGGCGTCCACCGCTTCCGGCACGCCCTGGTCCCCGGCGCATCGATCGGTGACGCGGTCCGTGAGGGCTGGCGGATCAACCTGCCCGAGCGGCGGCTGACCGGCGCCCACGAGGTCGCCCCGCTGATCGCCGTGGACGACGACGCGGTGGTGGTCACGGCGGTGAAGCTGGCCGACGACGGCAGCGGCGACGTGGTGGTCCGCTTCCACGAGGCCCACGGCGGCCGGGCCCGGGCCACCCTCACGGCGGGCTTCGAGGTCGCGGACGTCACCGTGACGGACCTGCTGGAGCGGCCGGCCGGCGACGGGGAGCCGCCGGTGCGCGACGGTGACCGGATCACCGTACGGCTGCGGCCGTTCGAACTGATGACGCTCCGCCTGCGGCGCGCCTGACACCTGCCGGACACCGGCTCCGCCGCCCGCCGTTCAGGGGCGGTGGGGCCGGTGTCCGCCGACCTGTCGCTGGAGTCGGTGGTCGGCATCGCCCCGGCCGTCGGCGCCCTGCTGGTGCCGCCCCCGAGCCAGTCCGGCTGGGGCACCGGCCTCCCGGCGGGGCTCGCCCTCCTGGCGATTCCCCTGGCCGGCGCGGGCGTCGGCGCCTTCAACGGCGTCCTCGTCGCGAAGTTCCGGCACAACGCGTTCATCGTCACCCTCGCCATGCTCATCGTGCTGCCCGGCCTGCTGGTCGGCGCCACCAAGGGCAAGACGCTGTCCGGCATGCCCGACAGCTTCTACTCCCTGGCCACCACCACGTTCCTGAACGTCCCGCTGTCCGTGTGGCTGGCCGCCGGCGCCTTCGCGGTCACCGGGTTCCTACTGAAGTACCACCGCACCGGCCGCGCCCTGTACGCCATCGGCGGCGACGCGGACGCGGCCCGCGCCGCGGGGATCCGCGTCGACCGGGTCACGCTCGGCGTGTACGTGATCGCGGGTGTGCTCGCCTCGGCCGGCGGACCGCTGCAGTCCGGGTACGTCGGGGCGATCAGCGCCAACCAGGGCCAGAACATGATCTTCACGGTGTTCGCGCCGGCGGTGATCGGCGGCATCGGCCTGGACGGCGGCAAGGGCACCATGTTCGGCGCGCTCACCGGCGTCCTCCTCCTGGGCGTCGTACAGAACCTGCTCACCCTCGCCCAGGTGCCGTCGTTCTGGATCCAGGCCATCTACGGCGGGATCATCCTCGTCGCCCTCGTGATCGCCCGTGTGACGACAGGCCGTGCCCAGGACTGACGTCCCCTCAGGCACCCGACGAACGAGAGGACTTCAGTGTCCCAGGCCCCCGCCCGCGTCATCGCGGTCGACACCCACGACATCCGTTTCCCCACCTCGCGCGAGCTGGACGGCTCCGACGCGATGAACCCGGACCCCGACTACTCGGCGGCCTACGTCGTGCTGCGCACCGACGCCGGTGACGGGCACGAGGGGCACGGATTCGTCTTCACCATCGGGCGGGGCAACGACGTCCAGGTCGCCGCGATCGACGCGCTGCGGGCCCATGTGCTCGGCCGGCCGGTCCAGGAGCTGTGCGCCGACCCCGGCTCGCTCTTCCGGGACCTCATCGCCGACAGCCAGCTGCGCTGGCTCGGCCCCGAGAAGGGCGTGATGCACATGGCCATCGGGGCTGTCGTCAACGCCGCCGCCCTGCGCCCGGAGCCACTCGCGCGGTACGCCTTCCCCGGCGGCACCTACTGGGCCGCCGACCCCGACACCCAGAAGGGACCGGCCGCATGGACGACTTCGCGGGTCTGAAGGCCCTGGTCACCGGGGGCGCCTCCGGTATCGGCCGGGCCACCGCCGACCTCCTCGCCGCCCGCGGAGCCCGGCGGACAGGTCCTGGACACGGCGCGGCAGCTGACCGCCCGCCTCGGCCCCGAGGAGCGGGCGGCCGTGTACGAGCGGACCGCGCGGCGCGTCTACGACCTCTGAACCGCGCTCGCCAGCCGGGTGGGCGGCAGATACTCGCGCACATAGGTGCGCTCCCAGCAGGCGCCCGTCTCCCGCAGCTTCCGCCAGCTGGAGTAGCGGTAGCGGAAGAGGCGGGCCCGGACGTGGCGGGGCGGGGTGTCCGGCGGGAACGGGGAGCGGCGCAGCAGGCGCAGCGTGTCCCGGTCGTTCTCCAGCAGGCGCTCCACCAGACCGCCGAACCAGTCGCCCGCGTAGGCCGGGGACAGCGCGGCGAACCACATCAGCCAGTCGAGCCGCAGATGGTAGGGCGCGAACTGGCGCGGCCAGTGCCTCGGGTCGCCGGGCTTGCCCTTGAACTCGTACTCCCGCCAGTCGGAGTCCTCCCGCGGCACCTCGTCCAGCGTGCCCTCGACCACCACCTCGTAGCGGACCCGGCTGACACTGCCGAAGGCGCCGTAGGTGTTCACCAGGTGCAGGGGGTCGAAGGAGCGGTTCATGACCTGGCGGCGGGAGACCATGTTCACCACCGGGTGGTAGCTGAGGAAGACCAGCAGCGCGGCGACCGCGAGCACCAGGACCTCGTACCACAGCGGCGCCGACGGCACCTTCGGCGCCGTCGTCGGCAGCCACAGCGCGGACAGGGCCAGCACGATGGTGATCCAGTTCAGCCAGGAGAAGTTCCCGGAGAGCACCAGCCACAGCTGGGTGACGATCATCAGGGCGGCGGCGGCCGACGCGATCGGCTGCGGGGTGAACAGGAGCACCGGCACGACCAGCTGGGTGACGTGGTTGGCGGCCACCTCCACCCGGTGCAACGGCTGCGGCAGACGGTGGAAGAACCAGCTCAGCGGGCCCGGCATCGGCTGGGTCTCGTGGTGGTAGTACAGACAGGTCAGCTTCCGCCAGCAGGCGTCGCCGCGCAGTTTGATCAGCCCGGCGCCGAACTCCACGCGGAACAGGATCCAGCGCAGCAGGAACAGCACGACGACGGGCGGCGCGACCTCGTCGTTGCCGAGGAACGCGGCCAGGAAGCCCGTCTCCAGCAGCAGCGACTCCCAGCCGAACGCGTACCAGGTCTGGCCGACGTTGACGATCGACAGGTACAGCGCCCACGGCATCAGCCACAGCAGGATCGCGGCCCACAGCGGAACGTAGGCGTCCGCCCCGGCGAGCAGGGCCGCAGAGACCGCGCAGCCCGCCCACGAACAGCCCGCGAAGAAGCGGTCGGAGTAGTGCAGCTGGAACAGGCTCGGGGCCCGTCGGAACGACACCCGCGCCACGAAGCGGGGGATCGGCAGCATGCCGCGCTCGCCCAGCAGGGCCCGGAACTGCAGGGCCGCCGTCAGGAACGCGACCAGGTACACGGCGGCCAGGGCCCGCTGGAAGACCAGTCGGCTCAGCCAGTACTCCGATGCGGTGAACCAGTCCACGGTCTCGCGCTCCTGCCTTCATCGTGGCCACCCGTGACAAGCGTCCCCCAGCGCTGCGAAGGGCCCGTGACTCCGTGTACCGCGCCCCTCCGCCTGCGTAACCCGAGGTCGAAGAATCGGGCGATTCCTGGCAAGGTGGGCCCCATGGCTGATCGGGGAGCGCATGCCCTGTCACTCCCTGAGGACTGGCCCGCCCAGCCGGAACCGATCCTCGCGCTCAATCGCATGGGCAGCTTCGACTGGGACCTGGACGCGGGTCTGTTCCACATGGACGCACAGGCCTACACGGTGTTCGACCTGCTTCCCGAGGAGTACGACGGCCGGCCGGAGTCCCTGGCCCTGCGGGTCCCGCCGCCCGAGGCCGCCCGGCTGGACGCGGCGGTCGCCCGCGCCATCAAGGACGGCAGCGAGAACTACGGCGTCTACTTCCGTATCCGCTGCCGCGACGGCGCCCTGCGCTGGACCCACACCCAGGGCTACATCCGGCGCGACGCGTCGGGCCGGCCACGCCGGGTCGTCGGCATCGTCCGCGACGCCACCGACGAACTCGCCGAGAGCACGGCCCGCACGCTGCGGGCCGCCCGGACCGAGGCCCTCAGACAGCAGACCGACATCGTCCAGGCCGTCTCCGCCGCCCTCGCCGACGCCCGCAGCGTCCGGGACGTCATCGACGTCCTGAAGGACACCCACGGCGTCCGTCACCTCGGTGCGGCCAGCCTCGTCATGGGCCTGGTGGAGGCCGGCCGGATCCGGCTCGTCGCCGAGGGGCCCGCCGGGGCCTCGGTGCCCGGCACCCGGATCACCCGGATCACCGAGCCGTACCCGATGAGCGAGGTCGTCCGCACGCTCACGCCCCGGTTCATCGAGTCCCCGGAGGAGTTCGCCGACGGCTACCCGATCCTGTGGCCCCACATCACCGACCTGCACATCACCTCGGCCGCCTATCTGCCGCTGATCGCCCAGGCCCGCCCGATCGGCGCGATGGGCCTGCTCTACGACGACCGGCGCGGCTTCCCCGCCGAGGAGCGGGCCGTCCTGGTCGCACTCGGCTCCAGCATCGCGCAGAGCCTGCAGCGGGCCATGCTCTACGAGCAGGAGAAGGACCTCGCCCAGAGCCTCCAGCAGGCCATGCTGCCCCGCACCATCCCCAGCGTGCGCGGCGCCGACATCGCCGTCCGCTACCGCGCCGCCGCCGTCGGCGGCACCCTCGGCCGGGACATCGGCGGCGACTGGTACGACCTGATCCCGCTGCCCGGCGGCCGGGTCGGCGCGGTCATCGGCGACGTACAGGGCCACGACACGCACGCGGCGGCCGTCATGGGCCAGCTGCGGATCGTGCTGCGCGCCTACGCCGCCGAAGGGCACACCCCGGCCACCGTCATGGCCCGTGCCTCCGTCTTCCTCCACGAACTCGACACCGACCGCTTCGCCACCTGCCTGTACGCCGAGGCCGACCTGTCCACCGGGGTCGTCCAGGCGGTACGCGCCGGGCACATCGACCCGCTGATCCGGCACAGCGACGGCAGCTGCCGCCGGGCGCCCGTCGAGGGCGGTCTGCCGCTCGGCCTGTCCGCCGAGTTCAGCCGGCTGGAGTACCCCGTCTCCACCCTGGAACTCGACCCCGGCCACACCCTGCTGCTGTGCACCGACGGACTCGTCGAGCAGCCCGGCACCGACCTCGACGACGGCATGCGCGGCCTCACCGCGCTCGTCGCCGAGGGCCCGCAGGACGTGCGCGCCCTCGCCGACCGGCTGATCCGGCTGGCCGAGGAGCGGGGCGGCGACGACGACGTGGCACTGCTCCTGCTGCGCCGCCGCGTCCCCGAGGCCCCCCGGGCCGGCGGCCGGCTCCGGCAGCACGTCACGCCCGGCGACCCCGAGGCCCTCACCCACGCCCGGCACCTGTTCCGCGCCGCGGTCCGCGCCTGGGGCGCCGGCGACCGCGCCGACGAGATCGAACTGGCCACCGACGAGCTGATCACCAACGCCCTGATGCACACCGAGGGCTCCGCGATCGTGACCCTGCGGGCCCTCGACGACGGCGGCGACCGCAGGCTCCGGATCGAGGTCGAGGACTCCTCCAGCGCCCTGCCGCGCCGCCGCGACGCGGGGGAGAACGGCGTGTCCGGCCGCGGCCTGCTCCTCGTGGAGCGGCTCTCCGACGCCTGGGGCGTCGAGGCACGCGGCGGCGGGAAGGCGGTGTGGTGCGAGTTCCGGCTGCCGCGGGCGGACCGCTGAGGCCCGCCTGCCGTCGTCGGTGCCGGATGGCACCCTGGACCTATGCCGGAACTGCCCGAGGTGGAGGCGCTGAAGGACTTTCTCACCGAGCACCTGGCCGGCCGCCGGGTGGTGCGGGTGCTGCCGGTCGCCGTCAGCGTGCTGAAGACGTACGACCCCCCGGTCTCCGCCCTCGAGGGCGGCACGGTGACGTCGGTGCGCCGGCACGGCAAGTTCCTCGACCTGGCGGTGGACAGCGGGCTGCACCTGGTGACCCATCTGGCCCGCGCGGGCTGGCTGCAGTGGAAGGACCCGCTGCCGGCCGGACCGCCCAAGCCGGGCAAGGGCCCGCTGGCGCTGCGGGTGGCACTGGAGACCGGCGAGGGCTTCGACCTCACCGAGGCCGGCACCCAGAAACGCCTGGCGGTGTACGTCGTGCGTGACCCCGGGGAGGTCGAGGGCATCGCCCGGCTCGGCCCGGACCCGCTGGCCGCCGACTTCGACGAGGAGCGCTTCGCCGCCCTGCTCAAGGACGAGAGACGCCGGCTCAAGGGTGCCCTGCGCGACCAGAGCCTGATCGCGGGCGTCGGCAACGCGTACAGCGACGAGATCCTGCACGCCGCGAAGATGTCCCCGTTCAAGCTCGCCGCGTCCCTCACCCCCGAGGAGACCGGCCGGCTCTACGCGGCGCTGCGCGGCACGCTCACCGCGGCGGTCGAGCGCTCCCGTGGCGTGGCCGCCGGGCGGCTGAAGACGGAGAAGAAGAGCGGCCTGCGCGTCCACGGCCGCACCGGCGAGCCGTGTCCGGTGTGCGGCGACACCATCCGCGAGGTCTCCTTCAGCGACTCCTCGCTCCAGTACTGCCCCACCTGCCAGACGGGCGGCAAGCCCCTGGCGGACCGCAGGATGTCGCGGCTGCTGAAGTAAGGCCTACGGCTCGACGGACACCAGCCGCTGTCCGTCCGAGGTGCGCACGTCGTAGCGGGCGATCTGGTCGGCGTGCATCGTGGAGGATCCGAGGGTGGTGAAGGCACCGGTGTGGTGGCCGGGCTCCATCCAGGTGCCGGCGACCTGCTCGGTGCCGTCGCGGCCCACCACGACGAGCCGGCAGGCGTGGGGACCGGTGCCGTCCTTCACCTTGAGCAGCAGCCGGCTGCCCGCGTCCCCGTCGTCGGCCGTGACCTCGGCCCACACCCCGGTCCGCGGGTCGGTCGCCGCGGTGACATGGGCGGCCGGCTCCTCATGGCCGGCGAAGGCCACGATCCCCGGACCGACGACCGCCAGCACCACGGAGGCGGCCAGGCCGTACAGAAACCGCCGGTGGCGCGCCCGGTGCCGGTGCGCGACCTCGCCGAGCAGCCGGTCCAGCAGCCGGGGACCGGGCTGTGCCATGGGGTGCACGAAGCGCGGCGTGGCCCGGCGGTACAGCATCAGCTGCCGGGTCGCGGGCCCGAACTCGGTCACGCGTGCCGCGCACTGAGGGCACTCCAGAAGGTGGTCCTCGAAGCGGAAGGCCTCCGCCTCGTCCAGCACGCCGAGCGCGTACGCGCCGACGTCGCGATGCCTTTCCAGGGACCTCATGCCGAATCCTCGTGCCGAAGGGTGTGGGTGGGGTTACTCCTTGCTCCCACCCGTACGCACCGGACAGCCGAATCACTCAAGCCACGCACAGAATCCCGGACAGGAGATTCGGAGCGCTCCGGCACACGGATTGGTCCCTTTCCCGAAAAAGTCCCGCCCCGTGGATCCGGGCGGATGCGCGTCCCCGGCCCGGCGGGTCAGAAGAGGTGGATGGCCAGATGGCCGAGGGGCAGGCCGAGGCGCCAGGCCGGGGTCCACACCTTCGGGCCGTCGTCCTCGCCGGCCGTCAGCCCGCCGCCCGGCACCGCGTCCAGGTCCGGGGCGAGCAGCTCGGTCTCCTCCAGCCAGCGCCAGGCGTCCACCGCCAGGGCCAGATCGGGCGAGGGGGTGCCGGACTCGGCGGCACGGTCGGTCAGCTCGGCCATGCGGGTGCGCACCCAGTCCTGCCACGGCTGGTCGTAGGCGGTCAGCGACAGCCAGTTCTCCAGCTGGGAGATCACCCGGATGCCGGACAGCTCCCCGTCGGTGTCGGACAGGAAGACGGTGAGCGCCAGCGCGTCCCGGCCGGCCCGGAACTCGAAGGACGTCGGCGGCATCAGATCGCCGGTGCGCAGCAGCTCGTCGGCGATGTACTCGGCGTACAACCAGGCCATGGGGACGGCCAGTTCACCGTCGTCGGTGCCGTCCGTGCTCTCGTGCCCTCTGTGCAGCATCCCTTCCTGCCCTTCCTCCGGTGCGTGCGCGCGTCGCCCGAACGCCGGGCCCGGCCTCCCGACCGGAACGTGCATGAGGACAGCCCATTGCCCGAACGGGGGGCACAGCAAGGCGCTTTACCGAGGTTTGACCCTGCTTCCGGTTTCAGTGCAGGTCGGTCGCATAACCCGGAAGGACCCGGCGCAGGGCGCGCAGCGCGTAGTACGCGCGGGACTTCACGGTACCGGGTGGAATGCCGAGCGTCTTCGCCGCTTCCGCCACACTGGCCCCGCGGAAATACACGAGTAGGAGCACGTCACGGTGCTCGGGCGTGAGTGTCTTCACAGCCTCCCGCACATCGAGCGCCGCGGCGGCCCGTTCGGCGTGATCGGCGGTCACCCGCGCGGTCTCGGGCACCTCGGCGCCCACCTCGGGGGGCCGCGCCCGCTGCGCCCGCCGGGCGTCGATGGCGAGCCGCCGGGCCACGGTCAGCAGCCAGGGCCGTACCGAGTCGAAGCCGGCGGCGTGCAGCGCCTCCGGGTGCTGCCAGGCGCGCACCAGGGTCTCCTGCACCAGGTCCTCGGCGCGCTGCCGGTCGCCGTCGCAGAGCCTGAGGAGGAGGGCGAACAGGGGCCCGCCGTGCTCGCGCTGCAGCGCCGCCAGCTCGTGCTCGGCGGTCGTCGTCCCGGGGGTGAGTGAGGTACCGGCCGTCATGGCCGTATGGCAGCGCGCCGGACAGCCGGGGGACAGGGGGTGCGCCGGGCTGTGCGACGGACGGTCGATCGCGTCGGTGAACGGTCGGACGGTCGGACGAGCGGTCCGGCGAGCGGCCCCGTACGGCCCCGGATGGGCTAAGGAAGCCGCCCGTGCTGTTTATCCGGCGGCCCAGATTCGTACTCATATGCCGTCACCGCTTTGTCGGTATATACGACAGCCCTGGGGTGAGCTGATGATCGCACGCAGACGCCAGGTGGCCCTGGTCCTGACCGCCGTCCTCGCGGCCGCGGCCGCCTGCCAGAACCACGAGCGCCAGGGGGCCGGGCACCCGGCGCCCCCGGCCTCGGCCGCCCGCGGCTCCGCCCTGGCCGCCTCCGGGGACGTCCTGCCGCACAGCCCCGTCATCGACCGGGCCGCCCTCGACGCCCACGGCGACGGCTACGACTCGCGGCCCGTGCTCTTCGGCGCCGAACCCGTCGTCCTCCGCGCCGGCCTGGCCCTGTGTCACGCGGAGACCGTCCACGGCGCCGGCGGCGGCCACTGCGTCCATCCCGCCGCCGAGCCCCCGCCGCAGATGGAGGGCCTCGCCGCAACCGGCTGCGACGGCTGCTCCACCGTCTGCGACCACGCCCCGGACGACGGCGCCGCCGGCGTCCGGAGCACCCCGGACGCCATGGACGGGGCGGGCCCGCGGCACCCCGGAACCGCCCGCGACGCCGAGGCCCGCTCGGTCACGCTCCTGCGGGCGGGACCGGCCGAGGTCGCGCACCCGTCGGACACCCCCGGCACCAACGGCGTCCCGCTGCCGCCGGCGAGCCCCGGGCCGTCGGCCTGACCGACCCGGACCGGACGGCCGTCGGCGCCCGAGCCGCCCGGCGGGCCGGTGCCGGCACGGCCGTGGCCCCCGCGCACCGGGACACCCGGTGGCACGACGAACCCGACCGGCCCCGGCTCGGCCTCGCCGGGAGACGCACCGCCTCCACGACCGGCGGCCGCCCGGACGTCGACCCGGTCCGGAAACCGGCCCCCGCGTCCCGCAGGCCCAAGGCCTCGACGCCGGCGGGACGGCCTGGACACGGGCGAGCGATCGGACCACCGGCGTGATCAGCCGGCGGTCACGCGGGGGGCCGCCGCTCGGCCAGGGCCGAACGGCGGTACGAGTAGCCGAAGTAGATCACGCAGCCGATCGCGAACCACACCGCGAACCGCACCCAGGTCTGCCACTGCAGGAAAGTGATCAGCCAGATCGAGAAGAGGATCCCCAGCGCGGGCACCACCGGCATCCACGGGGTGCGGAACGTGCGCGGCAGGTCCGGCTGCCGGTAGCGCAGCACGATCACCGCCGCGCACACCACCACGAACGCCAGCAGGATGCCGATGTTGGTCAGCTCGGCCGCCTCGGCGATCGGGATGAACCCGGCGATGACGGCCGACGCCGCGCCGACGATCCAGGTCACCCGGGTCGGCACGTGCCGCGTCGGGTGCGTCTTGGCGAACCACCGCGGCAGCAGACCGTCCCGGGACATCGAGAACCACACCCGGGTCACGCCCAGCATGAACGTGAACATCACGGTGAGGATGCCGATGATCGCGCCCACCGCGATCACGTCCGCGAGCCCGCTCAGGCCCACCGACTTGAACGCGGAGGAGAAGCCGCTCTCCGGGTCGATGTCCTTGTAGTTCTGCATGCCCGTCAGCACCAGACAGGCCGCCACGTACAGGACCATCGAGATCACCAGCGAGTAGATGATCGCCTTCGGCATGTGCCGCTGCGCGTCCTTCGACTCCTCGGCCGCGGTCGACATCGCGTCGTAGCCGAACACCGCGAAGAACACGGTCGCCGCACCGGTGAACGCCCCGCTGATGCCGAACGGGAAGAACGGGTGGTAGTTCGCCGAGTTGATGTGGAACACGCCCACCCCGATCACCAGCAGCACCACCAGCACCTTCAGGACGACCACGAACGTCTCGAAGCGGGCCGCGCTGCGGATGCCCAGGTTCAGCAGCCAGGCGATCAGCAGGCACAGGATCGCCGCGAACAGGTCGACCCGGTGCCCGTCCCCGGTACCCGGCGCGCCCAGCATCCAGTGCGGCAGCTTCGCGCCCATCTCCTCGACCAGGAATCCGAAGTACCCGGAGATGCCGATCGCGACCACCGCCACGATCGCCGTGTACTCCAGCAGCAGGTCCCAGCCGATGAACCAGCCCGCGAACTCGCCGAGCACCGCGTAGCCGTACGTGTACGCCGACCCCGCCTTCGGGATCAGCCCCGCGAACTCGGCGTACGACAGCGCCGCACACGCGCTCGCGACACCGGCGATCAGGAACGACACCAGCACCGCGGGTCCGGCCGTGCCGTTCGCCACCGTGCCGGCCAGCGTGAAGATGCCCGCGCCGATGATGCCGCCCACACCGATCGCCGTGAGCTGCAAGAGTCCCAGCGACTTGTCCAGCCGGGGCCCCTCGCCGACCTCCGTCTCCTCGATGTGCTCGATGGGTTTGCGGCGGAGAATCCCCTCACCCGCGCGGATCCTGGCCATGCGCCTCACCTCTTCACCGACGGCAACGGCTGACGGCGGATCATGATGGCTCAGCCCCGCTGCACAGGGAAGACGCCACGCACGGCCCGAACCGACGTCCGGGCGCGGGACAGGCCTGACCGGGGAGCGCGGGTGCACCGTGAGCCGGGCCGGGCATCATCGGCCCGATCCGCGGCGCCGCGCGCCCAGAGCTCACCCCGGGCTCACCCCGGCCGACCGGGTGGCCCGTACGCCCGCCGCCCCGGCCTGAGTGCCGCTCCTCGCGATCCTGCCGCTGCTCCGGCGCCCTACGGGACGACCGTCACCGGCCAACGTCCCGCCTTGACCAGCCGGACCGCCACCGATCCGATGATCCGGTGGCCGGCCTGCTCCGAGGCGCCCACGACCACCGCGTCCGCCCTCAGGTCGTCGGCCGCCTGCACCAGACCCGTGAAGGGGTCGCCGCGGAAGGTGTGGAACTCCCAGCGCACGTCGAATATCCCCCGGACCCGGTCGGCCGCCTCCCGGATCTGCGCGATCAGGTCCTCGGCGATCTCGTCCGTCGTCTCCGCCACCGGCGCCCCGAGCGCCGCCCCGGCCGCGAGCACGGGCTGCACGTACACCACGGCCAGCAGCGCGCGCTGCCGCCGGGCCAGACCGCCCGCGTAAGCGGCGGCGCGCATCGAGGAGTCCGAGCCGTCCACGCCCACCACGATGACCTTGGGCCCGTCCGTGCCCAGCTCGAACTGGTGCGAGTGCTGTTCGTGCCGTTCCGTCACGAGCCGAGGCTATGGGAACCGGCTCCTCCGTCCGGGGTCAGGGGCGCGCTCGACGGGCGAGCGGCCCGCCCCCTTCCTAGAGTCGGAACCATGACTGCCACCGCGGAGCCCGCCGCACGCGGGCACGCCACGGCCCCGATACGCCCGCCCGTCGGCGGACGCCTCGGCTGGGTGCCGGAGGCCTTCGCGACGCTCTTCGCCGCGCTCGGCCTGCTGTGCGCCCTGCTCGCGCTCATCGAACCGCTGCGCCGCCTGCTCCGCCCGGTGGTGCACACCCTCGACCTGCTCCTGCTCCCGATCAGCGCCAACCTCGCCTACGCCGTCTTCCTCTTCCTGCTGGCCGCCGCCACCGCCGCGCGCAAGAGGGTCGCCTGGTGGCTGGTCGTCGTCTATCTCGGGCTGGTCGTCCTCACCGACGCGCTCGGCGTGGCCCTCGGCCTGTACGCCCAGTCCCTGCCGTCCCTGGTGCTGTGCGGACTGCTGCTGCTCCTGCTGGTCGTCGCGCGCCGGGAGTTCTACGCCGCCTCCCGCCGCGCCGCCGTACGGCGGGCGCTCGCCGTGCTGCTGATCGGGCTCGCCGTGGCGATCCTGCTGGGCTGGGGGCTGGTCATGCTGTTCCCGGGCACGCTCCCGGCGGACCAGCACCTGGCCTGGGCGGCGGACCGCGTGTGCGGCGGCCTCGTCTCGGCAGCCTCCTTCGCCGGCCGCCCGCCGCACCAGGTCACCTTCGTGCTGGGCCTCCTCGGCGCGCTGGCCCTGCTCAACGCCGCCGCCACGCTGTTCCGGTCCCAGCGCCTGGAAGCCGCCCTCCACGACGACGAGGAGGCCCGCATCCGGGCCCTGCTCCAGGCCTACGGCGAGCGGGACTCCCTCGGCTACTTCGCCACCCGCCGGGACAAGGCCGTCGTCTTCTCCCCCAGCGGCAAGGCCGCCGTCACCTACCGCGTGGAGGCGGGGGTGTGCCTGGCCAGCGGCGACCCCGTCGGCGATCCGGAGGCCTGGCCGCACGCGATCGCCGCCTGGCTGGACGTGGCCCGCCGGTACGCCTGGGCGCCCGCCGTGATGGGCGCCTCCGAGGACGGCGCCCGCGCCTACGCCCGGGCCGGGCTCGGCGCGCTGCAGCTCGGCGACGAGGCGATCGTCCACGTGGCCGACTTCGACCTGAACGGCCGGGACATGCGCGTCACCCGGCAGGCCGTGCACCGGGTCCGCCGTACCGGAGCCACCACCCGGATCCGCCGCCACGCCGGCCTCACCGACCGGGAGATGGAGGAGGTCGTCGACAAGGCCGACGCCTGGCGGGACACCGAGACCGAGCGCGGCTTCTCCATGGCCCTGGACCGGCTCGGCGACCCGGCCGACGGCGACTGCCTGCTCGTGGAGGCCCTCGGCGAGGACGGCCGGCTCCTCGCCCTGCTCTCCTTCGTTCCCTGGGGCCGTGACGGCATCTCCCTGGACCTGATGCGCCGTGACCGCGCGGCCCCCAACGGCGTGATGGAGTTCATGGCCGCGGAACTGTGCGCCGCCGCACCGAAGCTGGGCGTGCGCCGGGTCTCGCTGAACTTCGCCGTCTTCCGTTCCGTCTTCGAGGAGGGCGCCCGCATCGGCGCGGGACCCGTGCTCAGGCTCTGGCGCCGCCTGCTGCTGTTCTTCTCCCGCTGGTGGCAGCTGGAGGCCCTCTACCGGTCCAACGCCAAGTACCACCCCGAGTGGTACCCGCGCTTCATCTGCTACGGCGAGGCCCCCTCACTGGCCCGCATCGGCCTCGCCTCGGGCATCGCCGAAGGCTTCGTCTCCGTACCGTCGTTGCGCAAACTCTGGGGAAAGGGGCACCCGAGGACCGGACAGCGGCCTGCCACCACCGAGGGGCTGCCGTCCCTGACGGCGCTCGGCCTCGACGGAGGGGACCAGGCCGGGCCCGCCGCCCCGGACGCGGGCCTGCCCGAACAGGTCCGCGTCCGGCACCACAAGCTGGACCGGCTGCGCGCCGCCGGCACCGACCCCTACCCGGTCGGCGTCCCCGCCCCCACCCACGCCCTCGCCGGCCTCCCCCCTGACGAGGACGTCACCGTCGCCGGACGCGTCATGCTGGTCCGGGACTTCGGCGGCATCGTCTTCGCCGTACTGCGCGACTGGTCCGGCGACCACCAGATCGCCCTCACCCGCGACCGGTCCGGCGCCGCCCTCGGCCGCTTCACCGCCGACACCGACATCGGCGACCACATCACCGTCACCGGCCGCACCGGCCTCAGCGACCGGGGCGAACCCACCGTCTTCGTCACCTCCTGGCAGCTGACCGGCAAGTGCCTGCACCCCCTGCCCGACAAGCGGCGCGGCCTCACCGACCCCGAGGCCAGGGTCCGCCGCCGCCATCTCGACCTGGCCACCAGCCCGGACGCCCGCAGCGTGCTGCGGGCCCGCTCCGCCGCCGTCCAGGCCCTGCGGCAGGGGCTGCTGGAGCGCGGTTACCTCGAGGTCGAGACGCCGATGCTGCAGCAGATCCACGGCGGCGCCAACGCCCGCCCCTTCACCACCCACATCAACGCCTACGACCTCGACCTGTACCTGCGCATCGCCCCCGAGCTGTACCTGAAACGGCTCTGCGTCGGCGGCCTGGAGAAGGTCTTCGAACTGGGCCGCACCTTCCGCAACGAGGGAGTCTCCTACAAGCACAACCCCGAGTTCACGATGCTCGAGGCCTACCAGGCGCACGCCGACTACCTCGTCATGCTCGACCTGACCCGGGAACTGATCCAGGGCGCCGCCACCGCCGCCTTCGGCTCCCCGGTGGCCCGCAAGGACGGCGAGGAGTACGACATCTCGGGAGTCTGGCCGGTCAGGACGGTGTACGGCGCGCTCTGCGAGGCGGTGGGGGAGGAGATCGGTCCCGGCACCGAACTGCTGCGCCTGCACCGGCTGTGCGACCGCACCGGGGTGCCGTACACCGCGGACGACACCCCCGGCGACGTCGTCCTGGAGATGTACGAGCGCCTCGTCGAGGCACGCACCCGGCTGCCCACCTTCTACCGGGACTTCCCGACCGACGTCTCGCCGCTCACCCGGCAGCACCGCGCCGACCCGCGGCTCGCCGAGCGCTGGGACCTCGTCGCCTTCGGCACCGAACTCGGCACCGCCTACTCCGAGCTGACCGACCCCGTGGAACAGCGCCGGCGGCTCACCGAGCAGTCACTGCTGTCCGCCGGCGGCGACCCGGAGGCCATGGAACTGGACGAGGACTTCCTGGAGGCCCTGGAGTACGCCATGCCTCCGACCGGCGGCCTCGGCATCGGCGTCGACCGGCTCGTCATGTTCCTCACCGGCCTGACGATCCGGGAGACGCTGCCCTTCCCGCTGGTGCGCCGCCGCTGAGTCACGCGCTGGTCCGTCCGGGTGCATTCGCGCCGCCGCACCGGTGTCGTCGGGGTGCGCCGGAGTCCGGCGGGGCGAGTGATGAGTCATGCAGAAGGATCAGTTGTTCACACGGCGCCGGATGCTCCTCGCCGGCGCCGCCGCACTCGGGGCCGCCGGCACTGCCGGAGTCGTCCTGGCGGGCGGTGACGAGGAGACCACCGTGACCGCCGCCGCACCCGCCGCCGGCGCGCAGGCCGCCCAGGCGCTCAAGCCCTCCGCCTTCCGTCTCCAGCCGCTCACCGGCTACGGACCGCCGCGCGCCGCACCGCGCAAGCTGAAGGTGCGCAAGGAACCCATCCTGCAGATCTCCGGGCGCGGCCGGCGCATGATGCTGACCTTCGACGACGGCCCCAACCCGGAGTACACCCCGCACATCCTCGACACCCTCGCCAAGTACGACGTCCGGGCCATGTTCTTCGTATGCGGCGAGTGCGTCGTCGAGAACAGGGAACTGGTGGCCCGGATGGCCGAGGAGGGCCACGTCGTCGGCAACCACACCTGGACGCACCCGCTGCTGACGACGCTCGACCGCAAGGAGATCCGCTCCGAGATGGAGCGCACCAGCGACGTCATCGAGGACACCTACGGCGAGCGCCCGCAGTGGTTCCGCGCGCCCTACGGCGCCTGGAACCGGGCCGCCTTCCAGCTGGGCGCCGAGATGGGCATGGAGCCGATGGCCTGGACGGTCGACACCACCGACTGGGAGACGCCCGGCACCGACACCATCATCGACCGGGTGGAGAGCGGCGCCGCCCCCGGCGTCGTCGTGCTCTCCCACGACGCCGGGGGCGACCGCTCGCAGACCGTCCGCGCGATCCGCGAATGGCTGCCTCATCTCCTCGACTCCGGATACCACCTGACGGTGCCCCGCAGACGCGTGTGACGACGTTCCGGGCATCCGTCCGCCCGGTCGCGGTCGTCAGTCCACCGCGACCAGGCGGGCGAAGACGACGACGTTCCCGGCGTAGCCGTTCGGCTTCGAGTAGACGCCGCCGCAGGTGATGACCCGCAGCTCCGGTGCTCCCTTCGAGCCGTACACGCGTTCGCCGGGGAAGTTGTTCTTCTCGAAGACCTCGATCCCGTAGACCTCGAACACGGCGGTCCTTCCGTCCTTGCGCAGGACCTCGACCCGGTTGCCCTTTCTCAGGGCTCCGAGCCCGTAGAACACGGCGGGGCCCTGCCGGTTGTCGACGTGGCCGACGACGACGGCCGTGCCCTTCTCGCCGGGGGAGACCGCACCGGTGAACCAGCCCGCCAGATCGGCGTTCTCCGGTGGCGGCACGCCGATCCAGCCGCTCGCGTCCAGGCCGACGGGAACGACCGGGGCGTCCACCCGGATCGCGGGGATGCGGATCCGGTCGACGGCGGCGAACGGCAGCGGGGTGAGGGAGGTGCCGGCCACCGGTCCCGGGGTGGACCGTGTGTCCGGTGCCGCGGCCGAGGCGGGCTGGGGCGGGCCGACGTCGAACTCCCCCGAACCGTTGCGGATGAGCGCCAGGCCGGTCAGCAGAACGAGCGCTGTCATGCCCCAGGGAGCGCGCTTCCTCCGGCGCTCCTCCTCCGCAGGCTCGGACAGTTCGGACGCAGACATGGGAGAACGCTAAGTCCCGCGCGGGCGCCGGGCGACGGGGTGAGCGGCGAACGGGTGGCCGGCCACGCGGCGGGTGCGCCATCCGAGTTGCGATCCGGAGATTTTTCCTGAGCGCCCATGACCTGCGGAGACATCCGGCGGTGTGGTCGTCTGACGAAGTGTCGGATCATCAGGACGGACCATTCTCCGGATGCGGGCGTGTTCCGGGCGCCCGAGGGTCGTTCCGGGAGGTGCTGTCTCGCCGACCGACCCGGGCACGAGACCCGGGGCGCCTTCCGCGGAGGACCACATGCGAAATCAACGTGCCCTCGCGGCCGCGTGCTCCGCGGCCGCGGCACTCGGGCTCGCCACCACCGCGGCCGTCGCCAACGGCCCGGGTGGCGGCGGGCCGTCCACTTCCCACGGGGCAGCAGTCGTCGTCGGCAGGGGCACCGGCGTGGCAGGCACCGGCGTCGCAGGGACGGGTGTCGGCGGTACCGGTGTCCGAGCGGCCGGCGTCGGCGGCTTCACCGGCGACGGCCGCGGAGACGTCTTCGGTGGCCGGGGTGACGACTTCGGCCACCCGGGCGGCGGCAACGGTCCGGGTGACGACCTCGGCGGGCTCGGCGACGGATCCGGCCCCCGGGACGGGCCGGGCAACGACTTCGGCGGCCGGGACGGCGGCGTCCTGCCCGACATCGTCGTCACGCCCGGTGTGCTCCCCGCCGGGGCCGGCCCGACCGTCACCGTCAACGGCTGCCGGGGCGGCGTGATGACCTCCCGAGGCTTCCGCACGGCCCCGCTGACACCGGTCCGTGACGACCTCTCGCGGGGTGTCGCCGTCATCGACCGTGGCGTCCGCCCCGGACGGTACGACCACACCGTCCGCTGCGACGGACGCGCCCTGACCCACCCGGCCGCGTTCACCGTGCTCGGGGCAGTCCAGGGCGGTCTCGGCGGCGGCAGCACCACCGGCGCCACGCCGGCCGATCTGGCCGTCGGCGGCGGACTCGTGGCCTCGGCCGTGGTCGCGGGCGGCGTGTTCCGGCTGCGCCGCCGGCACGAGAAGCGGAGCTGACGACCCCGCGGCCCCTTCGGTGCGGCACCCGTCGGCAGGCCGTCGCCCCGGTCCCCCGCTGGAGCCGGGGGCGACAGGCCTGCGGCGCGGCAGCGGCGGCAGGACAACCGCGGCCGGGACTATCCGGTGACGGAAGGGAACAGGCTCAGGAACGGGTCCGCCGCCACCGCGATGCCCCGGCTGAAGGGGGCGTCCAGGTCCCAGATGAGGAACAGCATGAAGGCGATGGTCGCGGAGAACAGCCCGGCCAGGACCAGCTCGCGCGCGGTGCGCCGGATCTGCAGCGCGAACACCATGCCGATGGTGACCAGCGCCCCGGTGAACAGCCCCCACCACACCACCGGCGGCATGGTGGCCCCCGTGGAGCCGGCGCGCGCGTTGCGGGCCGCGTCCGCGGCGGCCGTCTGGTCCAGCAGCGGCTGGTAGGCCTGCGCCTCGAAGTCGTTCTTCGGCTGGTAGTCGGCGACGTCCTCGCGGACCTTCTGCAGCAGTGCGGTGCCGCGGTCGGTGACCCGCTCGTGCTCGGCCATCGTCTTCCACTCGGTGTGCACGACGTAGGTGACATAGGCGTCGACATCGCCCCGGATCCGGTCACGGACGTCGGGCGGATAGACCCGGACCCGCTCCGAGATCTCGTGCAGCGCCTGGGCCTCCGACTGCACACGGTCCTGGGCGGAGCCACGGGCCTCCCACACACCCGCGATGGCGAGCCCGAGGACGATGGCGTACACGACGCCGATCCACATGGTCATGTACTCGATGACGTCCGGCGTCTCGCTGGGATCCTCGTCCTCGGGAGCCCGCTTGTGCCGAACGACGGTGATGACGACCACCACGGCACAGGCCCCCAGCATCGCGAGGACGAGAACAAGCCAATCCGACAACAGGTGCCTCCAGAAGTGAGCGGCCGGCGCGTCAGCGCGGGCGCAGGGCCGCGACGGCGACGATCGCGGGCACGGTGATCAGCAGGACGTAGACGACCGGCGCGGTGCGGCCGGGGGCGTGGTGGGCGGTGGGGTGCGGGTGGTACGCCGGGTAGCTCACCGGGGTCACCGAGGGCCGCGGGGTGGGCTTCGGCGACGGCTTGGGCGCGGGCGGCGGCGGGGGCGGGGGCGTCGGCCGGGGGGCCGGCGGGGCCGGGGCGGGCCGCACGGGGGGTTTCGGCTCGGGGGTGGGCCGGGGGGCCGGCCTCGGCTTCGGTTTCGGGGTCGGCTTCGGTTTCGGGGTCGGCTTCGGTGGAGGCGGTGGCTCGGGCGGCGGGGGCGGTGTGGGGGTCGGGGTGGGCGGGCACGGCGGCGGCTCGGGACAGCCCGGGGGAGGCGGCCAGTGGTGGCCGCCGGCGTAGGCCAGCGCCACCGTGCCGTCCGGGCCCGTCGAGGCATAGGCGCAGGCGTCGGCCGACGCGCTGCCGACCGGGCAGCCCACCAGGGTCCAGGTCAGCGTCAGCAGGGCCAACGCCCGTGCGACGGGGGCGCGTCGGGTCACTTCGGATCCATGCACGACGGAGAGCATGGGCGGCGACACGCTGTCGTACGCCGGAGCGGGCCGCGATTGCTCATAAGGGAGGACATGGGGTGCTTCGTGGTTTGACAGTCCGAAACATACGGATCAGCGGGAAACGTACGGCCGTACGGGCTTCCGGTCGCCGCGTGTGTCACAGCGTCCGGAAAGAAAATCCCGAAGAACTTCCCGTCCCGTTGAACGCTGACGCCCCCCGGCTCCGTACCCATGGCCGTGCGGCGGCACAGCAGGCGCTGCAATATCCAGGCGATGATGGGGAGTTGACGATGAGGACCTCCTGGCGGACCGCCTCACTGGTGGCCACGGCCGCTGCGGTGCTGGCGCTGACGACGGCGTGCGGTCAGGACAACGGCGGCACCTCGGCGGCCGGCGCCCAGAACGTCGGGGCCACCACGGCGGCCGGCGACTACGGCAACCCGGGCTCCGGGACCGCGACCGGCGCGGCCAACGGCTACGGCGCCGACGGCAACAAGAGCTCCGCCTCCCCGGCCGCCCCCGCGGGCAAGCTGACCGTGGCCGCCAACCCCAACCTCGGCAACGTGCTGACCGACGGCTCCGGTCTCACCCTCTACCGGTTCGACAAGGACACCGCCAACCCGCCCCAGTCGAACTGCTCCGGCACCTGTGCCACCACCTGGCCGCCGGTCCCCGCCGACGACGCCTCGGCCGGGGCCGGCGTCGACAAGTCCCTGCTCGGCGAGGTGACCCGGCCCGACGGCACCAAGCAGCTGACCATCGGCGGCTGGCCCGCCTACCGTTACGCCAAGGACGCGAGCGCCGGCGACGTCAACGGCCAGGGTGTGAACGGCACCTGGTTCGCACTCGCCCCCGACGGCAAGAAGGCCAAGCTGTCCGACCTGCCCGGTCTGTCCGTCCGCAAGGACCCCAAGCTCGGTGACGTCGTCGTCGACAAGAACGGCATGACGGTCTACCGCTTCCTGAAGGACAAGGCCTGGCCGAAGTCCGTCTCGAACTGCACCGGGGCCTGCCTGGAGAAGTGGCCCGCCGTCGCCCCGGTCAAGACCGAGGACACCCAGGGCGTCAAGAAGAAGGGACTGATGGGCTTCACCCGTCCCGACGGGGTGAAGCAGATGACGGTCAACTGCTGGCCGATCTACACCTTCTCCGGGGACAAGGCCCCCGGGGACACCAACGGTCAGGGCGTGGGCGGCACCTGGTACGCCGTCTCGCCCGACGGCAAGCCGGTCGGCGCGCCGGGCAACTAGATCACCTCCCCAGGGTCGATCGCCCCGCCCGACCCGGCGCGCGACCGAAGGTCCGCCCCCTCCGCACCGCACGGAGGGGGCGGACCGTCTTTGTGTGTGCGGCGGGGTCCGCGGGCACCCGCGCACGCGGGGACGCCGCCGTGACGCAGCGGGGTCACGCGTGCACTTGCCGCAGGCAGTGACCGGGAACGGACGGTCAATTTCCGGTTCAGGTCGCTCCTTTGGCGGGCGATCAGTAGCCTCTGCTCGAACACCGGATCGCCTACGCCAGAAGTCCACGCCTTGGAGAGATACATGGAGCGTCCCGCCTGGGCCCCACGCAGCATCGACATCACGGTGCCGAGCGTCTCGCGGATCTACGACTACTACCTGGGCGGTTCGCACAATTTCGAGGTCGACCGGGCAGCGGCCCGCAAGGCGATGGAGTTCATGCCGGGCCTGCCGAAGATCATGCAGGCCAACCGGGCGTTCATGCGCCGGGCCGTGCGCTTCGCGGCCGACCGGGGCATCACCCAGTTCCTCGACGTCGGCTCCGGCATCCCGACCTTCGGCAACGTCCACGAGGTGGCGCAGGCGTCCGCACCGGGCGCCCGCGTGGTCTACGTCGACCACGACCCGGTGGCCGTCGCGCACAGCCAGGCGGTGCTGGCGGGAAACGACGCGGCGGACGTGGTCGCCGCCGACCTGCTCAAGCCCCACGACATCCTCGCCAGCCCCCAGGTGGAGCGGCTGATCGACCTGAATCGGCCAGTGGCGCTGCTCCTCGTTGCCATACTGCACTTCGTGGAAGACACGGACGACCCGTACGGTGCGGTGGCCGAGCTGCGCGACGCGCTCGCGCCCGGCAGCCTGCTGATCCTCACCCATGCCTCGTACGAGGGAATCCCGGTGCCGGCCGAGCGGGCCGAGGGCGCGGTGGACGTATACAAGGACATTCGCAACCCGCTGATCATGCGCTCGCGCGAGGAGATCGCGCGGTTCTTCGAGGGGTACGACATGGTGGAACCGGGACTGGTGCCGATGCCGCTCTGGCGGCCGGAGTCGGCGCCGGAGGACGAGGATCCGTTCGCCTTCTCCGGGTTCGCCGGCGTGGGGCGTACGGCGTGACCGCGGAGCCGGACGGCCCGGAGGACAGACTGCGCCGGCTGACGACGATCTGGGGCCGGGCGGTGTTCCCGGTGACCTCCACGTCGCTCACCCGTGCCGAGTTCGAGGAGCGACTGCGGCCGCTCGCACGCCGGTTGAGCGAGCTGCTGCGGGTCCGCAGCTTCGACGCGGACGGCGCCAAGGCGGTCGGCGCGGCCCTGGTCGACGCGCACTGCACCGACCCCGAGGCGCTCACCCGCACCCTGGACTGCGTCGACGCCTATCTGGTCCTGTACTGCGGCGAGGACGGCCCGCAGGACGAACTGCGGCTGCGCTCCTCGCGGTTGCAGCACGCGATGGCCGCCGGCTACGCGCAGGCGCTGCGGGCCCGCACCCTCGCCGAGCAGGAGGCCATCGCCCAGGCCGCGCTGCGGGCCCAGGGCGTGGTCGCCCAGGCGCTGCACGCCAGCGAGGCCCGTTTCCGCGCGGTCTTCGAGGGCGCCGCGATAGGGATCGGAATCGCGGACCTGGAGGGCAACGTCCTGCAGGTCAACGAGGCCCTGCTGCGCATGTTCGGGCTCTCCGAGCAGTCGCTGCGCGGGCGCCGCGTCCAGGACTGGGTGCACCCCGAGGACGCCCCGCAGACCTGGAAGCTCTACGACGAGCTGGTGCGCGGCGCGCGCGAGCACTACCACATGGAGAAGGCCTTCAACCGGCCCGACGGAACGGTCCTGTGGACCAACCTGACGGTCTCCCTGCTGCGGGACGCCGACGGCAATCCGCAGTACCAGCTCGCCCTCATGGAGGACACCACCGAGCGGCGGCTGCTCAACCTCCGGCTGCGCTACGAGGCCACGCACGACGCGCTCACCGGCCTGCCCAACCGCACGCTGTTCTTCGAACGCCTGGAGAAGGTTCTGGCGGCGGGCGAGGGCCAGCGGTTCGGGCTGTGCTACCTCGACCTGGACGGCTTCAAGACCGTCAACGACAGCCTCGGGCACGCGGCCGGCGACCGGCTGCTGGTGGAGGTCGCGGACCGGCTGCAGTCCTGTGCGACCGCGCCGGGCGAGATGGTGGCCCGGCTCGGCGGCGACGAGTTCGTTGCGCTGACCACCGGGCCCGGCACCGAGCGCAAGGTGGACGAGCTCGCCGAGCGCATCATGAGCGCCCTGGTGACACCGATCAGCATCGACGGCCGCGACCTCATGGTGCGCGGCAGCCTCGGCATCGTGGAGGGCCCGGCCGGGGAGCGCACCGCCGCGGAAGTCCTGCGCAGCGCGGACATCACCATGTACCGGGCCAAGTCGGCCGGCGGCAACCGCTCCGAACTCGCCGATCCCGAGGCCGACGCCCTCGCCATCACCCGGCACGGGCTCACCACGGCCCTTCCGACGGCCCTGGAACGCGGCGAGTTCTTCATCGAGTACCAGCCGCTCGTCCATCTCGGCGACGGCAGCGTGCGCGGCGCCGAGGCCCTGGTCCGCTGGCTGCATCCGCAGCACGGCGTCCTCGGTCCCGACCGGTTCATCCCGCTGGCCGAGCACACCGGGCTGATCGTGCCGCTGGGCCGCTGGGTGCTGGAGGAATCCGTCCGCCAGGCCCGTGCCTGGCGGGAACGGCACGGCGAGGAGGCGAGCGCCGGGCCGCTGCGGATCAACGTCAACCTGTCCCCGTGCCAGCTCAGCCACCCGGGTCTGGTCCAGGACACGGTCGACATCCTCGAACGCACGGGCGTCACCCCGGACGCCCTGTGCCTGGAGGTGACCGAGTCCGCGCTGATCGGCGCCGACGACGATCTCCTCAAACCGCTGCGCCGGCTGGCCGAGATGGGCGTCGACATCGCCCTGGACGACTTCGGCACCGGGTACTCCAACCTCGCCAACCTGCGCCGCCTGCCGGTGCGCGTCCTGAAGCTGGACCGCTCCTTCACCCAGGGCATGCAGCAGTTCCCGGCCGATCCCGTCGACTTGAAGATCGTCGAGGGGATCGTCTCCCTCGCCCACAGCCTGGACCTCGCCGTCACCGTGGAGGGCGTCGAAACCGGGGCCCAGGCCGAGCAGTTGCGGATACTGGGCTGCGACACGGCCCAGGGCTGGTACTACGCCCGGCCGGGGCCGCCGGAGCGGTTGCACGAGCTGGTGCTGGTCGACGCCACGGGGTGAGGCGGCACCCGGCCGGGGCCGGCGTACGACCTGAACCGCAGCGACACCGGTTCAGCCGCTGGCCACCGGCGCCGGCGCCTCCCCTTCCGGCACCGCGCCCGCGGAGGGCTCCAGGTGGGCCTCGGCCCGGCGGAGCAGGCCGTGTCCGCCGGCCAGGACGGGGATCGCGAGGACGAACGTGGCGGCACCGACGTAGAACGGCACGCTCAGATCCGTCGCGTCGGCGAGCTTCCCCGCGACGTACGGCGCCAGGCCGCCGCCGATGAAGCGCAGGAAGCCGTAGGCCGAGGAGGCCACCGGGCGTTCGACGGGGGAGACCAGCATGACGGCCTGGGTGGTGAGCGTGTTGTTGATGCCGATGAAGGCGCCGCTGACGATGACCGCCACGATGACCACGGTGGGCGTCTTCACCCCGGCGGCGATGACGGCCATCACGATGCCGAGGCCGAGCAGGTTGGCGTAGAGCACGGGCGCGGTGCCGTAGCGGGCCTGCAGGCGCGGAGCGAAGAACACGCTGAACGCGGCCACCAGCAGGCCCCAGCCGGTGAACACCAGCCCCAACTGGTGCGCGCTCAGCTCCATCGGGTACGGCGCGTACCCCAGCATGGTGAAGAAGCCCCAGTTGTACAGCAGCGCCATGAGGCCCATGGTCAGCAGACCGCGGTGGCGCAGTGCGCGGAGCGGGGCGACGGGTGAGGTGGGCCGGGCCGGTTTCGGCAGCGACGGCACGAAGGCCAGGGTCGCCACCAGGGCCGTCGCCATGAGCACCGCCACGCCGAAGAACGGGCCGCGCCAGCTGATGGCCCCCAACTCCCCGCCGAGCAGCGGCCCCACGGCGATGCCGAGGCCGAGAGCGGTCTCGTACAGGATGATGGCGCCGCCGAACCCGCCGCTGGCCGAGGCCACGATGACGGCCAGGGAGGTCGCGATGAACAGGGCGTTGCCCAGGCCCCAGCCGGCCCGGAAGCCGACGATGCCGTTGATCGAGTCGGAGGCGCCGGCGAGGGCGGCGAAGACGACGATGACGGCCAGCCCGGTCACCAGGGTGCGCTTGGCGCCGAGCCGGGTGGAGACCCAGCCGACGATCAGCATGGCCACGGCGGTCACGATCAGATAGCTGCTGAACAGCAGCGAGACCTGGCTGGGGGAGGCGTGCAGGCTCGTCGCCAGGGCGGGCAGGATCGGGTCGACCAGGCCGATGCCCATGAACGAGATCACACAGGCGAACGCGACGGCCCAGACGGCCTTCGGCTGCTTGAAGGGGCTCCCGGCCCGTTCGTGCGGGGCACTCATGTGCGGCTTTCTCCCGGTTGGTTGAGGGAGGTACGGGGTTGAGACGCCGGATGGCGGGTGTCAGGCGTCGGTGGGCCGGTCCTGGATCGCGCGGGCCAGGGCGGGCAGGGCGAGCCGTACCGCCTCCTGCTCGGGCCCGCTCAGCCGCTCGACGACCTCCAGCAGTGCCTGGGTGCGCTCGGCCCGCCGCTGCCGGAAGACCTCCAGGCCGGTGTCGGTGGCTTCCACCAGGACACCCCGGCCGTCGCGGCTGTCGGCGGTGCGCCGGACCAGGGCCGCCCGCTCCATGCGGGTGACGAGCTGGGTCATGTTCGGCTGGGAGACGCCCTGGCTGCGGGCCAGGTCGGTCAGCCGGTGCGGGCCCTCGCGGCCCAGGCGGGTGAGCACCGACGAGGCCGCGCTGCTGAGGCCGCCTGTCGTGGCACTGCGCCGCACGTGGAGCACCAGCTGCTCCACCGCGATCATCAGCTCCTCCGGCGACACCTGGGCGTCCGCCGCTTCCATAATCCGCTTATGCACAACCGCATTGTGCAGATAGGTGTGCGATGAAACAAGATGCCGGAGCGAACTATCGCTCGAGCAGCATCCGCTGCAACTCCCGCGCCGCCCGCGGCGGAGCCACATCTGTGCGGTGGGCCAGTGCGATCGTCCGGTGCAGCCCGGGCCGGGCCAGCGGGGTCACCCGCAGGCCGCGTCCGGACCGGGTCGCGACCATCCGGGGGACGACGGCCACCCCCAGCCCCGCCCGGACGAACCCGAGCACCGCGTCCATCTCGCCGCCCTCCACGGCGAAGTCCGGCTCGAACCCCTCGGCGCGGCACGCAGCCACGGTCAGCTCGCGCAGGTCGTAGCCGTGCCGGAACATCACCAGCCGCTCGCCCTCCAGGTCGGCGATGCGCACCGCCCGCCCGCTCCGGCCGGGCGCCGGCGCCTCCGGTGACGACACCACCACCAGGTCCTCGCGCAGCAGCTCCACCGTGGTCAGCGCCGGTGACGGCGTGGGCAGTGGCAGCACGACGAGGGCCAGGTCCAGCGCGCCCCGGGCCAGCCCCCGCACCAGGTCGTGCGAGCCGCCCTCCTCGATCAGCAGCCGGATGCCGGGGTAGCGGTCGTGGAAGGCGCGCAGCACGTCCGGCAGCAGTCCGGTGCACAGGCTCGGAGTCGCCCCGAGCCGTACCCGGCCCCGGCGCAGCTGCACCAGTTCCTGCACCTCGTAGCGGGCCGTGTCCGCGTCGGCCAGGATCCGCCGGGCCAGGGGCAGCAGGGCCTCGCCCGCGTCGGTGAGCGTGATGTTGCCCCGGGCGCGCAGGAACAGATCCGCGCCCAGCTCCCGCTCCAGCGCCTTGATCTGCTGCGACAGCGACGGCTGGGCGACATGGACCAGCTCGGCGGCGCGCGTGAAGTGCCGGGTCTCGGCGACGGCGACGAAGTACTGGAGCTGCTGGAACTGCATACGGCGAGGATAGCTGCCCGGATAGTCAGGGCCTATGGAAACGAGCCGGACCATGTCTTGGACCGATCGGGTGTCCCGGTCCTAGCGTGCTGTTCCATGGCTCTGGCAACGCGGACGGACCGACGGTCGTCCATGGCGCGCACGATGTGGGACTCCTCCGTCGGCAAGAAGACGGTGATGGCCGTCAGCGGCCTGATCATGCTGCTGTACCTGGTGGCGCACATGATCGGGAACCTGAAGATCTACTTCGGGGCGGGCGAGTTCAACCACTACGCCCACTGGCTGCGCACCGTCGGCGAACCCTTCATGCACTACGAGTGGACGCTCTGGCTCATCAGGATCGTCCTGGTCGTCGCCGTGGTCGCCCACGCCACCTCCGCCTACCAGCTCAGCCGTCGGGACATCAAGGCCCGGCCCAGCAAGTACGTGCACGCGAGGCCGCGGGCGAGCTACGCCACCCGCACCATGCGCTGGGGCGGGATCATCCTCGGCCTGTTCATCGTCTGGCACCTGTTGGACCTGACCACCGGCACCGTGCACTCCGGCGGCTTCCAGGAGGGCCACCCGTACCAGAACGTCGTCGACACCTTCTCCACCTGGTACGGCGACGTCATCTACATCGTCGCGATGCTCGCGCTCGGCCTGCACATCCGGCACGGCTTCTGGAGCGCGGCGCAGACCCTCGGCGTCGGCAGCCGCGCCCGCGACCGCGCCCTGAAGACCGTCGCCGACATCCTCGCGCTGCTGCTCACGGCCGGCTTCGTCGCCGTACCCGTGGGCGTCATGACCGGAGTGGTGAGCTGACATGACCGACTACGTGAACTACACGACCGGCGAGCCGGTCACCGACTCCAAGGCTCCTTCCGGCCCGATCCACGAGCGCTGGGACAAGCGCCGCTTCGAGGCCAAGCTGGTCAACCCGGCCAACCGGCGCAAGCACACGGTCATCGTCGTCGGTACCGGCCTGGCGGGCGGCTCCGCGGGCGCCACACTGGCCGAACAGGGCTACCACGTGGTCCAGTTCTGCTACCAGGACTCCCCGCGCCGCGCCCACTCCATCGCCGCGCAAGGAGGCATCAACGCGGCGAAGAACTACCGCAACGACGGCGACTCGATCCACCGGCTGTTCTACGACACCGTCAAGGGCGGCGACTTCCGCGCCCGCGAGTCCAACGTGCACCGGCTCGCGCAGATCTCCGTCGAGATCATCGACCAGTGCGTCGCCCAGGGCGTGCCCTTCGCCCGCGAGTACGGCGGCCTGCTCGACACCCGCTCCTTCGGCGGCGTCCAGGTCTCCCGCACCTTCTACGCCCGCGGCCAGACGGGCCAGCAACTGCTCCTCGGCGCGTACCAGGCCCTCAGCAGGCAGATCGCCGCCGGGAACGTGGAGATGCACCCGCGCACCGAGATGCTGGACCTGATCGTCGTCGACGGGCGGGCGCGCGGCATCGTGGCCCGCGACCTGATCACGGGCCGTGTCGACACGTACTTCGCCGACGCGGTGGTGCTGGCCTCCGGCGGGTACGGAAACGTCTTCTACCTGTCGACCAACGCCATGAACTCCAACGCGACCGCCGTCTGGCGGGCGCACCGGCGCGGCGCGTACTTCGCCAACCCCTGCTTCACCCAGATCCACCCCACCTGCATCCCGCGCACCGGCGACCACCAGTCCAAGCTGACACTGATGAGCGAGTCGCTGCGCAACGACGGCCGGATCTGGGTGCCCAGGGCCAAGGGCGACCACCGGCCACCGAACCAGATCCCCGAGGACGAGCGCGACTACTACCTGGAGCGCATCTACCCGTCCTTCGGCAACCTGGTCCCGCGCGACATCGCCTCCCGGGCCGCGAAGAACGTCTGCGACGAGGGCAGGGGAGTGGGCCCCGGCGGCCAGGGCGTGTACCTGGACTTCGCGGACGCGATCCAGCGGATGGGCCGGGGGGCCGTCGAGGCCAAGTACGGCAACCTCTTCGACATGTACCAGCGGATCACCGACGAGGATCCGTACCAGGTGCCGATGCGGATCTACCCTGCCGTGCACTACACGATGGGCGGGCTCTGGGTCGACTACGACCTGCAGACCACCGTCCCGGGCCTGTTCGCGGTCGGCGAGGCCAACTTCTCCGACCACGGCGCCAACCGGCTCGGCGCCTCCGCGCTGATGCAGGGCCTGGCCGACGGCTACTTTGTCCTCCCGGCCACCATCAACGACTACCTGGCCCGCAACCCGCACCAGGAACCGGTCACCGCCGGACACCCCGCCGTCCAGGAGGTGCTGGCCGAGACCGAGGACCGGCTGAACCTGCTGCTGTCCGTCGACGGCGACCGCACCCCCGACTCCTTCCACCGCGAACTCGGCGAACTGATGTGGGAGTTCTGCGGCATGGCCCGCACGGACGCCGGGCTGCGCAAGGCCCTGGAGCGCATCCCCGAGATCCGCGCGGAGTTCTGGCGGCGGATCAAGGTGCCCGGCACCGGCGAGGAGTTCAACCAGTCGCTGGAGAAGGCCAACCGGATCGTCGACTACCTGGAGCTCGCGGAGCTGATGTGCCTCGACGCGCTGCACCGCGCCGAGTCCTGCGGCGGCCACTTCCGCGAGGAGTCCCAGACCCCCGACGGCGAGGCCGCCCGCAGGGACGACGAGTTCGGCTACGCGGCGGCCTGGGAGTTCACCGGCACCGGTGCGTCACCCGTCCTGCACAAGGAAGACCTGGTCTTCGAGTACGTCCACCCCACCCAGCGGAGCTACGCATGAAGCTCACCCTGCGCGTCTGGCGGCAGAAGAACGCCGACGCCGACGGAGCGATGTCCACGTACGAGGTGGACGGCATCTCGTCCGACATGTCCTTCCTGGAGATGCTGGACGTCCTCAACGAACAGCTCATCCTCGCCGGCGAGGACCCCGTCGCCTTCGACCACGACTGCCGCGAGGGCATCTGCGGTGCCTGCTCGCTCGTCATCAACGGCGACGCGCACGGGCCGGAGCGGACCACCACCTGCCAGCTGCACATGCGGTCCTTCAAGGACGGCGACACGATCGACATCGAGCCGTGGCGGGCCGCCGCCTTCCCGGTGATCAAGGATCTGGTGGTCGACCGGTCCGCGTTCGACCGGATCATCCAGGCCGGCGGCTACGTCACCGCGCCGACCGGGTCCGCGCCGGAGGCCCACGCCACGCCGGTGCCGAAGGCGGACGCCGACTTCGCGTTCGAGCACGCGGAGTGCATCGGATGCGGGGCGTGCGTGGCCGCGTGTCCGAACGGCGCGGCGATGCTGTTCACCTCCGCCAAGATCAACCACCTGAATGTGCTGCCGCAGGGCGCGCCCGAGCGGGAGACCCGGGTGCTGGACATGGTGGCGCAGATGGACGCCGAGGGCTTCGGCGGCTGCACGCTGGCCGGCGAGTGCGCCACCGCCTGCCCCAAGGGCATTCCGCTGGTGTCCATCACGGGCATGAACAGGGAATGGCTGCGGGCCACCCGCAAGGCGGGGAAGAGGTAGCGCCCACCGGCGTTCAACAACACCACACCCACTCTCCTGGCACCGGTCACGCGCAGGCCAACCGGCATCGGAAGAACAGGAGCGGCGGGCCGTACGCACCGGCCCGCCGCCCCGTCGCCGAACCGGCCCGTGACCAGGAGAGAGCCATGACCGGCGTTTCCACCCTCGATCGTCCCCCGCAGCCCGCGGCGCCCACCCGCTACACCGTCACCCTCGCCCGCGACGAGGACGACGTGCGTGCCGCGCAGCGGCTGCGGCACGACGTCTTCGCCGGGGAGATGGGTGCCCTGCTGGCCGGCCCTCAGCCGGGCCTCGACGTCGACGCCTTCGACGCGTACTGCGACCACCTGCTCGTCCGTGACACCGTGACCGGGCAGGTCGTCGGCACCTACCGGCTGCTGCCGCCGGAGCGGGCCGCCGTCGCCGGCCGGCTCTACTCGGAGGGCGAGTTCGAGCTGGGGGCGCTGGACGGGATCCGGCCGGGTCTGGTGGAGGTCGGCCGCTCCTGTGTGCACCCCGACCACCGTGACGGCGCGGTCATCGGGCTGATCTGGGCCGGGATAGCGCGTTACATGGTCGACCGCGGGCACGAGTGGCTGGCGGGCTGCTGCTCGGTACCGCTCGCCGACGGCGGGAGCCTCGCGACGGCCACCTGGGAGCGGGTCCGGGCCAAGCACCTGGCCCCCGAGGAGTTCCGGGTACGGCCGCTGCTGCCCTGGGTCCCGAACGCCGAGGCCCCCGCCGGCCGCAGCGAGCTGCCCGCCCTGCTGCGCGGCTACCTCCGTCTCGGCGCCTGGGTGTGCGGCGAGCCCGCGCACGACCCGGACTTCGGGGTCGCCGACCTGTACGTGCTGCTGTCGATGCGCCGGGTGAACCCGCGCTATCTGCGGCACTTCCTCTCCCTCGTGCCGGCCTGATGAGCGTCTGGCTGCCCAGCGCGCCCTGCACCCCGGGCGCCTGTGTGGAGCAGGCCCGGGCCGCGGCGGCCGTACCCCGGGCCGTGCTGCGGCTGACCGTGGTCGTGGTCCTGGTGCTGGCCGGGATCGCGCTGTCCCCGCTCGGCGGGCGGATCCCCGCCGAGTGGGTCAGGCGGTGGTCCCGGGCGATCGTGCGGGCCATCGGCGTCCGGGTCCGCTTCACCGGTGCCGCGGCACCGGCCGGCGGGCTGCTGCTGGTCGCCAACCACGTCTCCTGGCTGGACATCCCGCTGCTGACCGCCGTACGGCCCGCCCGGATGCTCGCCAAGTCCGAGGTGCGGCGGTGGCCGGTCGCGGGCCCGCTGGCCGCGCGCGGCGGAGCCCTGTTCATCGAGCGGGACCGGATCCGCGCCCTGCCCCAGACGGTCGCCCGGATCGCCGAGGCCCTGCGCGCGGGCGCCGCCGTCACCGCGTTCCCCGAGGGCAGCACCTGGTGCGGCCGGGCCCACGGCCGCTTCCACCGGGCGGTCTTCCAGGCCGCGCTGGACGCAGGCGTCCCCGTGCAGCCGGTCGGCCTGCGCTACCGGCAGGAAGGCGGCGGGCCGAGCACCTCGGCGGCGTTCGTCGGCGAGGACACCCTGCTGGCCTCCCTGTGGCGGGTGGCCCGCGCCCGGGGCCTGGTCGCCGAGGTGGACATACGGCCGCCGATCCCCCCGGGGACCCACCCCGACCGCCGCGCCCTGGCATGCGCAGCACAGCCGGTGACGCCGGAGCCCGCCTGGACCCATGCCGCCTTGGTCACCACCTGAGGGTGAATAGGCCGGAAGGTATGGATTTGTCCGGAAGGGGAACCCGGCAGGGGCACATCACTACTCCCTGAGGAGCGTGCGCCCATGTCGACGGGAACGCTTCTGGCGATCATCATTCCGATCGTGGTGGTGATCGCTCTGGCCGCTGTGGCGGTCTCACTGCTGATGCGACGCCGTCACCTCCGTGAGCGCTTCGGCCCGGAGTACGAACGGACGGTCGAGGGATCCGACAGCCGGCTCGCCGCCGAGCGTGAGCTCAAAGAGCGCGAGCGGCGACACGACTCGCTGGAGATCAAACCGCTGCCCCCCGTCTCGCGGGACCGCTACACGCGGGAATGGACCAGCGTCCAGGAGGAGTTCGTCGACCGGCCGGAGGACGCGGTCCACGACGCGGACCGGCTGGTGACCTCGCTGATGCACGAGCGCGGCTACCCCACCGAGGGGTTCGAGCAGCAGATGAAGGACCTCTCGGTGGAGCACGGCGCCACGCTGGAGCACTACCGGGCCGCGCACGAGGTGGAGAGCCTCTCCACCCGCACACGGGCGACGACCGAGCAGTTGCGGGGTGCCATGGTGCACTACCGGGCGCTGTTCGACGAGTTGCTCTCCGACGGCGGCGGCCGGGCACAGCCCGCCCGGTCCTGACCGACCCATCGACCCCGCATGGAGGAACGCCATGCCCAGAAACGAGGACGTGGACCGCACCACCGGCGGCCTGTCCACCGAGGACCTCGCCCAGCCGACGGCACCGGCCCCGGACTCGGCCTCCGCGCCGGAGGCGGGCCCCTCGGACGCGCCGGTCTATCCCGGTGAGAGCACCGCGACGCAGGGCACGGGCGGTGAGTCCGTCACGCACGGAGCCGATGCCGATGCCTCGGCCCCCGAGAGCCCGGCCGCCGAGGGCGCCCCGACGACCTCGGACGACGAGGCACCGCAGCTGCTGACGGACGACGACGAGCACGCCTTCCGCGACCGCTGGCAGCAGATCCAGAACAAGTTCGTGGACGACCCCCGCGAGGCCGTGCACGACGCCGACACCCTGGTGGCGGACGTCATGCAGACCCTCGCCTCCACCTTCGCCCAGCACAAGAAGGACCTGGAGGCGCAGTGGAGCCAGGGCGAGCGGGTGGACACCGAGGAACTCCGTGGGGCGCTGCGCCGTTACCGTTCCTTCTTCAACCGGTTGCTCAGTACCTGAGCGTCCGGTTCAGGGCATGACCCGGGCCAGGTAGGGCGCCGTCGCGCTGCCCTCCGCCCGGGCCACCCGCTCCGGCGGGCCTGCCGCCACGATGCGGCCGCCCCGGTCGCCGCCGCCAGGGCCCAGGTCGATCACCCAGTCGGCGCCCGCGACCACCGTCATGTCGTGTTCGACCACCACGACCGTGTGGCCCGCGTCCACCAGCCCGTGCAGCCGTTCCATCAGCACCTCCACGTCGGCGGGGTGCAGTCCGGTCGTCGGCTCGTCCAGCAGGTAGAGGGTGTGGCCGCGCCGGCCGCGCTGCAGCTCGCTCGCCAGCTTGATCCGCTGCGCCTCCCCGCCGGACAGCTCGGTCGCCGGCTGGCCGAGCCGCAGGTAGCCGAGCCCGACGTCGAGCAGCGTGGCCAGGCTGCGGGCGGCGGCCGGGATGTCCGAGAAGAACTCCGCCGCGGCCTCCACGGTCAGGTCGAGCACCTCGGCGACGGTCCGGCCCCGGTAGGTCACCTCGAGCGTCTCCGGGTTGTAGCGGGCGCCCCCGCACTCCGGGCAGGGCGCGTAGGTGCTCGGCAGGAACAGCAGCTCGACGCTGACGAACCCCTCGCCCTGGCAGGTCTCGCAGCGCCCTCCCGCCACGTTGAAGGAGAACCGCCCGACGCCGTACCCGCGCGAGCGTGCCTCGTCCGTACCGGCGAACACCTTGCGGACGACGTCGAACAGGCCGGTGTAGGTGGCCAGGTTGGAGCGCGGGGTCCGTCCGATGGGCCGCTGGTCCACCCGGAGCAGCCGCCGCACCCCCTCCAGGTCCTCCGTCAACTCCCCCACGAGGGTGGACTTCCCGGACCCGGAGACCCCGGTGACGGCGGTGAACGCGCCGAGCGGGAACCCGGCCGTCACCCCGCGCAGGTTGTGCCGGGTCACCGGGCCGACCGTCAGCCAGCCGCGCGGCTCGCGCAGCGTGCGCGCGGGCCCCGGCGCCTCGTCGAAGAGGAAGGCGGCCGTCGCAGACTCCGGCACCGACGCCAGCTCGGCCGGCGGCCCGCTGTAGAGCACCCGCCCGCCGTGCTCGCCCGCGCCGGGCCCGACGTCCACCAGCCAGTCGGCGCCGCGGACCACCTCCAGATGGTGCTCCACCACGAACACCGAGTTCCCCGCGGCCTTCAGCCGTGCCAGCACGGTCAGCAGAGCCTCGGTGTCCGCCGGGTGCAGTCCGGCGGACGGCTCGTCCAGCACGTACACCACACCGAACAGCCCGGACCTCAACTGCGTGGCCAGCCGCAGCCGTTGCAGCTCACCCGCCGACAGGGGGGGGTCGAGCGGTCCAGGCTCAGATAGCCGAGGCCCAGCTCGACCACCGGGGCGATCCGGGACTTCAGGTCCTCGGTGAGCACCCGTGCGGTCCCGGTGCCGCCGTCGAGCAGTCCGGTGAGGTCGGTCAGCGGCAGCCCGGCCAGCTCGGCGATGGTCCGGCCGCCGAAGGTCACGGCGAGCGCCTCGGGCCGCAGTCGGCTGCCCCCGCACACCGGGCAGGGCGCGCTCGTCAGGAACCGCTCCGCCTTCGCGCGCAGCGTGGCCGACCTGGTGTCCGAGAACGTCTTCAGCACATACCGGCGGGCGCTCATGTACGTGCCCTGGTAGGGCCGTTGGATGCGGTCGGCGTCCCGCACCGGGTGGACGGTGACGACGGGCTGCTCGTCCGTGAACAGGATCCACTGCCGCGCGGGCGCGGGCAGTTCGCGCCAGGGCCGGTCCACGTCGTGGCCCAGCGTGTCCAGGATGTCGCGCAGGTTCTTGCCCTGCCAGGCGCCCGGCCAGGCGGCGATCGCACCCTCGCGGATCGACAGCGAGGGGTCCGGGACCAGCAACTCCTCGGTGGTCTCGTGCACCTGGCCGAGGCCATGGCACCCGGGGCAGGCACCGGCGGCCGTGTTCGGCGAGAACGCGTCGGAATCGAGGCGCTCGGCGCCCGGCGGATACTCCCCGGCACGCGAGAAGAGCATGCGCAGGGAGTTGGAGAGATTGGTGACCGTGCCGACCGAGGAGCGGGAGGTGGGGGCCGAACGGTGCTGCTGCAGGGAGACGGCCGGCGGCAGCCCGCTGATCTCGCCGACCTCGGGCGTCCCGACCTGATGGATCAGCCTGCGCGCGTACGGCGCGACCGACTCGAAGTACCGCCGCTGGGCCTCGGCGTAGATCGTGCCGAACGCCAGGGACGACTTTCCCGAGCCGGACACGCCGGTGAACACGGCCAGCACGTCCCGCGGGATGTCCACGTCGACGCCCTTGAGGTTGTGCTCGCGGGCACCGCGCACACGGACGAAGGAGTCGTACGGGTCGTGAGGGCTCGGCATCGGGGGAACTCTATCCGCCCCCCGGCGCTACGACTGCGGAGGGTTGCCCCGGTCCTGCCGGGTGCCGAACTCGTCCCTCAGCTTGTCCTGCCCGGTGTCGACCTGTGACTGGTACTTCTTGCCGGTGCGCTGGTCGATGTGGTCACCGCCCTTGTCGATGCCCTTGTCGGCCATGTCCTCGTGGCCCTTGAGCATGCCCTTGATCTTGTCCATGAAGGACATGGCAGCCCTCCTCGTCGCTTGAGGCTTCCTCTCCCAGGATCACCGGCCCGGGCCGGGTCCGCATCCCGGGCGCGGTCGGCGGTGCGGGAACGGTCAGCGGGGCGCGAACAGTGCGGCGAGCCGCCGGTAGGAGTCCCGCAGCGCGGCGCGGTCGTAACTGCTGGTGGTCACGAGGACCTCGGCGGCGCCCGTCTCCTTCAGCACGGTCTCCAGCTGGTGCGCGACCTGCTCTTGCGTGCCGGCGAGGTGACCGTCGAGCCCCGACTCGTAGAAGCCGCGCTCCTTCGCGGTCATCGCGCGGGCCTCGATCTCCTCGGCGGGGGCGAGCGGCGGGAAGGTGCCGTGGGTGCGCGAGTACGCCATCGACCAGGCCTCCGGCACCAGCAGCCGGCGCGCCTCGGCCGCCGTGCCGGCGACCGCGACCGACCCGGAGACCACGACGTAGGGCTCCGCCGCCCAGCGGGAGGGCCGGAACAGCGAGCGGTACCGGTCGACGCCGCGCAGCAGCTTCTCCCGGTCGCGCAGGTCACCGATGACCACGGGCAGCCCGGCCTGCGCCGCGATCCGCGCGCCCTCGCCCGTGGCCAGCACGAACGGCGGCACCCGCAGCCCCTCCGCCGGGCGGGCGTGCACGCCGGTCGGCGAGCTGCCCGTGAACCACTCCAGCAGCTCGCCGAGCTGCGCCGCGAAGTCCCCGGCATCGCCCTTGTCCCGGCCGAGCGCCTTGCGCACCCCGTCCGTGAAGCCCACGGAACGCCCGAGCCCCATGTCGATCCGCCCGGGGAACAGGGACTCCAGCACCCCGAACTGCTCGGCGACGACCAGGGGCTGATGGTTGGGCAGCATGACTCCGCCGGTGCCGACCCGGATCGTGCGGGTGGCCGAGGCGACCGCCGCGGCGAGCACGGTCGGCGCGGAGCCCGCGACACCGGGCACCCCGTGGTGCTCGGACACCCAGAAGCGGTGGTAGCCGAGCGTCTCCGCCTCCCGCGCCAGCGCGACGGTGTGGCGCAGTGCCTCGGCGGGCGGGTGTCCCTCGCGGGTGCGGGAACGGTCGAGGACGGAGAACCGGGTCCGGGCGATCACCGAGCTGCTCACATGAGGGTTCAACGCCCTGCCGGGCCCGGGATTCCCGCTGTCACGCCGCGTAGCCCCGCGGTGACCCGGCGCGCGCGTGGGCGTGTGCGTGCGCCCGCCCTCGCTAGGGTGGGCGTGTGACCGACAGCGACAAGCGTCCGCTCGCCGTGTTCGACCTGGACAACACCCTCGCCGACACCGCTCACCGCCAGCACTTCCTGGAGGAGCGGCCACGGAACTGGGACGCCTTCTTCGCCGCCGCGCCCGCGGACCCGCCGATCGAGGAGGCGGTGGCCATGGCCGTGGAGAGCGCCCGCGCGTGCGAGGTCGTCTATCTGACGGGCCGTCCCGAGCGGTGCCGGCGCGACACGCTGGAGTGGCTCGCCGCGCACGGCCTGCCCGAGGGCCGGCTGCACATGCGGGGCAACGCCGACCGCAGGCCCGCCCGGTTCACGAAGCTGGAGACCCTGCGCCGGCTCGCCCGCACCCGGGAGGTCCGGGTCCTCGTGGACGACGACGAGCTGGTGTGCGACGACGCCGAGCGGGCCGGCTTCACCGTCGTACGCGCCCGCTGGGCCGCGAAGTCGGCGGTGCTGGAGGAGGCGCAGGAGCGGGAGGGCCGGACCTGACGGCCGGTCGGGTGGCCGGCCCCCGTCCTGTCGCGCCCCGTCCTGTCAGTCCCCGTCCTCGAGGCGGAAGCCCACTTTGAGGCCGACCTGCCAGTGCTCGATCTCGCCGTCCGAGAGCTGGCCCCGGACCTGGGTGACCTCGAACCAGTCCAGGTTGCGCAGGGTCTGGCCGGCGCGGGCGATGCCGTTGCGGATGGCCTGGTCGACGCCCTCGTGGGAGCTGCCGACGATCTCGGTCACCCGGTAGGTGTGATTCGACATGACTCCACGGTGCCGCATACCCGCCCGCTCCGCACGGCGGCCGGGGTCCGCGGGGGCTCCCGGACGACCGCCGAGGAGCTCACCCGCGGACCCCGGCCGGGTCACCGCGCCACGCTCAGCGACAGCGCGAAGCGGCCCTGCGCATCGGTCCACCAGTGAGTCAGTTCCAGTCCGGCGGCGGCGAGTTCCGCGCTCACCCCCTCCTTGCGGAACTTCGCCGACACCTCGGTGCGCAGTTCCTCGCCCGCCGCGAAGTCCACGACGAGGTTCAGCGCGGGCACCTTCACGGTCTGCGCGGTGCGGGAGCGCAGCCGCATCTCGATCCACTCCCGCTCGGCGTCCCACAGCGCCACGTGGTCGAAGGCGTCCGGGTCGAAGTCGGCGCCCAGCTCACGGTCGACGACGGACAGCACGTTCTTGTTGAACGCGGCCGTCACCCCGGCCGCGTCGTCGTACGCCCGGACCAGCACCTGCTCGTCCTTGACCAGGTCGGTGCCGAGCAGCAGCCCGTCGCCCGGGGCGAGCAGGGAGCGGGCGGAGGCCAGGAAGTCCGCGCGTTCGGCGGGCAGCAGGTTGCCGAGCGTGCCGCCGAGGAAGGCCAGCAGCCGGGGTCCGGGCGTGGCGGTCAGGGCCAGCGGCGCGGTGAAGTCGGCGATCAGCGCGTGCACGTCGAGGTCGGGGCGGGCCCCGACGAGCGCCTCCCCGGCCTGGACCAGGGCGCTCTCGCTGACGTCGACCGGCACGTAGGCGGCGAGCGCGGGCAGCGCGTCGATGAGGTAGCGGGTCTTTGCCGAGGAGCCCGAGCCCAGCTCGATCAGCGTACGGGCCCCGCTCGCGGCGGCGATCTCGCCGGACCGGGCGACGAGGATCTCCCGCTCGGCGCGCGTGGGGTAGTACTCGGGCAGCTCGGTGATCTGCTCGAACAGCTCGCTGCCGCGGGCGTCGTAGAACCACTTCGGCGGCAGCCACTTGGGGGCGGCGGTGAGGCCGTGCAGGACGTCGGCGCGCAGTGCGGCGTCCGTGGCGTCCTCCGGAAGGGTGCGGGTGACGTGCAGGGGACTCAACGGCAGGGCTCCTTAGGTGAGGGGGACGCCCCGGCTCGAGCGCGGCCGGGCGTGGGGGAGTTCGCCGGATCCTCCAGCGGGGCGAGCAGCACGCCGGCGCGGCTCGCGGTGAGCACGGTGCGGTCGGGGACCTCCTGCCAGAGCGGGTCGTCGTCGTACGGTTCGGAGGCGACGACCGTGCCCCGGCCGGGTTCGGTGCGGTACCAGAGGCTGTCGCCCCAGGCGGTGGCGGCGATCGTGGTGCCGTCGGTGAGCAGCAGGTTCAGCCGGGAGGCGGGGGCCGCCTCGGCGACCTGGCGCACCGTCTCGCCGAGAGCGTGCTCCGGCTCGTCGCCGAGGCGCAGCCGGTGCAGCACCAGGGCCCAGACGAACGCGGAGTCCGTGCGGGCCTGCAGCGACAGCAGGTCGACCGGGGGCAGCGCGGACACCAGGGACGCGGCCGAGTCCGGCCAGCCCGCGACGGCGCCGTTGTGGCTGAACAGCCACCGCCCGGCCGCGAAGGGCGCCGCGGCGGCCTCGGCGTCCGCGCCCGCGAGCGTCGCGTCCCGTACGGCCGCGAGCACGGCGCCGGAGCGCACCACCCGGGCCAGGTCGGTGAAGGACAGGTCCGCCCAGATCGGCCCGGCCCGCCGGTAGCGCGCCGGGACCGGGTCGTCACAGGCGTACCAGCCGACACCGAAACCGTCGGCGTTGACCGTCCCGTGCCGCTGCCGCCGGGGTGCCCACGCCTGGCGGAACAGACTGTGCGGGGGCTCCGTCAGCAGCCGGCCGAGTGGTTCGGCGGGGCCCAGGTAGGCCAGGTGACGGCACATCAGACGGTCTCCGAGCGGGCGGTGCGGAAGCCGGAGAAGATCTGCCGGCGGATCGGGTAGTCCCAGTTGCGGAACGTGCCCCGGCAGGCCACCGGGTCCACGGCGAAGGAACCGCCGCGCAGCACCTTGTACTCGGGGCCGAAGAACACCTCCGAGTACTCCTTGTACGGAAACGCCCGGAAACCGGGGTACGGCAGGAAGTCGCTCGCCGTCCACTCCCACACGTCGCCGATCAACTGCCGCACACCCAGCGGGGATGCACCGGCCGGATAGCTTCCGGCCGGGGCGGGCCGCAGATGCCGCTGGCCCAGGTTGGCGTGCTCGGGCGCCGGGTCGGCGTCACCCCAGGGGTAGCGCCGGGAGCGGCCGGTGGCCGGGTCGTACCGGGCGGCCTTCTCCCACTCCGTCTCGGTGGGCAGCCGGCGCCCGGCCCAGCGTGCGTAGGCGTCGGCCTCGTACCAGCTGACGTGCAGCACCGGCTCGTCCGGCGGGACCGCCTCCGTGATCCCGAAGTGGCGCCTGAGCCACTGGCCGCCGTCCCGCCGCCAGAACAGCGGCGCCGTGACGGAGTGCTGCCGGATGTGCGCCCAGCCCTGCGGGCTCCACCAGCGCTCGGTGTCGTAGCCGCCGTCCTCGATGAACGTCTGGTACGCCGCGTTCGTCACCGGGGTGGTGTCGATCCAGAACGGGGCCACCTCCCGCGGGTGCGCCGGGCGTTCGTTGTCCAGCGCCCAGGGCTCGGCGGAGGTGCCCATGGTGAACGGCCCGCCCGGCACGAGGACTTCGGCGGGACCGGGGAACGGCGGGACCGGGTCGGGGTCGGGCGCGATCAGGGCCTGCGGGCCCTTCCTGAGCTGATGGGTGATCAGCATGGTCTCGTCGTGCTGCTGTTCGTGCTGCGCGATCATCCCGAAGGCGAATCCGGCCTCGGTCAGCCGGGTGCCGTGGAAGTCCGCCGACTCCAGCAGGTCCAGCGCCCGGCCGCGCACCTCGGCCGCGTAGCCGCGGGCCTCCTCGGGCGACAGCAGCGGCAGCGACGGGCGCTCGGCACGCGGGTGCTCGAAGGCGTCGTACAGGCTGTCGATCTCGGGCCGCATCGCCTCGCGGCCGCCGACCGCCCGCAGCAGCCACAGCTCCTCCTGGTTGCCGATGTGCGCGAGGTCCCACACCAGCGGGGACATCAGCGGGGAGTGCTGGGCGGTGAGGTCCGGGTCCTCGACGCAGCTGGTCAGCAGGGTGGTCCGGTCCCGGGCCGCGGTGAGGGAGGCCAGCGCGCGCTCCCGCAGGGTCTCGGCGTCGGGCTCGGCGGCCGTGGCGGGGGCCGTCGTCTCCGCGGCCGTGGTGCGGGTGGTCTCGGGGGCGGTCATGTGCGGATGTCCTTCCTCCGGTGGGCGGTGGGGGTGCCCCCGGTGGGGCCGGGTCCGGACCGGGACGGGTCCGTGTCGCGCAGCCGGTCCAGCAGGTCGTCGGCCGGGCAGCGGCCGCGGGCGACATAGCGGTGCAGGTACGCCGCCACGGCATCGGTCACCTCGGTGGTGGCGCCGAGCCGGGGCAGGGCCTCCAGCGCCGCCGTGAAGCAGCCGGTGGCCGCCTCGCGCAGCTCCGGATCGGCGAGCCCGTGCCGGGCCGCGTCGGTCCACAGCGGGTTGTGCGGGGCGGGCAGGTTCAGCGCCCGCTCGGTGAGCGGCTTGACGATCCGGTACGCCCGCTCGGCGGCCTCCGGGTCGTCGAACAGCGCCGCCGTCACCGCGAGCGGCACGATCCAGCCGTCGTCCCCGGGCTGCGCGTCGATCATCCGCAGCTCCAGGTGACCGCGCGGCCGGACCGGCGGGAACAGGGTGGTCAGGTGATAGTCCAGGTCCGCCCGGGTGGGGGCGCGGGGCGCCCGGGTGCGGGTCCACTCCCGGAAGGTGAGCCCCTCGGGCACCTCCCACGGCTCGCCGTCCCTGCGGACGCACATCACCGGCGAGTCCAGCACATGCCGTGCCCAGGCCCGACGGGGCGCGCTGTCCAGCGGGGGAGCGCCCGCGCGGCCGGCTCCGATCTCCAGCCACATCAGCTGCCGGGTGGAGACCCAGCCGGTGGGCTCATGGCCGAGCAGCGGGGAGTTGGCGAACGCGGCCACCAGGACCGCGCCCAGCTGGTACGCCAGCCACCAGCGTCGTACGTGTCCCAGCGGGCCCGGCTCCTCGTGACCGGCGTCGACACAGACCTGGACGGAGGCCGAGGAGCACATCATGTGCCGCCCGGCCGGACCGGTGCGGTCCAGGCAGGCCTCCATGGCGTCGTAGCGCGGCTCGTGCAGGAACCGGCGGGGCGCGTGCCAGGGGTCGTGGCCGATGCCGACCAGGCCGAGTCCGTCCTCGGCGAGGACGGCCCGGACGGTGTCCAGGTCGGCGGAGACGGCGGTGATGCACTCCATCAGGGAGGCGGCGGGCGGCGAGCTCAGCTCCAGCTGGCCGCCGGGTTCGACGGTGAGCGCCGAGCCCAGGGGTACGGACCGCAACGCGGCGTAGGCCGCGTGGAGTCGTTCGGGTGTCACGGGGAGCTGCGGCGTCCGCAGCTCGTGGACGAGCCACTCCAGTTCGACACCGAGCGCGCGGGGCGGCCCGGTCTTGAAGCAGATGCCCCGGACCAGGGCCTCCACCTCGGCTTCGTGGACGGCGGTGCGGTTCCTCGTACAGTCGCCGCCGTCGCTCTGTGAATCGGACATGTCGGGATCCTCCTGAGATTCCACCATGTCACCGGCCCGGATTCCGGTGGACCGGGCAGGCGCCGTTCCACCCAAGACCCTCGAGCCGGTTAGCACAAGAGTGCCCCCCGGTACGTTCCGGGTCGGTCATCTCCGTTTCCGTGTGTGTTTCCGGACCGTTCGTGGGGCGGGAAACTCCGTTGCACCGCCTCCCCAGCATCACCCAGGATGCGTGCATGAGCACGACGGGGGAGACCGCGCAGGCCGCGGCCGTGGCGCCCACGGGGGTGGCGCCGTGAGCGCGCGCCTGCGCGGGATCGCCGCGGAGACGGAGCGGATCGTGGCGGCGGGCCGGTACCTCGCGCCGGACGGCCGGGAGGTGTCCGTCGCGGCGCAGACCGAGGCCGCGCGGGACGGTACGCGGATGTTCGGCCCGGAACCGGTCTCCGTTCCGCCGGGGGCGGTGCCTGCGGGGGAGACGGCCGGGGCCGGTACGGTCTTCGCCGTCACCGGTGAGAGCAGCCTGGAGGCGGCCCGTCGGCTGGCCGACGCCCCGGTCGCGGTGCTGAACTTCGCCTCGGCCCGCAATCCGGGCGGCGGCTATCTCAACGGCGCGCAGGCCCAGGAGGAGGCCCTGTGCCGCGCTTCCGCCCTGTACACCTGCCTGCTGACGGCCCGTGCCTTCTACGACCACCACCGCGCCGACCGCGACCCGTTCTACACCGACCGCGTGATCCACTCACCGGCGGTCCCGGTCTTCCGGGACGACCGCGGCCGACTGCTCGCCGAGCCGTTCCGCGCGGGCTTCCTGACCGCGGCGGCCCCCAACGCGGGCGTGGTGCGGCGCACGCAGCCGCGGCGCGCCGCGGAACTGCCGGGCGCCCTGGCGGCGCGGGCCGGGCGGGTGCTGGAGACGGCCGCGGCGAACGGCTACCGGCGACTGGTGCTCGGCGCCTGGGGCTGCGGCGTCTTCCAGAACGACCCGGCGCAGGTCGCCGGCGCCTTCCGGGCGCTGCTGGGGCCCGGCGGCCGGTTCGCCGGGGCCTTCGAGCAGGTGGTGTTCGGGGTGCTGGACCGGACGCCGGGAGCGGTGGTCAGGGACGCCTTCGCACGCGCGTTCCCGGAGTCCCGCACCGGGGCGTCGTCCGCCGGTCAGGTCCAGCCGTAGCGCAGGTGCAGCCGCTGCCGGACCAGGTTGAACCGCATACGGTCCAGCGCGCACGCCTCGCGCCGCATGCCCTCCTCGTGCAGCCGCAGCACGCGGTCCACGTCCACCCAGGAGTCCCGGTCCGACCGGTCCCAGGGCCCGCTGCCGATCGCCACGTAGTCCCGGTCGCCGTCGTGGCGCTTGCTGGTCAGCTGGACGGCGAGGAAGGTGCCGGCCGCCTCCCGGGCGACGACCAGGACCGGGCGGTCCTTGCCCCGGCCGTCGTTCTCCTCGTACGGCACCCAGGTCCACACGATCTCCCCGGGGTCCGGGTCGCCGTCGTGGGCCGGGGAGTACTCGGTGCGCACCCGGCCGACCTCGCGCGGGTCGGCCTCGGTGGTGGCGTGGCGGCCGTGGCGGCCGGGGACGTTCTCATCGGTAAGCGTGCTCACGGGAGGCACCCTAGTGGTCCGGTCCCCGGGCGCAACGGGCGCCCACCGTCCCGGCGTTACGGGGTCAGGCCGGTGAGGTGCCGGGGCGCGGGCCGATCCGCATGCCGGGGCGGCGGCGGTGCACGGTCAGGTAGGTCAGGCCCGTCCTCCCGGCGGTGAGGCTGCGCGTCGCGCCGTGGGGCAGCCAGACCAGGGCGCCCTCGGTGAGCGGCCGCGGCTCGTCCGCCGGGCCCGCGCCGAGCACGCCGTCCCCGGCGACCACGAGGAGCAGCACGTCCAGCTGTGCCTCCGCGTGGGCCGTGATCCGTCTGCCGGGGGCGAGCCGGACCACGTGGGCGTCGAGCCGGCGTCCGCTCTCGGCGAGCTTCCACAGCACCCCGGCCGCGGCCGACGGTTCGGCGGCCAGGGCCCGGGTGTCGCACAGCACGCGCGGATCCGCCGTGGTGCCGTCGGTCTGGCCGGTCTCGATGGCGGACGGCGACGTCATCCGGTCTTCCCCTCGGCTCTTCCGCTTCCCCGCGGCACTTCCGCCCTGGGAGCGGGCCTGCTCACGGTGTGATCACGTAAGGTCGTCGACCGGGCCCGCGAGGGCGTGAGGCACACGGGGGGAGACGACAGGCATGCGCACGCCCGGCCGGATCTGGGAGGAGGCCGACCTGCCCGCGCGTCGGCTCGCCGGACTCGCCCTCAACCCGTCGGCGACACCGGACGTCCTGCTCCGGCTGCTCCGCGAGGCTCCGCTCGCCGCACGGATGGTGCTGTGCCGGGACCGTGATCTGCCCACGGAGGTCGTGGACGCCGTGATCGAGCACCCCGACCGGCGGACCCGGGGCTTTTTCGCCGTCAACCCCCATGTGGACCCCGCCCAGCGGGCGCGGCTCGTGGACGACCCCGACTGGTTCGTGCGCGCCCACCTCGCCGAAGGGCCCCGGGTGACCGAGCCGGAGCGGCCCGAGCCGCTGCCCGACGCCACCGTGGTCCGCATGCTCGTCACGTACGAGGCGGAACATCTCTGGTCGCTGTACCGGCAGATGTCCCCCGAGCTGACCCGTGCCCTGCCCACCCACCCGGTCGCCGCGGCGCGTCTCCACGGTGTCTTCCGCTGGGATCTGCTCTCCGCCGACCGGCGGGCCGCTCTGCTCGCGGACCCGGACGAGGGGGTGCGCGAGGCGGCGCGAAGATGCGCGCGCCACGAGGATCCGACGTGGGTGGAGAGCACGCTCCCGGACCGTCCCAGCCACGCCCGCACCGACCTGCTGTCGTTCCGCGCTCTCAGCCGGGCCGTCGTGGAGGGTGTCCTCACCGCACCGGCCGGCGAGGACGACAGGGCGATGATCGCCGGCAACCCCACGCTGCCGCCCGACGTGGTGGCCCTCCTGGCCACCGACCCGGACCCGGAGGTACGGGAGGAGATCGCGCGCCGCGCGGACCTCCGGCCCGCCGAGCGTCACGCACTCGTCGCCGATCCGCACCGGGGCGTGCGCCGGGCCGTCGCCCGCCACCCGGACCTCGACGCGGACGAACGCCGTACGCTCGCGACGGATCCCGACCCGGACGTACGGCTGGCCGTGTCGGTCCACCCCGCCCTCGGCGAGGCGGAGCGCTCCCGCATCGACTACACCGTGCCCCTGGACTGCCGGTTCGGCGCCCACTACGAGGACCGGGCACCCCGCGACCCCGAGGCCGTCCGCCGGGACGCGCTCTCCGGGCACCCGCTGCTGCGCCGGGAGGCCGCCGGGGAGCGCACTCTCCCGGCGGACCTGGTGGCACGCCTGGCCGAGGACGAGGACCTCGGCGTACGCGTGCTGCTCGCCCAGAACCACCCGGACGCGCCGCCGGCCCTGTTGCTGCGCAGCTTCCTGGAGTACACCGGCCCCGAGCGCGCACGCCTGACCACCCGGCCGAACTTCCCGTGCGCCGGTCTGGCCGCGTACGCCGGCCACACCGACCCCGAGGTCCGCGCCCTGGCCGCCCGGGACCCGGACACCGCACCGGCCACCGTCGACCACCTCACCCGCGACCCCGACCCCCAGGTGCGGTCCGCGGGCGCCCGGCACCCGAACCTCCCGCCGGCCCGGCTGGCCCGGCTCCTCGCCGACGAGGAACTCGCCCACGCCGCAGCCGCGAACCCGGCGCTGGACCCGGCCACGGCCGACCGGCTGCTGACGACAGGCGGCCGGGGCCCCTGGTGAGGGACCCCGGCCGCACGCACCGTCGTTCGCTCAGTCCTCCTGTTCCACCGGCACCCTGTGCGGCGCAGGCGTCACCGTTCCGCCCGGCGAGGGGGAAGCGGCGTTCACCGCCTGCCCGTTGTCGCCCATCGTGGCGAGCAGCTTGCGCGCGAGACCGAGGCCCGTGCCGCCCATGGTGAGCGCCTTGGCGAACAGTTCGCCCATCCCGTCGGCGCCGTTGAGCAGCACCATGTTGTCCACGTTGCCGAACGCGGACGCGCCGGCCTGGACGATCTCCGGCCACTTCTCGGCGAGTTGCTGGGCGACGACCGCCTCCTGGTTCTCGGCGAGCGCGGCGGCGCGGGCCTTGATGGCCTCGGCCTCGGCGAGGCCCTGGGCCCGGGTCGCCTCGGCCGTCGCCAGGCCCTTCGCCTGCGCGGCGGCGGCCTCGGCCTCACCGGTGGCCCGGGTGGCGGCGGCGCTCGCCGTACCACGGGTCTTGGTCGCCTCGGCCTCCGCGGCCGCCGCGGCCTTCACCCGGGTGGCCTCGGCCGCCGCCGCCAGCTCCGTCTCCTTCGCCCTGGCCTCGGCCCCGGAGATCCGCGCGTCGCGCTCGGCCTCGGCCAGCGTCCGCTTCTCGTAGGCCCTCGCGTCCGCCGGCTTGCGGACGTCGGCCTGGAGCTGCTGCTCGCGCCGGTGCGCCTCCAGCTCGGCGACCCGTGTCTCCTGGACGACGACCTCCTGCCGGGAGGCCGCCTCGGCGAGCGGACCGGCCTGCCGGGCCTTCGCCGCCGCCTTGTCCCGCTCCGCCTGGTAGCCGGCCTGCAGGATCTCGCTGTCCCGGGTGGCCTCCGCCATCCGGGCGAACGACTGCTGCTCGGCCTCGGTGGCCAGCCGGTTCGCCTCCGCCTGCGCGATCCGCGCGTCCCGCTGCACGGCCGCCGCGTGCGGCATGGCCAGGTTCTGGATGTAGCCGGTCGGGTCCTCGATCTCGTGGATCTGCAGCGAGTCCACGATCAGGCCGAGCTTCTCCATCTCCGTACCGCAGGCCGCCCGGGTCTGCCCGGTCAGCTTCTCCCGGTCCCGGATCATGTCCTCGACCGTCAACCCGCCCACGATGGACCGCAGATGACCGGCGAAGACGTTGTGCACCCGCTCGGACATCAGCCTCTGCTGGTCCAGGAAGCGGCGGGCCGCGTTGGCGATCGACACGAAGTCGTCGCCCACCTTGAAGATGACCACGCCCCGCACCTTGAGCGGAATGCCCTGGTGGGTCACGCAGTCCACCTGCAACTCGGTCTCGTTCAGGTCGAGGGAGAGCTTGCGCACCGCCTGCACCCCGGGCAGCACCAGCGTGCCGCGCCCGGTGACGATGCGGAATCCCATGCCCTCCTCCAGGCCCTCGGTGCGGTGCGTGGACCCGGAGATGATGAGCGCCTCGTTCGGCTCGGCGACCCGCCACATCATCTTGAACAGACCGATCAGCACGAGAACGGCAACGACGACCGCCCCCGCAACGACGCCGATGACCATCGGCATTCGCCCCCTTTGCATGGTGCCCTCTCGGCACCGAACGAAGGGAGTGTGCTCCCGCGCGGCCGCGCGGAGAAGTCACTGACGAATCCTTGTTGCAATCTTGATGCCCGACGCCTCACCTGGGGCGGAGCATGCTCAACTGTCGTACACGGCGGTGACGTACACCGTCCTCGGCGGCAGGTGCTCCACCACCGTCACCACCGTGCCCCGTTCGATCCGGACGGCGCCGTCGGCCGCGTAGGCGAGGAAGTGCTCCGCGCCGCCGCGCACCCGGACGATCACCTCGCCGACCAGTCCGGGCCCGATCGTCCCCGTCACCCGCCCCATGAGTCCGATCATCGACGCATCGTCCATGGCCCCAGCGTACGGGCGGAACGCCGTCATGCGGCCGGACTGTCCGCCTCCGCCGTCCGCGGCGGCCAGCGTTCGTGCCAGCGCAGCTCCGCCTCCAACTGGGCGGCGAGGGAGACGAGCAGCGGCTCGCTGTGCGCCGGCCCGAGCAGCTGGGCACCCACGGGCAGCCCGTCCCCGACGAACCCGGCCGGGACGTTGACGCCGGGCCAGCCCAGCACGTTCCACGGCCAGGCGTACGGGCAGGCGGCGATCATCGCGCGGTCCGTGGCGAACCCGCCCAGCCGGTACAGGGCGCCGATCCGGGGCGGGGGAGCGGCCGTCGTCGGCGCGAGGATCACGTCGTACGACTCGAAGAACGCGCCGATCCGCCGGTGCAGCACCGCCTCGGCCCGGCGGGCCGCCCGCAGCGGGGCCCCGGCGAGCAGCCGGCCCAGCCGGGCCGCGTCCCGGGTGCGGCGGTCGAGCAACGCGGGGTCCGGGGCCTCGCGGACCCGGTCGGCGATCCCGGCGGTGGCACGGGGGAGGAAGGTCAGCCCGATCCGGCCGTAGGGCGGGTCCGCCTCCTCGACGGTGTGCCCCGCCCGGGCGAGCCGCTCGGCCACGTCGAGGACCCGGGCGCGCACCTCGGGCTGGAGGCGGGCGGGCACGGCGGTGAACGGCGGCTTCAGCGACAGGGCGATGCGCAGCCGGCCCGGGTCCCGGCCGACCGCGTCCGCCACCGTAAGCGCGGGCGGGCGGTGCGGGTCCCGGTCGTGGTTGCCGCTCGCCGCGTCCAGCAGCAGGGCCGCGTCGGCGACCGTGCGGGCGAGGGTGCCGTTGACCGTGATGCCGTGGAAGGACTCGCCGCGCGGCCAGGTCGAGATGCGGCCGCGCTGCGGCTTGATGCCGATGAGATGTGTCCAGGACGCCGGGATCCGCACCGAGCCGGCGCCGTCGGAGCCCAGTGCGGCCGGCACGAGCCCGGCGGCCACGGCGGCGGCCGACCCGCCGGACGACCCGCCGGGCGTGTGGTCGGTGTGCCACGGGTTGCGGGTCTCCCCGAACGCCTCTCCCTCGGTGAACGGCCACTGCCCCAGCTCGCAGGTGTTCGTCTTGCCGACGATCACGGCCCCTGCCGCGCGCAGCCGCCGTACCGCCTCGCCGTCCTCCGCGACCGGGGGGAACACGCCCCGGCAGCCGAAGGCGGTGGGCTCGCCCGCCACGTCCATGTCGTCCTTCACCGCCACCGGCACCCCGAGCAGCGGGCGCCGCCCTCCGGCGGCCAGCTCCCGGTCCGCGGCCTCCGCTTCGGCGAGCGCGGCCTCGCCACGCACGATGCGGAAGGCGTTCAGCGTCGGCTGCGTGGCCTCGATCCGGGCCAGGGCCCGTTCCACCAGCGCGACGGAGGTCACCTCCCCGTCGGCGAGTGCTCGGACTGTCTCGGTGAGCCCTGCGGGACGGTCGGGCGTCATGGACGAGCACCTCCGGGAGGCTTCGGGCACGATGTCTACCGAACGGTAACGTCAGATCGGGGCCGACCGTGCGGTTTTCGCGCGGGTGTCTCCGCTCCGTTGTGCCGGGCCGTCGGCGCGCGGAGGGCCGCTCACCGGTCCAGCAGCCGCCGCACCCACGTCCGCCGTGCCGCTCGGGCCGCACGGGAGAGGGCCGCCTCCGGGGCGAGGGCGTCGAAGCCGTGGCAGCCGCCTGGCCAGACGTGGAGTTCGGCGGCACCGCCGGCCTGCCACATGCGGGAGGCGTAGGTGACCACCTCGTCCCGGAAGGTCTCCGCCGAGCCCACGTCGAGGAAGGCCGGGGGCAGGGCGGACAGGTCGGTGGCGCGGGCCGGGGCGGCGTAGGGGGAGACGTCGGGGCCGCCCCGGCGCTCGCCCAGCAGGGCGGTCCAGGCCGTCTCGTTGGCGGTGCGGTCCCAGGCGCCCCGCCCCGCCATCTGCCGGCTGGAGACACTGTCGTTGCGGTCGTCCAGCATCGGTGACATCAGCAACTGGCCGATCGGGGCGGGGCCCTGCCGGTCCCGGCTGAGCAGGGTGAGTGCGGCGGTGAGGCCGCCGCCCGCGCTGGCGCCGACGACGACGATCCGGTCCGGGTCGCCGTCGATCTCCCCGGCGTGCCGCGCGGTCCACAGCAGGCCCGCGTACACGTCCTCGACCGGTGCCGGGTGCGGGTGTTCGGGTGCGAGCCGGTACTCCACCGACACCACGACCGCGCCCAGCTCGTGCGCCCAGGCCAGCGGCTCCGTCACGCCGGCCCGGTTGGTGCCGAGCATCATGCCGCCGCCGTGCACGTGGTAGAGCACCGGCAGCGGGGGCGCGAGCGGGGGCGCGGTGGGGCGGCACACGAGGAGGGAGATGTCGGGCGCGCCCGCCGGGCCGGGAACCGTGCGGTCCTCCACCTCGAAGGCGCCGTCCAGTGTGAGGTCCAGCAGCCCGAACAGCTCGGGTCCCGTCTCCCGCCGGGCGGCTTCGAGGTCGTCCAGGGTGAAGCCGGGCGCGATCACGTCCGTGGCCGGCTCCAGTGTGGCGGCGAGTTCCGGGTCGAACGGTGGCGGGACCAGGGACATGGCTCCTCCTCGGGTGACCGGCTCGGTGCGGATCGCTTCATGCGGCTCGTCTCATGAGGCTCGGGTCGTGCGTCTCAGTCGGCTCGGGTCGGGCGCACGGGTCATGCGCCTCGGTTCGCCCGGCCGTCCTCCCGCGGCCGGGTGCCTGCGGCTCGCACCGCTCGGGCGGTCCGCGCGAGTGCGGCCACGGGACGCGTACCCCGTACCGGCCGGTTGTCCTCCGCCGCGCGGCCGGTGGTGTGCCCGGGTGCCGTGTCCGGCGCCCCCAGGTGCCGTACCGATCCGAGTACGGTCAGCAGCGCCACCAGCCCGCACACCCCGGCCCAGCCCCACCGGGCGTACACGCGCGTGCCGAGCCAGGAGCCGAGGCTGCCGCCCAGGTAGGCGCAGGTCATGTACGCGGTGTTGAGGCGGCTGCGGATCTCCGCGCCGAGGGCGTACACGCGGACCTGGTTGGCGACCATGCCGGACTGCATGCCGACGTCCAGCAGCAGCGTGCCCGCGACCAGGGCCGTCAGGCCCGGCGCCCCGCCCGCCGCGCCCAGGGCGAGCACCGCGGCGGAGCCGGCGACGAGCAGGAAGCAGACCGTGTTGACCCGGTCCGGGCCCCGCCGGTCCACCTGCCTGCCCGCGAGCGGCGTGACGACCATGGTGACCGCGTTGACCAGCGCGAGCAGCCCGACCGCTGCCGCGCCCAGCCCGTACTCCGGGCCCGTCAGCAGCAGCGCGAGACCCGTCCACGCGGCGGAGAACCCGGCGAACACCGTCGCCTGGTTGCGGCACGAGTGGCGCAGGGCGGGCTCGGTGAGCAGCAGGCGCACCGGCTCGGACAGCAGCCGCGGGTACCGCTGCCGGGTCGGCGCGGTCGCGGGCGGCAGCGCCCGGGCGAGGAGTACGGCGACCCCGAGCGTGAGCAGGGCCGCAAGGACGTACGGCGCCCGCCAGCCCAGCCGCTCACCGAGTGCGCCGCCGGCGGTGCGGGACAGCAGCATGCCCGCGAGGGACCCGCTCAGCAGCGTGCCGCCCACCACGCCCCGCCGCTCCTCGGGGACCAGGCCGGCCGCCAGCGGCCCGGCCAGCGGGGCGATCACCGTCGCCGCACCCACCAGCACGCTCATGGCGAGCAGTGGAGGCAGCGCGGGCGCGGCGGCGGCACCGGCCAGGCCGAGACCGGTCAGCGTGAGCAGGGTGACCAGCAGCGGGCGGGGCGGCAGCCGGTCGCCGAGCGGGACGAGCAGGAAGATGCCCGCGGCGTAGCCGAACTGGGTCGCGGTCACCACCCCGGCCGCCGTGTCCGGACGGACGCCGAGGCCCGCCGCCGCGAGCGGGGCGACCGCCTGCGGGAAGTAGACGTTGCCGACCGCCACCCCGCAGGCCAGGGCCAGCAGCGGGACGAGCCGGGAGGAACCTCGTGGGCGCGCGGTACGCTGCCCGGTGTGGTGATCCGCCATGGCCCCGAGTCAACGGTCCGCGCGGGCCGTTGCCCAAGGATTTAGCCGGGGGCTCAATGATCACCTTCCGGCTCGGGGTCGACGACCTCGCCGACACCCGGTTCGCCGTCTCCCCGCTCGGCGAGCTGATGGAGAGCCTGCGCGTCCTGCGCGCCCCCGGCCTGCACCCGCTGCACCGCGCCTGGCGCCGGTCCGTGCTCGGCGCCCTCGACCCGGCCGACCTCCCCCTGCTGTCGGCCCTGGTCGGCGCCACCCTCGCGCTGCCGGACTTCCTGACGCCCCGGCCCGCCGTCCACGCCCCGGCGCTGGAGCAGGAGCTGGCCGTCGTACGGGCCACGCCCCCCGAGGTCGTACGGCACGACCTGCGCGCCGCGCACGCACCCCGGCCGCTGCCCGGACCCCTGCGCCGGGCAGCGGACCCCGGTGACGGCCCGGTCCTCGAACTCCTCGACGTCCTGTGCGCGTTGCTGCTGCGCTACTGGGAGACGGCGCTGCGGCCGCACTGGCAGAGGATCCGGCTGGTGCTGGAGGCGGACATCACGCACCGGGCGGGACAGCTGGCCACCGGCGGACCGGGGGCGCTCCTTTCCGGTCTGCACCCCAACCTCGCCTGGCGGGACGGCGTGCTGAGCGTGGACAGGATGATCGGCCGGCACGAGGTGGAGGGCGCCGGGCGAGGGCTGCGGCTGGTCCCGTCGGTCTTCGCGCACAAGCCGGCGCCGCCGATCAGCGCCGAGCTGCCCCCGATGCTCGCCTATCCGGGCCGGGGCACGGCGACCCTGTGGGAACCGGAGCCCGCCCCCGACGCCTCCGCGCTCACCGCGCTCCTCGGCGCGCCCCGCACCACCCTGCTGCGGCTGCTCGCCGAGCCCCTGCCCACGGTGGAACTCGCCCGCCGCCTCGGCGTGACCCCGGGCGCCGTCTCCCAGCACCTGCGGGTGCTGGCCGCCACCGGCCTGGTGACCCGGGCCCGGGACGGCCGCCGGGTGCTGTACCGGCGCAGCCCGCTGGCCGAGCAGCTGATGGCGGGGCGACCGGTGCCGGACTGACGCCGAACGGGCCCCGACGCCGGCCGGCGGTGCCGCGGCCGGGCAGACGGCCGTCCTCGGGCGAACACCGGAAGGGGCCGGACCGATCCGGCCCTTGCTCGGCGCGTACGGCTCAGGCGGCCGCGGGCTCGCCCACGTTGCCGTGCAGACGGGCGACGACCTCGGTCAGCTGGGCGGCGACCTCCGCGTCGTCCACCGGGTGGGTCTCGGCGAAGCGGGTCACCGAGCCGGGGATGGACAGCTTGATGTCCTCGATCACCTTGCCGCCGGCGATACCCACGGCCTTGCGGGCCTCGTCCTGCGCCCACACGCCGCCGTACTGGCCGAAGGCGGTGCCGATCACGGCGACGGGCTTGCCGCCGAAGGCGCCGGCGCCGTACGGGCGGGACAGCCAGTCGATGGCGTTCTTCAGGACGGCCGGGATGGTGCCGTTGTACTCGGGGGAGAAGAGCAGGAAGGCGTCGGCGGCCAGGGCGGCCTCACGCAGCTGCGCGGCGGTGGCCGGGACGCTGCCCTCGACGTCGATGTCCTCGTTGTAGAACGGGATGTCCGCCAGGCCCTCGTACAGCACGACCTCGGCGCCCTCGGGAGCGAGCTTGACGGCCGCCTCGGCGAGCTGGCGGTTGTGCGAGCCGGCGCGGAGGCTGCCGACGAGCGCGAGGATGCGAACAGACATGAGAACTCCAAGGGGCTGAAACATCGCTGTCACGATCCGGACCGGGGTCCGGTTAATGTCTAGCACTGTAAGCGGACCGTGGTCCAGTTTTCTTCCCGATGCTTTACGCTGTCTTCATGTCCCGCGTCCTCCCGCCGTTCCCACCCCAAGAGCCGCCCGACGTGCCCCAGTTGCTGCAGGTCGGCCCGGCTCCGGAGGAACCCTGCCTGCGTGCCGACGCGGCCCGCAACCGGGCCCGGCTGCTGGACGCCGCCGCCCGGCTGATCGCCGAGCGCGGGGTGGCCGGGGTCACCATGGAGGCGGTGGCCGCGGCGGCCGAGGTGGGCAAGGGCACGGTGTTCCGCCGCTTCGGCGACCGCACCGGACTGCTGATGGCCCTGCTCGACCACTCCGACCGGCAGTTGCAGGCCGACTTCCTGGGCGGCCCCCCGCCGCTGGGCCCCGGGGCGCCGCCCCTGGAGCGGCTGCGGGCGTTCGGCACGGCGGTGCTGTACCGCTCGGCCGAGCGGCTGGACCTGCAGCTCGCGGCCCTGAACGAGCCGACCCGCCGGTTCTCCCACCCCGCGTTCGTGGCCCTGCGCACCCACGTCGTGATGCTGCTGCGCCAGATCGTGCCGGACGCGGACTGTGAGCTGCTGGCGCAGACGCTGCTGGCCTCGCTCCACCCGGCCCTGATCCATCACCAGACCCGGGAGCGCGGGATGCCCCTGGAGCGGCTGGAGGCCGGCTGGATCGACCTGGTCGCCCGGGTGACCCGCACCCGACCGCCGCGCTGACGCCGGCTCAGCCGGACCGCGGGGCGGTGAACATCTCGACCAGGCCCTCGGGGGCGTCCGCGCGGAACAGCAGGGCCGCGCCGTGCGCGGACTTCGCCGCGGACGCCTCCGCGCGCGGGAACAGGGCGGCCTCGTAGGCGGCGAGCGCGGCCTCGGTGTCGCCGGGGTGCGCGGCCAGCGCGAGGCCCAGTTCGGCGCCGTCGAGCAGGGCCAGGTTGGCGCCCTCGCCGGCGAACGGCGACATCAGGTGGGCGGCGTCCCCGAGCAGGGTGACCCCGGGGACGCGGTCCCAGCGGTGCCCGACCGGCAGGGCGTGGATCCGCCGCGGTACGAGCGCCCCGTCCGCGTCGGCGACCAGCGCCCGCAGGCTCTCGTCCCAGCCGTCGAACTCCTTCAGCACGGCCGACTTGGCCGCCTCGGTGTCGGTGAAGTCGATGCCGTCCAGCCAGTCCTCCGGCGCCTCGACGGCCACGTACACGTGCAGGCTGCCGTCGGTCTCGCGGTGGCCGAGGAAACCCCGGCCCGGGCCGAGCGCGAACAGCATCCCGCCGCCGACCACGGCGGCGCCGCGCGGATGACGCAGGTCCGCCTGCACCAGGTCCGCCTCGACGAACGACACGCCCGTGTAGGCGGGCCGGGCGGGGGAGAGCAGCGGGCGGATCCGGGACCAGGCGCCGTCCGCGCCGACCAGCACGTCCGTGGTGAACGCGGTGCCGTCCGCGAGCGTCACCTCGTGCCGGCCGTCGCCCAGCGGGCGTGCCCCGGTGACCTTGGCACCCCAGCGGACGGTGCCCTCGGGCAGCGAGCCCAGGAGCAGGTCGCGCAGGTCGCCGCGATCGATCTCGGGGCGTCCGCCGGTGCCGTCGTCGGACTCGGTGAACCGGACGGTGCCGCGGTGGTCCAGCACCCGCACGGCCTGGCCGCCGGCGTGGACGCACGCCCGGAACTCCTCGTGCAGACCTGCGGCGTGCAGCGCCCGCTGGCCGGAGTCCTCGTGGAGGTCGAGCATGCCGCCCTGGGTCCGGGCGGCCGGGGAGGCCTCCAGGTCGAACAGGGCGGCCTCGACGCCGTGCACGTGCAGCACACGGGCGAGGGCGAGCCCGCCGAGGCCCGCGCCGACGACGGCGACGGGGTGGTGGGGCAGGACAGGGGTGGTCATGGGGGCCTCCTGGCCGGTCAGTCGGGTACGGCGGTCCGCTCGATGCCGCGGATCAGGGTCTGGAAGGCCCAGGACAGGCGGCCCTCAGGGGTGCCGGACAGCAGCTCGTCGGCTCCGGCGGCGATGTGCGGGTGGGTGTCGGCGGGTGCCTCGCGCAGCGCGCGCTCCACGGCCTGCCAGTCGCCGAGGGACTCCTCCCCGGCGTGCTCGGCGGCGGTCGCGGTGGCGTGCTGCAGCAGCAGGTCCACGCCCCAGGCCGCCTGCGCGCGCGGCACCCCGCCCTCCTGGAGCAGCGCCAGCAGGTTCTCGACGAGCCGCAGGTAGTGGGGCCCGCTCGGCCGGGCGGTCAGCGCCGAGCGGGCGAGGCTCGGGTGCTGGAGGAGCATCGTGGTGTACGCGGTGAGCAGCTTCTCGAGCCGCTCCCGCCAGGTGCCCCCGGCCGGGGCGGGCCCGACCGTGCCGAGCAGCTCGTCCAGGACGGCGGCGTGGAGTTCGTCGGTGTTGCGGACGTACACGTACAGCGAGGCCGGACCGGTGTCGAGCTCCTGGGCCAGCCGTCGCATGGTCACCTTGCGCAGCCCCTCCGCGCGCAGGACCGCGACGGCGGCGGCGACGATGCCCTCGCGGTTCAGGGCCGGCTTGGCGGGGCGTTCACGGCGGGAGCGCGGGGATGCGGTCATGCGGCAAGGGTAACGAACATGTTCGTGGCGAACAAGTTCGTGGCGAACGTGTTCGGGAGTGGTCGTGAAAGGCCCGGGTTTTCGTCGAACGATGAACCACGTTCCCCCGGCTGCTCGCGGCCCCCGCCGCTCTGCCAAGATGCGGTCTGTCATGGTGCAGATACCGAACACGCCCACGAGCGCCGACGTGGCCCGCCTGGCCGGCGTCTCGCGCGCGACCGTGTCCTACGTCCTGAACAACGCCGGCGCCGTACGGATCAGCGAGCCCACGCGCCGACGCGTCCGCGAGGCCGCCCGGGAACTGGGGTACGTGCCCCACGCCGCCGCCCGCAGTCTGCGCGCCGGCCACAGCCGCATGGTCCTCATGCCCGCCCCGGCGATCCCGGTGGGCCCCCTCTACAGCCGGTTCCTCAGTGAACTCCAGTGGGCGCTCGGCCGCCTCGACTACACCGTCGTCCAGTACGGCACCGTCGGCCTGCAGGGCGACGAAGCCGCCCGCGCCTGGGCCGAGTTGCGCCCCGTCGCCGTCCTGGTGCCCGGCGCGGAACTCGGTCCGCGGGGCGTCGAGGTCCTCAAGCGGTCCGGTGCCCGGGCCGTGGTCACCCTCGGCCCCGGACGCGTCGACGGCGCCCACGCCCTGCTGATGGACCACGGCGCCGTCGGCCACTGCGCGGGCGCCCATCTGTACGCCCGGGGCCGGCGCCGGATCGGTGTCGTCGTACCCGAGGAGCCCGGCCTGGAGGTCTACTCCCGGCCCCGGCTCGCCGGCGTGCGCGAGGCCCTGCGCGGTACCGACGCGACCGTGACGGAGCTGCCGCTCGCCTACACCGAGCGGTCCGCCGCCGAACTCGCCGCCCACTGGCCCGACTTGGACCTGGACGCCGTGTTCGCCTACAACGACGAGTACGCGATGCTGCTGATGCGCGCCCTGCAGGACCGGGAAGTGCGCATCCCCGACGACGTGGCCGTGGTCGGCGCCGACGACCTGATGCTCGGCCGGCTGCTGCGGCCCCGGCTCAGCACCGTCCACATCGAACTGCCCTCCGGACGCGACCTCGCCGAACTGGTCGACCGGGCGGTGCGCGACCCCGGCGGTGAGCCGGAGGTGCGCACCGTGCTGGGCGCCTCACTGGTCCAGCGCGAGTCCGGCTGACCGGCCGTTTCCCGGGCTACTGGGCGTCACCCTGCTGGGCGGCGATGCTCTTGCGGACCTCGTCCATGTCCAGCTTCCGGGCCTGGCCGATGACGTCCGTGAGAGCGGCCTCCGGCAGGGCACCCGGCTGGGCGAAGACGGCGACCTTGTCCCGGACGATCATCAGCGTCGGGATCGACTGGATGCCGAAGGCCTGCGCCAGCTCCGGCTGGGCCTCGGTGTCCACCTTGCCGAACACCAGGTCCGGGTTGTCCTCGGCGGCCTTCTCGTACACCGGCGCGAACTGCCGGCACGGCCCGCACCAGGAGGCCCAGAAGTCGATGAGCACGAAGTCGTTCTCGTCGACCGTCCGGTCGAAATTCTCCTTGGTCAGCTCCACGGTGCTGCTCATGGCGTGATCCCTCTTCCTGGTGTGGGGGTGGTGCCGACGGCGGAAACACGGCCGTCCGGCCGCCTATTCCACACGTGCACGCCTGTGTTCCGCGCGCGTACCCATGTGGCCACCGCGCACACCACCCACCAGACTGACCCCATGACGGAAACGGAATCCAACGCGTACGACGTCGTGGTGATCGGCGGCGGGCCCGTGGGTGAGAACGTGGCCGACCGCACCCGCGCGGCCGGCCTCACCACCGCGGTCGTGGAGAGCGAACTGCTCGGCGGCGAGTGCTCGTACTGGGCCTGCATGCCCAGCAAGGCCCTGCTCAGGCCGGTCATCGCCCAGGCCGACGCCCGCCGGCTGCCCGGTCTCGACCGGGACGTCCAGGGCCCGCTCGACACTCCCGCCGTCCTGGCCCGCCGGGACGAGTACACCTCCCACTGGAAGGACGACGGCCAGGTCGCCTGGCTGGAGGGGACCGGCGCCGTCCTGTACCGCGGCCACGGCCGCCTCGCCGGACCCCGCACCGTCACCGTCACCGGCCCCGACGGCACGGTCACGACCCTCACCGCCCGGCACGCCGTCGCCGTCTGCACCGGCACCCGCGCCCAGCTGCCCGACCTGCCCGGACTCGCCGAGGTGAAGCCGTGGACGAGCCGTGAGGCCACCAGCGCCCAGGCGGCGCCCGGCCGGCTGGTCGTCGTCGGCGGCGGTGTCGTCGCCACCGAGATGGCCACCGCCTGGCAGGCCCTCGGCTCCCGTGTCACCCTGCTGGTGCGCGGCAAGGGCCTGCTGAACCGCATGGAGCCCTTCGCCGGGGAACTCGTCGCCGAGGCGCTCACCGAGGCCGGTGTCGACCTGCGCACCGGCACCTCCGTGGAGTCCGTGACCCGGGAGAACGGCACCGTCGTGGCCGTCACCTCCGCCGGCGACCGCATCGAGGCCGACGAGATCCTCTTCGCCACCGGCCGCGTCCCGCACACCGACGACATCGGCCTGGACACGGTCGGCCGGGAACCGGGCTCCTGGCTGGACGTCGACGACAGCCTCCGGGTCACCGGCACCGACTGGCTGTACGCGGTCGGCGACGTCAACCACCGCGCCCTCCTCACCCACCAGGGCAAGTACCAGGCCCGCATCGCCGGGGCCGCGATCGCCGCCCGCGCGGCCGGCGACCCGCTCCCGGACGAGCCCTGGGGCGCGCACACCGCCACCGCCGACCACGACGCCGTCCCCCAGGTCGTCTTCACCGCCCCCGAGGCCGCCGCCGTCGGTCTCTCCCTCGCCGAGGCGGAACAGGCGGGCCACCGGGTCCGGGCCGTCGACGTCGAGTTCTCCTCCGTCGCCGGCGCCGGCCTGTACGGCGACGGCTACAAGGGCCGCGCCCGCATGGTCGTGGACCTGGACGAAGAGATCCTGCGCGGGGTCACCTTCGTCGGCCCGGGCGTCGGTGAACTCATCCACTCCGCCACCGTCGCGGTCGCGGGCCGGGTCCCGGTCGGCCGTCTGTGGCACGCCGTCCCGTCGTACCCGACGCTCAGCGAGGTGTGGCTGCGGCTGCTGGAGGCCTACCGGGACAAGTGACCCCTGGATCAGGGGAGTTCAAAGCCCAGCGCCTCGGCCGCCGGTGCCGGGGTCGGCTGGGCCCACAGGGCCGCCACCGCCTCGTTCGTCGACAGGGAGCGCAGCTCGGCGCGGTCCAGGTAGAGCGTGCCGTCGAGGTGGTCCGTCTCGTGCTGGACGATCCGGGCGGGCCACCCGGAGAACACCTCGTCCACCGCACCGCCGTGCTCGTCCTCGGCGCGCAGCCGGACCTCGGCGTGCCGCGCCACCACCGCCTGCCAGCCCGGCACGCTCAGACAGCCCTCGAAGAACGCGGCCCGTGCGGTGCCCACCGCCTCGTACGACGGGTTGATGAGCACCCGGAACGGCTGCGGGAACCGGCCCCGGGCCACCGCGACCTCCTCGGGCACCGTCGCCGGGTCCTCGAAGACCGCGATCCGCAGCGGGACGCCGACCTGGGGCGCGGCAAGACCCACGCCGGGAGCAGCGCGCATGGTGACGCGCAGGACCTCGACGAAGCGGGCCAGCAGGGCGGGGCCGAGCTGGCCGTCGTAACGCTCGGTGGCGCGGCGCAGCACCGGCCGGCCGGCGGCGACGATGGGCAAGGGGCCGCCGGCGGCGAGGAGTTCCTCGACCCGCTCGGCGAGCGGCGCGTGATCACGGGGAGGTGCCATCGCGTCAGCATGTCACGGCCGCCCGTGCCGGGCCCGCGCATCGACGCGGACGCCGTGCCCGCGTGGGCACCTGCGGCATGAAGTAGCGTGGTCCGACACGCCGATGCCGGAGGGAGACGGGGATGGCGCGGGAAGGCGGCCGGGGCCGACGCCGCGGCCGGGGCGAGCTGGAGGGCCAGGTCCTCGGCGCGCTGCGCGAGGCGGACGGGCCGGTCACCGCGGCCTGGGTGCAGCAGCGCCTCGGCGGCGACCTCGCCTACACCACCGTCGTCACCATCCTCACCCGGCTGCTCGCCAAGGACGTCGTCGCCCGCGAACGGCACGGCCGCTCCTTCGTATGGACGCCGACGGCCGACGTCGCCCGGCTCGCCGCCCTGCGCATGCGCCGCCTGCTGGACGGCGAACAGGACCGCGAGGCCGTCCTGGCGAGCTTCGTCACCGCCCTGCCACCGGGCGACGAACAGATCCTGCGGGCGCTGCTCGACAGCACGCACACGGACAGCGCCGGTACGGAAGACTGACCGCTCATGGGGGTCTTCGTCTTCCTGCCGCTGGTGCTGCCGCTGTCCGCCTGGCCGGTCGCCCGGCTCGCCGAGACACATCTCCACCCGCGCACCGCCACCCGGCTGCTGACCGCGGTCGCCGTCGTCATGGCCGTGTGCAGCACCCTGTGCCTGGCCCTGCTCATGGTGGTCGGCACCGCGCAACTGCCCGGCAACCCCCTCCCGGACGGCTGGTCCGACCCCGCGGTGCGGGCCGTCGTCCCGCACGACGGCGTCGCGGGCCGGGCCGCCGTCCCGGCGCTCGCCGTGGTCGCCGCCGCCTGCGCCCGCACCCTGGCGCGGCACCGCCGGGTCACCCGCCGCGCCCGCCGGGCCCTGGCCGCGCTGCCCGGCCGGACGGTGGCGGTCCTGCCCGACAACAGCACGGCGTACGCGTACGCCCTGCCCGGCCGCCGGGGCCGGATCGTCGTCACCTCCGCGCTGCTCGCCGGGCTCGCCCCCGCCGAACGGCGCGCGTTGTTCGCCCACGAACGCGCCCATCTTGCCGCCCGCCACCACCGCCATCTGCTCGCCGCCCAGCTGGCCGCCCGCGCCAACCCGTTCCTGCGTCCGCTGCGCACCGCCGTCGTCTACACGGCCGAGCGCTGGGCGGACGAGGAAGCGGCCCGCGCGGTCGGGGACCGGCGCACCGTCGCCCGCGCCATCGGCAAGGCCGCGCTGCTGTCCGCCCGCACCCCGGCTCCGGCCCTGGCCGCGCTCGCGGCCACCGGCCCGGTGCCCCGCCGGGTGGCCGCGCTGCTCGCGCCCGCCCCCGTGGCCCGTACCTGGCCGTCGGCCTTCACCTCGGTCGGCCTCGCCGCCTGGGGCGCCGCTGCCGGCACCTTGGTGTCCGCGATGTCGTCGGCGAACTCCGCCGTCACCCTGTTCCTGACCCTGCACACGGCGACCTCTGTGTGAGTCCCGGGGGAGGGACGGCGTCCGCGGTGCGGGCCCCGGCCCCGGCCGGCTGTCCCTGGGTGGTCACCCGGACCGCACGGCCGTCCGTGTGAGGCATGCGGAGGGCCCGGCCCCCTGCCGGGAACCGGGCCCTCGCCCCGTGGCTCACTCCTCCGGGAAGTCGCCCGCGAGCGCCGAGGCGATCCGCAGGTGCCGATCCGCCTCCTCCTGCCGGGACTGCCGCTGCAGCGTGCGGCCCAGCATCAGCCGCGCGTAGTGCTCCACCGGGTCGCGTTCCACGATGATCCGCAACTCGGCCTCGGCGCGGCGAAGTTGGGCCGAGTGGTAGTAGGCGCGGGCCAGCAGCAGCCGGGGACCCGTCTGCTCCGGCATCTCCTCGACCAGCCCGGCCAGCACCCGCGCGGCGCCCGCGTAGTCCTTCCCGTCGAAGAACAGCTGCGCGCGCTCCCAGCGGTCGGCGGGGCTGCCGTGGTCGTAGTACGTGGTCTCCACTTGCGTCTCCACTCGTGACCTCCTTCGAGGGCCACAACCGACCGCTGTTGTTCAATATTCCACTAATCGGGCCGGGTGGTCTTCCGGCCGGTGGTGCCGAGCGGATCGAGCGGTGCGTCGAGCAGGACCGCCAGCTCCCGCGTGAACTCGCGTGCGCGCGGACTGTCGGGCCCGCCGAGGGGTGCGAGCAGCTGGCGCAGCAACTCCTGGACGACGTCGATCGCCTTCTTCGTGACCTCGCGGCCCTGTTCGGTGAGCGCGAGCTGCACGGCGCGCGGGTCGGCGGGGTCCCGGGTGCGCTCGAGCAGACCGGCCGACTCCAGGCCGCGGGCCAGCTTGGAGACGTAGAGGGCTTCCAGGCCGGTGTGATCGGCGAGGCGGCGCTGGCTGGGGCGCAGGCCGGAGCGGTGCATACCGTGCAGCGACGCCACCAGCGAGTACTGCGCGTGGGTGAGTCCCAGCGGGGCCACGGCCCGGTCGACCGCGACCCGCCACTTCGTCGACAGCCGCCACACCAGGAAGCCGGGCGTGGCTCCATCGGATCCCTTGCTCATGCGGGAAACAGTACATGGCTACTGTTCGCGGGCCTCGGACTCGTGGTCACCCAGCCGTCCACGTTCTCGTCGGGTGGCCGTGAGGAACGAAGACACGCAGGTCATGGCCCCGCTTCACGCGCTGGACCGGCTTGCGGGGCCGGACCACCTGGAGTTTCCCGATGGCTTCGACCATGCGGCGGCCGGGGTGCGGGCGACCCGGCTCGAGGACCGGCTGACCGAGGACTTCCGGCAGGCTTGCGAACTGGACGACCAGGAACTACGGGCGCCGCCCGGCGAGTAGGCCACGCGACCGGCGCCGGCTGTCACACGATCGGGCGCCTACGGCTCAGCAGCCGCCCCCCAGCTGTTTGAACAGCCGCACGTAGCGATCGGTGAGCGTCGGCCACGCGTACCGTTCGACGGCGGTGCGGCGGCCCGCCGCGCCGAGGCGATCGGCGAGGCCGCCGTCGTCGAGCAGGGTCCGCAGGGCTTCGGCGAGAGCGGCGGCGTCGCCGGGCGGAGCCAGGAGGCCGTTCACGCCCGGCTCGATCACGTGCGGGATTCCGCCGACGTCCGAGCCGACGACCGGGGTGCCGCAGGCCATGGCCTCGATCAGGACCATGCCGAACGACTCGGCCTCGGTGCGGGAGGGAAGGACGACGGCGGCTGCCTGCTGCAACACCGTCACCAGGTCGTCGCCGATGAGCTGGCCGGGGGTGCGCACCCGCTCGGCGACGCCGAGGCGCTCGGCGTGGGCGCGGTGGTCGGCGACGGCGTCACCCCCTCCGACCAGGGTGAGCGCGACGTCGCCGGGGAGCCTCGCGACAGCCTCGAGAAGGACGTCCACGCCCTTCCACGACGACGTACGGTCCATGCGGCCGAGGTAGACGACGTGCCGAGGCCGCTGGGACGGCGGCGGACCACCGGGCGTGAACCGGTCGGTGTCCACTCCGGGAGTGATCTGCAGGGCGCCGGGGCGGTGGGCGGCCAGGGAGACCGGGGACACGGCGACCAAGGCGCGGGCCCGGCCGAACACGCGCGGCAGGACGTGGTTCTCGTAGCGGCGGATGATCCGGTCGGCCCCGGGCTCGCCCTTCACCATGGACCCGGAGTGGTACGTGACCACGGCGGGGCGTCCGCCGGCGAGGGCGACGGCGAGATCGGGGAGGCCGGGCACGGGGGAGTGGGTGTTGAGCACGCCCACGCGCAAACGCCTCAGCCACCAGCGCAGTTGGAGCGGCCAGAGCGGGCTGAGCGGAGTGTTGGACAGCCGCGCCCAGGTGCCGAGCCGGACGACGGGCACGCCGTCCTCGACGCTCACGTCACTGCGCCGGCCCGCCGTGTTGCTGGTGATCACCACCGACCGCAGGTCGGGGTCGGCCGCCACGGCGGCGGCCACGCGGGCCGCGTAGTTCTCCACGCCCCCGATCTTCGGCGGAAAGTACGGGGCGACGACCGCGACCGTGCACGGTGTGCGGCCCGCCAGCACCCGGCCGAAGACGGCGGCCGTACGGTCCGTCTGCCGCGCCCACCCCAACTCCGCCCGCACATGGCAGAGTCCGGCCTCGGCCAGGCGGTCGGCGAAGGCCCGGTCCGTCAGCACCCGGGTCAGCGCACCGCGCAGGGCCGCCCGATCGCCCGGTGCGACCAGCAGCCCGTTCTCCTCGTGCCGGACCAGGGTCGGGATGCCACCGACCCGGGTGGTGACCACCGGACGCCCGGCGGCCATCGCCTCCACCAGGACGCTGGGGAAGCTGTCGTACGACGTGGGCAGGGCCAGCACCCGCGCCCGGCGGTAGGCGGCGGCCAGGTCCTCGCCGAACAGCCGTCCGCTGAACACGGCCGTGGCCTCGTCGAGTCCGAGCCGCGCGGCCCGCTGCCGGTAGTCCCCGGCCGCGGCCCCGTCACCGACCACCTCCAGCCGTACCGGCGTCCCGGCCTCCCTCAGTTCGGCGACCGTACGCAGCAGACCGGACAGACCCTTGTAGGCGGTGTGCCGGTCCAGGGACCCCACGAACAGCACCCTGGGCTCGCCCGGCAGCGGGCTCGGTGCGAACAGGTCGAGGTCCGCGCCGGGCGGGACGACCGCGGCCCGTCCGGCGAACAGGCGGGCCAGGTCGGCAACGACGTAGTCGGACGAGCAGATCACCTCCCGGGCACGACGGGCGGTACCGGCCAGCACCGTACGCTCGTAGACCGCGAGGAAGGCGTCGGCCGGCAGGTTGCCCTTGCGCATACGCCCGGTGTGGTAGGTGAGAACGAAGGGCCGGCCGGTGTCGTCCGCCGCGCGTGCCGCCGCGTCGGCGAACAGCGGTACCGGCGCGTGGCCGTTGACGAGGTCCACGCCCTCCTGCTCGATGATCCGCCGCAACTGCCGTCGCCAGCCCGCGCCGACGGGTGTGCGGGACAGCAGCAAGGGGGCCGCCAGCCGGTACACCGCACAGCCACCGGGACCGTCCGCGTACCGCCCCGGACGGTCGCCCTTCGCCGCGGTGGTGGCGACGACCACCCGGTAGCCGTGCCGGACGCTCAACTCGCGGGCCAGATGCCAGACGTACTGCTCGACACCGCCCACGGAGGGCGGCACGTACGGCGCCGCCAGCAGCACCGTCGGCGCGGCAGCCGCCGGCCGGGTCACCGGCGCACCGCCGCGCGCAGTACACGGGTGAACTCCCCGGCACGCTCGGTGTATTCGGGCAGAACGGCCCGCAGGTGCTTGCGGTAGTCGTCGCCCGACAGCAGAAGGCGGTCGAGGAGGTCGGCGACGACCGTGCCGCGAGCGTCGGACATGCGGACCACCCACTCCTCCAGACCGAGGTCGGCCATGATGCCGCGCGTCTTGTGGTCGTACTCCACTGCCGCGCACGGCACCCCCGACGTCAGCCCGAAGATGACCGAGTGGAACCGCGTGCCGAGGATGAAGTCGGCGGCGCCGTAGAGGGCGTGCACGTCGTGGTGGTCGATCGTCGCGTCGTCCAGGACGTGCAGCCGCGCGTGCGGGCCCGCGTGCGCGGCGATGCGGGCGTTGACCGGCCGGTCGTCGTCGCCCTGGAAGGCACAGGTGACCTGCGGGACCAGCACCACGTGCGCGTCGCAGTCGAGAGCGCGTCGCACGGCGGCGGCCATGGCCTTCTCGTACGTCTCCTGCTCACCTGCCGGCAGGTGCCGGCGCGCCGTGACGAGGACGAGCCGTGCCTGACCGACCACGCCCAGCTCGGCCCGCCAGGGCCGCCGGGACCGGCTGCGGAAGGCGAAGGCACTGTCCACTCCGCGCCGGACGGTCGGTTCGCCGACCCCGGCCTCGGCCAGCCGGACCACACTGATGTCCTCCCGGGCCACCGCCGCGACGGCCCGGCCCACCACCCGCCGGACCATCCACCGCTGACGCCGCCGGGGAAACGGACCGAACGACTGCGGCCCCAGCACCGTCGGCACCCCGGCCCGCTGGGCCAGCCACAGCGGCAGGAGGAGGAAGGCGATGTTCAGGTCGGAGGGGAGGTCGGGGCGGGCGTTGAGATAGCCGCCGCCCAGCGACAGCACCAGGTCGGCCTTGGTCACCGCCAGAACCTCGTCGCGCATCTCCCGTGGCAGGCAAGCGGCCAGGAGCGGCACCGACCGACCGCCTCCCGGCAGGGCGGCGACGGCCCCCAGCGCCAGCGCCGATGCCTTGCGCGCGATCCGAGCCACGCGGGTCGCGGTCTCGTCCCCGACACTGCGGCGGATCGAGCCTACGTTGCGGGCTCCGTCGAACTCGGGCCGCTCACCGGGCTCCTCGAAACCGGCGATCACTACGACGGCGTGGGGAAAGGCCTCTCGCACCTGTTGTATGGCGACGCTGAGCAGGGCCGCGTCCCCCCGGTTGCCCCGCTCGAAAGCATTGACCACGACGACCTTCATCCCCCGACCACCTCTTCGTAGTGCCGTTCCAGACCGTCGAGGAACACCTCGACGGTGTAGCGCTGCGCCCGGGCCGCCGACGCCGCACCCATACGGGCGAGCACCTCCCCGTCGCCGAGCAGCCGGTCCAGGACCGCCGCGAGTGCGCGCGTGTCCCCGGCGGGGAACAGCGCCCCGTTGTCGTCCCCGACGAGTTCGGGCAGTCCGCCCACCCGGGAGGCGACCAGCGGCCGTCCGGTCCGCAGGGCCTCCAGGGCGACGGTGGGGAAGTTCTCCGGCCACACCGACGGCACGACCACGACGGAGGCCGTGGCCAGTCGCCGGGCCACGGCGTCGGCGCCGAGCCAGCCGGTGAACGTGACGCCCGGGCCCGCGAGCGCCTCCAGGCGGGCCCGGTCCGGTCCGTCACCCACGACGGTCAGCCGGCCGCGGCCGAGCCGTGCGAACGCCGACAGCAGGACGTCGACGCCCTTGACCCGCTCCAGTCGCCCCGCGTAGAGCAGCTGGTCCAGGGCGCCCAGCGGCTGCGCGACGATCGCGCCGGGCACCCCGTTGGGCAGCACGTGCACGGGGACCCGGGGGCCGACGTCGGTGCGTACGGCGTCGGCGAAGTAGGCGCTGGGCGCCAGCACCCGGTCCAGGCGGCGCAGCCGCGGCAGGTAGGCCGGGCGCTGCACGTACCGCAGATAGGCGTAGCGGAGCGCGTCGGCGGGGGAGAGCCGGCCGGCGGGGGCGCTGGGCAGGTTCCAGCGCAGCAGTTCGCGGGTCCAGTCCTCCGGGCCGTGCACGGTCAGCACGCGTCCGACCCCGGCCGTGGCGGTCAGCACGGACGGACTGAACTCGCCGATCGTGTGCAGGTGGACGCAGTCGGGGGCGAAGTCGTCCACGATCCGGCGGATCCGGGCGTGGGCACGCCGGTGGAAGAACTTGCGGGCGAAGCGCTGGGGCGCTGTGCCGGTGATGGCCGGGACCAGGTCGTCCGCGAAGACCTCATGGCCCTCGGCGAGCAGGTCGGTGGCGACGACGCGCACGCGGTGGCCGCGCGCGGCCAGGCCGTCCGCGATGAGGCGGACGCTCTTCTCGGCGCCGCCGGCCTCATGGCCGATGTTGACGATCTGCAGGATGTTCACGCGGTCGTGTGCTCCTTCCCGGCGCGCCGGTGCCGGCCGGTGTGCGGTGCCCGTACGCCACCGGCCAGCAGGGCGGCGCCCGCCGCGACGCCGGAGGCGAGATTGCCGGCGCCCCAGGCGATCGCGGCCCACACCAGGCCGTGGTGCAGCCGGACCAGGACGATGACGAGGACGACGGCGACCAGGACCGCGTTGGAGACGACCATGGCCACGAGCTGTCGGGTCAGTTTCAGCAGGAAGCTCACCCAGGTGTTGAAGGCCACGGTGAGGGAGCCGAGCGTGAAGACGGTCAGCGTGGTGGTGCCGTGGGCCGCGTACTGCGGTCCGAAGACGTGCAGGACGGGCCGGGCCAGGACGGCGACCAGGGCCACGGTCGGCACGGTCGCCAGGGCGATGACCTTGCCGGAGCGGACGGCGATGGGGCCGAGGGCCGCGCCGTGCCGGGACCCTTCCGCGAACAGGGCCTCGCCGATGGCGTAGGAGGCGGAGTTGACGAGGTTGGCGATCTGGAACGCGACGAAATAGGTGGCTGCGGGGACCGGTCCGAGGGCCTGCAGGACGACGATCGGCAGCACGATCTGGGGCAGCAGGTTCAGGCTGCCGGAGAGATAGCTGCTGAGCGAGTAGCCGAGCGTGGCGCGCAGGGTCTGCCAGGAGAACGCCGGCCGGATCCTCAGGCGCAGCACGCCACGGATGGCGAGGACGCTGGCCGCGGCGGCGATCGTGGAGGCGCCGGCGCCGGCGGCGACGACACCGAAGGGGCCGCCGGAGACGAACAACACCGGCAGAGCGAGCTTGACCAGGCTCATGAGCACGCCGTTGACGGCCAGATTGACGCGGGTCGCGCGGAAGGCGACGAAGACGGAGTCGGTGAGCAGGTTGACGGCCGCGCCGGCGGCGAGCACGACGAAGCCCGCCGCCATCAGGAAAGAGCCGTGCAGGAAGCCGAGTTGGGGTGCCATCCAGGGCACGAGCAGCACGAAGCCGCCGGAGATGGCGCACGAGCAGACGGCGACGGTGCTGAGAGCGGTGCCGACCTCGTGCGCGGGCCGGTCACTGGTCGGCAGGTGGCGCACCAGCGTCGAGTTGAGCCCGAACAGGCTGAAGTACGACAGCAGCGACATGCTCGACAGCAACGACGAGGCCCGGCCGACGTCCGCGGCCGGATAGAGCCGGGCGACCAGCAGCCAGAAGACGAATCCGGCGCCCGCGCCCAGTGCGGTCGTGGCCAGGAGGAAGAAGGAGTTGACGATCAGCGGGTCTCGGACCATGGCCCGGGCGCGCGCGAGGCGCGGCGCGGCCCGAGGGGGCGGGACCGAACGGGCGGTCATGCTCATGCGGGGTCCCCTCCCGAGCGGTCCGGCCGGGCCTGCGCCCGCGCGAGAAGCAGCGTCAGCGCCGTCACGGCGAACGCCCACGACGCCGTCTGCCCCTCGCGGGGCGCGTCCGCGAAATGGGTGAGGGGACGGGCGAGTGTCTCCGGATGTGTCAGGGAGTTGACGCACAGGTACGCCCACACGAGCAGGCCGTGGACGGTGCCGGTGCGCAGCAGCGCCGGCCCGGCGCCGGGCCGGGGCGCGGTCCGCTGCCACCAGCGCCCGGTCGCCGTGTGCAGCAGCGTCGCCGCCAGCGCGGACAGGGCGAAGCAGGCGGTGCCGAACGTGTCGCGCCGCACCGGCAGCAGCGAACTGATCGGCACCGACAGCGCGGACGGGCGCGCGGCGGCGACGGCAGCGACGTAGAGCCAGCCCAGCAGGCCGTGGACGAGGACCGTCTCCAGCGTCGCCCGGAACGCTTGCCTCACGCCACCGCCTCCCGGACGAACGGTTCGGTGTCGACACCGGCGTAGTGGGCGCGCAGCCGGGCGGTGTGTTCGGGCCAGGCGAAGCCCTGGACGGCGCGTGCGCGGGAGTAACGGCCCATCGCGGCGCGCAGTTCCCCGTCCCGGGCCAGCTCCGTCAGCGTGGCCCGCAGCGCGGTCACCTCGCGCGGCAGCAGCCGCACGCGGCCGCGGTCCAGACCGTAGGGGCCGTAACCGGGATCGTCGGTGGTGACGACCGGCAGACCGGAGGCCATCGCTTCCTGCACGGTCAGCGGGAAGCCTTCGGCGGCCGACGGCAGGGCGAAGACGTCCGCGGCGCGGTACAGCTCGGCGAGCTGTGCCGCCCCCAGGGCACCGAGGTGGTGCACGCCGGGCCGGTCACTGCCGCGGGCGCTGCCGTCGCCGGCGAACACCAGGTCGTAGGCGGGGTCGGCGGCGGCCAGCAGCAGGTCGTACCCCTTCTTCGGCACCAGCCGGCCGACGAACAGCACGAGGACGCGGTCCTCGGGCAGACCGAACCGCAGGCGTGCGGCCCGGGACTCGTGCCCGGACGCGGCCGGGTGGTACGCCTCGGTGTCGACGCCGTTGGCGAGCAGACGCACCGATCCGGGGCGGGCGCCGTGGGCGGTGACGAAGTCGGCGACCCGGCCGTTGACGACGAGCACGCGCCGCGCCCGCCGCAGCAGGCCCCGCCCGGCCGACCCGTACACGGCGCGCTGCACGGCGCGTACGGCTCGGGAGGGGTGCTCGACCACGGCGACGTGCTGGGTGAGCACGTGCGGGGTGCGCGTCAGCAGTGCGGCCGTTCCCGCCGCCCACGAGGTGACGTACAGGCAGTCGTGCACATGGACGACGTCGGCCCAGCGGGCCCAGCGCAGCGCGGCCGGCCACACCCGGGGCGACAGCAGCGGGAACGGCACTCCGGCCCGCTGCTCCAGGAGGTTCCACGCGGCGACGCGCACCACGCGCACCCCGTCGTCGTCCTCGGTGACCGTTCTGGCGCCGCTGGTCAGCACCGTCACCTCGACGCCGGTCCGGTGCAGCTGGTGGGCCTCGTTGCGCACCACGTTCTCGATACCGCCGATGTGCGGCGGGTAGTAGTGGCTGACGAGCAGCACCCGCTTCATCGGTAGACCTCCGCTCCCCCGTTGCTGTACAGCTTGTTCTTGGTGACCTCCAGCAGCCCGAGCGGGTAGCGGTACGTCACCAGGTCGCCCCGGTAGAAGGTGGTGGCCTCGTCCTTGGTCACCGTGGTGGTGCCGAGGAAGACGTAGGTGCGTGAGCCCACCAGCACCGGGAAGATGTCGTTCTGCGTGCGCCCCCGGATCAGTGACTGGAGCCGGCTGAAGGTGTAGCGGTCGGTCTGCACCTCGGACTGGACGTCGGCCCGCTGTGCCTCGCTCGCCCGGTCCTGCACCCAGCGGATCGCGGTGCGTTCCTCCGGGTGGACGAAGTAGATGTCGTAGTACTGACCGGAGTTGGCCAGGTGCAGCTGCGCCGGGTAGCCGCCGAGCACCTTCGGGACGACCCCGGTGAGGTCCAGCAGCAGTCCCAGGGCGAGCGCGCAGGCCGCCGGCACCGCCCACCGGCGCGCCCAGCGGAACAGCCACAGTGAAGCACCCGCGACGAACGGCGCGTAGATGAACAGGCCTTGCTGAAAGGCGCGCAGCACCCCGTAGTCGACGGACAGCTGCGGCAGCGCCGTCAGCAGGGCGATGACACCGAGCATGCCCAGGGACAGGGTGACCTGGTCACGGCTCGGCCGGAAGCCCGGCCGGGCGCGCGGACGGCGGGTGCGCCCGGGCCACAGGGCCAGGGCGAGGCCGACCAGCAACAGCACCTGCAGCAGGGCGGCGGCACCGGCACGCAGCAGACCGTTGGCCGCCGGCACGTGGACACCGGCGTGCTCGAGGGCGCGGCCGGCCGCTGTCAGCGGCAGGTCCGTCTGCTGTCCGACGACGGGAGTGGCGTACGCGTCGACGGTCTTCAGAGGCAGGTAGTCGCCCTGCTCGCGGCCCCGGCCGGTCTGCCGCACGATCGCGGCCCGGTAGTCGGCGAGCCTCTGGTCCGCGCTCACCGGAGCACCACTGAACAGGCTGTACGACACGTCCGACGAGGCGGTGTCGGTACTGCGCCCGGTCAGTTCCCGCGCGGTCAGCGCGACGGTGCGGTGCAACTGGCCGGTCGTGTGCGTGACCGGCCCGGACCACACGTACGCCGCTGCGGCGGTGGCGGCCACCATCCACCAGGTCAGAAAGGACCGCCCGGCCGCAGGACGCCGGCGCAGCCGGACCAGCAGCCGCCACACCAGATCGGCGGCAAGTGCCGCGGCCAGTACGACCACGAGGACATAGGTGGTGGAGTAGTGCGACAGCACGATCCCGGCGACGAGCACGGTGAACAGCAGGCGCCGCCCCGGCGGCCGCCCGGTGTCGGTGACCACGACCATGGCGCACCCCAGGAGGAAGAACGCGACCTCCTGCCGGGCCAGGAAGGTCATGTCCGTGAAGAAGGTCGGGAACATCATCAGGTACACCGCGGAAAGCAACGCGACGATCTGCGGCGCCTTGTTCCGCACCGACCGGTACACCAGCACCGGCGTCAGCGCGAACAGCAGCGGCAGCAGCACCTTGAAGACGTACGTCCCGGGGACCCCGGTCAGCCGCGTGAGCGCGGTCGGCAGCAGGGTGATGCTCAGGCAGGCGTTGTACGGATCACGGAACGCGGCGATGTTCCAGCGCCCGGAGTCGGCCGCCAGCCGGAACACCTCGTACTCACGCTGGATGTCGTGCCCGGTGATGTACCAGCCGCGCAGGCTCGTCAGCAGCAGAACCCCGGCGGCCGCGCACCACAGGCCCAGCTCCAGCACGCCGGTGGCATACCGGCGGCGCCGCACGAGGAGCAGCGCGAGCAGGACGGTGACCCCGGCCAGCGCGATGACGGCGACGCCACCGCCCAGACCGTTGTCGAGACGCACCGGGCCCGCGACACACAGCGCCAGGACCGTCCCGCCGAGGGTGGCCACGGGCGCGAGCCCCGCCGGGCGAGCGGCCCCGGGGCGGCCGGCGCGCCCGGGGAGGCGGGGCAGCAGCGAGCGCCGTCCCGCCGGGGCACGCCATGCCGCCACACCTGCCAGGACCACCACGTACAGTGCCGAGGCCAGGGCCAGCGGCACCCGTTCCAGGGGCCGGCCCGCACCGAGCGCGGGCAGCAGCGTGTTGACCGCCAGGAGCAGCGCCAGGGCTCCGATCACGCTCAGTCCCAGCCCGACGAGCGTACGGCCGTCCCGGGTCGACAGCACCCGGCCGGTGAACCCGTGGAACAGCAGGGCCGGCGCGCCGAGAAGCAGCCACAGGCCCGCCGGGACCAGCACCGGGACCGGGGCGCCCGGCACGCATTCCAGCAGGGCCGCCACCAGGGCGGTGGTGACGGTCCAGGCACGTATGTTCACGACAGCACCTCGGCGTAGATGCCCTCGACCTGCCGGACCACCGCGTCCCAGCGGTGGTGCCGAGCTGCCTGCGCGCTGCGCCGTCCGAGGTCGGCGCGGAGCCGGAGGTCGCCGGCGACCGCGTCGATGGCCTCGGCGAGCGCGGCCGGTTCGGGGTCGGCCAGCAGACCCGTCCCGTCGAGGAGTTCGGTGTTGCCGGGCACCCGGGTGGCGATCACCGGCAGAGCGGCGGCCATGGCCTCCAGGGCCACGAGCGGCATGCCCTCCTTGTCGGAGGGCAGCACGAACGCTCCGGCGGACGCGTAGGCGCGCACCAGGTCGCTGCCGAGTGCGGGCCCGGAGAAGCGGACGTTCGTCAGCCCCGATCGCTCGGCCTGCGCGATGAGTTCGTCGCGGTCCTCGCCGTCGCCGACGACCCGCAGCCGGACCGGCCGGGTCACCAGCGCCATCGCCTCGAGGAGCCGGTCGACGCGCTTCTGCGAGCTGAGCCGGCCGACGTACAGCAGCTCCAGCGTTCCCTCGGCGGGCTCCCGAACGGGCATGAAGTACTGGTCACCGACCCCGTTGGGAACGACGAACACCCGCCTCGGGGGAACCCCGTAGTTCGTGGTGACGAAGTCGGCCTGGGCCGGGGTGAGCACCAGCACGGCGGCCGCGGCGCGCAGCACACGGCCGAAGACATGGCGCTTGTACGCGGGCAGCAGCAGGCCCAGCCGTCCGGAGGCGTCGACGTCCAGATGGAAGTGGAGCACGAAGCGCTGTCCCCGCAGCCGGGCCAGCAGTGCGACCATCTCCGGCAGCAGTGCGTGCGCCGCGTGCAGGTGCAGCACCGAACGGCGCGGGCTGCGCAGCAGGGTCCGGGCCATGCCCGGCGCGATCGGGGTGTGCGCGACCTCGACCGACCGGTGCCGGACCACGCCGACCGTGCCCCGGCGGCTCAGGCGCGGAGCGCCTCCGGAGCCGATGGTGGTGGTGACCACGCGCACGTCGTGCCGCTCGGCGAGACCGTCGGCGAGATTCTCCACCACGCGTTCCAGACCGCCCAGGTGCGGCGGGTAGTACGGAGTGATCTGAAGGACCGTGCTCATGCGGCACCTGCCTCGGCCAGGGTTCCATTGGTGACATAGCGAACGTCCGGCCTGCCGCTGATGTGGGCCAGCACCCGTTCGAGCCGGGCCCAGTCGCCGCGCGCGTCGACCTCCCAGCTGTGCCCCCACAGGTGGTAGACACCGCCTCGTTCCAGGCACAGGTCGAACCAGCGGATCGCGAGCTCGTCCCAGTGCCGGTACAGCCGGGCCGCGTGACCGGGCCTGCCGCCCGCCAGACGCAGGACGAGCGGTACGTCCACCCGGTGGGCGTAGGCGTTGACGGTCGTGGCCATCTCCAGCACGGGCCCGGTCGCCAGCGAGCTGCGCCGTACGGTACGGGCCAGGCGGAATCCGGCCTGGACGACCTGCCGTACATGGACGGCCCGGTACTGCCCGCGCGGATAGCAGAAGCTGACCACCGGGGCGCCGATGATGTTCTCCAACTCGATTTTGCCGAGGGTGACTTGTTCGCGTGCGGCGGCGTCGTCGAGCAGCGGCAGCCTCAGGTGGCTGAGGGTGTGCCCGCCGATCTCGACGCCGTCGCGTGCGGCCAGGTCGCGTATGCCTTCGGCCGGAAGCCGGTCGGCCGGCCGCAACTCGACGTTGCGCGGGGCGATGTAGAAGGTGCCCGGTACGTCGTACCGGGCCAGCAGATCCGCCAGGGCCGTGTCGAGCCGGTGCCCGTCGTCCCAGCTGGTGGTGACCACCGTCCGACGCGGCGTCATGAGGAGCCTCCGGGGATGTCCAGGGTGTAGTGGAGCGTCTGGGTCCGGCCCAGGAGAGCGACGCGTACGACGGCCTTCGCCACACCGCCGGGTGTGCGGTCGTACGGCAGCCGCACCGTCGCGCGCCGTGGCGTTCCCGCCCGCCGGGTGGTGAGGCCGACGGTGCGGGAGATCTCCGTGCGGCCCGCCGCGGTGACCAGCCGGACACGCACTCGGTAGCTGCGCGGGGCGTCGCCGTGCGCGACCACGGCGACCGGGACCACGACCGTGCCATGGGAGGCGGCCGGAGTGCCGTCGAAGTAGAGCTCCGTATAGGTGCTGGGCAGCCGGGTGAACGAGACACGCAGTTCGTGCCGTACCCACGGCACGGTGCACGCGACCGTCACCAGCGCCAGCGCCAGCACGGTCGCCGGTGCGGCGGCCGCGCGGCCCCACCGGCCCCGGGCCGGCCCCCCGTGCCGGCGGTGGCGGTGCCCCGTGGGGGGACTCGCCGGCCGCCGGAACGGGGCGTCGAGCAGTCGGCTCATGCGGTGGTCCCGAATTCCTCCGCCCCCGAGGGCTGCGCGTAGGCGGCGACATCGGCCGGTGCGACGAGAGGTCTGCGGAAACGGTGGTGGAACAGCTGGCGCAGGTTGGCCATGCCGTCCGGCAGCGCGTTGAGCTTCACCTCACCGCCGCGCATGCGGTACTCGATCGGCAGCTCGAGGGTGCGGTAACCCGCCAGCGTCACGGCGTTCTTGATCTCCTGTGAGAACGCCATGCCGCCGGAGCGCACGTCGATGCCGTGCCACACATGACGCCGGAAGATCCACATGCCCGACTGCGAGTCGCGCAGTCCGTTGCGGAAGAGCATGCGGCTCACCCCGCTGAGCACGTGGTTGGCGAACGTGTGCGACCGCTTCATGGCCGCCGCGTTGTCGCGGCCCAGCCGATTGGTCGTCATGAACTCGACCTCGAGCGCCTCCAGAGCCGTGAGCAGCCCCGGCAGGGCGTCGAACGGGTACGTGCGGTCCGCGTCGCCGGTGGCGATCACATCACCGCTCGCGGCGGTGAAGCCCGCGCGGTAGGCGTTGCCGTAGCCCCGCGCCGGCTGGTGCACGACGCGGGCGCCCAGATGGCGTGCCACGTCGCCGGTGCCGTCGGTCGACGCGTTGTCCACGACGACGACCTCGGTGGTCCAGCCCCTGGCCGACAGTGCGGCCGCCGGGACGCTCTCCATCACGGCCGGCAGGTTGTCCGCCTCGTTGAGTGCGGGAATGACGATGGACAACGTCTTCATGAATGCCCCCCAAGGCATGGATGAACGACGTCTGCGGGCAGCCTGAAGTGAGCCCCGACCGCTGGGAAAGAGCCGTTTCCGGGCATGCGGAAATGGCGCTTTCGAGCGGGTGGTTCCTGCCGCGCAGACACGGGTGCCCCCAGCACCCGGACATGACAGATGGAAATCGCATGGAGTCGGCCGCGCCGCCTGAATCGACGCTGATGCCGTCTCGTACGGGCCGCGGCCGGAATGCCGCGACGGTGTCTCCCCCCTCCAGGACCCAGCGTCCCCCTGAACGCTGAACCGGAGGACGACCATAGCAACGCGACGGGAGATGTGAAGTGTGTGATCGAAATGTGAAGACGGCGCTCAGTGAGGGTTGTAACGCCCAATGCACGTCCGCGAGTTGCGGAAATCCGCCCGCGTCACCGCCTGTTACTCGCGGGTGTTGTTTGATACATCAAGCGTTTGCGCACGTGGATGGCGCACCCATGTACATCCCGATGCCGGCGGTCTAGACCTCCAGGGGAGGGGTTGCCGGTCCCGGGCCGGGGCTGCGGATGCGTCGCGCGCCCGGCCGGGATTACTTGAAATTTACACAGCTCTGGCCAACGATTCGACGGACCGGAATCGGCGTGAACACGCCCCGGCCGCCGGTCACACCCACAGGTCCTGACTCGTGCACACGCGGGCGCCCATGTTCCGCTCCATCATCCGCAGCGCCGCCCGAGCGAGGTCCTCGTGGATGTGCGCGACAGCGTCCTGGGGGACGATCACCTGGAAGTGGCGGATGTGTGCGTCGAGGGCTGAATAGAGCACACACTGTTCGGTGACCTGTCCGCAGAGCACCAGCTGCTCGATGCCCTGCTGCTGCAACAGGTAGTGCAACGGCGTCTCGAAGAAGATCGAGTGGCGGGCCTTCAGAACGAACAGCGAGTCCGCATCGGGTTTCAGGGGTTCGACGAGATGGGCGTGTGGCCCTTCGAGGGCATGGTTGAGCAGCTCACCGTGGTGTGAGCGCCACTCGCCGAAATTGTCGTTGACGTAGATGACCGGTATCGAAGAGCGTCGTGCGCGTTCCGCGAGATCGGCTATGACCGGTACGACCGAACCGGCCGAGGGGATCAGCAGTTCGGCGTCCTCGTGGTCGTAGGTATTGATCATGTCGATGACGATCAGCGCGACCTTGCTCACGGGACCAAGTCTCCATCCTCCGCCGACCGGTCGCCTGCCGGGGCGGCCGTCGCCGGTGCCGAAATGAGCGAGGCCCGCGGCGGTGTGAAACTGGGCAGGGAAGGGGTGATCCCGTGCCGGACCCACCGCAGACGTCCGCCCGTCTGGACACCGCCGTGGACGAGAGTCGGCTGGACGAGCTGCTCAGCGAGGCGCAGACGGCCCTGCCGGTGGAACTGCCCGCCCTGGCGAACCGGTGTGCCGAGGCCCTCGGCCTGGACAGCGCACTGATCTACCTCGTCGACCTGCAGCAACGGCTGCTCGTCCCCCTCGACGAGGCCATGGCGTCGCTGTCGGTGCCCGAATCGCCGGCCGGCTTCGCGTACCGCACCGTCTCCCCGCGGACCACCGACGTCGGCGACGGAGTGATCGTCTGGATGCCCCTGATCGACGGCGCGGAGCGGCTGGGGGTGCTGGCGGTGCGGACCGCCTCGCTCGACGAGGTGCGGATGCGCCGCAGCCGGATGCTGGCCCATCTGTTCGCCATGCTCATCACCTCCAAGCGCGCCTACAGCGACTGGCTCACCGCCCGCGCCCGCACCGCGACCATGGAGCTGCCCGCCGAGATGCTGCGGGCCTTCCTGCCGCCCCGCACCATCGGCAGCCGCAAGTGTGTCTCGACGGCGGTCCTGGAGCCGGCGTACCAGGTCGCCGGAGACGCCTTCGACCACTCGGTGATCAAGAACCTGCTGCACACCATGATCCTCGACGCCATGGGGCACGATCTGACCGCCGGCCTGACCACGTCGGTCGCCATGGCGGCGGCGCGGAACGTCCGCCGGAGCGGCGGTGACCTGGCCGAGTCCGTCGGCTCCGTGGACCGGGCGCTCGCCCAGTGGCTGCCCGACCAGTTCTGCACCGGCGTGCTGTGCCGGCTCGACGCCATGACCGGGGTGCTGCGCTGGGTCAACTGCGGTCACCCGCCACCGCTGCTGATCCGTGCCGAGCAGGTGCTCCACGGGGTGCTGGACAGTCCGCCGCAACCGCCGATCGGGTTGGCCGGCACACTGGCCCCGGCGGCCCGGCAGGTCCACGAGACGGCACTGGAACCGGGCGACTGCGTGCTGCTCTACACCGACGGTGTCGTGGAGGCGCGGGACGCGGACGGCGTGGAGTTCGGGCTCGACCGCTTCACCGACTTCATCATCCGCTCCTCCGCCGCCGGCCAGCGCCCGGCCGAGGTGCTGCGGCTGCTCATCCACGCCATCCTCGACCACCAGCGCAACCGACTCAGGGACGACGCGACGATCCTGCTCTTCGAATGGCGCCCGGAGTACCGGTGAGGCGGCCTGAGCGGGCGGACCACCGGAAGCGGCTGTCCGACCATCCGGCTGTCGGACCATCCGGCTGTTCGACCATCCGGCTGGTGACCGGCACCCGGATGTACCTCAGGCCCGGACAGCCGGCCGAGGCTGTGCCAGCTTGGGAGTGTCTTGTCCGTCAGGCACGGGCCCCGGCACGGGGGTCGTCCCGGCACAGGGGCTGCGCGGTGACTGGAGGAAACGGCCGATGGAACGTGGCGGACGGCCGCCGGGGCCGGCTCCAGCCGGAGGGCCTCGGCGTCGGGGACCGGAACGGGCGCGCACGCGGGCGGGGCGTGAGCACGCGGCGGCCGCCACCGAGCGCGCTCGGGCCGGGGCGCGGCGCATCGGGCAGCTGCCCCCGCCTCCGGGGCCGTTCAGGCCGGAGTTCTGGCGCAGCCCGATCCGCGGGCCCTGGCTGACGTCGGTGTTCGGCCTGGTCCTCCTGATCGGCATTCCGCTGCTGTTCATCACCGGACTGCTCTCCTACGCCTCCTACAACCCCGGCCTGAGTCCCCTCAACGACGAGACCCCCGACAAGGGCGTCCTGGGCTTCTACCTCTTCGGCTGGCCCACGCATCCCTACTGGCTGTACCGGCTTCTCCAGGGCGTGCACGTGACGCTGGGCGTGGTCCTCGTGCCGGTCCTGCTGGCCAAGCTGTGGTCGGTCATCCCGAAGCTCTTCGAATGGCTGCCGGTGCGCTCCGTCGCCCACGGCCTGGAGCGGCTGTCCCTGCTGATGCTGGTCGGCGGGGTCATCTTCGAGTTCGTCACCGGCATCCTCAACATCCAGCTCTACTACGTCTTTCCGGGCTCCTTCTACCGCCTGCACTTCTACGGCGCCTGGGTGTTCATCGCCGCGTTCGCCGTGCACGTGCTCCTCAGACTCGGCCGGATGACCCGGGCCCTGCGCTCGCGCAGCCTGGGCGCCGAACTGCGGACCGACCTGGCCCACACGGTGCCCGAGCCGCCCGACCCCGACGGACTGGTGCCGGCCGCTCCCGCGCCGCCGACCATGACACGGCGCGGCGCGCTGGGCATGGTGGGAGCGGGATCGCTGCTCCTCCTCGTCGTGACCGCCGGACAGAGCATCGGCGGCCGGCTGCGGGCCACCGCGCTCCTCGCACCGCACGACCGGGATCCCGGCAGGGGCCCGAGCGCCTTCCAGATCAACAAGACGGCGGCGGCCGTCGGCGTCACGCCCGCGCTGGTCGGCCCGGACTGGCGGCTGGAGATCCACGGCCGGGGACCGGCCCTGGTCCTCACCCGCGACCAGCTCCTGGCGATGCCCCAGCACGCCGCCGCACTCCCGATCGCCTGCGTGGAGGGATGGTCCACCGACGACCAGCACTGGAGCGGCCTCCGCCTGGCCGACCTCGCCGCCCTGGCCGGCGTGTCCGACGCCGGAAGCGTCCTGGTCGAGTCCGTCCAGCCACCGGGCCCGTTCACCAGGGTGGTGCTGCGGGGCAACCAGATCCGCGACCCCCGGTCGCTGCTCGCCCTCCGTGTCAACGGCGCGGACCTCTCGCTCGACCACGGCTACCCGGCCCGCGTCATCGTCCCGGCGAACCCCGGCGTGAACAACACCAAGTGGGTCGGCCGGCTCACCTTCAGGGCGTGACCATGGCACGATTCGTCCGCTGGTACGGCTCCGGCCCCCTGCACCTTCTGGTCCTGATCGCCTCGTTCGCCCTCACCGGCTACGCCATGGTGCGCCTCTTCGCCGTCCAGCCCTGGGAGGTGGCGATCTGGTTCGTCGGCGCGGCCGTCCTGCACGACCTGATCCTGCTGCCCCTGTACTCGCTGGCCGACCTGTCGGCCCTCTCCGTGCTGCGGCACCGCACCTCCGACGGACCGACGGTGCCGTGGATCAACCACCTGCGCGTCCCCGCCTTCCTGTCCGGTCTGCTCCTGCTGGTCTGGTTCCCCCTGGTCTTCCGTCTCGCCGCCCCGTACCCCGGTGACACCGGCCTGTCCGACAGCGTCTACCTGGGCCGGTGGCTGGCGATCACCGGCGTGCTCTTCGCCGGCTCCGCGGTGGCCTTCGCGCTCAGACTGCGCCGCATCCGGCGGGCCGGCCGCCACGAGGACGAGAGCCGGGCCGCCACGGGCCGGGGCACCACCCCGTGACGACCGGCGAGGACGAGGTGGACAGCGCCGAGCAGGATCCCTTCGCGCTGGCCCTGCGTCCCGGCCGCGGACCGGTGTATCTGCGGGTGGTCGACGGGCGCCGGATCCGGATGCCGGTGCACCGCTGGCACGAGCGGCCCACCACCGCTGACCGGACCGTGCTGGAACGCTGCGTCGGCCCCGTCCTCGACGTCGGCTGCGGGCCGGGCCGGTTGTGCAGGGCACTTCTCAGCCGGGGCGTGTTCGCCCTCGGCGTCGACATCGCACCCAGCGCGGTCGCCCTGACCACCGCGCTGGGCGGGCTCGCACTGTGCCGATCGGTCTTCGACCGGCTGCCCGCCGAAAGAGGCTGGCAGACGGTTCTGCTCATCGACGGCAACATCGGCATCGGAGGGGACCCCTGCGGTCTGCTGCGCCGCTGTCGGGCGCTCATCGCCCCGACCGGGCGCCTCGTCGTCGAGCTCGACCCCGACGACGTCCATGAGCTCTGCACCGCTCGTCTCGAGGACCACCGCGGGCACGGCGGGCCGCCCTTCCCCTGGGCGCGCCTGGGACGCCGAGCGCTCCACCAGCTCGCCGAGGAACTGGCCCTGAGCGTCACCGACCAGTGGACGAGCGGGCACCGGTGCTTCTCCACGCTGACTCGACGGACGTGACGGACGCCGAGGAAGCGAGAGCGGACACGCGCGAGCCGGAACGGGGTCGCCGCGTGTCAGGCGCCTCTGCCCGCATGCGTCAGAGGTTGATCATGTGTCCGGCCAGGCCGTGGACCGCCTCCTGGACCGCCTCGCCGAGCGTGGGATGGGCGTGGACGTTGCGGGCGATCTCATGGACGGTGAGGTCCCATCGCTGTGCCAGGGTCAGTTCCGGCAGCAGCTCGGTGACGTCCGGTCCGATGAGGTGCCCGCCGATCAGCTCGCCGTACTTCGCGTCGCTGATCAGCTTCACGAAGCCGGTGGCCTCGCCCAGCCCGTGCGCCTTCGCGTTCGCGGTGAACGGGAACTTCGCCACCTCGACGTCGTAGCCCAGTTCGCGAGCCCGCTCCTCGGTGTGGCCGAAGCTGGCGATCTGCGGCCGGCAGAAGGTGGCCCGCGGGATCATCGCGTAGTCGAGCTCCATCGTCTCCGCGCCCGCGAGCGTCTCGGCGGCGATCACACCCATCGCCTCGGCCGCGTGCGCGAGCATCAGCTTCGCGGTGACGTCGCCGATGGCGTACAGGTGCGGGACGTTCGTACGGCAACGGCCGTCGACGTCGATCGCGCCGCGCTCGGACACCTGCACGCCGGTGTTCTCCAGGCCGTAGCCGCTCACATTGGGGGCGAAGCCGAGCGCCTGGAGCACCTTGTCGGCCTCCAGGACCTGCGGGGAGCCGTCCTTGCCGGTGACCGTGACGCGGACGCGGGGGCCCGACTCGTCGATGGAGTCGACACGGGTGGAGGTGAGGGCCTCGATGCCCAGCCTGCGGTACTGCTTGGCGAGTTCCGCGGACACCTCGGCGTCCTCCAGCGGGGCGAGGCGGTCCAGGAACTCGACGAGCGTGACCTTCACCCCGTAGTTGTGCAGGATGTAGGCGAACTCGACACCGATCGCGCCGGCGCCCGCGATGATGATCGACTGCGGCAGTTCCTCGGCGAGGATCTGTTCCTCGAAGGTGACCACGCGCGAGGTGCGCCGGGTGCCGGGCAGCAGCTTCGGTGTGGCGCCGGTGGCGATGACGCAGTGGTCGAATCCGATGGTGCGCACGTCGCCGTCGAAGCCGGACACCTGGAGGGTGTGCGGGTCGAGGAAGGTGCCCTGACCGTCGATCTCCGTGATCTTGTTCTTCTTCATCAGGTAGTGCACGCCCTTGACCCGGCCGTCGGCGACCTTGCGGCTGCGGCGGAACGCCTCGCCGTAGTCGAAGGACACCCGTCCGTCGACGCGCATGCCGAAGGTCTTCGCCTCGTGGGTGAAGACGTGGGCCAGCTCGGCGTTGCGCAGCAGGGCCTTGGTCGGGATGCAGCCCACGTTCAGGCAGATACCGCCCCAGTACTTCCGTTCGACGACGGCGACGCGTCTGCCCAGCTGGGCGGCGCGGATCGCGGCCACGTAGCCGCCGGGACCGGCACCGAGCACCACCACGTCGAAGCGGTCGTCCAGCTCGTCCGTCATCGATGCCTCCTGCAGCGGGACGTCTTCGGACTCCGGCCAGAGTTCCCCGTTCGAGGCGGACGCCAAACTGCGTACCATCGCGTTCGATCCCCGAACCAAGCCGGGAGGGGGCCGCACGGCACACGAGCTGCGGCCGTCGCGAGGGGACCGCCGGGAGTGGCGGGCCGGGCAGGCTCAGGCGGTCACCTCGTCGAGGAGTTCCAGCACGTGCCGGTAGGGGCGGCCGGTGGCACGGGTCATGCCCATCTCGCAGGTGCGGTTGCAGGAGGCGTACGCGGCGTACCTGCCCGCGGTGATCTCGGCGGCCTGGGCGGCGGTGGCGCTCGCGGTGATCTCCGGGTGCAGCAGGCCGCGGTCGCCGGCGAACGCACAGCAGCCCCAGTCGTCGGGCACCGTGACCTCGTCGCTCACCGCCGCGGCCACGGTGCGCAGGGCGCCGTCGATACCCAGGTGCACGGTGGAGCAGGTGGGGTGCAGGGCGAGGCTGTCCAGGCGGCGGGGCTCGGGCAGCGCGGGCAGCAGGTGCTCGGCCGTGAAGACGACGCTGTCGACGAAGCGCAGGTCGGCGAAGCGGGCGCGGCCGGGCTCCGGGAGGGCGCTGGGCAGTTGCTCCAGGCCGTGGGTGCAGGAGGACGCGTCGCAGACCACGGGCAGCCGGCCGTGGTCGCTCGCCTCCCACAGCGCCCGCAGCGTGCGGGCGGCCATGGTGCGATGCCCGGCGGTGTAGCCCTTGGACTGCCACGGGGTGCCGCAGCACAGGCCGGCCAGACCCTCGGGGACGACGACGGGGACGCCCGCCCGGTCGCACAGCCTCAGGAAGGCCGCCGCCGCCCCGCCGGCGGCGCCCTCCGCGGCGAAGACGCTGCCGATGCAGGCGGCGAAGAACACCGCCCGCGCCGCCACGGGCCGCCGGGGCGCGGGACGGGCGGGGCCACCGCGCGGGATGTCCTCGGCCCAGGCGGGCACCAGTTCCCCCGCCCCGAGCCGGCGCACGGCGCCGGTTGCGGCGCGCACGGCGGGGGCGGGCACGGCGTGCGCCGTGTCGAGCGCGGCGCGCACACCCTTGACCGCGGCCGCCCAGTGCCGGGCGGCCGCGCTCCCGGCGCGCTGTGCGGCGGCGCCGTGGCGTTCGGCACGCAGGCGCTTCATCACCGAGCCGGTGTCGATGGCGACCGGGCACGCGGTGACGCAGAGGCTGTCGGCCGCGCAGCTGTCGACGGCCGCGTAGGCGTAGTCGGCTTCCAGGGCGCGGCGGCGTTCCTCGTCGCCGGCGGCGGTGGCGAGCGCGATCTCCCGCCGCAGGACGATGCGCTGCCGGGGCGTCGTGGTGGCGTCCGCCGTGGGGCAGACGGGCTCGCAGTAGCCGCACTCCACGCACGCGTCGACGGCGGGGTCGATCTCGGGAACGCTCTTGAGGCTGCGCAGGTGCGCGGCCGGGTCGTCCTGCAGGAGCACCCCCGGGTTGAGCACGCCGTGCGGGTCGCACAGCCGCTTCACCTCGCGCATGACCTCGTACAGTTCGTCGCCGTACTGGCGGCGGACGAAGGGGGCCATCGCCCGGCCGGTGCCGTGCTCGGCCTTCAGCGTGCCGCCGGCGTCCAGGACGAGGCCGACCATGGCGTCGGTGAACCGGGCGTAGCGCTCGGTCTCGGCGGCGGAGTCGAAGTCCTGGGTGAGCATGAAGTGCAGGTTGCCGTCGCGGGCGTGGCCGAAGATCACCGCGTCCTGGTACCCGTGCCGGTCGAACAGGCCGGTCAGGCCCTCGCAGGTGCGGGTCAGCCGTTCCATCGGTACCGCGATGTCCTCCAGCAGTGCGGTGGTGCCGGGACGGCGCGCCCCCGCGACCGCCGTGTACAGCCCCTTGCGCAGGTGCCAGAGGCGTGCCCCGACGCGCGGGTCGCGGACGAGCCCGGTCCCGGTGACGGCGGGCAGGCGGTCCAGTACCGGCCGGGCCGCGGCCACCGTGGCCTCCAGCTGCTCGGCGCTGTCCTCGGCGAACTCCACCAGCAGCGCCGCGTGCCGCTCGACGCGCAGACCGCGCAGCTCGTCCACGGGATCCGGCGCCCGCTGCGTCACCCGCAGCGAGGCCGCGTCGAGGAGTTCGGCGGTCCGGGCGCCGGCGGCCAGCAGCGCGGGCAGGGCGTCGGTGGCCTCGGCGAGGCCGGGCAGCACCAGCAGACCGGTGGCGGTGTGCGGCAGGACGGGTACGGTGCGGAAGACGGCCTCGCCGACGAAGCCGAGGGTGCCCTCGCTGCCGATCATGAGGTGGGCGAGGATGTCGGCGGGATCGGTGTGGTCCAGGAACGAGTTGAGTCCGTAGCCCATGGTGTTCTTCATCGAGAACAGCCGCTCGACGGTGGCGCGGGAGCCGGCCGAGGTGCGGATGCGGTCGCGCAACCCGAGCAGCCCCGCGTGCAGTTCCGGCTCGCGGGCGCGCAGCTCCCGGTCGGCATCGGGTGCCGCCGTGTCGACGACGGTGCCGGAGGGCAGCACGAACTGCAGGGATTCCACGGTCCGGTAGGCGTTGTCCCGGGTGCCGCAGTTCATGCCGCTGGAGTTGTTGGCGACCAGACCGCCGATGGTGCAGGCGGACTCGCTGGCCGGGTCGGGGCCGAGCCTGCGCCCGTACGGGGCGAGCCGCGCGTTGGCCTGACGTACCGTCAGGCCAGGTTGCAGACGGATGCGCAGACCGTCGTCGAGGACCTCGGCCGTGCGCCAGTGACTGCGCACGTCCACGAGGATGCCGTCGCCGCCCGCCTGCCCCGCCAGGCTGGTTCCGCCCGAGCGCAGCGTGAGCGGCACACCGGCCGCACGGGCCCCCGCCATCAGCGCGCCCACCTCGGCGGCGGACGCGGCGCGCACGACGGCCTGCGGCGTGAAGAGGTACGGCGACGCGTCGTGCGCGGCGGCGACCCTGCGGGGCAGGTCCGTGGTCACCCGGGCCGGGTCGCCGACGCATGCGGTGAGAAGCTCGGCCAGGTCGGCGGCCCGTTCCGGGTCGGCCGGTGCGGCGGGGGATGTGGCGGCGGTGCGGCTCATGGGTCCTCGCTGCCGGTCGGCTCAGTGGGCGGGGCGGTCGACGCGCAGCAGGCGCGGCGGCCGGGCGGCGGGTTCGGGCAGGTGCAACGGCCCCGAACCGGGGGTGACGCTGCCGAGCAGTGTGGCCCGGCGGGCGCCGGTGCCCGAGGGCAGGGTGCCGGGCAGTCCGTGCACGGTGAGGAAGCCGAGGACGGCGAAGGCCAGGGCCTCCTTGGCGTCGGAGGGCAGACCCAGGTCGTCGCTGGGGCGCAACCGCACTCCGGGCAGTTCTTCCGCGATCATGCGCATGAGCACCGGGTTGCGGGTGCCGCCACCGGAGACGACGAGTTCGGTGACCTCGTGGGCGCGGCAGGCGTCGGCCACGGTGACGGCGGTGAGCCGGGTCACGGTGGCCACGACGTCATCGGGATCCGGGGTGGGTGCCGTCTCCAGCGCCCGCTGCAGGTAGGGCAGGTGGAAGTGCTCCTTGCCCGTGCTCTTCGGGGCCGGCCTGCGGTAGTAGGGGTCGTCCAGGAGGGCGCGCAGCAGGTGCGGGCTGGTCCGGCCGGCGGCGGCCCTGCGTCCGCCCTCGTCGTAAGCGGCGGCGCCGCCGGTGAAGTGCCGTACGGCCGCGTCCAGCAGAGCGTTGGCGGGGCCGGTGTCGAAGGCCAGCGGTTCGGCGCCGGGTGCGAGGACGGTGACGTTGGCGATGCCGCCGAGGTTCAGCGCGGCGGGCGTGCCGGGCAGGGCGCGCAGCAGCAGGGTGTCGGTCATGGCGACCAGCGGGGCGCCCTGCCCGCCCGCCGCCACGTCCCGGCTGCGCAGGTCGGAGACGACCGGGAGCCCGGTAACCTCGGCGATCCAGGCCGGCCGGCCCAGTTGGAGCGTGCCGCGGACCGTGCCGTCCTCGACCCAGTGGTGCATGGTCTGGCCGTGCGAGACGACGAGGTCGGCGGTGCCGTCGCACAACGCGCGCAGCGCACGTCGGGCGGCGTCGGCGAAGGCCTGGCCGACGCCGGTGTCCAGGGCGCAGACGGCCTGCGTGGTCGTCGCGGCCGGCGGCAGGGTGGCGCCGATCAGGTCCCTCAGATCCTCCGGGTAGGGGACGGAGAGATGTCCGAGGGGCCGCATGAGGAGGGTGTCACCGTCCAGGGCGAGGTCCGCGGCGGCTGCCTCGATGGCGTCGTAGGAGGTGCCCGACATCAGGCCGATCACGCGCACGGAGCCTCCACGTGCCTCTGCCGCCGCGTGGGCGGGGCCGGTCGGGGCTGTGGCATGGCTTCTCCCTGGGTGCCGGGGCGGGACGGGTGCGGCCCGCACCCGACGGGGTGTGCGCCGTCAGTCGAGGCCGGCGGCCGCGGTGACGGGGTCGGAGCCGGTCTCGTCGTCGGCCGCCGGGGTCGCCGCGAGCTCCGGGGCGCGGTGGAACAGGCTCATCGGGCCACCGACGGCCAGGGTGATCACGACGCCGATCGGTACCAGCCACTGGGCGGCGATCGCGGCCGGCACGGTGGCACCGGCCACGATGACGTCGATCTTGACGCTGCGCACGATGTACGTCATCACGCACACCGTCACCAGGAAGGCCACGACGGAGTCGGTCTCGTTGGCGCGCCGGACGATGCGCCCGAGCAGGAACGCGCCGAGCAGGGCGCCGTAGGTGTAGCCCGCGATCGTCAGGCCCGTCAGATACACGTTGCCGGTGCTCGTGCTGAAGGCGCAGGCGAAGACCGCCATCAGCACCGCCCACACCAGCGTCATCACCCGGGCGAGCTTCAGCAGCGACTCCTCGGACGGCGTGCCGCGGAAGAAGCTGTGGATGATGTCGGCGACCGTCGAGTTCGACATGGAGTTCAGCGCCGAGGACAGGGAGCCCATGGCGGCGCCGAGGATGCCCGCCACGAGCAGACCGGAGATCACCACGGGCAGCCCGTGCAGGATGAAGTGCGGGTAGAGGTTGTCGGAGCTGCTCAGGCCCAGTGCCGTGAAGTCCTTGCCCTGGTTGTACGACCACAGCAGGGCGCCGACGAGGGAGAAGGCGGCGAACTGGAGGGTGACGAAGACACCGGAGGCGATGATGGCCTTCTGACCGTCGCGCAGCGAGCGGGTGGCCAGGACCCGCTGGACGATCAGCTGGTCGGAGCCGTGGCTGGCCATCGCGAAGATGGCGCCGCCGACGATCGCGGTGGGCAGGGCGAACGGGCTGGTCAGGATGTGCGCCGGGGCGAAGTCGGTGTCGAACAGCTTGAAGTGGCCGCTGTGCAGCGCCTGCGCGAAGCCGGAGCCGCCGACGTGGCCGGACAGCACGGCGATGGCGAGGAGCGCGCCGCCCAGGTACAGCCCCATCTGGATGGCGTCGGTCCAGATGACGGCCTTGATCCCGCCGAGGTAGGTGTAGACGACGGTGATCACCGTGAGCACGATGATGATCAGCCGGTAGCTCGCGTGCACACCGAACTCGTCGAGCAGCAGCTTGATCGGGATGGCGGAGGCGAACAGCCGGACCTCCTCCGCGAGGAGCCGGGTGAAGACGAACGTCACCGAGGCGAGCCCCTGCAGCTTCAGCCCGAATCTGCTGCCCAGGTACTGGTAGGCGCTGACGAAGCCGCCGCGCTTGTACAGGGGGATCAGCACGGTGGCCACCACGACGCGGCCGATGACGTAGCCGAGGGCCAGCTCGACGTTCCCGAAGCCCTGCCCGCTGTACGCGCCGCCGGGCACGCTGATGACGGTGAGCACGCTGGTCTCGGTGGCCACCACGGAGAACGAGACCGTCCACCACGGCATGCTGCCCTCGCCGACGAAGTAGTCCTTCGCGGTGCTCTGCCGGCCGGCCAGGCGCAGTCCGATCACGGCGATCGCCACCAGATAGACGACGATCACCACGAGGTCGAGTTGACGCACGCTCACTCCTAAGCGACGGCCGGCGGGGGTACCGGCGAGGTGGGGACGGTGGCGGAGGGCGCCGCCCGCCGTACGCGGACGACGTGCGGCTCGTGCGGCGCGCGGGCGTCCAGCGCGAGCAGGCGCGCACCGTCCAGCGGTCGCCCGAGCGGGGACCGCGGGCGGAGCGGGCGCGGGAAGCCGGCCGGCGCCGAGCGCAGCGGCCCGAGGAGCGGTTCGCCCAGGCTCGTGAGCCCGCCCGTGACGGCGAAGGACAGGGCTTCGCCGCCGCTCCGGCGGGCGGCGGCGAGCACGGCCTCGGCGAGTGCGGTGGCAGCGTCCCGGATGATCGCCGACGCGGCGGTGTCGCCCGCTGCGGCCAGGCGCGCGACGTCGGGCGCGAAGGAGGGGGCGGTGCGGGCGGAGGTGCCGTCGCGGCCGATGGCCACAGGCAGCCGGTCCTGGGCGCCGAAGCGTTCGACGGCGGCGGCCAGGAGCCGTGTGTCCGGGTCGCGTCCGTCGGGGGCCCGCAGCCCGGCGGCTCCGATCCGGGCGCCGCCGCCCTCGTCGCCGAACCAGGGACCCCACCCGTCGACGCGCGCGTACGAGCCGTCGTCCCCGATGCCGACCGCGACGGAGCCGGCGCCGATCGCGCGCTCCACGCCGGTGCGGCCACCGAGGGCGCCCGCGTGGGCGGTGACGGCGTCGCCGGTGACGGCCACCTCGTCCGTGGGCAGTTCCTCGAGGAGCAGGCAGGCCAGGGCGCTGGCCGCCCGCGGCGCGGCGGCCGCCCCCGCCGCGCCCGCACAGACCGCCGCCGGCCGCGCCGGACGTTCCCGTTCGAGGAGGGGGAGCACGGCGGCACGGGCCGCCGCCACGCCGCCGTCGGCGGCGAGCCCGGGAGCCCCGGGCACCTCGTGGAGCTGCCGGGGAGGACCGTCGCTGCCGTTGCACAACGCGGCACGGCAGCCGGTCTTGCCCAGGTCCACCGCGACTACTGCTGTCATACGGCACGCCTTCGTGTCATCGGGGCCGTGTCGCGCGGGCCGGCCACGGGGACCGCTCGAAGACCGGTGACCGGCGCGGAGCACGGTGCAGCGAGTATCAGAACGACGGACTCCACATGTCAACAAGTGACGTCGCGCGATTCGGTCCGTAACTTTTTGACCCCTGGTCGAGCGCGTGGTTACGGTGGCGCCACCCACCCAGGAGGAACGGCCCATGGCCCGTACGGACGCACCTCGCATACCGGCCCGCCCCGTGGAGGACACCTCCGCCGCCGGGACCCTGGCGCGCATCCGGACGGCCCTGCCGTCCCTGGCGCCCTCGGAGCGGCGGGTGGCCGAGGCCGTCCTGGCCGATCCGGCGCAGGCGGCGGGGCTGTCCATCGGCGCCCTCGCCAAGCGGGCCGAGACCTCGGTGGCGACGGTGATGCGCTTCTGCCGGGCGATAGAGATCACCAACTACCCGCAACTGCGCCTGGCGCTGGCCGCGGCGGCCGCCCGCGAGCACGCCCTCAGCGGTGACCGCCCGGCACCGGGCACCGACATCAGCGCCACCGACACCCTGGGCGAGATCGTCGGCAAGATCATCTACAACGAGGTGCGGGCCCTGGAGGACACCGGGGCGGGCGTGGACGTCGAGGTGCTGGGCCGGGCCGTGGAGGCCGTGGCGGGAGCGTGCAGGGTCGACATCTTCGGCGTCGGCGCCAGCGCGTTCGTCGGCCAGGACCTGCACCAGAAGCTGCACCGCATCGGCCGTATGGCGTTCATCTGGACCGACCGGCACGCCGCGCTCACCGCCGCCGCCCTCCTCGGCCCCGGCGACGTCGCCCTCGCCATCTCCCACTCCGGAGAGACCGAGGACACCGTCGAGCCCCTGCAGGCGGCCGCCGAACGCGGCGCCACCACGATCGCCCTCACCAACGTCCCGCGCTCCGCCCTCGCGGACAGCGCGGACCTCGTGCTGACGACCTGCGCCCGGGAGACGCCCTTCCGCTCCGGCGCGACGGTCAGCCGCATCGCCCAACTCGCGCTCGTCGACTGCCTGTTCGTGGGCGTGGCCCAGCGGTCCTACGAGGCCACGACCGCGGCGCTGGAGAAGACGTACAGCGCGGTCCAGCGCCGCAGGCGCCAGCCGTCGCAGCGCCGCGCACCGGCCGACGACTGACAGCCGCTCCTGCTCTGTGTCGCCGGCACCACCGAGAGGACGGCCGCGCCGTGGACCTCGGCGCACTCGGCACCGAGACGAGCCACGAGCGGACCGCCGATCTGGACCGCATGCCGGTCACCGAGCTGCTGTCGGTCACGAACGACGAGGACCGGACCGCCGTCCTCGCGGTGCGCGACGCCCGCCCGGAGATCGGGGCCGCCGTCGAGGCGATCACTCAGTCGCTGCGGCGGGGCGGGCGGCTGATCTGCATCGACGCCGGCACCAGCGGTCGCATCGGCCTGCTCGACGCCGTCGCCCGCATCGTCGTGCAGGCGACCGGCGCCGAGCCCGACACCGCCGCCGACGCACTGCGGGGCGGCCGTACCGGTGTCAGGGGGTCGCGCTCCCCGCGACCCACTGGCTCCACGGCATGTTCCAGTCGCTGAGGCCGTTGCCCGGGGCCAGCTGGGTCTTGTCGTCGGAGTTCTTGACGATCACGACGTCGCCGATCATCGAGTTGTCGAAGAACCACGCGGCGGGCTGCTTGCCGTCGCCGCCGCCCCTGACGTCCTTCAGGCCCACGCAGCCGTGGCTGGTGTTGACCTTGCCGAAGACCGAGTCGGCACCCCAGTAGTTGCCGTGGATGAACGTGCCCGAGTCGGTCAGGCGCATGGCGTGCGGCACGGCCGCGATGTCGTACGAGGGCTTGCCGTCCTTCTCCGTGAGGTTGACGGTCGCAGCGTTCATGTGGACCTGCTTGAACTTCTCGGAGATGACCATCCGACCGTTGTACGTCGGGTGCTCGGGGCTGCCGGACGAGATCGGGATGGTCTTGATCGTCTTGCCGTCCCGTACGACGGTCATCTGCTTCGTCCTGGCGTCGACGGTGCTGATCTGGCTCCGGCCGATCTTGAACGTGACCGTCTTCCGGACGCCGTGGGCGTTGAGCGTGACGGTGACGGTGGAGCCGGGCTTCCAGTAGTTCTCGGGGCGGAAGTCCAGACGGTGGTCGTTGAACCAGTGACCGACGACCTGCTGGCCGCTGCTGGAGCTGACCTGGATCCGCGACTGCACGGCGGCCTTGTCGCCGACCGCCTTGCCGAAGGTGAACGTCACCGGCATGCCCACGCCGACGGTCGAGCCGGCCTCGGGGGAGAGGTGCCCGATGAGGTCGTTGGCCGGGGAGACCGTGGTGATCGTGGCGTTCCCGGTGACGGAGCGGCCCCGGGCGTCCTCGGCCTCCGCGGTGACCTGGTACCTGGTGGCCCTCTGCAGCTGCCCGTTCTGCTTCCAGGAGGTGCCGTCCGCGGACAGGGTGCCCGGGATCTCGGTACCGGTCGCGACGGCGGTCATGGTCACCTTGGTGAGCTTGCCGTCCCTGACGGTGACCTTGACGGGGGCGTGGGTCCCGATGTTGTAGGCCCCTGGCCCGGGAGTGATCCTTATGCGCGCGTCGGAAGCGTCCTGGGCACCCGCCTGATCCCCCCGCGCCTGCGCGGTCGGATCGCCTGAAGGCTGTGAGGTCGGATCGCCCGAAGGCTGCGACGCCGGATCGCCCGAAGGCTGCGACGCCGGATCGCCCGGAGCCTGCGACGTCGGCTGAGTCCCGGTGCCGTCGCTGCCGGTGGCAGCGTTGCTGGTACCGCCGAGCGCCGTGACCGCGAGTACGCCGCCGAGTACGCCGGCTGTCGCCACCAGCCCGGTGCGTCGCTTACGTACCGTTATCAACCGTTTCTCCCATACCGCTGTCTTTTCGCTTCTAACCAGTTATAGGCCCGCATCTGTCGATAAATGGGCAACTTGTGGTGAAGGCCACGCGTGATCCTGCCGGGCCACCCGTCCTCCCGTCGCGCGGTCGGTGTTGCCTTCGTCCGCACCCATTGCAACGCACCGTTGCATTCGACGGCAGTGTCATTGCATCGATTTACCGTTATTCATCTGCGGATATGGCAGTCAATGCATTGACGCAATTCTGAATGCAACGTAGCTTTCCACTCGCATCAAACACGTCATATCGCGAGATGGGGAAACGGTCATGAGCGAGTCCCTCCACGCCCTGACGGCGCTGCCGACGGTGCGCCAGTCCGGCTGCCCCTTCGACCCGCCGGCCGAACTGCTCGACGCCCGTCGGCACGGACCCATCAGCGGCTACACCCATCCGGGCGGAAAACCCGGCTGGCTGATCACCGGGTACGACCTGGTCCGCTCGGTCCTGGCCGACCCGCGGTTCAGCTCGCGGAGGGAGCTCATGAACGTGGGCGACTTCGAGCTTCCTCCGGCGCCGCCCGGCGAATTCCTTCTCACGGACGAACCCCTGCACGGGCGCTACCGCAAGCCGCTGGTCGGCAGGTTCACGGTCCGTCGGATGCGGCTTCTCACCGAGCGGATCGAGCAGATCACCGCGGACTGCCTGGACGCCATGGACGAGGCCTGGCCGCGGGCGGACCTGGTGACCACCTTCGCCAAGCCCATCCCCACCATCGTCATCTGCGAGCTGCTGGGCGTGCCGTACCAGGACCGGGGTTCCTTCCAGGAACAGATCGACACGTTCATGGGAGGGGCGACAAGCGACGAGGAGCTGATGGCGGCCTACACCGCCACCCAGGAGTACCTCGCGGAGCTGGTGGCGGCCAAGCGCGCGAACCCCACCGACGACGTGCTCAGCGAACTCACCGACAGCGATCTGACCGACGAGGAGCTGAAGGGGATCAGCCTGATCCTGCTGGCCGCCGGATTCGACACCACGGCGAACATGCTGTCCCTCGGCACCTACGCGCTGCTGCAGAATCCGGCGCAGCTGGCCGCGCTGCGCGCCGATCCCGCGCTCACCGACGCAGCCGTGGAGGAGCTGCTGCGGTATCTGAGCGTCGCCAAGACGTTCATGAGGACGGCCCTCGAGGACGTCGAGCTGGGCGGCCGGACGATCGAGGCCGGCACGACGGTCGTCCTGTCGTACAACACCGCCAACCGCGACCCCGAGCGTTTCGCCGACCCCCACGTGCTCGACCTGCACAGGCAGGACGCGGGCGGGCACCTGGCCTTCAGCCACGGCATCCACCAGTGCCTGGGGCAGCAGCTGGCCCGCGTCGAGATGCGGGTGGCGTTCCGCGCGCTGATCGACCGGTTCCCGACGCTGCGCCTGGCCGTACCGGCCGAAGAAGTCGTCCTGCGCCCGGAGACCGCGGACATCTACGGAGTGAAGAGCCTCCCGGTCACCTGGGACAAGGAGGAGTCATGACGACGACACGCCTGCACGTCGACCGTGAGCGCTGCATCGGCGCCGGCATGTGCGCCCTGACCGCCCCCGAGGTCTTCGACCAGGACGTCGACGACGGCCGCGTGCTCCTGCTGCACGCCGAGCCGCTCCCGGCCCGTCGCGCGGCCGCACAGATGGCCGCCCGCGTCTGCCCCTCCGGGGCGATCACCCTTGAAGAACCGGAACCCGAAGGCTTCTGACACGAGGGCGAGAGGGGCGCCGGAGGTGGGCGCACTGTTGTCCTCGCTCGGGCCGGACCGGGCCGGCCGAGTTCGTCAGGCGTCCGCCAGCCGGGCTTCCTCGAGGTCCAGCGCGCGCTGCAGCCTGCGGCGGCTGGTGTCGCTGATGCGGTGGGTGTCGTACAGGCGCTGCAGCTCGGCCGTCTCCACCGCTATCAGGTCACGGCGCAGTTGACGGTAGACCCGGTCGGCGGACTCGGTGGCCGCGGCGGAGCCGTCGGTCGCGGAGAGCCGGTCGTGGGCGTCCTCCAGGCGGGCGTTCAGGCCGCGGCGGAGCCGGTCCAGGACGACCTCCGGGACGACCTCCAGCTCCGCCAGCTCCTCGAGACGGGCGAGGCCGGCGTGGGCGAGGCGGGAGCGGGCCTCGGCCTCCTCGCGCGCGGTGTGCGCGGGCTCCAGGGCGATGCCGGAGGCGCGGACGACCGGCGCGAGGGTGAAGCCCTGCACGACGAGGGTGACCACCACGACCGAGGTGGTCAGGACCAGCACCAGCGGGCGGTCGGTGAGCGGCGTGCCGTTCGTCGCGACCTCCGGGATGGACAGCGCTGCGGCCAGCGGCATCACCCCGCGCGTGCCCGCCCAGGTCAGCACCACCGGTATCCGCCAGTTCGGCCGGCCGATCCCGCCCTTGCGCTGCACCACCGCCGACAGCGGCGCCAGCCACAGCATGCGTACGGCGACGAGCGTGGCGGCGACGGCGAGGGCGTACAGGGGCCAGGCGTGGTCGCCGTCGGCCAGGGCCCGCACCTCGGCGGGAAGAGCCAGCCCTATGAGACTGAAGACGACGCTCTCCAGGAGGAAGACGACCGTGCCGTAGACGGCGTGCAGCTGGAGCCGGATGCGGGCGTTGGTGAGCCGGTCGCCCCGGCCGCCCAGGACGACCCCCGCCACCACACAGGAGGTCACTCCGGAGGTGTGCGCGGCCTCCGCGAGGAGGTAGGCGGCGTACGGGGTGACCAGGGCGATCACCGTCTCCAGGACCGGGTCCTCGGTACGGCGACGGATCAGCGTGACGATCCCCGCCACCGCGGCCCCGATCACCGTGCCGCCGCCCGCGAGCAGCAGGAACTGTCCGCCGGCCGCACCCCAGTCGGCGGCGGCCGAGGTGATGGCGATGCCCGCCGCCACCCGGACCAGCACCAGGGAGGTCGCGTCGTTGAACAGGCTCTCCGCCTGCACCAGGACCTGCACTCTCGGCGGCAGGGCGAGCCGGCGGCCCAGCGCGGTCACCGCCACCGGGTCGGTGCTGGCCAGCACCGCCCCCAGCACGAACGCCATCTGCCAGGAAAGCGGGGTGAGCCAGGCGGCCACCGCGGCCACCGCGGCGGCGGAGGCCAGCACCAGCCCTATGGCGAGGACCCCGACCGGTCTCCACACCGCCCGCAGCTCCCGCCAGGGCATGTCCTCGGCGCTCGCGTACAGCAGGGGCGGCAGCACGACCAGGCCGATGATCTCGGGGCTGATCTGGATCTGCGGGGTGCCGGGCAGCAGGGCCACCGTGAGTCCGGCGACCACGAGCAGCGAGGGGGCGGGAATGCGCCACCGGCGTGCGAAGGTGGCGACCACCGTGGCCAGGACCACGAGGGCGAGAACCGTACCGACGCCGCGCATGCCGTCCCCCGGAAATACAGAAGGGATGACGGAAGCCGCTCCGGCTCCCGGCCGACCAGACTTCCCGGCACACCTGTCCTCACCCTATCGGGCCAGGTCACGTCAATACAGTGTCAAGGTCCTCGTGGCCGACGCCAAGGAACCGCCAACGCCCGCACCGCGCGCACCGCGAAGCGGATTCCTTGGCAGGGAAGAGGGGGCGTGGCTGATCGTCGTCGCGCTGCCGCTGCTGGTGGCCGCCTTCGAGACCGTGCACCGCGCCTACGGCCGGATCGGCGAGCGGCTCGGGCTCGGCCGGATCCCAAAGGCGCCCCGCCGCGACCGTTCGCTGGTGGTCGTGCCGGTGTCCTCGCTGTCCCGGCTGACCTCGGAGGCGCTGACCGCGGCCGCCTCCCTCGGCGACGAGGTCCGCGCGGTGACCGTCTGCTGTCCCGACCCGGAGGATCGGGCGCATCTGCACGCCGTGAGAACCGGGGCGAACCTTCCCCGTGGCTCCAGCGGTGTCGCCGGTCTGCGCATCCGCTCCGAGGCGCCGGAAGACGTCGACGAACGCGAGCCACGGCGGCCGGGGAAGATCATCCACCCGCGGCAGGGTCCCTTACCCCTGGATCAGGGCCGGGCGGTCGTCGTCGGCAGCAGGTGGCCGGCCAGCACGTCCAGCGCCTGCTTGACCTCCCTCAGCTGTTGCGGGTCCCCGGTCCCGAGCGCCGCCGCGAGGGCATCGTCGATGCCTGTGGCGCGGACGTGCGCCACGCGTTCGGACACCTCCGTGGCCGGACTGACGCGCACCCGGCGCCGGTCGGCGGGATCCGGGGCGGTCCGCACCGAACCCGCTTCCTTCAACCGGGCCACGGAGGCGGAGACCTGGCTCTGCGGCAGGCCGGTCCGCGCGGCGATCTCGCCGACCGTGCCGCCCGGGTGGGCCGCCACGTCGCTGGCCACGATCAACACGGTCCGCGTGCGGCCGGCGTAGCGCGCGGAGCCCCCGGGCGGCTCGGGAAGGGACTCCTCGCCGATCTTCATCAAGGCGCGCCCCAGCAGGAAGAGGTCGACTCCGTTCACACACACCAAGATACATCCAGATAGATGCATCGAATTAGATGGAGTAGGCTCACTGCGTGCCGAGGCCACAGGCCCGCGGCTTTCGAAGGGGGATCACGCCGTGCTCGATTTCACCCGCACTCTCGACGTTCCCGGTGCCGTCCTGCACTACCGGGTGCGCGGCACCGGCCCGCTGCTCCTGATCTCCGAGAGCGGAGAGGGTGACGCCGACCGCAGCACCGACCTCGTCACCCGCCTCGTCGACTCCTACACGGTGCTGACGTACGACCGTCGCGGGCTGTCCCGGAGCCGCCTCGACGTCCCGGACCGGGGCGCCACGCTGACCGAACACGCCGATGACGTCCACCATTTGCTGGCCACTCTCACCGACGTCCCCGCCCTCATGCTCGGCTGCAGCCTGGGCGCCGTGATAGGGCTGCACGCCGCTGTGCGGCACCCCGGCCTGATCGCAACCCTCATCGCCCACGAGCCCGTCGCTCCACGGCTGCTGCCCGACCACGAGCGGACCCGCCACGAGCAGGAACTGGCCCACCTGCAGGACCTCTACCACCGAGAGGGTCTGGCGGCCGCCCTGCCGGAGATCGCCCGTACCCTGGGCATCGACCCCACCCACAAGGACGCCGAACCCGGCCTGACGCCCCAGCCGATCAACGCCCTGCGCGCCGCCAACTTCGACCACTTCATCCGGCACGACTTCACCGCGGTCATCCGCGACACCCTCGACGTGAACGCGCTGAACAACACCGGCACGCGCATCGTCCCCGCGGCCGGCTCCACGACCCCACGAGCGGTCTTCGACCGCCAGTGCGCGACGGCCCTCGCCGAGCTGCTCGGGGAAGAGCTGCGGGAGTTCCCCGGCGGCCACAACGGAAACACCAGCCATCCACGCGCCTACGCGTCCCGGCTCCGAACGGTGCTGGGCACGGCCCGGTAGCGAGCGGGTACGCATGGACCCCCTGAACTTCGGGGCTTCCCATCGGCGTCGTCCCCGGCTGCCCCGGCGATGTCGACGAGATGCTGCGTGGGCCGTGGTCAGACGACCCTGATGGCCGCTGTCGGGCACCGCGCGGCGGCCTCTTCCACCGCCGCGCGCTGCCCGGCGCCGGGGGCGGCGTCGAGCAGGACCACTGTGCCGTCGTCGTCGTTCTGGTCGAAGACAGCCGGGGCGGCGAGCACACAGGTGCCCGCGCCGCAGCAGAGGTCCTTGTCGATCTCGATCCTCATCACCGGCCTCCTCTCACCAGCGCACCGGCAGCTTCAGGACGCCGTACGTCACCATCATCTCCCTGGTGCCGACCTCCTGGGCGGGAACGGCGAGCTCCAGCCGGGGAAAGCGGCGCAGCAACGACTCGTAGCCGATGGCGAGTTCGAGGCGTGCCAAGTGGTGACCCATGCACTGGTGGGGCCCGCTGCCGAAGGCCACGTGCCGGGTCGTGCCGCGACGGATGTCGAAGGTGTCGGGGTCGTCGAAGCCCAGCGGGTCACGGTTGGCCGCGGGCAGCGACACCGTGACGACCTGGCCCCTGCGGATGGACTGCCCTTCGAACAGGAAGTCCTCGGCGGCAACGCGGATCGGCCCGATCTGCACCACGCTGAGGTAGCGCAGCAGCTCTTCGACGGCGTCGTCCATCAGTGACCAGTCGGCGCGCAGAGCGGCCAGCTGTTCGGGGTGGCGAAGCAGGGCATAGGTGCCCAGCGCCAGCATGTTGGTGGTGGTCTCCAGGCCGGCGATGAGGAGAACGATCGTGATCCCGAGCAGCTCTTCGTCGTTCAGGTCGGTCTCGACGGTCAGTCTGCCCAGAATGTCCGGGCCCGGGTCCTTGCGTGCGGCTGCGATCAGGGCGTGGAGCATGCCGCCGAGGGTCGTCATCGACTGCTGCATCTCCTCTCCGCTGCTGGAGAGGCTGAAGAGAACGTCGACGTGCCGCCCGAACTCCGCACGGTCCGTCTCCGGCAGCCCGAGCAGCTCCGAGGTGACCAGCGTGGGCAGGGGCTTGGCGAAGGCCCGCACCAGGTCGACGGGGCCACCGTCCCCGTTCGCCATCTCGTCCAGCAGACGGTCCGTCAACTCCTGGATGCGCGGGCGTAGTTCGCGGACGCGACGGATGGTGAAGTGCTTGCTCAGCAGACGGCGGTAGCGGGTGTGTTCGGGCGGGTCCATGTTGACGAACATGCCCGCGGGCAGTGCGTCGGTGCTCAGCTCGGAACCGGGCACCTTCACCGGAGAACGCTTTCCGGCGGGCAAGGAGCTGAACCTGGGGTCGGCCAGCACGGACCGTGCGGTCTGCAGGCCGGTGACCAGGTGGCCCACGTGTCCATCGGGGTACCGCAGCGCAGTCATCGGGCATTCCTCACGCGCTTGCGTGAAAGGGGCCGGCGGGTCGAAAGGGCAACCCGTGGGGCGCGCAGTGGGAAAGGGCCGCGCCGAGTGATTCTCGGCTGCTTGCACATGCACCATGAAAGACCTGGGACCTCGTCATCGGATGGGGATGGGGAGCTGTACGAGCTGCATTTCTCCCACACCTGTCCCTAGGGTTCCCCTTAGAGATGTCCCGCCTGCCGATACTCGTGCGCGTCGCCCCTTGGGGATTCCCCTAGATCTGATCCGCTGCGGCGGCGGAGCGCGGCTGCGGGACCGAAACTGAGCTCACACCGCAACTTGTTGGACGCCCGGTCGCGCCGAATCGCCTGCGCCGTGGCCGCCACGGTGCCGTGCCTTTTCATTCTCTGTGTGGGTGGGTGGAGTGCAACATGGTCGAGTCCGAGCTCAACGGAATGGGAAATCGGTCCGGTTCGGCTTCGGCGGATTCGGCCGAGGGCATCGCCGTCATCGGCCTGGCGTGCCGACTGCCGGGAGCCGCCGATCCGTCCGCCTTCTGGCGGCTGCTCAGCGAAGGCACGGACGCGATCACCGACGTCCCCCCGGACCGGTGGGACGGCGCCGCCGTCGCTGACGCCGACCCTTCCGCACCCGGCAGGACCGACGTCCGCCGGGGCGGATTCCTCGACGGCATCGGCCACTTCGACGCCGGGTTCTTCGGGCTCTCCCCCAAAGAGGCCGCCGCCATGGACCCGCAGCAGCGGCTCGTGCTGGAGCTGGCCTGGGAAGCGCTGGAGGACGCGCACCTGCGCGCCGAGACGCTGCGCTCCACCCGCACCGGAGTGTTCGTCGGCGCCATCTGGGACGACTACGCGACCCTGCACCACCGCTCCGGACTCACGGCCATCTCCCCCCACACCGTCACCGGCCTGCACCGCAGCATCATCGCCAACCGGGTCTCGTACTTCCTCGGCCTGAACGGCCCCAGCCTGACCGTGGACTCCGGCCAGTCCTCCTCCCTGGTCTCGGTCCACCTGGCCTGCGAGAGCCTGCGCAAGGGAGAATCGACGATCGCACTCGCGGGCGGCGTGAACCTCAACATCGTCCCCGAGAGCACCCTCGGCGCCGCCAAGTTCGGCGGTCTGTCCCCCGACGGCCGCTGCTTCACCTTCGACGCCCGCGCGAACGGGTACGTCCGCGGCGAGGGCGGCGGCATCGTCGTCCTCAAACCGCTGGCCCGGGCCGTCGCGGACGGCGACCCCGTCTACTGCGTGATCCGCGGCAGCGCGGTCAACAACGACGGTGGCGGCGACGGGCTGACCGTACCCCTGCAAGCGGGGCAGGAACAGGTGCTCCGGCTCGCCTACGAACACGCCGCCGTCGACCCCGCCCACGTCGGCTACGTGGAGTTGCACGGCACCGGGACCAAGCTCGGGGACCCCGTCGAGGCAGCCGCGCTCGGCGCAGTGCTCGGTGCGGGACGGGAGCCCGGCCGCCCTCTGCGCGTCGGCTCGGCCAAGACCAACGTCGGCCACCTGGAGGGTGCCGCCGGGATCACCGGCCTGCTGAAGGCGGTCCTGTCGCTCAGCCACCGCGAACTGCCCGCCAGTCTCCATTTCGAGACGCCGAACCCGGCGATCCCGCTGGACCGGCTGAACCTGCGGGTGCAGACCGAGCACAGCGCATGGGCCGCCGAGGACGGCCGCCCGCTGCTCGCCGGCGTCAGCTCGTTCGGCATGGGCGGCACCAACTGCCACGTCGTACTGGCGGAACACCGGACGGCGGCGACGGCGGCGGGCGCGGCTGCGGAAGCGGACACGGGCGCCGCTCCGACCGTGTGGCCGCTGTCCGCCAGGACCGCGTCCGGGCTGCGCGCCCAGGCCGCTGCCCTGCTCGCACACGCCGGGGCCCACCCCGGTCTCGCCCTGCCCGACGTCGGTTGGTCGCTGGCCACCGGCCGCACCGCCTTCGAACACCGGGCCGTCGCCGTGGGCGAGGACCGCGAAGACCTGCTGCGTGCCTTGCACCAGCTGTCCACGGGCGGCGTCGACGCCGCACTGACCACGGGCCGCACGGGTCCACGCGGCGAACTCGCCTTCCTCTTCTCGGGCCAGGGCAGCCAGCGGGCCGGAACGGGCCGTGAACTGGCCGCCTCCTTCCCGACGTTCGCCACCGCGCTGAACGAGGTGTGCGCACACCTCGACCCGTTGCTGCCGCGACCGCTGCGCGAGGTCATGTTCGCCCCCGAAGGCACCCGGGAAGCGGCCGAACTCGACCGGACCCTCTACACACAGACTTCGCTGTTCGCCGTCGAGGTCGCCCTGTTCCGGCTCCTGGAGAGCTGGGGCATCACCCCCGACGTGCTCATGGGCCACTCCATCGGCGAACTCGCCGCCGCGCACGTGGCCGGCGTCCTCTCGCTCACCGACGCGTGCACCCTCGTGGCCGCGCGCGGCCGTCTGATGCAGGCGCTGCCCGCGGGCGGCGCCATGATCGCCGTCCAGGCCACGGAGGACGAGGTCCGCGCCCGCATCGGCGACCGCACGGACCGCGTGAGCGTCGCCGCGCTGAACGGCCCGGACTCCGTCGTCGTCTCCGGCGACGAGGACCTCACCGTCGAGATCGCCGACTCCTTCGCCGCCCTGGGCCGCAGGACCAGCCGGCTGCGGGTCAGCCACGCCTTCCACTCCCCCCACATGGAGCCCATGCTGGCGGAGTTCCGCGCCGTGGCCGAGGGCCTGACCTTCCACGCCCCGCGCATCCCGATCGTCTCCGACGTGACGGGCCGACTGTCCGAGGAGCCCTCGGAGTACGAAGGGTGCACGGCCGCGTACTGGGTCCGCCACGCGCGCGAGGCGGTCCGCTTCACCGACGGCGTCGCCCGCCTCGACGAGCGGGGCGTCCGCACGTACCTGGAGATCGGCCCCGGCGGCGTGCTCACCTCCCTGGCCCGCGCCCGCGCCGACAGCGAGTCCCTGTTCGTCCCCTCCCTGCGTGCCCGTCGCCCCGAGGCACAGGCCCTGCTGACGGCGGTCGCCTCGCTGCACGTCCACGGCGTGGAGCCGGACTGGGACGCCCTGTTCGACGGCGGGCGCGGCGCACGCCGCAAGGTCGCGCTCCCCACCTACGCGTTCGAACGGCAGTGGCACTGGCTGGACGGCGACACCACCTCACCCGTCGCCCCCACCGGCCGGGCTCCTGCGGCTCGGCAGCCGCACACCATCGCCGAGACCGGCAGCGTGCCGGTCGGAGCCCTGGGCCTGCGGCCGGCCGGACTGTCCCGGTCCGAACGCGACGAGACCGTGCTCGACCTGGTCCGCGCACACATCGCAGCCGTCCTGGGCCACGCCGAAGCCCACCAGGTCGAGACCGAGCGTACGTTCAAGGACCTCGGATTCGACTCGCTCAGCTCGGTGGAACTGCGCAACCAGCTCGGCGAGGCCACCGGCCTGCGCCTGCCCAGCGGGCTGCTGTACGACCACCCGACCCCTGCCGCGCTCGCCCGCCACCTCGCCGCCCGGTCCCTGGGCGGCGAGGACGCCGCCGCCTCCGCGTCCGCGACGGCGGCCGACCCCGACGAGCCGATCGCCATCGTGGCCATGAGCTGCCGCCTGCCCGGTGGCGTGAGCTCCCCCGAGGACCTGTGGCGGCTGCTCGCCTCCGGTGGCGACGCCATCTCCGGATTCCCCACGGACCGCGGCTGGGACGTCGAAGCGCTCCACGACCCGGAGCCCGGCACGCCCGGCAAGTCCTCGACGCGCCACGGCGGCTTCCTGCACGGGGCGGCCGAGTTCGACGCCGGCTTCTTCGGGATCAGCCCCCGCGAGGCCGCCGCGATCGACCCTCAGCAGCGGCTGGTCCTGGAGACCGCGTGGGAGGCCTTCGAACGGGCCGGCATCGACCCGGTCACGCTGCGCGGGAGCCGGGCGGGTGTGTTCATCGGCGCGACGGCACAGGACTACGGCCCCCGGCTGCACGAGCCGGTCGACGGCATCGAGGGCTACCTGCTGACCGGCACGACGACCAGCGTCGCCTCGGGCCGCGTGGCCTACTCGTTCGGCCTCGAGGGTCCGGCGGTCACGGTGGACACGGCGTGCTCCTCGTCCCTGGTGGCCCTGCACCTGGCCGTGCAGTCGCTGCGGAGCGGCGAGTGCACGATGGCCCTGGCCGGCGGTGTCACCGTGATGTCCACGCCCGGCATGTTCGTGGAGTTCAGCCGTCAGCGCGGTCTGTCGGCGGACGGCCGGTGCAAGGCGTTCGCGGCCACTGCGGACGGTACGGGCTGGGCCGAAGGCGTCGGCATGCTCCTGGTGGAGCGGCTGTCCGACGCCCGGCGCAACGGCCACCAGGTGCTGGCCGTCGTGCGGGGCAGCGCGGTCAACCAGGACGGCGCGTCGAACGGACTCACGGCGCCCAACGGCCCCTCCCAGCAGCGTGTCATCCGCCAGGCGCTGGCGGCCGCCCAGCTCGCCCCCGCGGACGTCGACGCCGTGGAGGCCCACGGTACGGGCACGCGGCTCGGCGACCCCATCGAGGCCGAAGCCCTCATCGCCGCCTACGGCCAGGGACGGGACGGAGACCGGCCACTGTGGCTGGGCTCGCTGAAGTCGAACATCGGTCACACGCAGGCCGCGGCGGGCGTGGCCGGTGTGATCAAGATGGTGCTGGCGATGCGGCACGGCGTTCTCCCGAAGACCCTGCACGTCGACGAGCCGACCCCGCACGTGGAGTGGTCGGCCAGCGGCGTACGACTGCTGACCGAGGCGGTGGAGTGGCCCGCGGGCGTCCCACCGCGCCGGGCAGCGGTGTCGTCCTTCGGCATCAGCGGCACCAACGCGCACGTGATCGTCGAGCAGGCTCCTGCTTCGGAGGAGTTGCCGCCCGTGTCCGGCTCCGGTGTGGTCGTGCCGTGGGTGTTGTCGGCGAAGAGTGATGCGGCGTTGCGGGATCAGGCGGGTCGGCTGTTGTCCTTCCTGGCGGATGAGGGCGCTGGTGTGCGGCCGGTGGATGTGGGGTTCTCGCTGGCGACGTCGCGTGCGGTGCTGGAGCGCCGTGCGGCGGTCGTGGGGGAGGAGCTCGGGGAGTTCCGGCAGGGGCTGGAGGCGCTTGTTTCCGGGGCTGCCCCGGTGGGTGGTGTGGTCGGGGGCAAGGTCGGGTTCCTGTTCTCGGGTCAGGGTTCGCAGCGGATCGGTATGGGACGCGAACTGTACGCGTCCTACCCGGTGTTCGCGGCGGCGTACGACGAGGTGTGTGCGCGTCTGGACGCGCCGGTCGATGTGGACTCGGAGGAGCTGAACCGGACGGGTTGCACCCAACCGGCGTTGTTCGCGGTCGAGGTGGCGTTGTTCCGGCTTCTGGAGTCGTGGGGCATCCGGCCGGATTATGTGGCCGGTCATTCGGTCGGTGAGATCGTGGCTGCTCATGTGGCGGGTGTGTTGTCGCTGGAGGATGCGGCGCGGCTGGTGTCGGCCCGTGCCCGTCTCATGCAGGCGTTGCCTGCGGGTGGGGCGATGGTCGCGGTGCAGGCGGCCGAGAGCGAGGTGCTGCCGCACCTGACCGACGGCGTCGGTATCGCGGCGGTCAACGGTCCTCGGTCGGTGGTGGTCTCCGGAGCCGAGGACGCGGTGCTGGGAATCGCCGAGGTCTTCACTCAGCAGGGCCGCAAGGCGAGCCGGTTGAGGGTCAGTCACGCGTTCCACTCGCCGCTGATGGATCCGATGCTGGAGGAGTTCGCGGAGGTCGTCGGCGGGCTGGTCTTCAACGAGGCGCGGATTCCGGTGGTTTCGAATCTCACCGGCCGGCTGGCCGAGTCGTACACGCCGGAGTACTGGGTCCGGCACGTCCGTGAGGCGGTCCGCTTCGCCGACGGCGTGCGGAGTCTGCACGAGCTGGGTGTGCGCGCGTTCGTGGAGATCGGCCCCGGTGGCGTCCTCAGCGCCCTTGCCCAGGGCTGCTTCGACGATGGCACGGACCTCGTCACCGTTCCCGTCCTGCGGGCCGGCCGCCCCGAGCCGCACGCGCTCGTCACCGCCGTCGGGCAGTTGCACACCCACGGCGTCTCCCCGGACTGGCAGGCACTCTTCCCCGGCGCCCGCCGTGTCGACCTGCCGACCTATGCCTTCCAGCGCGAGCGCTACTGGCTCGATGCGCCTCGGGCGGCGACCGCCGGCGCCCCGGAGGCGATGGACGCCGAGTTCTGGGACTCCGTCGAGAGCGAGGACCGGGCATCTCTCGGTGCCCTCCTGGGAGTGGAGCCCGCCGAACTGGACGTGGTCGCACCCAAGCTGTCCGCATGGCGCAGGCAGCGACGCGAGCAGTCCGCCGCCGATGGCTGGCGCTACCGGATCACCTGGCAGCCGCTCGGTGACACGACAGGGACCGCTCCGTCGGGCACCTGGCTCTACGTGGTCTCCGAGGAGACCACGTGGACCGAGACGATCCGCTCGGGCCTCACGGAACTCGGCATCGTGCTCGTACCGTTCACCGTGGCTGAGGACACCGACCGCGAGACGCTCGCGCGGGCCTTCGCCGACGCCGGTCACGAGCAGGTCGACGGTCTCCTGTTCGCCGCGGCACGGGGAGAAGCGGGGACGGACGCCCTCCAGCGGCTCCTCCTGCTGGTCCAGGCCCTCGGCGACGCCGGGATCGAGGCGCCGCTGTGGTGCCTGACCAGCGGCGCGGTGTCGACCGGCACGGCGGATCCGCTGACCGACCCCGTCTCCGCCCGACTCTGGGGCCTGGGCAGGATCGTGGCTCTGGAACAGCCGCAGCGCTGGGGCGGGCTCGTCGACCTGCCCGCCGAGCCCGACTCGCGCGCGCTGGGGCGACTGGCCGGCCTGCTGGCCCAGGCCGACGAGGACCAGCTCGCCGTGCGGGCCTCCGGCGTGTCCGGCCGCCGTCTCGTGCGCGCGCCGCAGAGCGCGGCACCGGCGGACGCACCATGGTCGCCGCGCGGCACCGTGCTGGTGACCGGTGGTACGGGTGCGCTGGGCGGGCACGTGGCCCGCTGGCTCGCCGGTGCCGGGGCCGAGCACTTGGTGCTCACCAGCCGCCGGGGACCCGACGCCCTGGGTGCCGTCGAACTCAAGGCGGAGTTGGAGGAGCTGGGTGCTCGGGTCACCGTCGCCGCGTGCGATGCGGCCGACCGCGACGCGCTCGCCGAGTTGTTCGGCCGGCACACCGTGAACGCCGTGGTGCACACCGCAGGCGTACTCGACGACGGCCTGGTCGAATCGCTCACGCCCGAGCGCCTCGAGCGCGTACTGCGCCCCAAGGTGGACGCAGCGCTCCACCTGCACGAACTCACCCGGGACCGCCAAGACCTCGACGCCTTCGTGCTCTTCTCCTCGATGACCGGCGTCTGGGGCAACGGCGGCCAGGGCGCCTATGGTGCCGCGAACGCCTTCCTCGACGCCCTGGCAGAGCAGCGCCGGGCACAGGGCCTGCCCGCGCTGGCCGTCGCGTGGGGATCCTGGGCGGACGGAGGCATGGCCGACGGCGCCGCCGGTGACCACCTCCGGCGGCGCGGCGTACGGGAGATCGCGCCCCCTTCCGCGATCTCCGTGCTGCACGGTGCGCTGACCCACGGCGAGACCGCCGTGACCGTGGCGGACGTGGACTGGGAGCGCTTCGTCCCGGCCTTCGCCGGCACGCGCTCCTGCCCGCTGCTGCACGGGGTGCCCGAGGCCCGCAAGGCCCTCGAAGCACGCGCCCGGACCGCGCGGAGCGCCGAAGTGCCCGCGTCCGCGCTGGTCCAGCGCCTCCTCGGCGCTACGCCGGGGGAGCAGAGCCGTATCCTGCTGGACCTGGTGCGTGAGCAGGCCGCCACGGTGCTCGGCCACACGGGCAAGGGTGCCTTCGAAGCCGACCGGACGTTCCGCGAGACCGGCTTCGACTCGCTCACCGCCGTCGAACTGCGCCACCGGCTCACCACGGCCACCGGCCTCAAGCTGCCCACCACCCTGGTCTTCGACCACCCGACCCCCACCGCCCTCGCCCGTCACCTGGGCGAGGAACTCCTCGGCCGGCACGGGTCGGCGGCGGACGCAGCGCAGACGACGGCCGCCGTCGCGGCCGACGAGCCCCTGGCGATCGTCAGCATGAGCTGCCGCTTCCCCGGCGGCGTCCAGTCGCCCGAGGACCTGTGGGAGCTGCTGAGCTCCGGCCGGGACGCGATGTCCGGCTTCCCCACCGACCGTGGCTGGGACATCGACGCGCTCTACGACCCCGACCCCGACCGGCCCGGCAGGACGTACTCCCGCGAGGGCGGCTTCATCCAGGGCGCCGACCGCTTCGACGCCGCTCTCTTCGGGATCTCGCCGCGTGAGGCGCTGGCGATGGACCCGCAGCAGCGGCTGTTGCTGGAGACCGCGTGGGAGGCCTTCGAGCGCGCCGGCATCGCCCCCGCGTCCGCCCGCGCCAGCCGCACCGGTGTCTTCATCGGCACCAACGGCCAGGACTACGCCAACGGGCTGCGCAACGCGCCCGACGGGATCGAGGCTTACGCGCTCACCGGCAAGGCGGCCTCGGTCGTGTCGGGACGCATCTCCTACACGTTCGGCCTCGAGGGCCCGGCGGTCACGGTCGACACGGCGTGCTCGTCCTCGCTCGTGGCGCTCCACCTCGCCGCGCAGGCACTGCGGAGCGGCGAGTGCTCGATGGCCCTGGTCGGGGGCGTCACCGTCATGACCACACCGGACCTGTTCGTGGAGTTCAGCCGGCAGCGCGGGCTGGCCCCCGACGGCCGGTGCAAGGCGTTCGCGGCCGGTGCCGACGGCACCGGCTGGGGCGAGGGCGTGGGCCTGCTGCTGGTGGAGCGGCTGTCCGACGCCGTGCGCAACGGCCACGAGGTCCTGGCCGTCGTGCGGGGGAGCGCGGTGAACCAGGACGGCGCGTCCAACGGTCTGACCGCGCCCAACGGTCCCGCGCAGCAGCGGGTGATCCGGCAGGCGCTGGCCTCGGCCGGGCTCGCTCCGGCCGATGTGGACGCCGTGGAGGCGCACGGTACGGGCACCCGGCTCGGCGACCCGATCGAGGCGCAGGCGCTGATCGCCACGTACGGCCAGGAACACTCCGACGACCGGCCGGTGCGGCTGGGCTCGGTCAAGTCCAACATCGGTCACACGCAGGCCGCGGCGGGCGTGGCCGGTGTGATCAAGATGGTGCTGGCGATGCGGCACGGCGTGCTGCCTCAGACGCTCCATGTCGACGAGCCGTCCCCGCACGTCGACTGGTCGGCGGGCGCCGTGCGGCTGCTGACCGAGCCGGTGCCCTGGCCCGGGATCGCCGGGCCCCGCCGCGCCGCGGTGTCGTCCTTCGGTATCGGCGGCACCAACGCACACACGATCATCGAGGAGGCACCCGCCGCGGCCGTGGCCGAGCCGGCCCGGCAACACCGTCCGGTGCCCGTGCCGTGGGTGCTGTCGGCGAAGAGTGAAGGGGCACTGCGGGCGCAGGCGGAGCGTCTGCTGGCCTTCGCGACCGACGACGTGTCGCCCGTCGACGCCGGATTCTCGTCGGCCACGACGCGGTCGGCGCTGGAGTACCGGGCCGCGGTGATCGGCACCGCGCCGGACGAGTTGCGGGCGGGGTTGGAGGCCATCGCAGCAGGCGAACCGGCCGCGAACGTCGTCGCCGGACGGGCCCAGCCGACGGGTAAGTTCGGGTTCTTGTTCTCGGGGCAGGGTTCGCAGCGGATCGGTATGGGACGAGAACTGTACGCGTCCTACCCGGTGTTCGCGGCGGCGTACGACGAGGTGTGTGCGCGTCTGGATGTGCCGGTCGATGTGGACTCGGAGGAGCTGAACCGGACGGGTTGCACCCAACCGGCTTTGTTCGCGGTCGAGGTGGCGCTGTTCCGGCTTCTGGAGTCGTGGGGGGTCCGGCCGGATTACGTGGCCGGTCACTCGGTGGGCGAGGTCGCGGCTGCTCATGTGGCGGGTGTGTTGTCGCTGGAGGATGCGGCGCGGCTGGTGTCCGCCCGTGCCCGCCTCATGCAGGCGTTGCCTGCGGGTGGGGCGATGGTCGCGGTGCAGGCGACCGAGGACGAAGTCCTCGCGCATCTCACCGACGGCGTCGGTATCGCGGCGGTCAACGGCCCTCGGTCGGTGGTGGTCTCCGGAGTCGAGGAAGCGGTCACCGCGATCGCCGAGATCTTCCAGGGGCGGGGCCGCAGAACCTCCCGCCTGAAGGTCAGCCACGCGTTCCACTCGCCGCTGATGGACCCCATGCTGGAGGAGTTCGCGGAGGTCGTCGGCGGGCTGGTCTTCAACGAGCCGCGGATTCCGGTCGTTTCGACTCTCACCGGCCGACTGGCCGAGTCGTACACGCCGGAGTACTGGGTCCGGCACGTCCGTGAGGCGGTCCGCTTCGCCGACGGCGTGCGGAGTCTGCACGAGCTTGGTGTGAGCACGTTCGTGGAGATCGGCCCCGGTGGCGTCCTCAGCGCCCTGGCTCAGGCCTGCGCGGACGACATCGTCACCATCCCCGTACTCCGAGCCGACCGCCCCGAACCCCAGGCGCTCACCACCGCGTTGGCCCAACTGCACGTCAGCGGCGCCGAACTGGACTGGCACGCCTTCTTCCCGGGCGCCCGGCGCGTCGACCTGCCGACCTACGCCTTCCAGCACGAGCGCTACTGGCTCGACGCCCCCGCCTCCACCGGTGACATGCGCGCGGTGGGGCAGGGCGACGTCGGTCATCCGCTCCTCGGCGCCGCCGTGCCGCTGGCCGACGGCGACGGTCACCTGCTCACCGGGCGGCTCTCGACGCACACGCACCCGTGGCTCGTGGACCACGTCGTCAGCGGCGTCGCGCTCCTGCCGGGAACCGCGTTCGTCGAGCTGGCGATCACCGCTGCCGACGCCGTGGGCTGCGACCTGCTGGAAGAACTGACACTGGAGACACCGCTCCTCGTGCCCGAGCGCGGCGGCGTCGCCGTACAGGTACGCGTCGGCGCCGACGACGGCTCGGGCCGCAGGCCGCTGACCGTGCACTCGCGGATCGACGACGGGGACACGTACACCCACGAGGACGGCTCCGGGCGGCCCTGGGCCCGGCACGCCTCCGGCTCGCTGGCCGTCGCCGTGAGTGGGCCCGTGGGCGGCTCGCTCGCCGCGTGGCCGCCCGTGGGTGCGGAGCCGGTCGACGTCGACGGGTTCTACGACCGCCTCGCCGGCATGGCGCTCGACTACGGCCCTGTCTTCCAGGGACTGCGCGCCGCATGGCGGAGCGGGGACGACTTCTTCGCCGAGGTGGAGTTGCCCGGCGCGGAGCGGACGGACGCCGGCGCCTACGGCCTGCACCCCGCGCTGTTCGACGCCGCTCTGCACACCGTCTGGCTGGGCGCGGTCGAGCCCGAGTCCGGGACGGGGAACGGGCTGCTGCCGTTCGCGTGGAGCGGCGTGCGCCTGGCGGCTGCCGGAGCCTGTGACCTGCGGGTGAAGGTCTCGCGCGCCGGCACCTCCACTGTGTCGCTGGTGCTGGCCGACGGCACCGGTGAGCCGGTCGCGCAGGTCGACTCGCTGTCGCTGCGCCCGGTGCCCGCCGACCAGTTGCGCGCCGGTCACGGCAGCGACGACGCGGTGTTCGGCCTGGAGTGGACGCCGGTCAGCCTGCCGTCCGCGCCGGCCGGCATGAGGATCGCGACGTACGAGGATCTCGCCGCTCTTCGGGCCGCCGGCTCGCCGACGCACCTCGAAGGTGCCGGAGCCGTCGCCGATGCCGTGGTCGTGCCCTGCCCGACCGGAGCCGAGGGGGACTTGGCCACCCGGGTCCGCGAGGTCACCCAGGCCGTGCTGGAGCTGGTGCAGTGGTGGCTGGCCGAGGAACGCCCGCCGCGCCTGGTGCTGGTGATGCGCACGGGAGATCTCGCCCAGTCGGCGGTCCGCGGACTGGTGCGCTCGGCACAGAGCGAGAACCCCGACCGCGTCGTGCTGATCGAGACCTCAGGGGATCAGGATGCCGACGCCGGTCTTGCCCGGGTGCTGCCCGGTCTGATCGCGTCGGGTGAGCCGCAGGCCGTGGTGCACGCGCACGACGAGGTCCGGGTGCCGAGACTGGTCCGCCTCGCCGCCCCGGACACGGTGCCGGAGCTTCCCGTCCTCGGCACCGGCACCGTCCTGCTGACCGGCGCGTCGGGCGGGCTGGGCAGGCTCTTCGCCCGGCACCTGGTCGCCGAGCACGGTGTCCGCAGTCTGCTGCTCGTCAGCCGCCGCGGCGGCAACGCACCCGGCGCGGCCGAGCTCGCCACCGAGCTGACCGCGCAGGGGGCAGACGTCACCTGGGCCGCGTGCGATGTGGCCGACCCCGACGCCGTCCGCGCCCTCCTGACCGGGTCCGGGCGGAACGTGTCCGCGATCGTCCACACCGCCGGCGTCCTGGACGACGGGATCATCGGATCGCTGACCCCCGAGCGGCTGGACGCCGTGTTCCGCCCGAAGGTGGACGCGGCGCTGAACCTGCACGACCTGGCCGGTGAGCTGTGCGGCGACCTGTCAGCGTTCGTGCTCTTCTCCTCGGTGGCGGGCACGCTCGGCACGCCGGGCCAGGGGAACTACGCCGCTGCCAACACCTTCCTCGACGCCCTCGCCGAGCACCGCCGTGCCGCAGGCCTGCCGGCCACGTCACTGGCCTGGGGCCTGTGGGCACAGGAGAGCGAGAGCACCATGACCGGCAGCCTCGGCCACACCGATCTCACCCGGATCAAGCGCATGGGCCTCGCCGCGATCCCCTCGGCGTACGGCCTGCGGATGTTCGACGCGGCGCTGACCACTCATCGGGCGGCAGTCGCCCCGATCCGGCTCGACACGGCCGCATTCCGCGACGGACAGGGGCAGCCCGTGCCTGCGGTCCTGCGCGAACTGGTGCGGGTGGCACCGGTGCGGCGCACGGCGCAGTCCGCGCCGAAGGGATCGCTGGGGCAGCGGCTGGCCGGGTTGCCGGAGGCCGACCGCGAGCAGACGGTGCTGGACCTGGTGCGCACCGAGGTCGCCGCCGTGCTCGGGCACACCGGCGCACAGTCCGTGAGCATGGACGACTCCTTCAAGGACATCGGGTTCGACTCGCTGACCGCCGTCGAACTGCGCAACCGGCTCAACACGGCCGTCGGTATGCGCCTGCCCGCCACCCTGGTCTTCGACTACCCGAACCCGCTCACCCTCGCCCGCTTCCTCGCCGCCGAGGCCGCAGGCCCCGGCGAGGAAGCGGCAGCCGTTCCGGGGACCGTCGCCACGGCCACGACCACGGCAAATTCGACGGGTACGGCGGACGAGCCGATCGCGATCGTGGGCATGGCCTGCCGCTACCCCGGCGGCGTGGAGTCGCCCGAAGACCTGTGGCAGCTGGTGTTCTCCGGCCGCGACGCCGTGTCGGGCTTCCCCGAGGACCGTGGCTGGGACGTGGAGAAGCTCTACGACCCGGACCCCGACCGGTGGGGCACCAGCTACACCCGAGAGGGCGGCTTCCTCCACGCCGCGACGGACTTCGACGCCGAGTTCTTCGGGATCTCGCCGCGTGAGGCGCTGGCGATGGACCCGCAGCAGCGGTTGCTGCTGGAGACGTCGTGGGAGGCGTTCGAGCGGGCCGGGATCGACCCGGCGGCGGTGCGGGGCAGCAGGACCGGTGTGTTCGCCGGCGTGATGTACCACGACTACGGCGGACGCGTGCACACCTCGCCGCCAGGGCTGGAGGGCTACCTCGTCAACGGCAGCGCGGGCAGCGTCGCGTCCGGCCGGGTCTCGTACACGTTCGGTCTCGAGGGTCCGGCGGTCACGGTGGACACGGCGTGCTCGTCCTCGCTGGTGGCGCTGCACCTGGCGACCCAGGCGCTGCGCAGCGGCGAGTGCTCCATGGCTCTCGTCGGCGGGGTCACGGTGATGGCAAGCCCGTCCGTGTTCGTGGAGTTCAGCCGTCAGCGGGGCCTGTCGGTGGACGGCCGGTGCAAGGCGTTCGCCGCCGGGGCGGACGGCACCGGCTGGGCCGAGGGTGCGGGCATGCTGCTGGTGGAGCGGTTGTCCGATGCCCGCCGCAACGGGCACCGGGTGCTGGCGGTGGTGCGAGGTACGGCGGTGAACCAGGACGGTGCGTCGAACGGTCTGACGGCTCCGAACGGGCCGGCGCAGCAGCGGGTGATCCGGCAGGCGCTTGCCAACGCCGGTGTGTCTTCGGCTCAGGTCGATGTGGTGGAGGCGCACGGTACGGGCACGACGCTGGGTGATCCGATCGAGGCGCAGGCGCTGATCGCCACGTACGGCCGGGAGCGGCCGGAGGACCGGCCGCTGTGGCTGGGGTCGTTGAAGTCCAACATCGGCCATGCGCAGGCGGCTGCGGGTGTCGGTGGTGTGATCAAGATGGTGATGGCATTGCGGCACGGTGTGCTGCCGCGGACCCTGCACGTGGACGAGCCGACGCCGCACGTGGACTGGTCGGCGGGTGACGTCCGGCTGCTGACCGAGGCCGTGGAGTGGCCCGAGTCGGACCGCCCGCGTCGTGCCGCGGTGTCGTCCTTCGGCGTGAGCGGCACCAACGCGCACGTGATCGTCGAGCAGGCTCCTGCTTCGGAGGAGTTGCCGCCCGTGTCCGGCTCCGGTGTGGTCGTGCCGTGGGTGTTGTCGGCGAAGAGTGATGCGGCGTTGCGGGATCAGGCGGGTCGGCTGTTGTCCTTCCTGGCGGATGAGGGCGCTGGTGTGCGGCCGGTGGATGTGGGGTTCTCGCTGGCGACGTCGCGTGCGGTGCTGGAGCGCCGTGCGGCGGTCGTGGGGGAGGAGCTCGGGGAGTTCCGGCAGGGGCTGGAGGCGCTTGTTTCCGGGGCTGTCCCGGTGGGTGGTGTGGTCGGGGGCAAGGTCGGGTTCTTGTTCTCGGGGCAGGGTTCGCAGCGGATGGGTATGGGACGCGAACTGTACGCGTCCTACCCGGTGTTCGCGGCGGCGTACGACGAGGTGTGCGGTCTTCTGGACGCGCCGGTCGATGTGGACTCGGAGGAGCTGAACCAGACGGGTTGCACCCAACCGGCGTTGTTCGCGGTCGAGGTGGCGTTGTTCCGGCTTCTGGAGTCGTGGGGCATCCGGCCGGATTATGTGGCCGGTCATTCGGTCGGTGAGGTCGCGGCTGCTCATGTGGCGGGTGTGTTGTCGCTGGAGGATGCGGCGCGGCTGGTGTCGGCGCGGGCTGCGTTGATGCAGGCGTTGCCTGCGGGCGGGGCGATGGTCGCTGTGCAGGCGGCCGAGGACGAGGTGCTGCCGCACCTGACCGACGAGGTGGGTATCGCGGCGGTCAACGGTCCTCGGTCGGTGGTGGTCTCCGGAGCCGAGGACGCGGTCACCGCGATCGCCGAAGTCTTCCGGGAGCAGGGTCGTAAGACGTCCCGTCTGAAGGTCAGCCACGCTTTCCACTCGCCGCTGATGGATCCGATGCTGGAGGAGTTCGCGGAGGTCGTCGGCGGGCTGGTCTTCAACGAGGCGCGGATTCCGGTGGTTTCGAATCTCACCGGCCGGCTGGTCGAGTCGTACACGCCGGAGTACTGGGTCCGGCACGTCCGTGAGGCGGTCCGCTTCGCCGACGGCGTCGCGACCCTGCACGAGCTGGGCGTGCGCGCGTTCGTGGAGATCGGCCCGGGTGGTGTCCTCAGTGCCCTTGCCCAGGGCTGCTTCGACGATGGCACGGACCTCGTCACCGTTCCCGTCCTGCGGGCCGGCCGCCCCGAGCCGCACGCGCTCGTCTCCGCCGTCGGGCAGTTGCACACCCACGGCGTCTCCCCGGACTGGCAGGCGCTCTTCCCCGGCGCCCGCCGTGTCGACCTGCCGACCTACGCCTTCCAGCGCGAGCGCTACTGGCTCGACGTTCCCCAGGCGTCCGGTGACGTCCGGGCCGCAGGCGTGGGGGCGGCGGACCACCCGCTGCTCGGTGCCGCGATTGCGACGGCCGACAGCGACGGGGTCCTGCTCACCGGGCTCCTCTCCCTCGAAACCCACCCGTGGCTCGCCGACCACGCCGTGCACGGGACCGTTCTCCTGCCCGGCACCGCATTCGTCGAGTTGGCGATCCGGGCGGGCGACGAGACGGGGTGCGGACGGATCGAAGAGCTCACCCTGGAGCTTCCCCTGGTCGTGCCCGAGCGTGGTGGCGTCACCCTTCAGGTGGCTGTCGGCCCCGAGGACGAGTCGGGCCGACGGCAGTTGAGCGTGCACTCGCGCATCGGCGACCGTGCGTGGTTGCGGCACGCGACGGGTGTGCTGTCCTCGGCAGAGGCACCGTCCGTCGCGGCCCTCGGCGCGTGGCCACCGGCCGGTGCGGAGGCCGTCGACCTGACGGCGTTCTACGACGACCTGGCTGCTGCGGGTCTGGACTACGGTCCGGTCTTCCAGGGCCTGCGCTCGGCGTGGCGCGACGGTGACGACGTCTTCGCGGAGGTCGAGCTGCCGGAGGAGCCGGCTGCCGAGGCGGCGGCGTTCGCGCTGCACCCGGCGCTGTTGGACGCCGCCCTGCACGCGCTGGCCGCAGGTGGGCTGGTGGCGCTGGACGACGGCCCGGCCCTGCCGTTCGCGTGGTCCGGTGTCGTCGTGCAGGCGGCCGGCGCGGCGATGCTACGGGTGAAGTCGTCGCGGACGACCACCGGTTCGGTGACACTGACTGTGGCCGATGGCGCCGGTGACCCGGTGGCCTCGGTCGAGTCGCTGTCGTTGCGGCCCGTCACGGCGGACGAGTCGCCCGGTGCCGGTGGCGGCGATCAGCTGTTCGGGCTGGAGTGGACGCCGGTCACACTTCCCCCCGCCACCGACGCGCTGATGATCGAGACCGTCGCGGACGTCGACGCCCTTCGGGAGTGGGAAGAGACACCGGACGTCGTCGTCGTTCCGTGCCCGGCGGGGTCCGGTACGGAGACCGCCGAGCGTGTGCACAGCATCACGAGTGAGGTTCTGGCGTTGGTGCAGTGGTGGTCGGGACAGGAGCGTGCGGGGCGCCTGGTGTTGGTGACGCGTCCGGGCGATCTGGCTCATGCCGCCGTGTGGGGGCTGGTGCGGTCCGCACAGTCGGAGAACCCGGACCGGATCGTGCTGGTGGAGGCCGAGGACATCGACGAGACGGCCCGTGTGCTGCCCGCCGTGCTTGCCTCCGGTGAGCCGCAGCTCGCGGTCCGCGACGGGCAGGTGCTCGTACCGCGCCTGGTGAAGGCCACCGGGACCGCCACCGGCACACCGGACTTCGGGGCCGGCACCGTCCTGCTGACCGGTGCGTCCGGTGCGCTGGGCGGACTCGTCGCCCGGCACCTGGTCGCCGAGCACGGCGTGCGCGGTCTGCTCCTGCTCAGCCGGCGTGGTGCGGAGGCCCCCGGCGCGGTCGAGCTGGAGGCCGAACTGGCCGCATGGGGCGCCGAGGTCACCTGGGCCGCTTGCGACGTGGCCGACCGGGAGGCCCTCGCCGAGGTGCTGGCCGGCACTGAGGTGACGGCCGTGGTGCACACGGCCGGTGTCCTCGACGACGGCGTGATCGCTTCGCTCACCCCCGAGCGAATGGAGAAGGTGCTGCGTCCGAAGGTCGACGCCGTGCTCAACCTCCATGAGCTGACGAGCGACCTGTCGGCGTTCGTCGTCTTCTCCTCGGTGTCCGGAATCCTGGGCAGCGCGGGACAAGGCAATTACGCGGCGGCGAACACCTTCCTGGACGCCTTCGCCGAAGCGCGCCGCGCCCGCGGGCTCACCACCACGTCGCTGGCGTGGGGCCTGTGGGAGCAGGGCGGTGGCATGGCCGACCGGCTCGACCAGGCGGACCTCACCCGGCTCAAGCGGGTGGGCCTGGCCCCGATGGCCGTCGACGAGGGACTGCGGCTGTTCGATGCGGCGCTGGCCCTGGACCGGGCCGCCGTCGCCCCGCTGCGGCTGGACCTGGACGGACTGCGGGGCACGGTGCCGCCCGTCCTGCGAGGGCTGCGCGGCCCCGTACGGGGCACCACGCGGCGCACGGCGCAGTCCGCGCCGAAGGGATCGCTGGGTCGGCGACTGGCCGGACTGCCGGAGGCCGACCACGAACAGCTGGTGCTGGACCTGGTGCGCACCGAGGTCGCCGCCGTGCTCGGCCACGCCTCGGCCCAGGCCGTCCAGCCGGAACACGCCTTCCAGGAAGCCGGTTTCGACTCGCTCACCTCCGTGGAACTCCGCAACCGGCTGAACGCGGCGACCGGGCTGCGGCTCCCCGCGACCATGGTCTTCGACCACCCCACGCCCGCCGCGCTCTCCCGCTTCCTGCTGGCCGAGACGCTCGGCGTCCAGGAGCGGTCCGAGGCCGCGGTCACCGCGGTGTCGGGGACGGACGAGCCGATCGCGATCGTGGGCATGGCCTGCCGCTACCCCGGTGACGTGCGGTCGCCCGAGGATCTGTGGCGCCTCGTCGCCTCCGGCAGCGACGCGATCTCGACGTTCCCCGACGATCGCGGCTGGGACGTCGAAGATCTCTACGACCCGGATCCCGACCGCTCCGGCAAGTCCTACGCGCGCCACGGCGGCTTCCTCCACGAGGCTGCCGAGTTCGACCCGGCCTTCTTCGGGATCTCGCCGCGTGAGGCGCTGGCGATGGACCCGCAACAGCGGTTGCTGCTGGAGACGTCGTGGGAGGCGTTCGAGCGGGCCGGGATCGACCCGGCGACGGTGCGGGGCAGCAGGACGGGCGTCTTCGCCGGCGTGATGTACCACGACTACGGCGGGCGTGTGAAAGCGGCTCCGGAGGGCATGGACGCCTACCTGGGCAGCGGCAGCGCGGGCAGCGTCGCGTCCGGCCGGGTCTCGTACACGTTCGGTCTCGAGGGTCCGGCGGTCACGGTGGACACGGCGTGCTCGTCCTCGCTGGTGGCGCTGCACCTGGCGACCCAGGCGCTGCGCAGCGGCGAGTGCTCCATGGCTCTCGTCGGCGGGGTCACCGTCATGGCGACTCCCTCGACGTTCGTGGAGTTCAGCCGCCAGCGGGGCCTGTCGGTGGACGGCCGGTGCAAGGCGTTCGCCGCCGGGGCGGACGGCACCGGCTGGGCCGAGGGTGCGGGCATGCTGCTGGTGGAGCGGTTGTCCGATGCCCGCCGCAACGGGCACCGGGTGCTGGCGGTGGTGCGAGGTACGGCGGTGAACCAGGACGGTGCGTCGAACGGTCTGACGGCCCCGAACGGGCCGGCGCAGCAGCGGGTGATCCGGCAGGCGCTTGCCAACGCCGGTGTGTCTTCGGCTCAGGTCGATGTGGTGGAGGCGCACGGTACGGGCACGACGCTGGGTGATCCGATCGAGGCGCAGGCGCTGATCGCGACGTACGGGCAGGAGCGGCCCGAAGGGCAGCCCCTGTGGCTGGGGTCGTTGAAGTCCAACATCGGCCATGCGCAGGCGGCTGCGGGTGTCGGTGGTGTGATCAAGATGGTGATGGCATTGCGGCACGGTGTGCTGCCGCGGACCCTGCACGTGGACGAGCCGACCCCGCACGTGGACTGGTCGGCGGGTGACGTCCGGCTGCTGACCGAGGCCGTGGAGTGGCCCGAGTCGGACCGCCCGCGTCGTGCCGCGGTGTCGTCCTTCGGCATCAGCGGCACCAACGCGCACGTGATCGTCGAGCAGGCTCCCGCTTCGGAGGAGTTGCCGCCCGTGCCCGACTCCGGTGCGGTCGTGCCCTGGGTGCTCTCGGGCAGGACGGAGGCGGCGCTGCGGGCACAGGCGGAGCGCCTGTTGTCCCTGGCCCCGGAGATGGATGGGCAGCCGGCCGACATCGGCTTCTCGCTCGCCACCACACGCTCGGCCATGGAGCACCGGGCCGCCGTGGTGGGGGAGGACCGGAACGAACTCCTCGAAGGTTTGCGTGCGTTGGCCACAGGATCCCCGTCCACCCGGGTCGTCCGGGGTGAACCGGGCACGGTCGGGAAGGTCGGGTTCTTGTTCTCGGGGCAGGGTTCGCAGCGGATCGGTATGGGACGCGAACTGTACGCGTCCTACCCGGTGTTCGCGGCGGCGTACGACGAGGTGTGTGCGCGTCTGGATGTGCCGGTCGATGTGGACTCGGAGGAGCTGAACCAGACGGGTTGCACCCAACCGGCGTTGTTCGCGGTCGAGGTGGCGCTGTTCCGGCTTCTGGAGTCGTGGGGGGTCCGGCCGGATTATGTGGCCGGTCATTCGGTCGGTGAGATCGCGGCTGCTCATGTGGCGGGTGTGTTGTCGCTGGAGGATGCGGCGCGGCTGGTGTCCGCCCGTGCCCGCCTCATGCAGGCGTTGCCTGCGGGCGGGGCGATGGTCGCTGTGCAGGCGGCCGAGGACGAGGTGCTGCCGCACCTGACCGACGAGGTGGGTATCGCGGCGGTCAACGGCCCTCGGTCGGTGGTGGTCTCCGGAGTCGAGGAAGCGGTCACCGCGATCGCCGAGATCTTCCAGGGGCGGGGCCGCAGAACCTCCCGCCTGAAGGTCAGTCACGCGTTCCACTCGCCGCTGATGGATCCGATGCTGGAGGAGTTCGCGGAGGTCGTCGGCGGGCTGGTCTTCAACGAGCCGCACATCCCGGTCGTTTCGACCCTCACCGGCCGACTGGTCGAGTCGTACACGCCGGAGTACTGGGTCCGGCACGTCCGTGAGGCGGTCCGCTTCGCCGACGGCGTGCGGAGTCTGCACGAGCTGGGTGTGACGACCTTCGTCGAGGTCGGCCCCGGTAGCGTCCTCAGTGCCCTCGCCCAGGACTGCCTCGACACCGGCACCGGCACCGGCACCGCCACCGGCACCGCCACCGGCACCGGCACCGGCACCGCCACCGGCACCGCCACCGGCACCGGCACCGGCACCGGCACCGGCACCGATACCGACATCGTCACCGTCCCCGTCGTACGGACCGACCGCCCCGAGCAGCACGCCGTCGTCACCGCGCTCGCCGAGCTGTACGCCCATGGCGTCTCCCCGGACTGGCAGGTGCTCTTCCCGGGTGCTCGACGCGTCGACCTGCCGACCTACGCCTTCCAGTACGAGCGCTACTGGCTGGAAGCGCCCGCGGAGTTCACCGGCTCAGCCGCTGCCACCGGACTCGGACTGGGCGCGGCGGAGCACCCGCTGGCCGGTGCGACGGTCGCGCTGCCCGGCGCCGGCGGCTTCCTGGTCACCGGGCGGCTCTCGCTCAGGACGCACCCCTGGCTCGCCGACCACACGGTCATGGACAGCGTGCTGCTGCCGGGTACCGCGCTCGTGGAGCTGGCGGTGCGTGCGGGGGACGAGGCCGGTTGCGCACAGGTCGAGGACCTGACGCTGGAGGCACCGCTGGTCGTCCCGGACCGTGGCGGTGTGGCCGTGCAGGTGTGGGTCGGGGCCGAGGAAGAGCCGGGCAGGCGCGCGCTGAGCGTGCACTCGCGGCGGGAGGACGCCCCGGACGACGCGCCGTGGGTGCGGCACGCGGTCGGCTTCCTGGCGGACGCGCTGCCCGAGCCGCCGCACGGCGCGGACCTCGGGGCGTGGCCGCCGGTGGGTGCGGAGGTCGTCGACCTGACCGGGTTCTACGAGGGCATGGACGGACTCGGCCTGGGCTACGGCCCGGTCTTCCGCGGCCTGCGGTCGGTGTGGCGCAGCGGGGACGACGTCCTCGCCGAGGTCAGCCTCCCCGACGGCACGGAAGCGGGCGCGTTCGCCGTTCATCCGGCGCTGCTGGACGCGGCGCTCCACGCGATCGGCGCGGGCGGCCTCGTCCCCGTCGCCGACGGGCCGCTGCTGCCCTTCGCCTGGTCCGCAGTGGGAGTGCGGGCCACCGGCGCGACGGCGCTGCGGGTCAAGATCTCCCGCACCGGTTCGGACGCGGTGTCGCTGACCGTGGCCGACGCCTCGGGCGGTCTGGTGGCCACGGCCGGCTCGCTGTCGCTGCGGCCGGTGTCGCGTGAGCAGCTGCTCGCGGCGCGTGGCTCCGGCAGGCGAGCCGACGACTCGCTGTTCGGCCTCGCCTGGCAGCCCGCGGCCCGCACGGAGGCCGACGCGGGGCTCGACGTACGCAGCTACCCGGACCTGACCGCGCTGACCGCCGAGCCGGCCCTCCCCGACGTCGCGGTGGTCACCGTCGCTCCGTGCCCGGCGGGGTCCGGTACGGAGACCGCCGAGCGTGTGCACGGCATCACGAGTGAGGTTCTGGCGTTGCTGCAGTGGTGGTCGGGACAGGAGCGTGCGGGGCGCCTGGTGTTGGTGACGCGTCCGGGCGATCTGGCTCATGCCGCCGTGTGGGGGCTGGTGCGGTCCGCACAGTCGGAGAACCCGGACCGGATCGTGCTGGTGGAGGCCGAGGACATCGACGAGACGGCCCGTGTGCTGCCCGCTGCGCTCGCCTCCGGTGAGCCGCAGCTCGCGGTCCGCGACGGGGAGGTGCTCGTACCGCGCCTGGTGAAGGCCACCGGGACCGCCACCGGCACACCGGACTTCGGGGCCGGCACCGTTCTCGTGACCGGTGCGTCCGGTGCGCTGGGCGGACTCGTCGCCCGGCACCTGGTGTCCGAGCACAAGGTGCGCCGGCTTTTGCTGGCGAGCCGCCGGGGCGCGGACGCACCGGGTGCGGCCGAGCTGGAGGCCGAACTGGCCGCATGGGGTGCCGAGGTCGCCTGGGCGGCCTGCGACGTCGCGGACGGGGAGGCTGTCCGCGGAATGCTGGAGGGGCTCGGCGAGCATGCGCTGTCGGCCGTCGTGCACACGGCGGGTGTGCTCGACGACGGGGTCGTCGCCTCGGTCACACCGGACAGGATGAGGGAGGTGTTCCGTCCCAAGGTGGACGCCGTGCTGAACCTGCACGAGTGCACCCGGGACATGGGCCTGGCCGCCTTCGTGGTGTTCTCGTCCGTCGCCGGCATGGTCGGCAGCGCCGGTCAGGCGAGTTACGCCGCGGCGAATTCCTTCCTCGACGCCTTCTCGGCGTACCGGCGCCGCGCGGGGCTGCCCGCCACCTCGCTGGCCTGGGGTGTGTGGGAGCAGTCCGGTGCGATGACGGACGGTCTCGCCGAGGCCGACCGGGCGCGGATGGCGCGCAGCGGCGTGCTGCCGCTGCCGCCGGAGGAGGGGCTGCGGCTGTTCGACGCGGCACTGGCCTCGGACGCGGCGGTACTCGCCCCGGTCCGCATCGACACCGGCGCGCTGCGCGCCGGTGAGGCACCGCCGTTGCTGCGGGCCCTCGTGCCGGCCGCGGCCGCCCGCAGGACCGCGCAGGCCGCCGCTCCCTCCGCGTCCTCGCTGGCCGAGCGTCTGGAGGGGTTGTCGGAGGCCGAGCGGGAGAAGACCGTGCTGGACCTGGTCCGGGCCGAGGTGGCCACGATCCTGGGGCACGCGTCGGACCGGACGGTACGGCCGGAACACGCCTTCCAGGACCTGGGGTTCGACTCCCTCACCGCCGTCGAACTGCGCAACCGGCTGAACAGGACCACCGGGCTGAGGCTCCCCGCGACGCTGGTCTTCGACCACCCGACACCCGCCCTCCTGGCCCGTCACGTGCTGACGGAAACGGCGGGAGCGGCTGAACCGGCCCTAGTGGATTCCCTACTTGCCGACCTGGACAGGGTGGAACAAGAATTGGTCACGAAGTTGTCGGAGAGTGAAGCTCGCGACCAGATCCTGTCAAAGCTCCAGGCCCTCATGGCGATTGCCGGTGAATCCGGCGACGCCCCCGCACCGGAACACCGCGCAATGGGCGACAGCGATCTGGAATCGGCCACGGACGACGAAGTATTCGATCTGCTCGGCAAGGAATTCGGGATTTCCTGACCGCTCCGGCGCGTCCCGGTGACCCCTTGCCCAATTCCGTCAATTCTTCGCAGGGGTGAGGGACGATTTCGGTGGCGAACGAGGACAAGCTCCGGTATTTCCTTAAGCGAGTCACCGCAGATCTCCAGGAGACCCGGCGGCGCCTTCGTGACCACGAGGACGCCGCCGGCGAACCGGTGGCCATCATCGGGATGAGCTGCCGGTACCCCGGCGGGGTCGACTCGCCCGAGGACCTCTGGGAGTTGGTGGCCGACGGCCGCGACGCGGTCGCGGAGTTCCCCGCCGACCGCGGCTGGGACCTGGACGCGCTCTACGACCCGGACCCGGAGTCCCGCGGGACCAGCTACGCCCGCGAGGGCGCGTTCCTGAGCGACCTGGCACGGTTCGACGCCGGCCTCTTCGGGATCTCGCCCCGCGAGGCGCTCGCCATGGACCCCCAGCAGCGGCTGCTCCTGGAGACGTCGTGGGAGCTGTTCGAGCGGGCCGGCATCGACGCCGCCTCGCTGGCGGGCAGCAGGACCGGCGTGTTCGCCGGCGTCATGAACCACGAGTTCCTCGCCGCCCTCCAGAACTCCCCGGAGGACCTGGAGGGCTATCTGGGGACGGGCACCTCGGGCAGTGTCGCCTCCGGCCGGGTGGCCTACACCTTCGGCCTGGAAGGCCCGGCCGTCACGGTCGACACGGCCTGCTCGTCGTCCCTGGTGGCCCTGCACCTGGCCGTCCAGTCACTGCGCAACGGCGAGTGCTCGCTGGCCGTGGCGGGCGGGGTCACCGCGATGGTCGGCCCCGCCACCTTCGTCGGCTTCAGCCGTCAGCGCGGACTGGCGCCCGACGGCCGCTGCAAGGCCTTCGCGGCCGGTGCCGACGGCACCGGCTGGGGCGAGGGCGTCGGCCTGCTGCTCGTGGAGCGGCTCTCGGACGCCCGCCGCAACGGGCACGAGGTGCTCGCGGTCGTCCGGGGCTCCGCCGTCAACCAGGACGGCGCGTCGAACGGCCTGACCGCGCCCAACGGCCCCTCCCAGCAACGGGTGATCCGCCAGGCCCTGGCCGCTGCCCGGCTGACCACCGCCCAGGTCGACGTGGTGGAGGCGCACGGCACGGGCACCCGACTCGGCGACCCGATCGAGGCGCAGGCGCTGCTGGCGACGTACGGGCAGGGACGTCCCGACGACGAGCCGCTGTGGCTGGGCTCGATCAAGTCCAACATCGGCCACACCCAGGCCGCGGCCGGTGTGGCGGGCGTCATCAAGATGGTCATGGCCATGCGCCACGGCGAACTGCCGCGCACGCTGCACGTCGACGCGCCGTCCCCGCACGTCGACTGGTCGGCGGGCGCCGTACGGCTGCTCACCGAGCGCACGCCGTGGCCGGCGTCGCACCGGCCGCGCCGGGCCGGCATCTCCTCCTTCGGGATCAGCGGCACCAACGCGCACACGATCATCGAGGAGGCCCCGTCGGCCGAGGCGTTCGCACCGGACGCCGAGGCCGCTGGAGCTCCGGAGGAAGGCGCGCAGAGCGCGGAGGCCGTCGCCCCTGCGGCCGTCGTACCCGAGGCCGCGCGCCCGGCCGAGGGCGGACCGGTGCCGTGGGTGATCTCCGGCAGGACCGAGGAGGCCCTGCGCGCACAGGCCACACGCCTGCTGTCCCGCATGGACGCCGAAGTCCCCCCGCTCGACGTGGCGTTCTCGCTCGCCACGACGCGCACGGCGCTGGAGCACCGCGCGGTGGTCCAGGGCGGGACGCCGGCGGAACTCGCCGCGGGGCTGCGGGCCGTCGCCTCCGGCTCCCCGGCCCCGGGCGTCGCGCGCGGCCTCTCCGGCACCGGGGGGCGCGTCGGGTTCCTCTTCTCCGGCCAGGGTTCGCAGCGCCTGGGGATGGGCCGCGAACTGTACGCGTCGTACCCGGCGTTCGCCGCCGCGTACGACGAGGTCTGTGCGCACCTGGACGCCACGGTCGACGTCGACTCGGAGGAACTGCACCGCACGGGCGCCGCCCAGCCCGCGCTCTTCGCGGTCGAGGTCGCCCTGTTCCGGCTTCTCGCATCGTGGGGCATCCGGCCGGACTACGTGGCCGGTCACTCGGTCGGCGAGATCGCGGCCGCGCACGTGGCCGGGGCGCTGTCCCTCGAGGACGCGGCGGCGCTGGTGTCCGCCCGTGCCCGCCTCATGCAGGCGCTGCCCGCCGGCGGGGCGATGGTCGCCGTCGAGGCGACCGAGGAGGAAGTGCTGGCGCACCTGACCGACGGCGTCGGTGTCGCGGCGGTCAACGGCCCGCGGTCCGTCGTGGTCTCCGGAGCCGAGGAAGCGGTCACCGCGATCGCCGAGATCTTCCAGGGGCAGGGCCGCAGAACCTCCCGCCTGAAGGTCAGCCACGCGTTCCACTCGCCGCTGATGGACCCCATGCTGGAGGAGTTCGCGCAGGTCGTCCACGGCCTGACCTTCGAGAAGCCGCAGCTCCCCGTCGTCTCCAATCTCACAGGTCGCCCGGCCGAGCCCTACACGCCCGAGTACTGGGTCCGGCACGTCCGCGAGGCGGTCCGTTTCGCCGACGGCGTCCGCACGCTCCACGAGCTGGGTGTGACCACGTTCGTCGAGATCGGACCGGGCGGTGTGCTGAGCGCCCTCGCCCAGGGCTGCCTGGACGGCGACGTGGTCACCGTGCCCGCCCTGCGCGCCGACCGCCCCGAGCGGGCCGCACTCGTCGCCGCCGTCTCCGAACTGCACGCACACGGTGTCTCCCCGGACTGGCACGCCTTCTTCCCGGGCGCCCGCCGCGTCGGCCTGCCCACCTACGCCTTCCAGTACCAGCGCTACTGGCTCGACACCTCACCGGCCGCTCCCGGTGACGTCCGCGCCGCCGGCCTGGGCTCGGCCGGACACCCGCTGCTCGGCGCCGCCGTCTCCCTGGCCGGCGGCGACGAGCGGCTGCTGACCGGACGGCTGTCCCTGCGCACCCACCCGTGGCTGAGCGACCACGCCGTACTCGGAACCGTCCTGCTGCCCGGCACGGCGTTCGTCGAACTGGCCGTGCGTGCCGCCGACGAGGCCGGCTGCGCGCTGCTGGAGGACCTCACCCTCGAAGCACCCCTGGTGGTGCCCGAGCAGGGCGGCGTCGCGGTTCAGGTGTGGGTCGGCGCGGCCGACGGCACCGGCCGCAGGCCGCTGACCGTGCACTCGCGCCCCGAGGACGACGCCGACCTGCCGTGGGTGCGCCACGCGACGGGCTTCGTCGGCGAAGGGAGCGAAGGGACCGAGGAGGCGGGCGCCGCGGCCGCAGGCGGGACGCTCACGGCGTGGCCGCCGACGGGCTCCGAGCCGGTCGACCTCGACGGCTTCTACGACCGGCTCGCCGCCCTCGGCCTGACCTACGGACCGGCGTTCCGCGGACTGCGCAGCGCCTGGCAGGCGGGCGAGGAAGTCTTCGCGGAGGTCGCCCTCCCCGACGGCACGGACACCGGGTCCTTCCTCCTGCACCCGGCGCTGCTGGACGCGGCGCTGCACGCGATCGGCGCGGGCGGTGTGGACGGGCCCCTCGTGGCCGGGGTGGACGGGCCGCTCCTGCCGTTCGCCTGGTCCGGGGTGTCCGTGCGCGCCACGGGCGCGTCCGCCGTCCGGGTCAGGCTGGCGCCGGCCGGTACGGACACGGTGTCCCTGCTGGTGGCCGACGGCACCGGCGAGCCGGTGGCGTCCGTCGAATCCCTGACACTGCGCCCGGTGTCGGCCGAGCGGCTGCGCACGCGCTCCGGTGACCCGCTGTTCACCGTCGAGCCGGTGCCGCTGACCCTGCCCTCCGGCGACGCGGAGGGGACGGCGATCGCGTACGTCCCGGACATCGCCGCACTGGGCGGGGCCGACGGGCCGTCGCAGCCGGACGCGGTCGTGGTCCCCTGCCCCGACGGCCCGGAAGGGGCCACCGAGGCCGAGCGGGTCCGTGCGGTCACCACCGAGGTGCTGCGGCTGGTGCAACGCTGGCTCGCCGAGGACCGGACGTCGCGCCTCGTGCTGGTGGCGCGCTGTGACGACCTCGCCCACGCCGCGGCGGGCGGACTGGTGCGCTCGGCCCAGGCGGAGAATCCCGGCCGGATCGTGCTGCTGGAGACCGACCACCCGGACGAGGCGGCCGCGCTCGTACCCGGCGCCGTGCTGTCCGGCGAGCCCCACGTCGTCGTCCGCGACGGACAGGCCGGCGCACCGCGCCTGGCCCGCGCCGCCTCCCCGGCACCGCGGGACGCGGCAACCGGCCCCGCGGACGAAGCGGCCGCCGCCCCCGCCGGGGGCATCGCGTCCGCCCTCGCCGAGGGCGCTGCCCGCGGCCTCGGCACGGTGCTGCTCACCGGCGCCTCCGGCGCGCTGGGCGGAGCCCTCGCCCGTCACCTGGTGACCGGGCACGGCGTGCGCCGGCTGCTGCTCGTCAGCCGCCGTGGCGCCCACGCCCCGGGCGCCGCGGACCTGGAGGCCGAACTCGCCGCGCTCGGCGCCGAAGCGACGTGGGCGGCCTGCGACCTCGCCGACCGTGACGCCGTCGCCCGGTTGCTGAGGGCCACCCCGGTCGACTCCGTCGTGCACACCGCAGGCGTGCTCGACGACGGCGTGATCGCCGCGCTGACCCCGGACCGCGTCGGCGCCGTCCTCGCGCCGAAGGCCGACGCCGTGCTCAACCTGCACGAACTCACCGGCGAGGGCACGACGTTCGTGCTGTTCTCCTCCGCCGCGGGCGTCTTCGGCACCCCCGGCCAGGGCAACTACGCCGCGGCCAACGCCTTCCTCGACGCCTTCGCCCGCTACCGCCGCGCCCAGGGGCGGCCCACGGTCTCGCTGGCGTGGGGCCTGTGGGAGCAGGAGGGCGCGATGGCCGACGCCCTCGACGAGGCGGGCAGGTCGCGGATGGCACGCTCCGGTGTCCTGCCGCTGTCCACCGAGGACGGCCTGCGGCTGTTCGACGCGGCGCTCGCCTCGGACGAACCCGTGCTCGTACCGGTCCGCCTCGACACCACCGCCCTGCGGAGCCGGGCAGCGGGAACCGTACCGGCCCTGCTGCGCGGACTCGTCCGCGGCTCACTGCGCGGCACCGCCCGGCGCGCCGCCACCGGATCCCTGGCCGAGCGCCTCGCCGGGCTGGCCGCCGACGAGCGCGACGCGGCCCTCCTCGACCTGGTCCGGGGCGAGGTCGCCGCCGTGCTCGGGCACTCCACACCCCGGGCCGTCCAGCCCGCGCACGCCTTCCAGGACCTGGGCTTCGACTCGCTCACGGCCGTGGAGCTGCGCAACCGGCTGTCCACCGTCACCGGCCTGCGCCTGCCCGCCACCCTCGTCTTCGACCGTCCCACCCCCGCCGCCCTCGCCCGGCACATCGGCACCGAACTCCTCGGCGAGGCCCCGACCGCCCCGGCCGGGGCCTCGGCGCGGCAGACCGCGGCCGCCGCCGACGAGCCGATCGCCATCGTCGGCATGAGCTGCCGCCTCCCGGGCGGAGTGCGCTCGCCGGAGGACCTGTGGCGGCTCGTGGCCTCCGGCCGGGACGGCATCTCCCGGTTCCCCGACGACCGCGGCTGGGACGTCGACGGTCTCTACGACCCCGACCCCGAGCGCCTCGGCACGACCTATGCGCGCGACGGCGGCTTCCTGCACGAGGCGGCCGAGTTCGACGCCGGCTTCTTCGGCATCAGCCCCCGCGAGGCCCTGGCGATGGACCCGCAGCAGCGGCTGCTGCTGGAGGCGTCCTGGGAGGCGTTCGAACGCGCCGGGATCGACCCGGCGACGCTCAGGGGCAGCCGTACCGGCGTCTTCACCGGCCTGATGTACCACGACTACGGCCAGGGCCCGCGCGAACTGCCCGAGGGTGTCGAGGGCCTGCTCACCACCGGAGGATCCGGCAGCGTCGCCTCCGGGCGGGTGTCCTACACCTTCGGCCTGGAGGGCCCCGCCGTCACGATCGACACGGCCTGCTCCTCGTCGCTCGTCGCCCTGCACTTGGCCGTCCAGGCCCTGCGCAACGGCGAGTGCACGATGGCGCTGGCCGGCGGCGTCACCGTCATGGCGAGCCCGACGGTCTTCGTGGAGTTCAGTCGCCAGCGCGGGCTGTCGCCCGACGGCCGGTGCAAGGCGTTCGCGGCCGGTGCCGACGGTACCGGCTGGGGCGAGGGCGTGGGCCTGCTGCTGGTGGAGCGGCTGTCCGACGCCGTGCGCAACGGCCACGAGGTCCTGGCCGTCGTGCGGGGGAGCGCGGTGAACCAGGACGGCGCGTCCAACGGTCTGACCGCGCCCAACGGACCCGCGCAGCAGCGGGTGATCCGGCAGGCGCTGGCCTCGGCCGGGCTCGCTCCGGCCGATGTGGACGCCGTGGAGGCGCACGGTACGGGCACCCGGCTCGGCGACCCGATCGAGGCGCAGGCGCTGATCGCCACGTACGGGCAGGGGCGGCCCGAGGGACAGCCCCTGTGGCTGGGTTCGCTGAAGTCCAACATCGGTCACACGCAGGCCGCGGCGGGCGTGGCCGGTGTGATCAAGATGGTGATGGCCATGCGCCACGGCGTCCTCCCGAAGACCCTGCACGTGGACGAGCCGACGCCGCACGTGGACTGGTCGGCGGGCGATGTCCGGCTGCTGACCGAGGCCGTCGACTGGCCGGCGCCGGACCGCCCGCGCCGTGCCGCGGTGTCGTCCTTCGGCGTCAGCGGCACCAACGCCCACACCATCATCGAACAGGCCCCCGCGACCGAGGAACCCCCGTCGGCGTCCGATTCCGCAGCGGCCGTGCCGTGGGTGCTCTCCGGCAGGACCGAAGCGGCGCTGCGGGCGCAGGCCGCCCGCCTCGCGTCCTTCCTGGACCACAACGGCAGCGACAACGACGGCGATCTCAGCGACGACGGTGAGGCGGCAGCGGCGGCCGACGTGGCGTACTCGCTGGCCACGACCAGGGCCGCCTTCGAACACCGGGCCGTGGTCGTCGCGCAGACCCCCGAGGAGCTCCGGCGGGGACTGGCCGGTGTCGCCGGCGGCGCCACACCGCCCGGCGTGGTGACCGGCACCGCACGCACCGGCGGCAAGACCGTCTTCGTCTTCCCCGGGCAGGGGTCGCAGTGGGTGGGCATGGCCGCCGAACTGCTGGACACCTCCCCGGCCTTCCGCGACCGGATCGCCGCGTGCGAGCGCGCCCTCGCGCCGCACGTGGACTGGTCGCTGACCGCGGTGCTGCGCGGCACGACCGATGTCGAGCAGGACCGGGTCGACGTGCTGCAGCCCGTGCTGTGGGCGATGACGGTCGCCCTCGCCGAGGTGTGGCGCTCCTTCGGAGTGACCCCCGACGCCGTCGTCGGACACTCCCAGGGCGAAGTCTCCGCCGCGGTGATCGCCGGAGCGGTCCGTCTGGAGGACGGGGCGCGCATCGTGGCGCGGCGCAGCCTCGCGGTGCGCGAACTCCAGGGCCGTGGCGGCATGGCCTCGGTGACGCTCCCGGACGAGGAGGTGCGGGAACTGATCGGCCGCTGGCCCGGCCGCCTCGGCGTCGGCGCCGTGAACGGGCCCGGGACCGTCGTGGTCTCCGGGGACACCGACGCCCTGGAGGAACTCCTCGCGCACTGCAAACGGGAAGGCGTCCAGGCCCGCCGGGTCGCCGTCGACTACGCCGCGCACTCGCCGCAGATCGAACGCGTCGAAGCACAGGCGAGTGAGGGGTTCGCCGGCATCAGCCCGCTCCCCGGGTCCGTGGCCTTCTACTCCACGGTGACGGGCGGGAAGCTGGACGCGGACGAGCTCGACTCCGGCTACTGGTACCGCAACATGCGGCAGACGGTGCGGTTCCACGACGCGATCCGGGCCGCTCTGGCCGACGGGCACGACGTCTTCGTCGAAGTCAGCCCGCACCCCGTCCAGTTGCCGGGCATCGAGGACGCCATCGAGGCCGCCGGGGCTCAGGCCGCGGTCGTACCGACGCTGCGCCGCCGCGACGGAGGACGGCACCGGCTGCTGCAGTCCCTGGCCCAGGCCCACGTGCACGGCGTCGCCGTCGACTGGGACGCCGTCCTGCCGGGGGCACGCCGCGTCGACCTCCCGACCTACGCGTTCCAGCACGAGCGGTACTGGCTGCAGGCGCACGCTCAGGCCGGTGACGTACGAGCGGCCGGGCTGGACACCGCCGACCACCCGTTCCTGGGTGCGGCGGTGGAACTGCCGGACGCGGGCGGTCACCTGCTGACCGGGCTGTTGTCCCTGCAGGCCCAGCCCTGGCTGGCCGACCACGCGGTGCTGGGCACGGTGCTGCTGCCGGGCACGGCCTTCGTGGAACTGGCCGCCCACGCCGCGGCCGAGACCGGCTGCGACCTGGCCGAGGAACTCACCCTGCACGCACCGCTCGTGCTGCCCGAGCACGGCGGTGTCGCGCTCCAGGTCCTCGTCGGCGCCCAGGACGACTCCGGGCGCCGCCCCCTGAGCGTGCACTCGCGAGCCGGGGACGGCCCCTGGATCCGCAACGCCACCGGAGTCCTCGCCACCGGCACCACCCCCGCGGGCACCGACCTGGGCAGCTGGCCCCCGGCCGACGCCCGGCCGGTGGACCTGGAAGGCCTCTACGACCGTCTCGCGGGCCTCGGCCTGAGCTACGGTCCGCTCTTCCAGGGGCTGCGTGCCGCCTGGCGCGGCCACGACGCTGTCTACGCCGAACTCGCCCTGCCCGACGGGGCGCAGGCGGACGCGGACGTGTTCGGCGTACACCCGGCCCTGCTCGACTCCGCGCTGCACGCGCTGGGCGCGGGCGGCCTCGTACCGGCCGCCGACAGGCCCCTGCTGCCCTTCGCGTGGTCCCGCGTCACGCTGCACGGAACCGGAGCGGCCGTCCTGCGGGTACGGCTCTCCCAGGCCGGCGGGGACACGGTACGGCTGGAGGCCGCCGATGGCACGGGCCGTCCAGTCATGTCGGTGGAGTCGCTGACGCTGCGCCCGGTCTCGGCCGAGCAGCTGCGCACGAGCTCCCGGGACTCCCTGTTCACCGTGGAGTGGGCACCGCTCGCCGCCCCGGCCGGCGCCCCGACCGTACGGGCCTACGACGACTTCGCCCACCTCGTCGCCGCCCCCGCGGCCGAGACCGGGGCGCAGGCGGACGCGGACGCCGTCGTCGTCCCCTGCCCGGCCGGGTCGGGCACCGACCCCGAACGGGTCCGGGTCGTCCTCGCCGAGGTGCTCCGGCTAATCCAGTGGTGGCTGGCCGAGGACCGGGCCGCCCGCCTGGTGCTGGTGACCCGCGGCGCGGTCGCCGCCGGGGACGACGCGGCAGCGGGCGACCCGGTGCAGGCGGCCGTGTGGGGGCTGGTCCGGTCGGCGCAGTCGGAGAACCCGGACCGCATCGTCCTCCTCGACACCGACGCGAACGCCGAGGTGAACGCCGAGGTGAACACGGACGCGGAGCGCGTCGCGGCGACGGCCGTACCCCGGCTCGTCGCCTCCGGGGAGCCGCAGGCGGCGCTGCGCGGCGACACACTCCTGCTGCCCCGGCTCGCCAGGGCCGCCGCCGACGCCCCGCGGGCCACCCCGGACTTCGGGACCGGCACGGTGCTCCTGACCGGCGCGTCCGGTGCGCTGGGCGGGCTCGTCGCCCGGCACCTGGTCGCCGCGCACGGCGTGCGCAGCCTGCTGTTGGTGAGCCGGCGCGGCGCGGACGCCGAGGGGGCGGCGGAGCTGGCGGCGGAACTGACCGCCGCGGGTGCCGAGGTGCTCTGGGCCGCCTGCGACGTGGCCGACCGGGACGCCCTCGCCGAGGCGCTGTCCGGCACTGCGGTGACGGCCGTGGTGCACACGGCCGGCGTCCTCGACGACGGTGTGATCGGCTCGCTCACACCCGAACGCCTCGAGACGGTGCTGCGCCCCAAGGCGGACGCGGTGCTGAACCTGCACGAACTGGCGGGCGACGTGTCGGCGTTCGTGGTCTTCTCCTCGCTCGCGGGCACGCTCGGCACCCCCGGCCAGGCCAACTACGCGGCGGCCAACGCCTTCCTGGACGCCTTCGCCGGCCGCCGCCGGGCCCAGGGACTTCCGGCGGTGTCGCTGCCGTGGGGTCTGTGGCAGCGCACCGGCACCATGACCGAGGACCTCGGCGGCGCCGACCGGACCCGGCTCGCCCGCGGCGGCGTGCTGCCGCTGTCCGACGAGGACGGCCTGGAACTCCTCGACGCCGCGCTCGCGCTGCAGGAACCCCTGGTGGTGGCGGCACGACTGGACCTCGCCGCCCTGCGGAACGCGACCGCCCCGGTGCCGCCGCTGCTGAGGGCACTCGTCGGCGGCCGGGCGCGGCGTACGGACCGGGCGGCTTCCGTACCGCTCGCGCAGCGGATCGCGGGCCTGCCCGAGGGCGAGCGCGAAGAGGCCGTGCTGGACGTCGTCCGCGCCGAGGTCGCCGCCGTCCTCGGACACGGCTCGGCCAGGGCCGTCCAGCCCGACCAGGCCTTCGGCGACCTGGGCTTCGACTCGCTGACCGCGGTGGAGCTCCGCAACCGGATGAACCACGCCACCGGCCTGCGGCTGCCCGCGACGCTCGTCTTCGACCACCCGACGCCCGCGCTGCTCGCGCAGCGGGTGCTGAAGGACCTCCCCGGCGGCACGGCCGGGACGGCGGCGGCCTTCGACGAGCTCGACCGGCTCGCCGCCGCCCTCGACGGCGCCGGCGCGGACGGCGTCGACCATGCCACCCGCACCCGGATCACCGTGCGCCTCCAGGCGCTGCTCGCCCGCTGGAACGGGAACGATCCGGCCGGTCCGCCAGGCACCGGCGCGGACGAGCACGAAGACGACCTCAGCTCGGCGAGCGACGAGGAACTGTACGAACTCCTCGACGACGAACTCGGCATCTCCTGAACCGCGCAGGCCAAAAGGGGCGGGCAACACCGATGATGAACGAAGACAAGCTCCGCGAGTACCTCAAGCGGGCCACCACCGACCTGCGCCAGGCCCGGCGGCGGGTGCGCGAGCTGGAGGCCCGTGACCAGGAGCCCATCGCCATTGTGGGCATGGGCTGCCGGTTCCCCGGAGGCGTCGGCTCCCCCGAGGAGCTGTGGCGGCTGCTGGCCGAGGGCACGGACGCCGTCTCCCAGTTCCCCGAGGACCGCGGCTGGGACGTCGACGCGCTCTACGACCCCGACCCCGAACGGCCCGGCAAGGTCTACACCCGGCAGGGCGGGTTCCTGCGCGACGCGGCGTACTTCGACGCGGACTTCTTCGGGATCTCGCCGCGCGAGGCGCTGGCCATGGACCCGCAGCAGCGGCTGCTGCTGGAGACCGCCTGGGAGGCCTTCGAGCACGCCGGCATCGACCCCGCCGGCCTCAAGGGCAGCCGCACCGGCGTCTTCGCCGGCCTGATGTACCACGACTACGGCTTCACGCCCGGCGCCCTCCCCGAAGGGGTGGAGGGGCTGATGAGCACCGGCAACTCCGGCAGTGTCGCCTCCGGGCGCATCGCCTACACCTTCGGCTTCGAGGGCCCCGCGGTCACCGTCGACACCGCCTGCTCGTCCTCGCTCGTCGCCCTGCACCTGGCCGTGCAGGCGCTGCGGGGCGGCGAGTGCTCCCTGGCGCTGGCCGGCGGCGTGACGGTCATGGCGGGCCCGAGCGCCTTCGTCGAGTTCAGCCGGCAGCGCGGGCTCGCCCCCGACGGCCGCTGCAAGTCCTTCGCGGCGGCGGCGGACGGCGCGTCCTGGTCCGAGGGCGCCGGTCTGCTGCTCGTGGAGCGGCTGCGGGACGCCCGCCGGCTCGGCCACACGGTGCTCGCGGTCGTCCGGGGCAGCGCCGTCAACCAGGACGGCGCGTCCAACGGCCTGACCGCGCCCAACGGTCCCTCGCAGCAGCGTGTGATCCTCGAAGCGCTGGCCGCCGCCCGGCTGTCCGCCGAGGAGGTCGACGCCGTCGAGGCACACGGCACGGGCACGAACCTCGGCGACCCGATCGAGGCGCAGGCGCTGCTGGCGACCTATGGACAGGACCGCGAACGGCCGCTCCTGCTCGGCTCGCTGAAGTCCAACATCGGCCACACGCAGGCCGCGGCGGGTGTCGCCGGTGTGATGAAGATGGTGCTGGCGATGCGGCACGGCATGCTGCCGAAGACGCTGCACGTGGACCGGCCGACCCCGCGGGTCGACTGGTCGGCCGGCTCGGTCGAGCTGCTGACCGAGGCGATCGCGTGGCCGGAGACGGACCGCCCTCGCCGGGCCGGGATCTCGTCGTTCGGGATCAGCGGCACCAACGCGCACATCATCCTCGAGCAGGCGCCCGAACCGGAGGCGGAGGGCCCGGCCGCGGGGACGACCGAGAGCGGGGGCGGGACCGAGGAGTTGACGCGGGCCCGGACCACGGTCGTGCCCTGGGTACTCTCCGCGAAGACCGGGCAGGCGCTGCGGGAGCAGGCACGACGACTGCTGTCGTCCCCGGACCTCGCGGCCGTGTCACCTGCCGACGTGGCGTTCTCGCTGGCGGCCGGCCGCTCGGCGCTGGAGCACCGGGCGGCGGTCGTCGGCGCCGACGGGGAGGAGCTGCGCGCGGGGCTGGCCGCCCTCGCGGCGGGCGAGCCCGCGGCACAGGTGGTGACGGGGCGGGCAGGGGCCGGCCGGGGCAAGGTCGGGTTCCTGTTCTCGGGTCAGGGTTCGCAGCGGATCGGTATGGGACGCGAACTGTACGCGTCCTACCCGGTGTTCGCGGCGGCGTACGACGAGGTGTGTGCGCTGCTGGACGCGCCGGTCGATGTGGACTCGGAGGAGCTGAACCGGACGGGTTGCACCCAACCGGCGTTGTTCGCGGTCGAGGTGGCGCTGTTCCGGCTGCTGGAGTCGTGGGGCATCCGGCCGGATTACGTGGCCGGTCACTCGGTGGGCGAGGTCGCGGCCGCGCACGTGGCGGGTGTGTTGTCGCTGGAGGACGCGGCGCGGCTGGTGTCGGCGCGGGCCGCGCTGATGCAGGCGTTGCCTGCGGGCGGGGCGATGGTCGCGGTGCAGGCGGCCGAGGAAGAGGTGCTGCCGCACCTGACCGACGAGGTGGGCATCGCGGCGGTCAACGGCCCTCGGTCCGTCGTGGTCTCCGGAGCCGAGGATGCCGTGCTGGAGGTCGCCGAGATCTTCGCCCGACAGGGCAGCAGGACGTCCCGCCTGAAAGTCAGTCACGCGTTCCACTCGCCGCTGATGGAGCCGATGCTGGAGGAGTTCGCGAAGGTCGTCGGCGGGCTGGCCTCCAGCGAGCCGCGGATCCCGGTGGTATCGAACCTCACCGGCCGCCTGGCCGAGTCGTACACCCCCGAGTACTGGGTGCGGCACGTCCGGGAGGCTGTGCGTTTCGCCGACGGTGTCGAGACCCTGCACGAGCTGGGTGTGACCACGTTCGTGGAGGTGGGCCCCGGCGGTGTGCTGAGCGCCCTCGCCCAGGGCTGCCTCGACGACGACGCGGACCTCGTCACCGTTCCCGTCCTGCGCACCGACCGCCCCGAACCCCAGGCGCTCACCCATGCCGTCGGGCAGTTGCACACCCACGGCGTCTCCCCGGACTGGCGGGCGCTGTTCCTCGGCGCCCGGCGTGTCGACCTGCCCACGTACGCCTTCCAGCGCGAGCGCTACTGGCTCGAAGGCACGGCGGCGCCCGACGTCTCCTCGGCGGGCCTGGACTCTCCCGGCCACGCCCTGCTCGGTGCGGTGGTGGAGACCGCCGGGGCGCAGGACCTGCTGTTCACCGGCCGGCTGTCGCCGGCCGACCAGCCCTGGATCGCGGACCGCATGGTCGGTGGCGTGCCGGTGCTGCCGGTCGCCGCGTTCGTCGAGCTCGCCCTGTCCGCGGGACGGCAGGCCGGGTTCCCGCACCTGGAACAGCTGGACGTGGACGCCCCCCTGGTTCTGGCCGAACAGGGCGCCGTCCGCATCCAGGTGCAGGTCGGCGCGGGCGACGACCCGGACCGGCGCTCGGTGCGCGTCTTTTGCCGGCCCGCTGCCGGCGGCGCCGGCGAGCCGTGGGTCCGTCACGCCACCGGAGAGCTCACCCGGAACGCTCCGGCACCGGAGTTCGACATGGTTCTCTGGCCGCCGACGGGCGCTGAACCCATGGACGTCGAGGACCGTCCGGGCCTGCGCGCCGCCTGGCGCGCCGGGGACGAGTTGTACGCCGAGGCCGTCCTGCCCGTCACGGAGCGGGACCGGGCGGACCGCTACGGCCTGCACCCCGTGCTGCTGGAAGCCGCCCTCGGCGTGCCGGCGTCGGACCGTGCGGAGGACCCCGGCGAGGTGCTGATGCCGTACGCCTGGAGCGGCATGTCCGTGCACACTCCGGGTCCGGGGGCCGTACGCATACGCGTCCGGCCCGTCGGAGACGACGCGGCGGCGATCGAACTGTCCGACGCCGACGGCTCTCCCGTCGCCTCGGTCGCGTGCGTCCGGACGCGGACGATGTCCCCGCAGCAGGTGCTGGCCTCGCGCGTGGCACACCAGGACTGGCTGTTCGAGGTCGACTGGGTCGAGCACACCGCGACTTCCGTTCCCGCCCCCGCTCCCGGAGCGGAGTGGGCGGTCCTCGGCAAGGAGGGCTCCCACCCCGACCTCGACGCGCTCCGCCATGCGGTCGACGGCGGTGCGGCCACGCCCGCCCACGTCCTCCTGCCCTGCGCCCCGGGCGAGGGCGACGCCGCCGCGGCGACGCGCGGGCTGCTGGCCGCTGTGCTGTCGGTGATCCAGGAGTGGGTCGGCGACGAGCGGTTCTCCGACGCGCGGCTCGTGGTGCTGACACGCGGAGCCGTCGAACTGGACGGTCCGGCCGTGGACCTCGCGCACACAGCGGTCTCCGGTCTGGTGAAGTCGGCCCAGACCGAGCATCCGGACCGGTTCCTCCTCGTCGACGCGGACGACTCGGTCACGAACGGCGGCATCGACCCGGCGCTGGCCGCGGCGCTCGCCGCTCTGGACGAGCCGCAGGCCGCGGTGCGCGACGGAAAGCTGTACGTGCCGCGCCTCGCCCGGATCACCACCCCGCCCGAGGAGCCCACCGGTCACGCGTGGGACCCCGAGGGGACCGTGCTGCTCACCGGGGCGACCGGTGGCCTCGGACGGTCGCTCGCCCGGCACCTCGTCGCCGAACGCGGCGCACGCAGACTGCTGCTGGCCAGTCGCCGCGGCCCCACGGCCGAAGGCGTCGGCGAACTCGTCGCCGCCCTCGCCGAGCTGGGCGCCCACGTCGACGTGGCCGCCTGTGACATCGCGGACCGGGACGCCCTCGCGGAACTGCTGGCGTCGGTCCCGGCCGAGCACCCGCTCGTGGCCGTGGTGCACGCGGCGGCGGCCCTGGACGACGGCGTGGTCACCGCCCTGACCCCGGAACGCCTGGACACCGTGCTGCGGCCGAAGGCCGACGGGGCGCTGCACCTGCACGAGCTGACCCGGGACCTGGACCTCTCCGCGTTCGTGCTCTTCTCCTCCCTGGCCGGAGTGCTGGGCAGCGCCGGTGCGGCCGGCTACGCCGCCGCGAACGCCTTCCTGGACGGCCTGGCGCGGCAACGCCGGGCCGCGGGTCTGCCCGGCACCTCGCTGCCGTGGGGCTTGTGGACGGACAACGGTGGCATGGGCGACCGGATCACCGACGCCGACCGCAACCGGATGGGGCGGGCCGGAGTCGTGCCGTTCACCCCGGCGGAGGGGCTGGCCCTGTTCGACGCCGCCCTCACCGTGGACCGGCCGGTGACCGTGCCGGTCCGGATGGACGTACCGGGACTGCGCGGCACGGCCCGCGCCGGCCTGCTGCCCGCCGTCCTCCGCGGCCTGGTCGGCGACACCGGCGCCGTGTCCGGCGACGCCGCGGCCGCAGGGACCCCCGCCCTGGCCCGCCGCCTCGCCGGGATGCCGGCGGCCGACCAGGAGAAAGCCCTGCTGGACCTGGTGCGCAACCAGGCGGCGGCCGCCCTCGGCCACGCCACCGCCGCCCGCATCGAGGCCACCACGGCCTTCCGGGACATCGGCTTCGACTCCCTGACCGCCGTGGAGCTCCGCAACCGGCTCAAGGCCGCGACCGGGCTCCGGCTCAAGCCCACCCTGGTCTTCGACCACCCCAACCCCCTTGCGATCGCCCGGCTCCTGCACAAGGACCTGGTGCTCGACCTCGCCGCCGCGGCTCCGTCCGTGCTCGGCGAACTGGACCGGCTGGAGGCACAGCTCGCCGCGCTCGCCCCGCAGGACGCGGTGCGGGACAAGGTCACGGCCCGGCTCAAGGCGCTGCTCTGGAAGTGGACCGACACCCACCGCAGCGCCACGGCGAACGCCGCCGACGCGGGCCCCGGCACAGACCGCGGCGCCGAACTCGATCTCGACCGGATCGACGCCGCCACCGACGACGAGATGTTCGACCTGATCGACCAAGAGCTCGGCTCTCTCTGACTCTGGTCACGCACTGCTACCGAGGACGTAAAACATGTCGAACGACGACAAGCTCAGGGACTACCTCAAGCGCGTGCTGGTGGACCTGCGCCAGACCCGCAGGCAGCTGGGTGAGCTGGAGGCGAAGGACACCGAGCCCGTCGCCATCGTCGGGATGGCCTGCCGCTACCCGGGCGGGGTCGGCTCGCCCGAGGACCTGTGGCGCCTGGTCGCCTCCGGCGGTGACGGCGTGTCCGGGTTCCCCACCGACCGCGGCTGGGACCTGGACACGCTCTACGACCCCGAGCCCGGGCGGACGGGCCGCACGTACGTGCGCGAGGGCGGCTTCCTCCACGACGCAGGCGAGTTCGACCCCGCGTTCTTCGGGATCTCCCCCCGCGAGGCCCTGGTCATGGATCCGCAGCAGCGGCTGCTGCTGCAGACCTCCTGGGAGGCCTTCGAACGCGCGGGCATCGACCCAGCCACCGCCCGCGGCACCCGGGCCGGCGTGTTCGTCGGCACCAACGGCCAGGACCACGCCTACCTCCAACGGCGGGGCGACAGCGACATCGAGGCCCACCTCGTCACCGCGAACACCGCCGCCGTCGTCTCCGGCCGCATCTCCTACGCCCTCGGCCTGGAAGGCCCGGCGGTCACCGTCGACACCGCCTGCTCGTCCTCGCTGGTGGCCCTCCACCTCGCCGCCCAGGCGCTGCGCCGCGGCGAGTGCTCGATCGCCCTGGCCGGCGGCGTCACCGTGATGGCCACACCGAACACCTTCATCGCGTTCAGTGCGCAACGCGGCCTGTCGCCCGACGGCCGCTGCCGCGCGTTCTCCTCGACCGCCGACGGCACGGGCATGTCCGAAGGCGTCGGCGTGCTCCTGCTGGAGCGGCTGTCCGACGCCCGCCGGCTCGGCCACGACGTGCTCGCCGTCATCCGCGGCAGCGCCGTCAACCAGGACGGCGCCTCCAACGGCCTCACCGCCCCGAACGGCCCGTCGCAGGAGCGCGTGATCCGGCAGGCGCTGGAGAACGCGCGCCTGACCGCCTCCCAGATCGACGCCGTCGAGGCGCACGGCACGGCCACCACCCTCGGCGACCCGATCGAGGCGGAGGCGCTGCTCGCCACGTACGGCCAGGAGCACTCGGGGGACCGGCCGCTGTGGCTGGGCTCCGTCAAGTCCAACATCGGTCACACACAAGCGGCTTCCGGCGTCGCCGGTGTGATCAAGATGGTGATGGCCATCCGCAACGGCGTCCTGCCGCAGACGCTGCACGTGGACGAGCCGACCGCCCAGGTCGACTGGTCGGCGGGCGGCGTCAGGCTGCTGACCGAGACCGTCCGGTGGCCCGAGTCGGACCACCCCCGCCGCGCCGCCGTGTCGTCCTTCGGCGTCAGCGGCACCAACGCGCACACGATCATCGAGCAGGCCCCGGCCCTCGACGAGGAGCCCGCCCGCGGGACGGCCGCCCAGGGACCGGTCCCGTGGGTGCTGTCGGCGAAGAGCGACGCGGCGCTGCGCGCCCAGGCGGAGCGCCTGCTCTCCTTCCTGGAGGACGGCCGGAGCGATGGGAGCGGCCCCGGCAGCGCACCGGCCGACATCGGCTTCTCCCTCGCCACGGCGCGCACCGCATGGGACCGCCGGGCGGCCGTCGTCGGCGAGAGCCTGGAGGAACTCACCGAAGGCGTACGGGCCCTGGCGTCCGGCACCCCGTCCGCGGCCGTCGTCCAGAACGCGGCCCGCCTCGGCGACAAGACGGGGTTTCTCTTCTCCGGCCAGGGCTCGCAGCGGGCCGGAATGGGGCGCGAACTCTACGACGCCTTCCCGGCGTTCGCCGCGGCCTACGACGAGATCCGCGCCCACCTGGACGTCACGCTCGACGCCGATGCGGAGCAGCTCGACCGGACGGGTTGCACCCAACCGGCTTTGTTCGCGGTCGAGGTGGCGCTGTTCCGGCTGCTGGAGTCGTGGGGGGTCCGGCCGGATTATGTGGCCGGTCATTCGGTCGGTGAGATCGCGGCTGCTCATGTGGCGGGTGTGTTGTCGCTGGAGGATGCGGCGCGGCTGGTGTCGGCGCGGGCTGCGTTGATGCAGGCGTTGCCCGCGGGTGGGGCGATGGTCGCGGTGCAGGCGACCGAGGACGAGGTGCTGCCGCACCTGACCGACGAGGTGGGCATCGCGGCGGTCAACGGTCCTCGTTCCGTCGTGGTCTCCGGAGCCGAGGAAGCGGTCACCGCGATCGCCGAGAGTTTCCGGGAGCAGGGCCGCAAAACCTCCCGCCTGAAGGTCAGCCACGCGTTCCACTCGCCCCTGATGGATCCGATGCTGGAGGAGTTCGCAGAGGTCGTCGGCGGGCTGGTCTTCAACGAGCCGCGGATTCCGGTGGTTTCGAATCTCACCGGTCGGCCGGTCGAGTCGTACACGCCGGAGTACTGGGTCCGGCACGTCCGTGAGGCGGTCCGCTTCGCCGACGGCGTCAGGACTCTGCACGAGCTGGGTGTGAGCACGTTCGTGGAGATCGGCCCCGGTGGCGTCCTCAGCGGCATGGCGCAGGCCTGCGCGGACGACATCGTCACCATCCCCGTACTCCGAGCCGACCGCTCCGAGCAGCAGGCCGTAGTCACCGCGCTCGCCGAACTCCACGTGCACGGCGTCTCCCCGGACTGGCAGGCCCTCCTCCCGGGCGCCCGGCGCGTCGACCTGCCCACGTACGCCTTCCAGCAGCAGCGCTACTGGCTGGAGGCCCCCGAGGCCGAGACGGCCGCCGTGGACGCGGCCGACGCCGAGTTCTGGGCGAGCGTCGAGCGCGAGGACGCCCAGTCCCTCGCCGCCACGCTGGAACTGAGCGCCGAGGAACTGGACGCCGTGGTTCCGAAGCTGTCCGCCTGGCGGCGCCGGCGGCGCGAGCAGTCCGTCCTGGACGGCTGGCGCTACCAGCTGTCCTGGCAACCGCTGAACGGCCTGTCCGGTGGCGATCTCTCCGGCGGCACATGGCTGTTCGCCGCCCGCGAGGGAGACGAGTGGGCCGGGACGGTCCGCGCGGCCCTCGCCGGACGTGGCGCGCACCTGATCCCGCTGACGGTCGGTGCCGAAGCCGACCGCGCCTGCCTGGCCGACGACTTGACCCGGGCCGCAGCCGAAGCCGGATCGCTCGACGGCGTCTTGTCGCTGCTCGCGACCGACGAGACCGCCTCGCCCGAACACCCCGCGCTCTCCCAGGGCCTGACGCACACCGTGGCCCTGGCCCAGGCGCTGGGCGAGGCGGGCGTCGACGCGCCGCTGTGGTGCGTCACCCGCGGCGCGGCCGCCACCGGCCGCTCCGACGACGCACCGCTCAGCGCGGTGCAGAACCAGGTGTGGGGCCTCGGCCGCGCCCTGGCCCTGGAGCACCCCGGGCGCTGGGGCGGTCTGATCGACCTGCCCACGGCCGTCGACGAGCGCGCGGCCGGCCGTGTCGCCGCCGTCCTGCGCCAGAGCTCCGACAGGGCGGAGGACCAGGTCGCCGTCCGCGCCTCCGGCGTGTTCACCGTCCGGCTCGCCCACGCCCGAAGCGGCGCCGGCCGGCCGTGGTCGCCGCGCGGCACGGTCCTGGTCACCGGTGGTACGGGTGCGCTGGGCGGGCACGTGGCCCGCTGGCTCGCCGGTGCCGGCGCGGAGCACTTGGTGCTCACCAGCCGCCGCGGCGCCGACGCCCCCGGCGCGACCGCGCTCAAGGCCGAACTTCAGGAGCTGGGAGCGCGCGTCACCCTCGCCGCCTGTGACGTCACCGATCGCGACGCGGTGGCGGCGCTGCTCGCCGAGCACACCTTCACCTCCGTCTTCCACACGGCGGGAGTGGCACAGTTCGCCCCCTTCGACGAGCTGACGCCGGCCGACTTCGCCCGCACGATGGCGGCGAAGGCCCGTGGCGCCGCGCACCTGGACGAACTGCTCGGCGACCGCGAGCTGGACGCCTTCGTCCTCTTCTCCTCGATCGCCGGGGTGTGGGGCAGCGGACTGCAGACCGCCTACGCGGCCGGCAACGCCTTCCTCGACGGGCTCGCCGCCCGGCGCAGGGCCCGGGGGCTGACCGCCACCGCGATCGCCTGGGGCCCCTGGGCCGACGGCGGCATGGTCACCGACGCCGACGAGGAGCAGCTGCGCCGCCGCGGCGTCAGCACCCTGCCCGCCGCCCTCGCCGTGACCGCCGTCCAGCGCGCCCTGGACTGCGACGACACCGCGGTCGTCGTGGCCGACATCGACTGGGAGCGGTTCATCGGACCGTTCACCCTCGGCCGCCCGAGCGCCCTGCTGTCCGAACTGCCCGAGGTGCTGGGCGCCCGCGCCGCAGCACCGGCCGACGCCGCCACCGGCGCCACGCCCCTGACGGCCCGGCTCGCCGGACTACCGGAGGCCGAACGCACGCAGACCTTGATCGACCTGGTCCGCGCACACGTCGCGGCGGTCCTGGGCCACTCCTCGGCGGCGGAGGTCGAGGCCGAACGGGCCTTCAAGGACCTCGGCTTCGACTCCCTGACCGCCGTCGAACTCCGCAACAAGGTCAACGCGGCGACCGGTCTCGCGCTGCCGCCCACGCTGGTCTTCGACCACCCCAACGCCACGGCGCTCGCCCGCTTCCTGCACGGCGAGCTGCTCGGAACGCAGGCCGCCGTGGAGCCGGAGCAGCACGCGGCCGCCGACGACGAGCCCATCGCGATCGTGGCGATGAGCTGTCACCTGCCCGGCGGCGTCGACTCGCCCGAGGCCCTGTGGGACCTGGTGACGTCCGGCGGCGACGCCATCTCCGAGTTCCCCTCGAACCGCGGCTGGGACGTCGAGGCCCTCTACGACCCCGACCCCGAGCGCCCCGGCACGACCTATGCGCGCGACGGCGGATTCCTGTACGGCGCCACCGACTTCGACGCCGGGTTCTTCGGGATCTCCCCGCGCGAGGCCCTGGCGATGGACCCGCAGCAGCGCCTGTTCCTGGAGACCTCGTGGGAGGCCTTCGAGCGGGCCGGGATCACCCCCGCGCAGCTGCGCGGCAGCCGGACCGGCGTCTTCGTCGGCATGGCCTACCAGGGCTACGGAGCCGAGGTGCGCCGGACCCCGGAAGGCGTCGAAGGACACCGGCTCGTCGGCGGCGCGTCCAGCGTCGTCTCCGGCCGGGTGGCCTACACGTTCGGCCTGGAGGGCCCCGCCGTCACGATCGACACGGCCTGCTCCTCGTCCCTGGTCGCCCTGCACCTGGCCGTGCAGTCGCTGCGCAACGGCGAGTGCACGATGGCGCTGGCCGGCGGCGTCACCGTCATGGCGAGCCCGAACGTCTTCGTGGAGTTCAGCCGCCAGCGCGGGCTGTCGCCCGACGGCCGCTGCAGGGCGTTCGGCGCGGACGCCGACGGCACCGGCTGGGGCGAGGGCGTGGGAGTGGTGCTCGTGGAGCGCCTCTCCGACGCCGTGCGCAACGGTCACCGCGTGCTGGCCGTGGTGCGGGGGAGCGCGGTGAACCAGGACGGTGCGTCCAACGGTCTGACCGCGCCCAACGGCCCCGCGCAGCAGCGGGTGATCGGGCAGGCGCTGGCCTCGGCCGGGCTCGCTCCGGCCGATGTGGACGTGGTGGAGGCGCACGGTACGGGCACCAGGCTCGGCGACCCGATCGAGGCGCAGGCGCTGATCGCCACGTACGGGCAGGGGCGGCCCGAGGGACAGCCCCTGTGGCTGGGTTCGCTGAAGTCCAACATCGGTCACACGCAGGCCGCGGCGGGCGTGGCCGGTGTGATCAAGATGGTGATGGCCATGCGCCACGGCGTCCTCCCGAAGACGCTGCACGTGGACGAGCCGACGCCGCACGTGGACTGGTCGGCGGGCGATGTCCGGCTGCTGACCGAGGCCGTCGACTGGCCGGCGCCGGACCGCCCGCGCCGTGCCGCCGTGTCGTCCTTCGGCGTCAGCGGCACCAACGCCCACACCATCATCGAACAGGCCCCCGCCACGGCGCAGCTGCCCCCCACGCCCGACTCCGGCGCGCTCGTGCCGTGGGTGCTGTCGGGCAAGGGCGAGCCGGCGCTGCGCGCCCAGGCCGCCCGGCTGGCCGGCCACCTCGACGCGCAGAACGGCTGGACGGCTTCCGACATCGGTCTCTCCCTCGCCTCGCGCGAGACGTTCGAGGACCGCGCGGTGCTCCTGGCACAGGGCCCGGACGAACTCCGGCAAGCCCTCGACGCCCTCGCCGCGGGCGAACCGGCGGCGAACGTGACGCTGGGACGCGCCCGCCCCGAGGGCAAGGTCGGTTTCCTGTTCTCGGGTCAGGGTTCGCAGCGGACGGGTATGGGGCGTGAGTTGTACGAGGCGTTCCCCGTCTTCGCCGATGCGTACGACGAGGTGTGTGCGCGTCTGGATGTGCCGGTCGATGTCGATTCGGAGGAGGTGCACCGGACCGGGTGTGCCCAGCCCGCGTTGTTCGCGGTCGAGGTCGCCCTGTTCCGGCTTCTCGAATCGTGGGGCATCCGGCCGGATTACGTGGCCGGTCACTCGGTCGGCGAGGTCGCGGCTGCTCATGTGGCGGGTGTGTTGTCGCTGGAGGATGCGGCGCGGCTGGTGTCCGCCCGTGCCCGTCTCATGCAGGCGTTGCCCGCGGGTGGGGCGATGGTCGCGGTGCAGGCGACCGAGGAAGAGGTGCTGCCGCACCTGACCGACGGCGTCGATATCGCGGCGGTCAACGGTCCCCGGTCGGTGGTGGTCTCCGGAGCCGAGGACGCGGTGCTGGGAATCGTCGAGGTCTTCACTCAACAGGGCCGCAAAGTGAGCCGGTTGAAGGTCAGCCACGCGTTCCACTCGCCGTTGATGGATCCGATGCTGGAGGAGTTCGCGGAGGTCGTCGGCGGGCTGGTCTTCAACGAGCCGCGGATTCCGGTCGTTTCGACTCTCACCGGCCGACTGGCCGAGTCGTACACGCCGGAGTACTGGGTCCGGCACGTCCGTGAGGCGGTCCGCTTCGCCGACGGCGTCGCGACCCTGCACGAGCTGGGTGTGAGCACGTTCGTGGAGATCGGCCCCGGTGGCGTCCTCAGCGCCCTGGCGCAGGCCTGCGCGGACGATGCGATCGCCGTGCCCGTCCTGCGCGGTGACCGCCCCGAGCAGCAGGCACTCGTCACCGCGCTCGCCGAACTGCACGTGCACGGCGTCTCCCCGGACTGGCAGGCACTCCTTCCGGGCGCAAGCCGTGTCGACCTGCCGACCTACGCCTTCCAGCGCGAGCGCTTCTGGCTGGAGGGGGACGAGGACCCGGCCGCCGCCGGCACCCCGGCCGACGCGGCGGACTCCGGCTTCTGGGACAGCGTGGAGCGCGAGGACGCGGAGTCCCTCGCCGCGACCCTGGGCGTCGGCGCGGACGCCTCGCTGAGCGCGATCCTGCCCCGGCTGTCCGCGTGGCGCCGTCAGCGCCGCGAGCAGTCCGTGGTCGACGGGTGGCGCTACCGCGTCACATGGAAGCCGCTGGGTGCGCTTCCGCAGCCCGGCGCGTCCGGGACCTGGCTGCTCGTCGTGGCCGCGGAGAGCGAGTGGACCGCCTCGGTCCGCACCGCGCTCGGCGAGCGCGGCCTGGAACTGGTGACACTCGTCGCGGGGCCCGGCACCGACCGCGGGACGCTGGCCCGCGAGCTGGCCGGCGCCGGCCCGGTGGACGGCGTACTGTCCCTGCTCGCCGAGGACGAGAGCACCTCGGCCGGTCACCCCGGCCTGTCGCACGGCCTCGCCGCCACCCTCTGCCTGGTGCAGGCACTCGGCGACGCGGGCGTCGACGCGCCGCTGTGGTGCGCCACGCGCGGCGCGGTGGCCACCGGCCGCTCCGAGAGCGTGGACCGCCCGGTGCAGTCGCAGGTATGGGGCTTCGGCCGGGCGGCGGCGCTGGAACACCCGCACCGCTGGGGCGGACTGCTCGACCTTCCCGAGGTACTGGACGCACGGACCACGGCCCGCGTGGCCGCCGTCCTCGGGCAGGCCGCCGAGGACCAGGTGGCGGTCCGCGCCTCGGGCGTCTTCGGGCGGCGGCTCGTCCGTGCCGCCCGCGCCACCGGCCCCGCCCAGGGGTGGTCGCCGCGCGGCACGGTGCTGGTCACCGGTGGTACGGGTGCGCTGGGCGGGCACGTGGCCCGCTGGCTCGCCGGTGCCGGCGCGGAGCACCTGGTGCTCACCAGCCGCCGTGGTCCCGACGCCCCCGGCGCCGACGGCCTCAGGGCCGAACTGGAGGAGGCGGGCGTGCGTGTGACCGTCGCCGCCTGTGACGTGGCCGACCGGGAGGCGCTGGCCGCGCTCCTGGCCGAACACCCCGTCGACGCCGTCGTCCACGCGGCGGGCGTCGGCGACCACGTCATGATCGAGGACTCCGACCCGGCCGGATTCGCCGACACGGTGGCGGCCAAGGCCGCAGGGGCCACGCACCTGGACGACCTGCTGGCCGGTCAGGAACTCGACGCGTTCGTCATGTTCTCCTCGGGCGCCGGTATCTGGGGCGGCGCCGGACAGGGCGCCTACGCGGCGGCCAACGCCTACCTGGACGCCCTCGCCGAGTACCGGCGGGCACGCGGGCGCACCGCGCTCGCCGTCGCCTGGGGCGGCTGGGCCGAGGGCGGCATGGCCGGTGTGGGCGACGGAGAGGAGATGCTGCGCCGCCGCGGCCTGCCGCCCATGCGGCCCGACCTCGCGATCTCCGCACTCCGGCAGGCGCTGACCGACGGCGAGACCACCTTGACCGTCGCGGACTTCGACTGGGAGCGCTTCATAGGCCCGTTCACCGTCACCCGCCCCAGCGCCCTGCTCCTGGACGTGCCCGAGGCGCGCCGCGCCCTGGAGAGCCCGGCCTCCGGCGGAGGCGAAGCCGGCAACGCGCTCGCCGCACAGCTGGCCGGGCTGCCGGCGGGTGAACAGGATCGCACGCTGACGGACCTCGTCCGCGGGCACGCGGCCGCCGTGCTCGGCCACGACGGCGCAGCGGCGGTGGAGCCCGGCCGGGCCTTCAACGACCTCGGCTTCGACTCGCTCACCGCCGTCGAACTGCGCAACAGGCTCACGGCCGACACCGGTCTGAGGCTGCCCACCACGCTGGTGTTCGACCACCCGAACACCACCGCCCTGGCCCGGTTCCTGCGCATCGAACTGCTCGGCGCGCAGACCGCCGCACAGCAGGAGCAGCACACGGCCGCCGCCGACGACGAGCCCATCGCGATCGTGGCCATGAGCTGCCGCCTCCCCGGCGGCGTCGGCTCGCCCGAGGACCTGTGGCAGCTCGTGACGTCCGGCGGCGACGCGATCTCCGGCTTCCCCGAGGACCGCGGCTGGGACGTCGAGGACCTCTACGACCCCGACCCGGGCACCCCTGGCAAGACCTACGCGCGCGACGGCGGATTCCTCCACGACGCGGGGAACTTCGACGCCGCGCTGTTCGGCATCTCGCCGCGCGAGGCGCTCGCGATGGACCCCCAGCAGCGCCTGCTGCTGGAGGCCTCGTGGGAGGCTTTCGAGCGGGCCGGCATCGACCCGGCCTCCCTGAAGGGCAGCCGCACGGGCGTGTTCGTCGGTATGTCCTATCAGGGTTACGGCGCGGGTCTCCCGCAGGTCCCCGAGGGCGTCGAGGGCCACCTGCTCACCGGCAGCGCCGCGAGCGTCGTCTCCGGGCGCGTGGCCTACTCGTTCGGCCTGGAGGGCCCCGCCGTCACCGTCGACACGGCGTGCTCGTCGTCGCTGGTCGCCCTGCACCTGGCCATCCAGTCGCTGCGGGGCGGCGAGAGCACGATGGCCGTCGCGGGCGGTGTGAACGTCATGGCCGTACCGGCCGCGTTCGTGGAGTTCAGCCGGCAGCGCGGGCTGTCAGCCGACGGCCGCTGCAAGGCGTTCGGCGCCGGCGCGGACGGCACCGGCTGGGCGGAGGGCGTGGGCGTGCTGCTCGTGGAGCGCCTGTCCGACGCCGTGCGCAACGGCCACGAGGTCCTCGCGGTCGTGCGGGGCAGCGCGGTCAACCAGGACGGCGCGTCCAACGGTCTGACCGCGCCCAACGGCCCGGCACAGCAGCGGGTCATCCGGCAGGCCCTGGCCTCCGCCGGGCTCACCGAGGCCGAGGTCGACGCGGTGGAGGCGCACGGCACGGGCACCGCTCTGGGCGACCCGATCGAGGCGCAGGCGCTCCTCGCCACCTACGGCCAGGAGCGGCCGGAGGACCGGCCGCTGTGGCTGGGCTCGCTGAAGTCCAACATCGGTCACGCCCAGGCGGCGTCCGGCGTGGCCGGAGTGATCAAGATGGTGATGGCGATGCGCCACGGCGTCCTTCCACGGACGCTGCACGCCGATGAGCCGACGCCGCACGTGGACTGGTCGGCGGGCGCGGTGCGGCTGCTGACCGAGGCCGTCGACTGGCCGGAGACCGGCCGCCCGCGCCGGGCCGCCGTGTCGTCCTTCGGTGTCAGCGGCACCAACGCGCACACCGTCATCGAGCAGGCCCCGGTGGCCGGACCGGCCGCCGTCGCACCGGTCGAGGTCGCCTCGGCGACCGTGCCGTGGGTGCTGTCCGGCAACTCCGAGGCCGCGCTGCGCGCCCAGGCGGAACGTCTGCTGCCCCTCACCGCCGACGGCGCCGGACCCTCCCTCGTCGACATCGGCCTCTCGCTGGCCACCACCCGGGCCGCCCTGGGGCACCGCGCCGCCGTGGTCGGTGCCGACCGCGGCCGGATCGCCGAGGGCCTGCGGGCCCTGGCCGCAGGAGCGCCCGCTCCCGGTGCCGTCCTCGGCCGCGCCGGCACCGGCCAGATCGGGTTCCTGTTCTCCGGGCAGGGCTCGCAGTGCACCGGCATGGGGCGGGAACTGTACGAGGCGTTCCCGGTCTTCGCGGAGGCGTACGACGAGGTCTGCGCCCACCTCGACCGGCACCTCGAACGGCCGCTGCGGGACGTGGCGTTCGGCACGAACGGTCATGAGGACGGCGCGGAGCTGAACCGCACCGCCTTCACCCAGCCCGCGCTGTTCGCGCACGAGGTAGCCGTCCACCGGCTGCTGGAGTCGTGGGGCGTGCGGCCGCACTACCTGGCCGGTCACTCCGTGGGCGAGATCGCGGCTGCTCATGTGGCGGGTGTGTTGTCGCTGGAGGACGCGGCCGTACTGGTGACGGCGCGTGCCGCGCTGATGCAGGCCCTGCCCGCCGGCGGGGCGATGATCGCCGTCCAGGCCAGCGAGGAAGAGGTGCTGCCGCACCTCACCGACGGCGTCGCCATCGCGGCGATCAACGGTCCGCAGTCCGTCGTGGTCTCCGGAGCCGAGGACGCCGTGACGGCCGTCGCGGACGTCTTCGCCCGGGACGGCCGCAAGACCTCGCGGCTCACCGTGAGCCACGCCTTCCATTCGCCGCTGATGGACCCCGTGCTGGAGGACTTCGCCCGCGTCGTCGGCGGTCTGCGCTTCGAGACGCCCCGGATCCCGGTCGTCTCGAACCTCACCGGCGAACTCATCGACGCCTACACGCCGGACTACTGGGTCCGGCACGTCCGCGAGGCCGTGCGTTTCGCCGACGGCATCCGGACCCTGGGCGAGCTGGGCGTGACCACGTTCGTGGAGACCGGCCCCGGCGCTGTGCTGAGCGCCATGGCACAGGGCTGCCTGGACGGCGCGCTCACCGTTGCCTCCGCACGGTCCGGCAGCCCCGAGCCCGAGGCGATCACCCGCGCCGTCGCACAGCTCCACGTGCACGGCGTCCCCGTTGACTGGCAGGCGTTCTACGCCGGCCGTGGCGCCCGGCGCACCGACCTGCCGACCTACGCCTTCCAGCACCAGCGGTACTGGCTGGAGACCACCACGCCCACGGCCGCCGCCGTCCCGGAGACCGACGCCGCCGAGGCCGGCTTCTGGGAGACGGTGGAGCGCGAGGACGCCCAGTCCCTCGCCGCCACCCTCGACCTGCCCACCGAGCAGCTGGACGCGGTACTGCCCCGGCTGTCCGCGTGGCGCCGGCAACAGCGCCGGGAGGCCGCCGCGGAAGGCTGGTCCTACCGCACGGACTGGAAGCCGCTCAGCGGCCTCCGGGCGCACGAACTGCCCGGCGACTGGCTGTTCCTGGTCACCGAGAACACCGAAACCACCGAGGCCGTCGAGTGGACCGCCGCCGTCGCCGACGGGCTCGCCGCCCGTGGGGCCCGGCTGGTCCGGGTGGCGGTCGACCCGGCCGCCGACCGCGCCGCTCTGCTGCGGCAGCTCGCGGACGCCGTCCGTAAGACCCCGGTCGACGGTGTGATCTCCCTGCTCGGCACCGACGAGCGACCCCACCCCGTACACCCGGCCCTCTCCGTCGGCACCGCGCTCACCCTCGCGCTTCTCCAGGCCCTGGGCGACGCGGGCATCGACGCCCCGCTGTGGGCGCTGACCAGGTCCGCCGTGTCCACCGGCCGTGCCGACGCGGTGCCGAGCGCCGCCCAGAACGCCGTCTGGGGTCTCGGCCGGGTCGCCGCGCTGGAGCACGCGCCGCGCTGGGGCGGGCTGATCGACCTCCCGGACACGGTCGACGACCGGGTGGCCGGCCGCCTCGCCGCGGTGCTCGGCCAGGCGGCCGAGGACCAGGTCGCGATCCGCGCCCGCGGCGTGTTCGGCCGCAGGCTCACCCCCACGGCAGTCCGCCGCAACAGGCGGGCCGGCCGGCCGTGGTCGCCGCGCGGCACGGTGCTGGTCACCGGTGGTACGGGTGCGCTGGGCGGGCACGTGGCCCGCTGGCTCGCCGGTGCCGGTGCCGAACACCTGGTGCTGACCAGTCGCCGTGGCCTCGACGCGCCGGGCGCGGCGGATCTCGTCACAGAACTGGGGGCGACGGGTGTCCGTGTCACCGTCGCCGCGTGCGACGTCGCCGACCGTGCGGCGCTCGCCGCGCTGCTCGCCGAGCACCCGGTGAACGCCGTCGTCCACACGGCGGGCGTGGACCACCTGGAGCCGCTGGAGACCATGACGCCGGGAGCCTTCGCCGACGTACTGTCCGCCAAGGCAGCCGGCGCCCTGCACCTCGACGCGCTCCTCGCCGACCGGGAACTCGACGCCTTCGTCCTCTTCTCGTCCATCGCCGGCGTGTGGGGCAGCGGCCACCAGGCCGCCTACGCCGCGGCCAACGCCCTGCTCGACGGGCTCGCCGAACGCCGCCGGGCCCAAGGCCTGCCGGCGACCGCCGTCGCCTGGGGCCCGTGGGCGGGCGGCGGCATGGCGGAGAGCGACGGCACGGACGCACGACTGCGCCGCCGCGGCCTGATCCCGATGCCCGCCGCGCTCGCCGTGGCCGGCCTCCGGCAGGCGCTGGACTCCGGCGAGCCGACCACCACGGTGGCCGACGTCGAATGGGAACGGTTCCTGCCCCCGTTCACCGTGGTCCGCCCGAGCGCCCTGCTCGGCGACCTCCCGGAGGCCGAACGGATCCTCACCGCGGGCGGCACCGCCGGCGAGCCCGGCCCGGCCCCCGCCTCGCTCCTGGCCGACCGTCTCGTCCAGCTGCCCGAGACCGAGCAGCACGCGCTGCTGACCGACCTCGTACGCAGGCACGCGGCCGCCGTCCTCGGCCACGGCGGCGCCGACGAGATCGAGGCCGAACGGGCCTTCAAGGACCTCGGCCTCGACTCCCTGACCGCCGTCGAACTGCGCAACAAGCTCAACGCCGAGACCGGCCTCGCCCTGCCGCCCACACTGGTCTTCGACCACCCCAACGCCCAGGCGCTCGCCCGGCAGCTGCGCACCGAACTCACCGGCCCCACCACGACGGCAGCACCGGAAGCGGTCGCCGCGCCCGCCGAGGACGACGACCCCATCGTGATCGTCGGCATGGCGTGCCGGTACCCGGGCGGGGTGCGCTCGCCCGAGGACCTGTGGCAGCTGGTGGCCTCCGGCGGTGACGCGGTCGGTGACTTCCCGGCGGACCGGGGCTGGGACGTGGAGGGCATCTACGACCCGGACCCGGAGGCGACGGGGAAGACGTACACGCGCCGGGGCGGATTCCTGTACGAGGCGGGGGAGTTCGACCCGGGGTTCTTCGGGATCAGTCCGCGTGAGGCCGTGGCGATGGATCCGCAGCAGCGTCTGCTGCTGGAGACCTCGTGGGAGACGTTCGAGCGGGCCGGTATCGACGCGGAGTCGGTGCGTGGCAGCCGTACCGGGGTCTTCGTGGGCTCCGGCTACCAGGACTACGCCGCCCAGGCCTTCCACGCGATCGACGACTCCGAGGGCTTCTTCGGCACGGGCAACTCCGCGAGCATCATGTCCGGCCGCATCGCCTACACCCTCGGCCTGGAAGGACCGGCCGTCACCGTCGACACGGCGTGCTCCTCGTCGCTCGTGGCCCTGCACTGGGCGGCCCAGGCCCTCCGCAACGGGGAGTGCTCCATGGCGCTGGCCGGCGGTGTGATGGTCATGTCCACCCCGCGGGCTTTCGTGGAGTTCAGCCGGCAGCGTGGGCTGGCCCCGGACGGACGGTGCAAGGCGTTCGGCTCCGGCGCGGACGGCACCGGCTGGGCCGAGGGCGTCGGCATGCTCCTGGTGGAGCGGCTGTCCGACGCCCGCCGCAACGGCCACGAGGTCCTGGCCGTCGTGCGGGGGAGCGCGGTGAACCAGGACGGTGCGTCCAACGGTCTGACCGCGCCCAACGGACCCGCGCAGCAGCGGGTGATCGGGCAGGCCCTGGCCTCCGCCGGGCTCACCGAGGCCGATGTCGACGCGGTGGAGGCGCACGGTACGGGCACCAGGCTCGGCGACCCGATCGAGGCGCAGGCGCTGATCGCCACGTACGGCCGGGAGCGGCCGGAGGACCGGCCGCTGTGGCTGGGGTCGCTGAAGTCCAACATCGGCCATGCGCAGGCCGCCGCGGGTGTCGGCGGGATCATCAAGATGGTCATGGCGATGCGCCACGGCGTCCTCCCGAAGACCCTGCACGTGGACGACCCGACGCCGCACGTGGACTGGTCGGCGGGTGACGTCCGGCTGCTGACCGAGGCCGTCGACTGGCCGGCGCCGGACCGCCCGCGCCGTGCCGCGGTGTCGTCCTTCGGCGTCAGCGGCACCAACGCCCACACCATCATCGAACAGGCACCGCCGGTCCCGGCCGATGGGGCCACCACAGCCTCGGCCCCGGCCCTCCTGCCGTGGGTGCTCTCCGCGAAGACCAGCGCTGCGCTGCGCGAACAGGCACGACGGCTGCTGGCCTTCGTGCAGGACGGCACGTCACCGGCCGATGTCGGCTTCTCGCTGGCCACCACCCGGAGCGCGATGCGTCACAGGGCGGTCGTCATCGGCGCGAACTGTGACGACTTCCGCCACGAACTGGGCTGCCTGGCCGCCGGAACGCCGTCACCCGGAGTCGTCCAGGGCCGGCCGGGCGGCAAGGTCGGGTTCTTGTTCTCGGGTCAGGGTTCGCAGCGGATGGGTATGGGGCGTGAGTTGTACGAGGCGTTCCCCGTCTTCGCCGATGCGTACGACGAGGTGTGTGCGCGTCTGGATGTGCCGGTCGATGTGGACTCGGAGGAGCTGAACCGGACCGGGTGTGCCCAGCCCGCGTTGTTCGCGGTCGAGGTGGCGCTGTTCCGGCTTCTGGAGTCGTGGGGGGTCCGGCCGGATTACGTGGCCGGTCACTCGGTCGGTGAGATCGCGGCTGCTCATGTGGCGGGTGTGTTGTCGCTGGAGGATGCGGCGCGGCTGGTGTCGGCGCGGGCTGCGTTGATGCAGGCGTTGCCTGCGGGTGGGGCGATGGTCGCGGTGCAGGCGGCCGAGGAAGAGGTGCTGCCGCACCTGACCGACGGCGTCGGTATCGCGGCGGTCAACGGTCCCCGGTCGGTGGTGGTCTCCGGAGCCGAGGACGCGGTGCTGGGAATCGCCGAGGTCTTCACTCAGCAGGGCCGCAAAGTGAGCCGGTTGAAGGTCAGCCACGCGTTCCACTCGCCGTTGATGGATCCGATGCTGGAGGAGTTCGCGGAGGTCGTCGGCGGGCTGGTCTTCAACGAGCCGCGGATTCCGGTGGTTTCGAATCTCACCGGTCGGCCGGCCGAGTCGTACACGCCGGAGTACTGGGTCCGGCACGTCCGTGAGGCGGTCCGCTTCGCCGACGGCGTGCGGAGTCTGCACGAGCTTGGTGTGAGCACGTTCGTGGAGATCGGCCCCGGTGGCGTCCTCAGCGCCCTGGCTCAGGCCTGCGCGGACGACATCGTCACCATCCCCGTACTCCGAGCCGACCGCCCCGAACCCCAGGCGCTCACCACCGCGTTGGCCCAACTGCACGTCAGCGGCGCCGAAGTGGACTGGCACGCCTTCTTCCCGGGCGCCCGGCGCGTCGACCTGCCGACCTACGCCTTCCAGCACGAGCGCTACTGGCTCGACGCCCCGGAGCCCGCCGCCGCGGTGGCGGACCCGGTGGACGCGGAATTCTGGGAGACCGTGGAGCGCGAGGACCTGCAAGCCCTCGTCGGGACCCTGGACATCGGGGCAGGGGACGCGTTCAGCGACGTGCTGCCGAGGCTGTCCTCATGGCGGCGGCAGCGCAAGGAGCAGTCCACCGTGGACGGCTGGCGCTACGGCGTCACCTGGAAGGCGATACCCGACCCCGCCCCGGAGGGCCCGGCCCGGAACGGCGTATGGCTGGTTCCGGTCAGCGCCGCGCAGCTGGACGACGACTGGGTCACCGCTTGCCTCCGCGGGCTGACCGGGCGGGGCCTGGCCCCGCTGCCGGTACCGGTCGAGCCGGCCACCGGCCGTGCGGACCTGGCCGCGCAGCTCGCCCGAGCGGCCGGTGACGAGACCGTGGCGGGCGTCCTGTCACTGCTCGCCGTCGACGGCGGGGCCGCCCCGGCGGCCGCCGCGCTGACCGCCGGCGTCGCACTGTCCGTCCTCCTCGTGCAGGCCCTGGGCGACGCGGGCATCGCCGCCCCGTTGTGGTGTGCGACCCGGAACGCGGTGGGCGTGAGCCCCGCCGACGAGGTGGCCGACCCGTACCAGTCCCAGGTCTGGGGACTGGGCCGGGTGGCGGCGCTGGAGCACGCGCCGCGCTGGGGCGGGCTGATCGACCTCCCGGACACGGTCGACGACCGGGTGGCCGGCCGCCTCGCCGCGGTGCTCGGCCAGGCGGCCGAGGACCAGGTCGCGATCCGCGACCGCGGGGCGTTCGTACGGCGTCTGTCGCGTCTGCCCGCGGCGCGGGGCGACGGTGCGTGGTCGCCGCGCGGCACGGTGCTGGTCACCGGTGGTACGGGTGCGCTGGGCGGGCACGTGGCCCGCTGGCTCGCCGGTGCCGGCGCCGAGCACCTGGTGCTCACCAGCCGCCGTGGTCCCGACGCCCCCGGCGCCGACGGCCTCAGGGCCGAACTGGAGGAGGCGGGCGTGCGCGTGACCGTCGCCGCCTGTGACGTGGCCGACCGGGAGGCGCTGGCCGCCCTCCTCGCCGAACACCCCGTCGACGCCGTCGTCCACACGGCCGGCACCGCAGAGGCCGGTATGCTCGCCCGGACGAGCCTCAGTGACTTCGCGGCGACGGTCGCCGCGAAGGCGCTCGGGGCCGCGCACCTCCACGAACTGCTCCGGGAGCGGGAGTTGGACGCCTTCGTCCTCTTCTCCTCGATCGCCGGCGTGTGGGGCGGCGGCGGGCAGGCCGCGTACTCGGCCGCGAACGCCTTCCTCGACGGCCTGGCGCAGCACCGGCGGGCCCGGGGCCTCGCCGCGACCGCGATCGCCTGGGGCCCGTGGGGCGAGGGCGGCATGGTCGCCGACGCCGGGGACGAGGAGCGGCTGCGGCAGCGCGGCCTGACCGTGCTGCGGCCGGACCGGGCGATCTGCGCGCTGCACGGTGCGCTGAGCGGCGGGGACGCCACGGTCACCGTCGCCGACGTGGACTGGGAGCGGTTCGTCGTCCCGTTCACCGTCAGCAGGCCGAGCGCGCTGCTGAGCGATCTGCCCGAGGTCAGGGACGCCCTCGCAGCGGAGCCCGCCGGGAAGACCGCGGAGCCGTCCGCGCTGACGGAGAAACTGTCCACGCTGTCCGACGGCGAACAGCAACGCCTGCTCGTGGACACGGTGTGCGCGCACGCGGCGGCCGTACTCGGACACAACGGCTCCGCACCCGTGGAACCGGACCTGGCGTTCCGAGACCTCGGCTTCGACTCCCTGACCGCGGTGGAGCTGCGCAACCTGCTCACCGCCGACACCGGCCTGTCCCTGCCCGCGACGCTGGTCTTCGACCACCCGACGCCCGAGGCGATCGCCCGCTACCTGCGCGGCGAACTCGCCGGTGGGACGGCCCCGGACGAGGTGTCTGTCTTCGGCGAGCTGGACCGTCTGGAGTCGGTGATCTCGACGGCCGCCTCCGCCGAGGAGACGGTCCGGGCAGGGGTGCGGAGGCGGCTGCAGGGACTGCTGTCCCTGGTGAATTCCGCAGGGGAGCGGGGCGCGGAATCCGCCGATGCGCGGCGGCAGCTCCAGGACGCGACGGTCGACGACATCTTCGATCTGATCGATCAAGATCTAGAAAATTCCTAGTTCTTGGCGCCCTACCTTTGACGACAGCCGAGGACGGATGAGGCGGATGAGCAGCAACGAAGACAGGCTTCTCGAGTATCTCAAGCGTGTCACCGGAGACCTTCGTCAGGTCCGGGAGCGCCTTCGCGAGGTCGAGGAGAAGGACCAGGAACCCATCGCGATCGTCGGCATGGCGTGCCGGTACCCGGGCGGGGTGCGCTCGCCCGAGGACCTGTGGCAGCTGGTGGCCTCCGGCGGTGACGCGGTCGGTGACTTCCCGGCGGACCGGGGCTGGGACGTGGAGGGCATCTACGACCCGGACCCGGAGGCGACGGGGAAGACGTACACGCGCCGGGGCGGATTCCTGTACGAGGCGGCGGAGTTCGACCCGGGGTTCTTCGGGATCAGTCCGCGTGAGGCCGTGGCGATGGATCCGCAGCAGCGTCTGCTGCTGGAGACCTCGTGGGAGACGTTCGAGCGGGCCGGTATCGACGCGGAGTCGGTGCGTGGCAGCCGTACCGGGGTCTTCGTGGGCTCCGGCTACCAGGACTACGTCAACCTCCTGGTCGGGGTGGGCGGCGAGTCCGACGGTCATCTCGGGACCGGCAACTCCGCCAGCGTGATGTCCGGCCGCATCGCCTACACCCTCGGCCTGGAAGGACCGGCCGTCACCGTCGACACGGCGTGCTCCTCGTCGCTGGTGGCGCTGCACTGGGCGATCCAGGCGCTGCGCGGCGGCGAGTGCTCGATGGCGCTGGCCGGCGGCGTGCAGGTGATGACCACGCCCACCGCGTTCGTGGAGTTCAGCCGGCAGCGTGGGCTGGCCCCGGACGGACGGTGCAAGGCGTTCGGCTCCGGCGCGGACGGCACCGGCTGGGGCGAGGGCGTCGGCATGCTCCTGGTGGAGCGGCTGTCCGACGCCGTGCGCAACGGACACCGGGTGCTGGCCGTGGTGCGGGGGAGCGCGGTGAACCAGGACGGTGCGTCCAACGGTCTGACCGCGCCCAACGGACCCGCGCAGCAGCGGGTGATCCGGCAGGCGCTGGCCTCGGCCGGCCTGTCTCCCGCCCAGATCGACGTCGTGGAGGCGCACGGTACGGGCACCACGCTGGGTGATCCGATCGAGGCGCAGGCGCTGATCGCCACGTACGGCCGGGAGCGGCCGGAGGACCGGCCGCTGTGGCTGGGGTCGCTGAAGTCCAACATCGGCCATGCGCAGGCTGCCGCGGGTGTCGGCGGGATCATCAAGATGGTCATGGCCATGCGCCACGGCGTCCTCCCGAAGACGCTGCACGCCGATGAGCCGACGCCGCACGTGGACTGGTCGGCGGGCGCGGTGCGGCTGCTGACCGAGGCCGTGGAGTGGCCGGAGACCGATCAGCCGCGCCGTGCCGCGGTGTCGTCCTTCGGCGTCAGCGGCACCAACGCCCACACCATCGTCGAACAGGCACCGGCCCCGGACGACGAGCCCGCAGGGGCACCCGCCGAAGGCCCGCTGGCGTGGGTGCTCTCCGCCAGGAGCGACGCGGCGCTGCGGGCCCAGGCGGCCCGGCTGCTGCCCCTCGCCCGGGGCGAGGCCCGGCCGCAGGACGTCGGGCTGTCGCTGGCCACGACCCGCGCGGCCATGCGGCACCGGGCCGCGGTCGTGGGGGACAGCCGCGAGGAACTGCTCCTGGGGCTGGAGGACGTGGCCGCCGCAACCCCCTCGCCCCGGGTGCTCCTGGGGCGGCCGGCAGGCGGCAGGACCGGCTTCCTCTTCTCCGGGCAGGGCTCGCAGCGCATCGGCATGGGACGCGAGCTGTACGCGGCGTTCCCCGTCTTCGCAGCGGCCTACGACGAGGTGTGCGCGCACCTCGGAGCCCCTGTCGACGTCGATGCCGAAACGCTGCACCGGACCGGGTGCACCCAGCCCGCGCTCTTCGCGGTCGAGGTGGCCCTGTTCCGGCTCCTCGAATCCTTCGGTGTGCGGCCCGAGTTCGTCATGGGTCACTCCGTGGGGGAGATCGCCGCCGCGCACGTGGCCGGCGCGCTGTCCCTCCCCGACGCGGCGAAGCTGGTGTCCGCCCGGGCCGCGCTGATGCAGGCGCTGCCGGCGGCCGGCGCGATGGTCGCCGTGCAGGCCGGTGAGGAGGAAGTCCTGCCCCTCCTCACCGACGGGGTGAGTGTCGCCGCGGTCAACGGCCCCTCGTCGGTGGTGGTCTCCGGCGACGAGACGCAGGCCCTGGCGATCGCCGCTGCCTTCGCCGAGAAGGGCCGCAGGACGTCCCGGCTGAAGGTCAGCCACGCGTTCCACTCGCCCCTGATGGAGCCGATGCTGGAGCAGTTCACCGAGGTCGTCCGTGGCCTCGCCTTCGAGAAGCCGCAGTTACCCGTCGTCTCCAACCTCACGGGCCGGCTCGTCGAGACCTACACCCCCGCATACTGGGTCCGGCACGTCCGCGAGGCCGTCCGTTTCGCCGACGGCGTCCGGACCCTGCACGACCTGGGCGTGCGGACCTTCGTCGAGATCGGCCCGGGCGGCGTCCTCAGCGGCATGGCGCAGGGCTGCCTGGACGACGCCGTCACGGTGCCGGTGCTGAGCGCCGACCGCGCCGAGCGGCAGGCGTTCGTCACGGCTCTCGCGCACCTGCACACCCACGGCGTGGCGGTGGACTGGAGCGTCTTCTTCGCCGGTGCGCGGACGATCGACCTGCCGACGTACGCCTTCCAGCACGAGCGGTACTGGGTCGACGCCCCGGAGCCCGCCGCTGCCGCCACGCCGGTGGACCCGGTGGACGCGGAGTTCTGGGAGACCGTGGAGCGCGAGGACCTGCAAGCCCTCGTCGGGACCCTGGACATCGGGGCAGGGGACGCGTTCAGGGACGTGCTGCCGAGGCTGTCGTCGTGGCGGCGGCAGCGCAAGGAGCAGTCCGCCGTCGACGACCGGCGCTACCGCGAGTCGTGGCAGCGCCTGGGCGGTCTCGCTCCGGCCGGCATCGGCGGCACCTGGCTGCTGGCCGTGCCCGAGGAGGAGAACGAGCGGACCGCCGCGGTCCGCGCCGTGCTCACCACGCGCGGCGCCACGCTGAAGACGCTGGTCGTCGGCGCGGCGCGCGACCGTGCCGCACTGGCCGGGGAGCTGGCCGGGATCGGGCCGGTCGACGGTGTGCTGTCCCTCCTCGTCACCGGCGACCCGGTGCTGCCCACCCTCCTGCTCGTCCAGGCCCTGGGCGACGCGGGCGTCGACGCCCCGCTGTGGTGCCTCACCTCGGGCGCGGTGGCCGTGAGCGGCTCCGACGCCGTACGCGACGCCCGGCACGCCCAGGTCTGGGGCCTGGGCCGCACCGTCGCCCTGGAGCTGCCCCGGCGCTGGGGCGGCCTGATCGACCTGCCGGAGTCCCTCGACGACCAGGTCGCCGCACGCCTGGCCGACGTGCTGGCACAGGCGCTGTCGGGCCGGTGGGAGGAGGACCAGCTCGCCGTCCGCCCCTCAGGCGTCTTCGCCCGGCGGCTCGCCCACGCACCGGCACGGCCGGCCACCCGCCGCTGGCAGCCGCGCGGCACCGTCCTCATCACCGGCGGTACGGGCGCGCTGGGCGGCCACGTCGCCCGCTGGCTGGCACGCGGCGGCGCCGAACACCTCGTCCTCACCAGCCGCCGCGGCGCCGACGCCCCGGGCGCCGCTGCCCTGCGGAACGAACTCGAGGAGCTCGGCGCCCGCGTCACGCTCGCCGCCTGCGACGTGGCCGACCGCGACGCCGTGGCGGCCCTGCTCGCCGAGCACACCTTCACCGCCGTCGTGCACGCCGCCGGGGTCGCCGACGCCGGCACGGTGGACGCCGTCACCCCGGCCGCCTTCGCCGCCGCGCTCGCCGCCAAGGCCGGCGGCGCGGCGCACCTGGACGAACTGCTGGGCGATCAGGAGCTCGACGCGTTCGTCCTCTTCTCGTCCGTCTCCGGCGTCTGGGGCAGCGGCGGCCAGGCCGCCTACGCCGCCGGGAACGCCTTCCTCGACGGTCTCGCCCGGCAGCGCCGCGACCGCGGCCTCACCGCGACCGCCGTCTCCTGGGGTCCCTGGGCCGACGGCGGCATGGTCGAGGACGGTGACGACGAGGAGCGGCTGCGCCGCCGTGGCCTGCGCGCGATGACCCCCGCATCGGCGATCAGCTGCCTGCAGCGCGCGCTCGACCGCGACGAGACCCTGCTGACCGTGGCCGACGTGGACTGGGCGCGCTTCATCGTGCCGTTCACCGTCGGCCGGCCCAGCCCACTGCTCGGCGACCTCCCCGAGGTGCGCGCGACGCTCGCGGAGGACACCTCCGACTCGGGCCCCGGATCAGGGGTGTTCGCCGAGAGTCTGGCCGGGCTGTCGCAGGAGGACCGCGCACGCACCCTCGTGGACCTCGTGCGGACGCACGCCGCCGCCGTCCTCGGCCACCGCGGGGCGGGCGCCGTCGACCCCGACCGGCCCTTCCGGGACCTCGGCTTCGACTCCCTGACGGCGGTGGAACTGCGCAACCGGATCAACGAGGCCACCGGCCTCGCCCTGCCCGCGACGCTGGTCTTCGACCACCCCACGGCCGCGGACCTCGCCGCCCACCTGCGCGCCGAACTCACCGGCGGCCAGGACCCGGCCGCCACGCCCGCACCGGCCACTCCCGCGGCGGCCGCCGCGGTGCTGGAGGAGCCGATCGCCGTCATCGCGATGGCCTGCCGCTACCCCGGCGGCGTGCGCTCGCCCGAGGACCTGTGGGAGCTGGTCGCCTCCGGCCGCGACGCGATCTCCCGCTTCCCCGGCAACCGCGGCTGGGACGTCGAGGCGCTGTACCACCCCGACCCCGACCACCCCGGCACCACGTACACCACCCAGGGCGGGTTCCTGCACGACGCGGACGAGTTCGACCCCGCGGTCTTCGGCATCAGCCCCCGCGAGGCCGTCGCCATGGACCCGCAGCAGCGCCTGCTGCTGGAGACCGCCTGGGAGACCTTCGAGCGCGCCGGGATCGCCCCCCACACGATGCGCTCCACCGCCACGGGCGTCTTCGTCGGCTCCGGCTACCAGGACTACACCGGCCGCCCGCTCAAGGTGCCCGACGGCGTCGAGGGTTACCTCCCCAGCGGCACCGCGGCCAGCGTCCTCTCCGGCCGTCTCTCCTACACCTTCGGCCTGCAGGGGCCCTCGGTCACCGTCGACACCGCGTGCTCGTCCTCGCTCACCGCCCTCCACCTCGCCGTACAGGCGCTGCGGGGCGGCGAGTGCTCGATGGCACTGGCCGGCGGCGTGATGGTGATGGCCGGGCCGTCCGCGTTCACGATGTCGAGCCGGCAGCGCGCGCTGTCCGCCGACGGCCGCTGCAAGGCGTTCTCCTCCTCCGCCGACGGCACCGGCTTCGCCGAGGGCGTGGGCCTGGTCCTGGTGGAGCGGCTGTCCGACGCCCGCCGCAACGGTCACGAGGTCCTGGCCGTCGTACGGGGCAGCGCGGTCAACCAGGACGGCGCCTCCAACGGCCTGACCGCCCCCAGCGGCAGGGCCCAGCAGCAGGTCATCCGGCAGGCGCTGGCCAACGCCCGGCTCACCCCGGACGAGGTGGACGCCGTGGAGGCGCACGGCACCGGTACCCGGCTCGGCGACCCGATCGAGGCGCAGGCGCTGATCGCCACGTACGGCAAGGAGCGTTCCGCGGACCGGCCGCTGTGGCTGGGCTCGCTGAAGTCCAACATCGGCCACGCGCAGGCGGCCGCGGGCGTCGGCGGCGTCATCAAGATGGTGATGGCCATCCGCAACGGCATCCTGCCGCAGACGCTGCACGTCGACGAGCCGGCCCCGGACGTGGACTGGGCCGACGGGAACGTGCGCCTGCTCACCGAGCAGACCGCCTGGCCCGACCGGGACGGGCCACGGCGTGCGGCCGTCTCCTCCTTCGGGCTGAGCGGCACCAACGTGCACACCATCATCGAGCAGGCCCCGCAGACCGCGGAGCACGAGCAGCCCTCCGCGGTGCGGGACGCGACCGCCGCCGAGAACCAGCAGAACCCCACGTCACCGGACGCGACCTCCGCCCCGCCCCCGGACGTTTTCCCGTGGGCGCTGTCCGCGAAGACCGCCCGGTCCCTGCGCGAACAGGCCGGCCGCCTGCTGAACCACCTCGACCGCACCGAACGACTCTCCCTGCCCGACGTCGGCCGCGCCCTCGTCACCACGCGCACGCAACTGGAACACCGGGCCGTGGTCGTCGGCCGCGACCGGCCCGAGCTGCGGGCAGGCCTCGCGGCGCTCGCCACCGGCGAACCCGCCGAATCCGTGGTCCAGGGCACCGCCGCCGCCTCCGGCAAGGTCGCCTTCGTCTTCCCCGGCCACGGCTCGCAGTGGACGGAGATGGCCCGTGAACTGCTGGACGGCGCACCGGTCTTCGCCGCGCAGGCGACCGCCTGCGCCGAGGCGTTCGCCCCCTACCTCGACTGGCCGCTGCTCGACGTCCTGCGCGCCGAGCCGGACGCGCCGAGTGTGACCGAGGTGGAGGTCGCCCAACCCGCCCTGTTCACGGTGATGGTGTCCCTGGCCGCCCTGTGGCGGTCCTACGGTGTGACACCCGCCGCCGTCGTCGGCCACTCGCAGGGCGAGGTCGCCGCCGCGTACGTCGCGGGCGCGCTGACGCTGGACGACGCGGCCCGGATCGTGGCCCTGCGCAGCCGCTCGCTGACCGAACTCATCGGCAAGGGCGCGATGCTCGCGGTCGCCATGCCCGCCGACCGGGCCCGCGCGAGACTGGAGAAGTACGGGGACCGGCTGTCGGTCGCCGCCGTGAACGGGCCCGCCGCCCTGACCGTCTCCGGAGAGCCCGACGCGGTCGACGCACTCCTGGCCGAACTCGAAGCCGAGGGCGTGCGCGTGCGCAAGGTCCGCGGTGCCACCGGCGCCGGGCACTCCGCCCAGGTCGAGAGCCTGCGCCCCGAACTGCTGGAGCTGCTGGCCCCGGTCGCGCCGACCACGGCGGACGTCCCCTTCTACTCCACGGTGACCGGCACGGTGCTGGACACCACCGCCCTGGACGCCGGGTACTGGTACCGCAACGCACGGCACACGGTGGAGTTCGAGGCGACCGTACGGACGCTGCTGGCCGACGGGCACGGGGTGTTCGTCGAGTGCAGCCCGCACCCGCTGCTGGCCGACGCGGTGCAGGAGATCGCGGAGGAGGCCGGTGCCGACGCCGTGACCGGCGCCTCGCTGCGCAGGGGCCAGGGCGGCATGGACCGCTTCCTGCGCTCCGTGTCCGAACTGCACGTGAGCGGCGTACACGTGGACTTGACGGTCCCCTTCACCGGGCGTCCGGAACGGCGCGTGGACCTGCCGACGTATGCGTTCCAGCGGCAGCGGTACTGGCTGGAGAGCGCCGACCCGGTGCCCGCGGCCGCCGATCCGGTCGAGGCCGGGTTCTGGGAGCTGGTGGAGAACTCGGACCTGTCCGGGCTCGCCGATGAACTCGGGGAGGACGACGCCGCCCTCGTCGGCCCGGCGCTGCCGGTGCTGTCCGCGTGGCGCCGGCGCGGCCGCGAGAAGTCCACGGTGGACGGCTGGCGCTACCGCGTCTCCTTCCGGCGGCTGACCGACGACCCGGCCCCCGGCCTGGACGGCCTGTGGCTCGCCGTCCTCCCCGCCGGGCTGGCGGACGGACAGTGGCCGCCCTGCGTCGTCGGCGTGCTCGGCGCCCACGGCGCCAAGGTGCGCGTCGTGGAACTCCCGGTCGACTGCGACCGGGCACAGGCCGCGCGCCTGCTCGCCGAGGAACTCGACGGCGAACAGCCCGCCGGTGTCCTGTCGATGCTCGGTCTCGCCCCGGGCTGCCACCCCGCCCACCCGACGTTGTCCGCGAGCCTCGCCACGACCGTCACCCTGGTGCAGGCGCTGGGCGACGTGGACGTCCGGGCACCACTGTGGTGTGCGACCCGCGGAGCCGTGTCCACCGGAGCCGGCGACCCGCTGCGCGACGCCGGTCAGGCACAGCTGTGGGGCCTGGGCATCGTCGCCGCACTGGAACTGCCCCGGCGCTGGGGCGGTCTGGTCGACCTGCCCGAGAAGCTGGACGAGCACGCGCTGCGCCGCCTGGCCGGAGTGCTGGCCCAGAGCGACGAGGACCAACTCGCCGTACGTGCCGACGGCGTGTACGGCCGGCGCATGGTCCGGGCCCGGCCCGCCGACGGTAAGCCCGCGACACCGTGGCGGCCTCGCGGCACCGTCCTGGTCACCGGCGGAACCGGCGGAGTGGGCCGGCATCTCGCCCGTTGGCTGGCCGGCGCGGGCGCGCGGCACCTGGTGCTCACCAGCAGGAGCGGACCCGACGCCCCCGGCGCGCGGGAATTCCACGCGGAGTTGACCGCCCTGGGCGCCGAAGTGACCATCGCCGCCTGCGACATCGCCGACCGCGATGCGGTCGCCCGACTGCTCGCCGGCATCGAATCCCGGCACCCGCTCACCGCGGTCCTGCACGCCGCCGGCACGGCACGGTCGTCCATGCTGGCCGACGCCGGGCTCGAGGAGTTCGCCGAAGCCGCCGCCGCCAAGGTCACCGGCGCCGTCCACCTCGACGAGCTGCTCGCCGGCCGTGAACTGGACGCGTTCGTCCTCTTCGCCTCCGGCGCCGGCGTCTGGGGCAGCGGCGGGCAGGCCTCCTACGCCTGTGCCAACGCCTTCCTCGACGCCCTGGCGCTGCGGCGCCGGGCCCGCGGCCTGACCGCGACCTCGGTCGCCTGGGGCGGTTGGGCGGGCGGCGGCATGGTCGACGACGCGGTCCAGGAACGCGGCGAGAAGCGGGGCCTGGGCGTCATGGCCCCCGAGCTCGCGATCTCCGCGCTGCGCCAGGCCGTCGACCACGACGAGGCGGCCCTCACCGTCGCCCCGATCGACTGGGAGAGGTTCCTGCCCGCCTTCACCGTGGGACGCCCCAGCCCGCTGCTCGCCGACCTGCCCGACGTACAGCGCCTCCTGGAGGCCGAGCAGGCCGAGCAGCCCGGCGACGGGGAGACCGGTGCCGGCGCGGCACTGGCCACCGAGATCGCCCGACTCGCCCCGGCCGAGCGGGAGGAGCGGCTGCTGGCACACATCCGCTCGCAGAGCGCCGTGGTCCTCGGGCACGCGTCCGCCGAGGACGTGCTGCCCACCGCGCACTTCCTGGAACTCGGCTTCGACTCGCTCACCGCGATCGACCTGCGCCGGCGCCTGGCGGCGGCGACCGGTCTGCGCCTGCCCGCCGGGCTGGCCTTCGACCATCCCACGCCCGCCGGACTCGCCAAGCACCTGCTGACGCGGCTGCAGGGCGCCGACCTCGGCGCGGCGCAGGAGCGGCCCGCCGACATGCTGGTGCAGCTCTACCGGCACGCGAGCGAGAACGGGACCGCCGCCGAGGCCATGGGGATGCTGATGGAGGCGGCCCGCTTCCGGCCCTCGTTCGACAGGCCCGAGGAACTGGCCCAGTGGCCCGCCCCGGTACGGCTGGCGCAGGGCGACCGTCCCTGCGCGCTGATGTGCTTCTCGCCGTACGTCGTACCGGCCGGGGCGCACCAGTACGCGCGGTTCGCCGCGTCGTTCCGTGACCGGCTGGACCTGTGGGCGCTGGTCAACCCCGGTTACGAGAAGGGCGAGCCGGTCCCGTCCGATCCGGACGCCGTGCTCCGGCTGCACGCGCGGACCGTACGGGAGTGCGCCGGCGGAAAGCCGGTCGTCCTGCTCGGTTACTCCTCGGGCGGCTGGATCGCCCACGGCGTCGCGGCACACCTGGAGGCCATGGGCGAGCAGCCGGCGGCCGTGGTGATGGTCGACAGCTTCAGCCGAGAGATCCCCTTCGACCACCAGGTGCTCAACGCGATGGCGCAGGCGCAGGCGCAGCGCCTGGACTTCATGAGGTCCGGCGGTGAACAACTCACCGCGATGGGCCGCTACATGCGCCTGTTCGACGACTGGGCCGCACCGGAGATCACCGCGCCGACCCTGCTCGTACGGGCGAGCGAGCCCATGCTGCCCGGTGCCGCGGACGGCGACGGGCGCGCGGCCCCGCCCGAGCACATGGACACGGTCGTCGAAGTGCCCGGAAACCACTACTCGATGGTGGAGGACCACGCCGCCACCACCGCGGCGGCGGTGGATTCCTGGCTGGCGGACGTCGTCACGGGCTCCTCCGGCCCCGCCGCACCTTGAGGACGCAACGACCGCATGACCGGCTCGCGACCACCGCGAGCACCCCGGACCCGGGACAGAGCAGATGTGGGAGACAGATCATGACGAAGGCTCTCTACGAGGTAGGCGAGACCCCGCCGCTCGGCGAGGTTCCGCGGCAGATGTACGCCTCGGTGATCCGCCAGGACCGCTTCGGTGAGCCGAAGCAGGCGTTCCGCACCGAGGTCGTCGACACCCCCTCGGTGGGCCGGGGCCAGGTGCTGGTCTACGTGATGGCCGCCGGCATCAACTACAACAACGTGTGGTCCTCGCTGGGCAAGCCGGTCGACGTCATCGGGATGCGGCAGCGCCAGGGCCAGCCCGAGGACTTCCACATCGGCGGCTCGGAGGCCTCCGGCGTGGTGTGGGCCGTCGGCGAAGGGGTCCGCAGCGTCAAGGTGGGTGACCACGTGCTGCTCACCAGCGGCCAGTGGGACGAGACCGCCGAGGACATCCGGATGGGCACGGACCCCCTGGTGTCGGAGAGCATCAAGGCCTGGGGGTACGAGACCAACTACGGTTCCTTCGCACAGTTCTGCCGCGTCGACGAGTACCAGTGCCACCCCAAGCCCGCCCATCTGTCGTGGGAGGAGTCGGCGGCCTTCCTGCTCACCGGACCCACCGCCTACCGCCAGCTGTTCGGCTGGCAGGGCAACACGGTCCGCCCCGGCGACCCCGTGCTGATCTGGGGCGGTGCGGGCGGCCTCGGCTCGATGGCGATCCAGCTCGTCAGGCTGGCCGGCGGCATCCCGATCGCCGTGGTCTCCAGCGAGGACCGCTCGGAGTACTGCCGCCGCCTCGGGGCGGCGGGCACCGTCAACCGCCGCGACTTCGACCACTGGGGCCGGCTGCCCGATGTCGGGGACGCCGAGGCGTCGGTGCGGTTCCTGCGCGGCGCACGCGGGGTCGGCAAGAAGATCTGGGAGATCCTCGGTGAGCGCAAGTCCCCGCGGATCGTGCTGGAGCACAGCGGCCAGGACACCCTGCCGACTTCGATGTACCTGTGCGACAACGCCGGCATGGTGGTGATCTGCGGCGGCACCTCCGGCTACAACGGAGACCTCGACCTGCGCCACCTGTGGATGCGCTCCAAGCGCCTTCAGGGTTCGCACTACGCCGACACCCGCCAGTGCCGCGAGGTCATCGACCTCGTCGGCGCCGGCATGCTCGACCCCTGCCTGTCCGTCTGCGACGGCTTCCAGGACATCGGGCGCATGCACCAGATGATGCACGACAACGTGCACCCCTCCGGGAACATGGCCGTCCTCGTGAACGCGCCCCGGCGCGGCGAGTCGACGCTCGAACTCGCCGCCGCCTGACCTTCCCGCCGTACCGCCCCCCTTCCACAAGCTCTAGGAGAGTCATGCCCGAGCCCACCGCCGCAGCGCCCGCCGTCCCCAAGGCCCGCAGCTGCCCGTTCCTGCCGCCGGACGGCATCGCCGGCATCCGGGAGGCCGCCCCGGTGACCCGGGCCACCTTCACCAGCGGCCACGAGGCGTGGCTGGTGACCGGCTACGAGGAGGTGCGCGCCCTGCTGCGCGACCCCTCGTTCAGCGTCCAGGTGCCCCACGCGCTGCACACCCAGGACGGTGTCGTCACCCAGAAGCCGGGCCGCGGCAGCCTGCTGTGGCAGGACGAGCCGGAGCACACCGCGGACCGCAAGCTGCTCGCCAAGGAGTTCACCGTCCGGCGCATGCAGGCGCTCCGGCCGAACATCCAGCGCATCGTCGACGAACACCTCGATGCCATCGAGGCACAGGGAGGCCCGGTCGACCTGGTGAAGACCTTCGCCAACCCGGTGCCCTCCATGGTGATCTCCGACCTGTTCGGCGTCCCCGTCGAGCGCCGGGCGGAGTTCCAGGAGATCGCCGAGGCGATGATGCGGGTCGACCAGGACGCCGCCGCCACCGAGGCCGCCGGCATGCGCCTGGGCGGGCTGCTCTACCAGCTCGTCCAGGAGCGCCGGGCCGCTCCTGGTGACGACCTGATCTCGGCGCTGATCACCACCGAGGACCCCGACGGCGTCGTCGACGACATGTTCCTCATGAACGCGGCCGGCACTCTGCTGATCGCGGCCCACGACACCACCGCCTGCATGATCGGCCTCGGTGCGGCGCTGCTCCTCGACCGCCCCGACCAGCTGGCCCTGCTGCGCGAGGACCCGTCGCTGGTCGGCAACGCGGTCGAGGAACTGCTGCGCTACCTCACCATCGGCCAGTTCGGCGGCGAGCGCGTCGCCACCCGGGACGTCGAGCTCGGCGGCGAGCGCATCGCCGCGGGCGAGCAGGTCGTCGCGCACGTCCTCGCCGCCGACTTCGACCCCGCCTTCGTGGCGGAGCCGGAGCGCTTCGACATCACCCGCCGCCCCGCCCCGCATCTGGCCTTCGGCTTCGGCGCGCACCAGTGCATAGGCCAGCAGCTCGCCCGGATCGAACTGCAGATCGTCTTCGAGACCCTGTTCCGCCGCTTCCCGACCCTGCGCCTGGCCAAGCCCGTCGAGGAGCTGCGCTTCCGTACCGACATGGTCTTCTACGGCGTGCACGAGCTGCCCGTCACCTGGTGACCTCCGCACCACGGCCCACTTCCTCGGGAGACCGGCGCCCGGGGCGGCCGACACCGCCGCACACGCGAGGAGTTGCGCTGCCCCGGGCGCACGGCTGCCAGGCAGCGAGACGCCGTGTGCCGGTGCTCGCACCGCCGCGACTCTCCCGCCGCCGCGGCCCTCGCGCCGACCGGATGGCCGGCGCTCGCCGCGGGCGCCCCGTCGACACGCACCGAGACCCCTTCCCCAGCCGTTCACGCATCGACGCACGCCCGCACCGCCCCTTGTTCGAAAGGCACCACATGACCGACACCGACATCCGCCCGACCGGAACGCAGGCCCCGTCCTTCCCCCAGGACAGGACCTGCCCGTACCAGCCGCCGAAGGCCTACGCCCAGTGGCGGGGCGAGAGCCCGCTGACGCAGGTCACGCTGTTCGACGGCCGACCGGCCTGGCTGATCACCGGGCACGCCGAGGGCCGGGCGCTGCTCGCCGATCCCCGGCTGTCCTCCGACTGGGGTCACCCGGGCTTCCCCGTCGTCGTCCAGCGCACCGAGGGCCGCGGCGGGCTCGCGTTCCCGCTGATCGGCGTCGACGACCCCCTGCACGCCCGGCAACGGCGCATGCTGATCCCCAGCTTCGGCGTCAAGCGCATGAACGCCATCCGCCCCAGGCTGCAGAGCCTGGTCGACCGGCTCCTGGACGACATGCTGGCCAAGGGGCCGGTGGCGGACCTGGTGTCGGCCTTCGCCCTGCCCGTCCCCTCCATGGCGATCTGCGAACTCCTCGGCGTCCCGTACGGCGACCACGACTTCTTCGAGGAGTGCTCCCGCAATTTCGTGGGCGCCGCGACGTCGGCACAGGCCGACGCGGCCTTCGCCGAGCTGTGCACGTATCTGCACGGCCTGGTCCGGAAGAAGCTGTCCGAGCCGGGGGACGGTCTGCTGGACGAGCTGATCGCACGCCAGTTGGAGGAGGGCGAGCTGGACCACGACGAGGTCGTCATGATCGCGCTGGTGCTGCTGGTGGCCGGCCACGAGACCACCGTCAACGCGATCGCCCTCGGTGCCCTCACCCTCATGCAGCACCCCGAGCAGATCGAGGTGCTGCGCAACGACCCCGCCGCGGTGCCGGGAGTGGTCGAGGAACTGCTGCGGTTCACCTCCGTCTCCGACTACATGGTCCGGATGGCCAAGGAGGACATCGATGTCAGCGGCACGACCGTCGAGGCCGGGGACGCCGTGCTGGTCTCCATCACGCTGATGAACCGCGACGCCAGGGCGTACGCGGACCCCGACGTCTTCGACGCCCGGCGCAACGCGCGTCACCACGTCGGCTTCGGGCACGGCATCCACCAGTGCCTGGGGCAGAACCTCGCCCGCGCCGAACTGGAGATCGCCCTGGGCACGCTCTTCGCGCGCATCCCGGGCCTGCGGCCGGCCGTACCCCTGAACGAGGTGCCCATCAAGGCCGGCCACGACGCCCAGGGCCCGATCGAGCTCCCCGTCACCTGGTGAGCGTTCCGGCGGCAGTCACGGAAGGAAGCGAGGCGGGCCACACCATGCGCATCACCATCGACCGCGACCGGTGCATCGGCTCCGGCCAGTGCGTCATGACCGCGCCCGGCGTCTTCACGCAGGACGACGACGCGCTGGTCGCCCTGGTTCCGGGACATGAGGACGGGGCGGGCGACCCGCGCGTGCACGACGTCCCCGAGGCGTGTCCGGTACAGGCGGTCGCGATCCGCGAGGACTGAGCGGCACCGGCCGTGAGGCAGGGCGTCCGACGAGGCGGAGGGTGGTCCACCACGCTCATCGGCCGGAGCCGGGCCCGGCCCGGTCCGGGCCCGTGAACGCCTCGTCGGCACCGTGGTCCAGCAGTTCGTGGAGCAGCGGGGTCGCGGGCAGTGCCGGGTGGAGGTACACGCGCTCGCGGCGTTGTTCGACAGCGGCCAGCAGCGTCCGGAAGGTGGACCTCGCCTCCACGGTCCGCCCGCCGTGATGTTGCGCCTGGCCCAACAGGCCCAGGTGGAGCGGGTGACGCAGGTACGTCCTGGACTTGCCCAAGTCGGCCAGCGAGGTGTGCATGAGGGCGAGGCCTTCGTCCTGATCTCCCGCGTGCGCCAGACCCCACCCTCTGACGACGCCGAGCATCGCCTTCCAGTAGAGGAGTCCGTGTTCGCCCGCGACGCGGACGCCCTCGTCGCTCGAGGCGAGTGCGGTGCCGGTGTCACCCTCCCAGGCCGCCACGACCCCGTCCACGTACAGCGCGAAGGAGCGGTCGGACGGCCGGCTCTCGTATTCGGTGAGGCGTAACAGCTCGTGTCTGCGCGCGGTGGCGGCCTGCCGGTGTCCGAGGAGCCAGTGGGTGAAGGTGTCGTAGGAACGGCAGGAGACGCGTGGGTCGTGCTGGAAGGTACGAGCCAGCTCGTGACCCTCGTTGGCGAAACGATCCGCCATGCCGACACCGCGCTCCAGCTCGGCCAGTGCCTGCGGCAGCATTCCGCGCACGTGCAGCACGATGCCTTCGCCGTACGCCGCACCGAGCGCCGCCACGGGCTCCCGGGTCTCCCGCGAGAGGTCCCGCAGCAGGCCGGAGAACTGCCGCGAGGCGTCGTAGCGGCCACTGACCAGGCTTGCCGCGCACAGCGCCCAGAGCACCGACGGGTCCTCGGGGGCATGAGCGGCCGCGCTGAGAGCGCGACCGCGCGTCAGTGCCGTCTCGGCCTCGGGGTGGCCGTAGCCGCGCGTGGTGGCGAGCACCTGGCCGAGTTGGATGTGCAGCTTCTGCTCCAACCGCACCGTGGCGGAATCGTCCGGCGGCAGGAACCCGACCAGGTGCACCGCGCGTCGCAGCCAGATCTCCACCTGCTCGTACGCCATGGACTGCTCGGCGTGTTCCGCGGCGAGCAGCAGCCGGGGCAGCACGTCGGCGGCGGCCAGCGCACTCTTGGCGTGCCAACTGTGATGTGCCACCCGCTCGATCTCCTCGTCACCCACCTGCCCGCGCCTGCGCGCGCGCAGCGCGTCGGCGACCCGGGCGTGCAGGCGGTGACGGTCCTCACGGGGGAGCTCGTCGACGAGCGTCTCCTGCACCAGGGCGTGAGCGAAGTGCAGCCGCCCCGGATGGTGCGGGTCCTCCTCGAGCAGGCCGGCACGGATGGCCGACTCAAGACCCGCGACGACCGGTTCGTCGGGCGTGGCGGTCCGGTGCAGCAGATCGCTGTCGACCTCGGCGCCGATGACGGCGCAGAGTCGAAGCACCCGCAGGATCGGCTCGGGCAGCGCGATGAACCGCTGGTGCAGCGCCTCGCGCACGCCGGTGGGAATGTGAGCGAGGAGCGCGTCGACCGCATCCGGGCGCCGGAGTCTGCGCGCATCGCCCACGAGGGAGAGAAGCTGCATCACGAAGTACGGGTTGCCCTCGCTGCGCCGGTGCAGCACCTCGACGACCTTCGGGTCCACACCGGACCCCGCATGCGCCTCCACGAGGGCGCCGACGGCCTGTCGGGAGAGCCCGCCGAGCCGCAGCGTCTCGGTCCTGGGGCCACGCAGCACGTCGGAGACCATCCGGCGCAGCGCCGCGTCCGACTCGGCCTCGAACGCCCGGGCCGTGAGGACGATGCCGAGCGGATGGCCCTGGCAGCGGGTGCTCAGCAACCGGAGCAGGTCGAGGGAGGCGGGGTCCGCCCATTGCAGATCCTCGAGGAGCAGCACGAGCGGATGCTGCCCGGCGAGGGCGAGCAGCACCTCGCAGACCGCGTCGTGCGCGAGGAAGCGGGCCTGGCACCAGTCGGAGGCCCATTTCGGACCTCCGGCCCGGGCCGCCGACCGCTCGGGCATCAGAGGGGCGAGCAGGGCGCCGTACGCCTCCGTCGCCTCGCGAAAGGCATCGGGCCGGGTCGCGGACAGCCGCCGCAGGATCTGGGTCCACAGCCAGTAGGCGGGGACGCCTTCGCCGGGGAAGCAGTGGCTCCACACCACCTCCGGACCGGATCCCTTCTCCTGCGCGTCCAACCCCTCCAGGCGCGCCGCGAGTTCCAGCAGCAGGCGGGTCTTTCCGACCCCCGGGGGGCCGAGGACGCCGGCCACATGGCCGTGGCCCACGGCCGCGCTCGCGGCGGCGGTCGTCAGGCGGTCGAGCTCCTGGCTACGGCCGGTGAACGGGGAAGGGGCAGCCGTCCACCCCGACTCGGACTCCGGGGATCCGCCGGCCCCCTGGGCGGCTGCCGGCTCGTGTTCCGGCCGGGGCGCGGGCCGCCGCCCGCCCGTCCCGGCTCGCGCTTCGGCGGCGTCCGCCGGCGCGCCCGGCGGCACATCGGTTCGCGCCTCCGGGCGCGCGCCGGTCCCCGGGATCCCCTCGCCTTCGACGGCCGCGCCGGAGACAGCCGCCGCGCCGGCGTCGTCGGCCGCCACCGTCCGTCCGCTTCCCCGGGGCGTGACCGCCGTCCCGCCGTCCCCGGAGCCCGCATGGCCCCGCACACTCGCGCCACCGGTCTCGTTCGTCACGAGCGGGACGGGTGACGCCCCGGTGGGATCAAGTGGTGCAAGTGGTGAGGGAATCAGCCTTTTCGAGGGAGCGCTCGCCCCCGGCTCCTGGCGCAGGATCGCGTTTCTGACCCGGCGCAGTTCGGCTGCGGTGTCCACACCGAACTCCTCGATCAGATGGCTACGCGTCCGCTCGTACACCTCGAGCGCCTCGGCCTGCCGCCCGAGCCGGGACAGCGCCGTCATGAGGTGGCCGACCAGCCGCTCCCGTGCGGGATGACGGCGCGCCTCCCCGTCCAGATCGGCGGCGACCTCTTCGGCCGCGCCGAGGGCCAGCCGAGCCTCCGCGCAGGACTCCACGGCGGTGAGCCGGATCTGTTCGAGCCGGCTGCACTCGTCGCTGAGCGGCGGATGGCTGTCGAACTCCGTGTACGGCGAGCCGCGCCACAGCCCCAGGGCCTCGGTGAGCCGGGCATGCGCGGTGCGCGGATCGCGCTGCTCCAGCAGCCGCCGGCCGTCGGTGACCAGGCGTTCGAAGCGGTAGGCGTCGACGTGTTCGGGATCGAGATCGAGGACGTAGCCGGGCGTCCGATGACGCAGCACCGAGAGTCGGCCCGTTCCCGTCCCTGTGTGCAGGGCCCTGCGCAGATGGGAGACATGGCTCTGGAGCGTGGCGACGGCGTGACGGGGCGCTCCGTCACCCCACAGCTCCTCGACGAGCAGTTCGGTGGGCACCACGCGGCCGAGGCGGACGAGCAGCAGGGCGAGCAGGGTGCGCCGGCGTGGCGGCCCGAGCGGCACGTCATGCCCGTCGAGTCGCGCCGACATGGGCCCCAGAACGTTTAATAAGAAATCAGTCCGGCCGGCTTCCTCGGGTAACGCGTTCACGGTCGGAGGTACGGGCATCACGGTCCCCATCCTTGTGGTGGATACGGCTGACTGGCGGACGGTTTCGCGCTGACTCGGTCTCACGCTGTCTCCCACGGATCTTGACATGGAGAAAGCGCCTTCCAGGCTGGAGGGCCATCGATTGGCAAGAAAGCGGCAGGTGTTCGGCAAGGATTTCGACAGGGGGTCCGGAAAACGATGGCGGGCGACGGCAAGGAGTCGCCAGCGGCTCGCCCAGCACCCCGCAAGGGGCGTGCTTCAGGATGTTCAGCATCTGTGGATACCGCTGGTAGCAGGGCCGATGACGCCCCTGCGACGGCCTTCGCGGCCGCTCGCCGGTTTCCTTTTGATTTCGCCCTCATGAAGTACTGTGACAGGGAGCACTCTCTTGCTGAGTCCAGCACCTGCAGCTCCGGGCCTGTGCATGGCAAGCCTCGATAAAACTCTGACCATCCAGCAGGCGAACCAGGAGTTCTTCCGTCAGTTCAACGGCTCGTCCGAGGACCTGTGCGGCCGCAATTTCCGCGACGTGGTGCACCCGAGCGTGCAGCAGCCGCTGGTGCGCCAATTCTTCAATTTGCTGGAAGGGAAGCACCAGCGATTCGTCACGCCCGTCATAGCCGTGGGGCCGGGCGAGGAGTCCGCCTTCACCGTCCCCCTCACCGCGGTCGCGGTGCGAGGCGGCCTGCCCGACACGACCGCGATCCTGGTCATGATGCCCACGGCCGGGGACGCCGAGGGGACACGTGTGGTGACCAACCGCAAGAAGATCCTCTCCGCGATGGACGCGCGCATCCTCGAGGGCATCGCCGCCGGCGTCTCCACCGTCCCGTTGGCGGGGAGCCTGTACCTCAGCCGGCAGGGCGTCGAGTACCACGTGACCTGTCTGCTGCGGAAGCTGAAGGTGCCCAACCGTGCCGCGCTGGTCTCCCGCGCCTACTCCATGGGCGTGCTCAAGGTCGGCACCTGGCCGCCCGAGGTCGTGGACGACTTCGTGAAATGAGCGGGCGCGGGGCCCGCGCCCGGCACCCGCTCGAACCGACGACTGTGGCGGCCTTCGCCCCGACTGACCCGCCGTTCACCCTGCGCCCGGCAAGCACATGACGGAACGGCTCGAGTGAGTCGGCGCGCCGCGGCACAGCACCTCCCCAGCGCCTGCCGCAGGCTCCGGGCCGCCGGACGGCACGAACCGGCCGTGTCCTGCCCCCTCGCCGCCCGGCCGGCGGACCCCTGGAGGCACGCCTGAGGGCCGCCCGCGCCCGGGAGCCGGCCGCACCGCACCGCACCGCCCTCTTTCCCCCCAGGTGACCAGACTTCCGGGCCCGCCCCGCACAGGGGCAGCCCACCCGATCCGGATCCCGGCGACGGCCTCCCAGCGGTCTCCACCCGGTTCGTTCCCCCGGGCCGCACCGCTCCGGCCGGCCTTCCCCATCCGTCCGTCCCCTCCCCGAAGTTCAGGAGACACAGCGTGATTGCACACCAGCCCCTGTCGCGCCGCCGTATGCTCGGCCTGGCGGCCCTGGGCGCCGCCGCACTCGCGGGGCAGACCACGATCACCGCCGCCCCCCGGGCGGCCGCCGCCACCGCGTCCAGCGGTTCCGGCGCGACGTTCGTCCCCGCCGTCGTGGTCGGCACCGGTTATGGCGCGGCCGTCTCCGCCCTGCGCCTGGGCGAGGCAGGTGTCACCACGCTCATGCTGGAGATGGGCCAGCTGTGGAACCAGCCCGGTCCGGACGGCAACGTGTTCTGCGGGATGCTCAAGCCCGACAAGCGCTCCAGCTGGTTCAAGAACCGCACCGAGGCGCCGCTCGGCTCCTTCCTGTGGCTCGACCTCGCCAACCGGGACATCGAGCCCTACGCCGGTGTACTGGACCGGGTCGACTTCGATCAGATGTCCGTGTACGTGGGACGCGGTGTCGGCGGCGGTTCGCTCGTCAACGGCGGCATGGCGGTCACGCCCCGGCGCTCGTACTTCGAGGAGGTGCTGCCCCGGGTCGACGCCGACGAGATGTACACCACGTACTTCCCGCGCGCGAACTCCACCCTCCGGGTCAACACCGTCGACAAGAGCTGGTTCGAGCAGACCGAGTGGTACTCGTTCGCGCGTGTCTCGCGCCGGCAGGCCGCGAACGCGGGCCTGGGCACCACCTTCGTGCCCAACGTCTACGACTGGGACTACATGCGCCGTGAGGCGGACGGCGCGGTGCCCAGGTCCGCGCTGGCCACCGAGGTCATCTACGGCAACAACCACGGCAAGGTCTCACTCGACAAGAGCTACCTGGCGGCCGCCCTGGGCACCGGCAAGGTCACCATCGAGACCCTGCACCAGGTCAGGACGATCCGTCAGCAGAACGACGGCACCTACCTGCTGACCGTCGAGCAGCGGGACACCGGCGGCCAGCTGCTCGCGACCAAGGAGGTCTCCTGCCGCCACCTCTTCCTCGGCGCCGGCAGCCTGGGCTCGACCGAACTGCTGCTGCGGGCCCGGGAGACCGGCACTCTCCCGAACCTCGGCTCCGAGATCGGCGCAGGCTGGGGCCCCAACGGCAACATCATGACCGCCCGGGCCAACCACGTGTGGAACCCCACGGGCAGCAAGCAGTCGTCGATCCCCGCCCTCGGCATCGACGACTGGGACAACCCGGACACCCCCGTCTTCGCCGAGATCGCCCCCCTGCCGTCCGGGATCGAGACCTGGGTCAGCCTCTACCTGGCCATCACCAAGAACCCGGAGCGCGGCACCTTCGTCTACGACGCCGCCAAGGACCGGGCGGACCTGCGCTGGACCCGGGACCAGAACGCGCCCGCGGTCGCGGCCGCGAAGTCGCTGTTCGACCGCATCAACAAGGCCAACGGCACCATCTACCGGTACGACCTCTTCGGCAAGCAGATCAAGGCCTTCGCCGACGACTTCTGCTACCACCCGCTCGGCGGCTGCGTTCTCGGCAAGGCCACCGACGACTACGGGCGCGTCGCCGGATACAAGAACCTGTACGTGACCGACGGCTCGCTCATCCCCGGCAGTATCGGCGTCAACCCGTTCGTGACCATCACGGCGCTGGCGGAGCGGAACGTCGAGCGCATCATCAAGGAGGACGTCAGGGCTTCCTGACGAGTGGTGGGCGGGGCCGGCCCGCGCCCCGCCCCTTCTCCTCCTGGTGACCACCCCGCCCCGGTGGGCGGGCCGAACCCGAACCGAAAAGGAACGACTCCGTGAACTCCCCGCTCACCGAGGCCGACTCCGCGTGGATCCGCAGGTTCCACCCGCGCCCCGACAGTCGCGTCCGGCTGGTCTGCCTGCCCCATGCGGGCGGTTCCGCCAGCTTCTACTTCCCCTTGTCCCGGTCCATGCCCGACAGCGTCGACGTGCTGTGCGTGCAGTACCCCGGCCGCCAGGACCGCCGCAGCGAACCGCTGCTGGACTCCGTACCGGCGCTCGCCGACCGGATCCACGAGGCCCTCCGGCCCTGGACCGACCGGCCCATGGCCCTGTTCGGCCACAGCATGGGTGCCTCCCTCGCCTACGAGATCGCCCGGCGGCTGGAGCAGGAGCGGGGCATCGTGCCCGCCGCCCTCTTCGCCTCGGGCCGCCGCGCCCCGTCCACCCACCGCGAGGAGACCGTGCATCTGCGCGACGACGAGGGCCTCGTCGCCGAGATGCGCGGTCTCAGCGGCACCGACCCCCAGCTGCTGGGCGACGAGGAGATGCTGCGCGTGATCCTCCCCGCCGTCCGGGCGGACTACCGTGCGGCCGAGACCTACACCTGGGAACCCGGGCCGCCCCTGCGCTGCCCCGTGACCTGCCTCGTCGGCGACGACGACCCGAAGGTCACCGTGGAGGAGGCCGCCGCCTGGTCCGGGCACACCGCCGGCCCCTTCGAGCTGAAGGTCTTCCCCGGCGGCCACTTCTTCCTGGCCCGGCACCAGACGGAGATCGTCCGCCTCATGGCCTCCCGGCTGGAGGCGCCCGACCGGCCCTAGGACCGGCCTGCGCACCGATGGCGCCGGGGCGGGGGCCGTCCGGAGAGTGAGCCACGTCGCATCGCAGCGAGCCAGGCTTGATATGCAACGAGTTGCATAGCAGGATCGGCGTCATGGCGCTCGAACACGCGATCCTCGTGTCGCTTCTGGAGCAGCCGGGATCCGGCTATGAGCTGGCCCGGCGGTTCGAGCGGTCCATCGGCTACTTCTGGACCGCGACCCACCAACAGATCTACCGCGTGCTCAAGCGCATGGAGAACGACGGTTGGGTCGACGTCCGGGACGTCCCGCAGCAGGGCCGGCCGGACAAGAAGGAGTACAGCGTCGCCGACCTCGGCCGGGCCGCGCTGTCCTCCTGGCTGCACGATCCGATCGAGCCGGAGAGCGTCCGCCACGACCTGGCCGTCAAGATCCGGGGCGCCGCCTTCGACGACCCGACCGCCCTGATCCGCGAGGTCGAGCGGCACCGGCAGGCGCACCGGGACCGGCTGGCGCACTATCGCGCGGGAGAGGCACGGGACTTCACGGTGCCCGCGGCGGACGCACCCGACCCGCGGGCACCGCTCGACGCGGAGCGGGAGCTCCAGCACGTCGTCCTGCGCGGCGGCATCGCGTACGAGCGCATGATGATCGACTGGCTGGACGACGTGCTCGCCACACTGGCCCGGTTCCGCACGGGCAGCTGAACTCCGCCGCACTCACCGCCGCACCCTCCGCAGGTCCTCCCGGTCCCGCCGGCCCGGCCGCCACAGTGCCGATTTCCCCGTCCACCAGCCGAAAGGCGTCATCCCCATGACTGACCAGCTGCTCTTCAACCCGCGCACGTACGACCCCGCGCACTTCGACCCCGAGACGCGCCGTCTGCTGCGCGCCACCGTCGACTGGTTCGAGGAGCGCGGGAAGCGGCGGCTGATCGAGGACTACCGGACCCGCGCGTGGCTCGGCGACTTCCTCGCCTTCGCGGCGAAGGAGAACCTCTTCGCCACCTTCCTGACACCGTCGTCCGCCGCGGGGGAGGCGGAAGCCGACAAGCGGTGGGACACCGCCCGGATAGCCGCGCTCAACGAGATCCTGGGCTTCTACGGCCTCGACTACTGGTACGCCTGGCAGGTCACGATCCTCGGCCTCGGTCCGGTCTGGCAGAGCGACAACGCCGCGGCTCGTACCCGCGCCGCGGAACTCCTCGCCCAGGGAGAGGTGTTCGCCTTCGGCCTGTCCGAGAAGGCCCACGGCGCCGACATCTACTCCACCGACATGCTGCTCGAGCCCGACGGCGACGGCGGCTTCCGGGCCACCGGCTCCAAGTACTACATCGGCAACGGCAACGCCGCCGGGCTCGTCTCCGTCTTCGGCCGCCGCAGCGACGTCGAAGGGCCCGACGGCTACGTGTTCTTCGCCGCCGACAGCCGTCACCCGGCCTATCACCTGGTCAAGAACGTCGTGGACTCCTCGAAGTTCGTCAGCGAGTTCCGCCTGGAGGACTATCCCGTAGCGGCCGAGGACGTCCTGCACACCGGCCGCGCCGCCTTCGACGCCGCCCTCAACACCGTCAACGTCGGCAAGTTCAACCTGTGCACCGCCTCGATCGGCATCTGCGAGCACGCGATGTACGAGGCCGTCACCCACGCCCACAACCGCATCCTCTACGGCCGCCCCGTCACCGGCTTCCCGCACGTGCGGCGTGAGCTGACCGACGCGTACGTCAGGCTCGTCGGCATGAAGCACTTCAGCGACCGCGCCGTCGACTACTTCCGCTCCGCCGGCCCGGACGACCGCCGCTACCTGCTCTTCAACCCGATGACGAAGATGAAGGTGACCACGGAGGGCGAGAAGGTCATCGACCTGATGTGGGACGTCATCGCGGCCAAGGGCTTCGAGAAGGACAACTACTTCGGCCAGGCGGCCGTGGAGATCCGCGGTCTGCCGAAGCTCGAGGGCACGGTCCACGTCAACCTGGCGCTGATCCTGAAGTTCATGCGCAGCCACCTCCTCGACCCGGTCGAGTACCCCGGCGTACCGACCCGCCTCGACGCGGCCGACGACGACTTCCTGTTCCGGCAGGGGCCGGCCCGCGGTCTGGGATCGGTGCGCTTCCACGACTGGCGGCCCGCCTTCGACGCGTACGCGCACCTGCCCAACGTGACCCGCTTGCGCGAACAGGCCGACGCGCTGTGCGAGTTCGTCGCCACGGCCGCCCCCGACGCGGAGCAGAGCCGCGACCTCGACCTCGTCCTCGCGGTCGGCCAGCTCTTCGCCCTCGTCGTGCACGGACAGCTCGTCCTGGAGCAGGCCGCCCTGTCCGGACTCGACGAGGACGTGCTCGACGAACTCTTCGCCGTCCTGGTGCGGGACTTCTCCGCACACGCCGTCGAACTGCACGGCAAGGACTCGGCGACCGAGGAACAGCAGGACTGGGCCCTGGGCGCGGTCCGGCGGCCGGTCGTCGACGAGGCACGTACGCAGCGGGTCTGGCAGCGGGTCGAGGCGTTGTCCGGAGCGTACGAGATGGCTCCGTAGGCGCGCCCACGCATCGCCGGGGGCCGAGCCGCACGCGGTTCGGCCCCCGGTCGGGGTTCGCGTGACCCTCGAGGTGACGGTGGATCACCCACCGTTCACGGGTGTGGCGCGACGCCCTCGTCGACCGGCAGGGGCAGGGGTTGCTCTGCCGGCGCCGGCCGCGCCTCGTCCGGTCTCCTGGGTTCTTCCTCGACAGCGCCCGGGGCATCCCGACCGGAGCCGGGGACGGGAGCGCCGGGGACGGGACCGAAGCCCCCCTCGTGAGCGCGCATGCGCGCCTCGCGCCGTCCGCGGCGGCCCGCCGGGTCCAGCCGGTGCAGCGCGAGGTGCAGGACCGGTATCAGCACGCAGGTGACCGCGGCGCTCTGCCACAGCAGCGCGTCGAGGCGGCCGGCCGCCAGGTACGCTCCGGCGGCGACCGCGGCCAGCGCGCACACGCCGCGGTCGACGATGCTCTCCACCGACAGCAGCGTGGCCCGCGGCGCGTCCGCCGGGACGGCGTCGTTGACGAGCTTGCGCTGCAGGGGATAGACGAACCCGGTGATCGCGGCGAACGCGCACAGCAGCGCCACCACGAGCCAGGGGCCGCCCAGGACGGTGCCCGCGAGTGCCGTGGCGAGCGCCACGCTCAGCAGGGACACCCACAGGGTCGGCGACATCCGGCGGCTCAGCCATTGGGGACGGGCCGACGCCACCGCTTCGGCCACTGTCATGGCCGCGAGCACACTGCCATGCGTGCTCTCCCCGATGCCGTGTTCCAGGAGGACCGGCTGGAAGAGGTTGACCTGACAGATGCGCGACAGCGTGAACACCGCCACGCCCTGCAGCATGAGCAGCGGCAGCCACGGGGACGCGCGCAGGGCACGCAGCGCCGCACCGGTGTCCCGCAGGAGGGTTCCGCCGCGCCGCCCGGAGGCGCCCGGCCGGGTGCCCCTGCCGCGCGGCGCGAGGTGCGGCAGCGCGAACGCACAGCCCAGGGACCCGGCCGCGCTTGCCGCACTGAGCACGTACGGCGTTTGCGCAGCCAGCCCCATCAGCGGGCCGACGAGCGGCCAGCAGACGACCTTGGCGGCCAGGCCGAGGGACCGAGCGGTGCCCTCGGCCCTCAGGTAGTGGGCATCGGCCCCCTCGGCGCGCAGACCGTCGTAGAGGTAGGCGCTCGCCGCGCCCGACGTGAGTGAGCGTCCGGCCGCGATGGCGAGGAAGTGCACGAGGAAGCCGGTGTACGACGGGGCCAGCACCGGCGTCATGTTCGCCGCTGTCATGACGACCGCGCCCGCGCGCAGGCAGTTGAGGGCGCCGATGCGGTCGGCGACGACACCCGTCGGTATCTCGAACAGACAGAACGCGGTGTAGTAGATGCTCTGGATGCCGAAGATCTGGCTGTCGGACAGACCGGCGTCGCGCTGGTAGGCGTAGAAGACCGGCATCCACCACAGCAGGTTGAACAGCAGCTGGAACCCGTTGTTGAGACGGATGATGCGCCGGGCGACCGGGGAGGAGACCGGCTGCGCACGACGGTGCCACAGGGCGGGCATACGGCGGCTCACCGGGCGTAGGGGCGGATCTGGACCAGGCGGAACGCCCCTTGGTCCGTCATCAGCCACTCGATGTCCAGCGCGTCGTCGGCGTCGTCCTCGCTGAAGTGGGACTGCAACAGGCGTCCGGTGAAGGCGAGCCGGGCGAGGGCCGAGCGCGTCTTCGCCGGGAGGTCCTGGCCCGCGGAGCCGATGTCCACCGTACGTCCGCCGCCCTCGACGGTGTTGTACAGGTACTGCTGCGGCAGGACGGTGCCGTCCACCACCCGCTCCGGCGAACCGGGCGTGCAATTGAGGTACACGTTGCGGAAGTCCGACCGGCGGGTCGGGTTGCACGTCACGAGCACACCGCCGAGGTGAGCGGGCGCGTACTCCTGGACGATCACCCCCATGTAGGTGTCGTCCAGGCAGATGCCGGCCTGGTGCCGCAGACGCACGCTGCGCGGCGACAGCAGTGACGCCCACACCTGCCGCACGGCGTCCATGAGCTGTTCGGTGCCTCGCACGGTGGTCACCGAGTCGTAGATCCCCGCCGCGGAGAAGCCGGGCAGGTCCTCGGCGTTGGAGGAGGAGCGCACCACCATGCGGCGGCCGTCGGCCAGCAGCTCCGGCACCGCGCTCGTGATCGCCCGGGTCACCTCGTTCGGCATCGTCGTGCCGCGCACGAGGTGCTGGAGGGTCAGGCACAGCGGGTCCACGACGTCGAACGCCTCGAGCTCCAGGGCCATCTTCAGCTTGCCGATGCCCTGTTGGAGCGCGGGGGAGGAGATCAGGAACAGGTGGTGGAGATGGAACGGCAGCGCCACGCCCTCGGGAGCGCGGACGGTCTCGGCCACGTACTCGGCCGCGGCGGCGCGCAGTCGCTCCGGCGCGGCTCCCTCCTCTCCGAGGCGGGCGCCGAGGTGGCCGAGGAGATGGGGGCGCGGCGGGCGCGGGCGCGCGTAGAACACCGTCAGGTCGGCGGTGCGGCTGTCCAGGACGTGGTGCAGTTCCCCGAGGTTGGCCGCCTTGGTGCCGTAGTTGTCGCTGTCGGTGCGCCGCAGCCGGTCGAGGGGCAGGACCGGGGCCTGCTGCAGCAGCGGTGTCCTGATGCGGATGCGCTGCTGGTGCCAGGCGGGCCTCTTCAGGGCCGGTGGGCCCGGCAGCGGCTCCAGCGTGACGGAGTCCTCGCGGACCCGGTAGCGCACCCAGGCTCCGTCCAGGCCGTCGCGCCGTACGAGGGCGTCGAGGTCGCGGACGATCGCGTTCGGGATGCCCCACCCCGAGGCCAGCACGTTGGTGTGCGAAAGCGGAGTGGTGGGGGCGGTGTTGACGAAGCCGGCGACCCTGGGGACGTCGTCGGGCAGGCGCGGCATCGCGACGATGTCCGACCAGCCCAGATCCGCGGCGGCCGCCTCGTACTCCGTCATGGTGCGGAAGTGGCGCAGCCGGCCCTCGGCCTCTCCGGGGTTGAGGCAGGTGCGGGTCCGGTCGCCGAACAGCTCGTGGCTCAGGATGCGCGGTACGTCAGCCTCGCCGACCGAGGCCAGTTCGTGCTCCTGGCCGTGGTTGGCGGGCTTGAGCAGCAGTGGCAGACGTCCGTCCACGCGCCCGCGCACATAGAGGTAGAACTCCTGCAGCAGGGAGCCCTGCATGGTGTCCGCCTCGGTGGTCTCCAGCACCAGGAAGGGACGCTCGGTGCCGTCCTGGTCCTCTTCGGTGTGGAGGGACAGCACCCCGAGGAGGAAGCGGCGTTCGGGGTCCATGTACACGGACGCGTTGAACGCGTCCAGGTCCGCGTCGAGTTCCTCGAGGGTCATGCCGAGGACGCGGGTGGCGATGTAGTCGACGTGGAAGGGGTGCACCCGCGTGTCGAGCAGGTGCCAGGTGCTGTTCGCGCGGTCCACCACGATCTTCAGGTACGGGTGTCCGGCAAGCACTCCGGACAGCGTCAGGAACAGGGGCAGCGACAGGTTGGCGCCGACGACGGTGCGGTCGTCGGCGGCCCCGGGCACGCCGGCCTCGTCCAGGGCGAGGGTCATGCCTGCACCCCCTCGGTGACGTTCGTGGGCAGGATGTGCGGCAGGGCGTCCACCAGCGCGGTGAAGTCGCGGATGACGGTCTGCGGCCGGTCGGCGGACAGCAGGCACAGCCCGGCCATGGTGTTGGCGCCCGCGGCCGGATCGTAGACCGGCACGGGTGTGCCGTCCGGCAGTGAGCTCTCGCGGACGACGGACAGCGTGCTGCCCGCGGCGACCGGAGCGGAGCGGATCACCGACGTGGAGTCCCACAGGTGCCGGCGCGGCCACGGGGCGCCCGCGCCGTCCACGGCGAGGACGACGAGGGAACCGGCCGCGCCGTCGGCGTCCGCGGGCGTGAGCGCCCGTGACGGCCAGGAGACCGGTCGGCCCAGTAGCTGGTCGGTGAACATCGCGACCAGGTCGAGCCCGAAGACCTGCTCGATCTGGGGCACCGTCATCGCCCCGCCGAACCGCGCCGCAGTCTCGATCACCCACATGCGGCCGTGCGCTCCGAGCTTGATCTCCGTGTGAGTGCCGCAGTTCTCCAGTCCGAGCGCCTCCACGGCCCGCCGGGCCAGCTCCACGATCCGGGTCTGGGCCCCCGTACCGACCGCGGCCGGGGTGATGCCGGCTCGTTCGGTGAACGGCGCCACCGTCGGCATGCGGCCACTGAGACAGACCGGCCGGAAGACACCGTCCGCGACCACGCCCTCGACGCTGACGTAGTCACCCCAGCCGGCTCCGTCGAACCACTCCTCGGCACAGCCGGTGACGATCTCCTCGACGATGAAGTCCTCACCGGCGCCGCCGACATGGAGCTCCGCGTAGCCGAGCCGCGCCGACTCGGTCATCACCGCGTGCGACCGTTCCCAGGCGTCAGGCACGTCCGCGGGTCCCTCGATGATCTGGTGAGCGGTCGAGCCGGCGCTCCAGGCGGCCTTCAGCAGCAGCGGACCGGACAACTCCGCTGCTGCCGACCGCAGTTGCGGTGCCGTCGCGACGGCACGGAAGCGAGGCTGGGGTATGCCCTGGCGTTCCCACGCCGCACGCATCAGTCGCTTGTCGCGGGCGAGGGCCGCGGCCGGCCCCGCGCCCCGCAGTCCGAGCAGCCGGGAGGCCTCGGCGACCGCGACCACCGCGTACTCCGAGAAGGTGATGACGGCGTCCGCGCCGACCTCGCGGGCACGCGACGCGATGAGTTCGACCAGGTCGTGTCCCTCCGTGTCCCCCTGTGCGACGACCGAGGCGCACAGCCCCGCCGCGTCCGCCGCCATGTCGACGGGCAGGTCGCTGAGTGCCAGCAGGTGCACAGCTGACCTCGCGGCCACCCGAGGCAGCGCGTACCCCACCGGGGGACCGCCCTTGGCATGCACGTACAGCACCTTCGTCACGAAATCCCATCTCCTTCGTCCTTCGACTGCTTCCTGGCGCGGTGGCTCGCACGGCGCGCGGAGCGGTGGCGTGGGGGAGCACCGGCCAGTCGTCCGCCGCTACGTGGTCCCGCTTCAAGCGAAGCAGCCCGGTTGCCCGATTCCGGGAGTGCGAAGCGTCCACCTCTCAGGCAAATGCCTGACTGCCGCCGGAGGTTGGCGTCATGTGAAGGTCCGGTGATGCGTTGGTGCCCGGTCCGGGCACGCCTGCACGGCACCCGGGCGGCTTCCGGACCGTCCGGCATGCCGCACGCGCCCACGGGACACGCATGAAGTGTTACTCAAGGTAATTCCGTGGAAAGTCGAAGGAGTCGAGTCGTGGACGAGGCCGATCTCAAGAGGCTGCTCGCGCCCCTCCCGGTGTCGTGGTGGGAAGTCGACGGCGGCTCACAACTGGTCGACAGCGGAGGCGGCGCCTTCGCCGACGAGCGCACCGCGCGTCGCTTCCTGCAGGCCCTGGGCGCCGATCGCCGCGGTCCGGCGCAATTACCCGGCGACGGCCCCTACCAGGCGCGCTTCGAGGGCCGCACGTTCTGCGTCAACTGGCCGGCCCGTGGCGACGGCGCGCCCTGCGGCCGCAGCGGAGGGGTCGCGGTCGAGGTGGGCGGCCCGGTGGCCGGGGCGGGGCCGTACGCCTCCTTCGCCGACCTGAGTCCGGCCGCGGTGTTCGTCCGCGACGCCGACGGCCGCTATGTCTGGGCGAACCACGCCTACGCGCATCTGTACGGCACCACGCGCGACACCTTGATCGGCCGGCACCTCGCCGAGGTCGACGGGCCCGAGGACGCGGCGCGGTTCCTCGCCCTCGACGAGGAGGTCCTCACCCGCGGGCACTCCGTGCGCCACACGCTCAGCTACCGGCGGTCGGACGGTTCTCGCGGGCACGCGGCCGGTTACCGCTTCCCCGTCCGCTGGGGCACCCTGCGCTGCGTGGCGGGCATCTACGTCGACGTCACCGACCACACGCGTGCGCTGGACCAGCGGCGTCGCGCCGAGGCGGACCTGCGCGCGCTGCGGGACCACAGCGGCCTGGCCTGCCTGCGCCTGTCCGCGGACGGAGTGGTCAGGGACGCGGGCACCGCCGCTGCCGAGCTGCTGCACGTCCGCCTGGGCGACCTGGTCGGATCGCCTGCCGACACCTTGCTGGCCCGGACACCCGAACGGACGGCGCTGCACCGCATCTGGGACGACCTCATCGCCGGCCGGCGCAGAACCGCGCACACCAGTGCCGTGCTCGTCGACGGCGACCGCCGACGCCGAGCCTGGATCCATTTGAGCGCCGTGCACCACACCGAGGAACGCCTGCCCGGTGTCTGGGTCATCATCACGCGGCTCGGCCTGAGCCATGAGGCGCACCCACCGCTGACGGCCGCCCAGGTGCGGATACTCGCCCTGCTGGCCGCCGGGCACAGCAATGCGGACATCGCCGGGACGCTGCACCTCTCGCGGCAGACCCTCGACTACCACCTGAGCCGACTGCGGTGCCTCCTCGGAGTCGCGACCCGCCCGGCGCTGGTCGCCCGTGCGTACGTGCTCGGCATCCTCTCCCCGCACTGCTGGCCGCCCCGCTCCACCACGGCAGCACATCCGCTCAGCCCGGCCTGACCGGAACGCCGAGGCGCGAGGCCGGGACTCTCCTCGTCCGCCCCAGGGGAGAGGGGCCCCGGCTGGGATTTCGCCAACTGGTGGTGTAGATAGGTCAGTTGTTGCGTCTCTTCGATCGCGACCGGCGGTGATCGCGGTGACTTCGGTCGCCGTTCCCGCGATCGCCGACCCCCCTCATGCACAGCGAAAGGCACATGTATGGCGAACAACCGCAGGATGCGCTACGGCGGACGGATGCTGGTGCTCTCGGCGGCTGCCCTCGGCATGGCCGCGGCGACAGCCGTTCCGGCCTCGGCCGACGACCGGCCCACCCGGGCGCAGCTCATGGCCGACTGCGACTCGGGTGAAGGGAAGTGCACGTTCGACGCACCGCAGTTGGGCCAGGCGTATCTCGGAGGCTTCCACCGGGTCTCCGACTCCCTGTACAACTGCAGCACCTCGCCTGCCACCCAGTCGATGACCTGGTCCGACACGGTCGGTTCCACGGACTCGGCGGGCGTGTCCGTGACCGCAGGCGGCAAGATAGCGGGAATCATCGACCTCAGCGTGACGGCGACCTACAGCCACACCTGGTCGAGCACGCACTCGGAGAGCAGCTCCGTCAACATGACGGTGAAACCCGGTGAAGTCGGCTGGATCTCCCGTGCGCAGGTGATGCAGACCGTCACCGGTACATGGCAGACCCATTACGAGGACCGGAAGTGGGGTCACTACTTCTGGTTCGTGCCCGACGTCGTCACCGGGCCCGCGCCGAACGGGACGGACGGCCGGAGCAACGCGGTGGTCGTCAAGTCCAGGAAGATGACCGCCGAGGAGAAGCGGTCCTGCTCCAGCCGCTCCGGTGAGGCCAAGACGTTCGTCGCCCGAGGCGGATCCAGCGGCCGTGCGCCTGGCTGCCCCGCGGTCCGTACATCCGCGGGGCAGCCGGGGACGGCTCGGCAGGGCGGTCAGCAGCAGTAGGAGCGGCCCCTGAGGTCTTCGGCTGCCGACGCCGTGCAGGTGCTCCCTCCCCACGCGGGGCTCGTCGGCGCACCCTGCCGCCGGCGGAGGGTGCCGTGGCCGCGGGTGGTCCTCCGCCGAGGCCGACGAGGCCGGTGTGCAGGTCCACCTCGCCGCTGACGGCCACCGCAGGCCCCCGCAACCTGATCCGGTCCCCGTGCGATCCGGCCCCGGCGCCGCCGTGTCAGTACCGGTGGTGGAGGTGGTCGTCCTGGTCGCGATGGTCGTGACCTTCGGGGCGTTGCGCCAGGGCGTGGGCCCGTGCGGTGACCTCGTCCGTGGACACGGCGCACAGGCCGCCGAGCACGTCCTCCAGGGCGGCCAGCCAGAGCCGGTAGTACGGGTACGGCTCCGCCGGCACGGCCGAGGCTTCCCAGGCGGCGATCCGGGAGACCAGCGCCGACTGGAATTCCGGCCAGGTGAACACGCCGGTCTCGTACAGGGTGACGGCCATGCCGAAGGCACGGCTCTCCCACGGCTCGGCGAACACCAGCTCGCCGTTGGAGCGAGGCGGCGCGGCCGGGCCCTCGACGCCGAGCGGCGCGCTCACGGTGCCGTCACCTTGGCCACCCCGACCATCGCGTCCCTCGTCACCAGGGAGACGAGTTCCTCCTCGGACAGGTGCTCGGTGCCGGCCGGACGCTCGGGCAGGACCAGCCAGCGCACCTCGCTGGTGGAGTCGCGGACGATGATGCGTACGTCGTCGTCGAGTTCGAGCCCCATCTCGGACAGCACCGTGCGCGGTTCCCTCACCACACGTGCACGGTAGGCGGGGTCCTTGTACCAGCTCGGCGGCAGACCGAGCACCGGCCAGGGGTAGCACGAGCACAGCGTGCACACCACCACGTTGTGGGTGGTCGGGGTGTTCTCCACGACGACGATGTGCTCGCCCTGCTGCCCCGAGAAGCCGAGCTCCTTGACGGCGGCGGTGCCGTCCTGGAGCAGGCGACGCCGGTAGCCCGGATCGCTCCACGCCTTGGCGACGACCTTGGCCCCGTTGAGAGGGCCCACGTTGGTCTCGTACCGGGTGATGATCCCGTTCATCACCTTCGGGTCGATCAGGCCCCGCTCGGTGAGCAGCTGCTCGAGCGCCTCGGTGCGCAGCGCCACGGAAGGGGTGTCACCCGGGCCGCCGGTGGTGGTCATGCCGTGGTCTCCAGGTAGCTCTCGTACATCTCCACGGTGAGGGCGAAGGGCTCGGCGTCGGAGCCCCACAGTTCGCGTGAGTCGAACCGCACCGTGTAGACGTGCTGCGGGTTCTCGCCCAGGAAGTGCGCGTTGGTGTCCGGCAGCACATGGGCGGGCTGGACGATGTCGACGACCCCGGTGTGTCCCCGGACGTAGCGCGGCAGCCGGGTGTGTCCGGGCGTCGACGTGCTCTTGGCGCGTACACGCTCGCCCACGTCGAAGGCCGGGGCGGCGTTCACGGAGCGCAGCGACCCCTCGGCGGTGGGTGCGTAGTCGGGTCTGGCGGGCTCGGTGACCGGCGGTTCCGCCACGCGTTCCCCGCGCAGGTTGCGGGCGCGGGCCTCGATCGCGCCGGGCGCCAGCACGGAACGTTCCGTGAGCATCAGCTCACCGGCGTTGAGCCAGCGCCCGAAATAGCCGTCATCCAGGTAGGCGGCCCGGTCCAGGCGCTCCAGCGCATGCCGGAAGGCGTCCGTGTTGATGCCGCCGCAGGCAATGCGGCTGGAGAGAATGGCCAGCGCGAACGCCTTGCCCTGCCAGTCCTCCGCGAAGACCGGCTCGTCGCGTTGCGGTGGGTGCACGGGGCCCCAGCCCGGGGTGCCTCCCATGTCGGCGATACCATCCATGAGGCAACCTCTCATTTATCCGCAAGAGCGGACATAGCTACCTGAATTGTATTGTCCCGATGCGTCCGGCGTCACGGGCACGAGCGGTGACGCGGCACGTGGCCGAGCGAGAGGCCGACCGGGATCGAACGTCAGGGGGACCGCCGTGCCCTCCGGCGAGCGCGTCCGGCGGCGGTCCCGGCCCAGGTCACACCCGGCCCCCGCCGGCCGGCACGAGCGGCACGACGAGCGCTCCGGCGAAGGCGCCGACCTTCGCGATCCCGGCGGAAAGGCCGTGGAAGGTGCTGCGTACCGAGGTCGGGTAGGACTCCGCTCCGAGGAGCACACCTACGAACTACGGCACCTGACCGCAGCGCTCGGCTTCCTGGAAGAGACCCGGCACCGGTTCCCCCGGCAGGACCTCGTCGGCGAACCCCTCCCCGCTCGAAAGCATCGGCATCCTGCTGAACCGAGCCACCCGGAACCAAGCCGCGCTGCGCGATCGCGTCTTCCGCGCGCCGGCGGCGCGGCCGGTTCCCCTGCCGCCCGACCCGCGACGCACCCCCAGCCACGGCACGGTCGGTATGGCTGTCCCGACCAGCCAGGGCCCGCTCCCGCTGCGTCTGGACCGGGCGAAGGCGCCGTGCACGGTCCAGAGCTTCGCGCACCTGGCGCTGCACCGGTTCTACGACCGTACGGTGTGCCATCGGCTGACGGCGTACCCGACGCTGAAGGTCCTGCAGTGCGGCGACCCGACCGGCACCGGCGAGGGTGGGCCGGGGTACGCGTACAAGGACGAGCTGCCGGTGGACCTGCCGCCGGCACCGAGCGATCCGACCGGTGTCCGTCGCCTCTACGGGCGCGGTTTGCTGGCGATGGCCAACGCCGGGCCGAACACGAACGGTTCGCAGTTCTTCGTCGTCTACGGCGACTCCGCGCTGCGACCGAACTACACGGTGTTCGGCACGGTCGGTGCCGCGGGCCTGAAGACGCTCGACAAGATCGCTGCCGGTGGAATCGAGCCAACTGCGCAGGACCCGGCGCCCGTCGACGGCACGCCCGTCCTGCGGACCGAGCTGCTCAGCGTCCGGCCGTCCTGCCGCCCCTGAGGAACTGCGGTGCGGTCACCGTGAGACCGGCTGCGTTCCTGGTCTCCCGGTGATGTGAAGTCGCGCGGGCCAGGGGCGTCACGGTCTGCCTGTCCAGTTCGCCGTGTGCACGGACGATGCGGCATTCCTCGAAGAGTGCGGGCGCTCCACCTTGCGTGGTCAACGGCTCGAGGAGGGATGGGGGGCAAGGCGGGATGGCAGTGCCAGCCGTCGGCGCCCCAGGGCCGGCGAGGCTGACGGGCCGCCTCCGGTCGGGCGGTGTACGCCGGATGCGAGGCGGCAGCCGGGTACCCAGTATTCGGACCGGCACCCGGGTGCTCGTCGGTCAGAGTCTGCGGATGTCGCGGGGCTTGACGTAAGGCCCTTCCCCCGGGGGTGGCCGCTGTCGATGAACCTGCCGCGCTGACAATCGAGGCGAAGCGGCATGATTCGGGTGTAAGACACTAGCCTCGGGTCATGGTGACGCGTACCCGGCTGTATCACGACGGCACTCTCCTCCTGGAGGACTTTCCCGCCAGTGACGTCCCCGCGCATCTCGCCGATCCGGCGTCGGTCCTGTGGCTTGACCTGTACCGGCCCGGAGCCGCCGAGTTCACCATGCTCGGTCAGGAGTTCGACATCCACGAACTTGCTCTGGAGGATGCCGCTCAGCGTGGACAGCGGCCGAAACTCGACCGCTACCGCACCCACGAGTTCCTCAGCGCCTACGCCGTGACCGTCAGCCCGGACGGTGCGGAACTGTCGTACAGCGAGATCGCCGTATTCCTCACCAGCCAGGCCATGATCACCGTCCGCAAGGACGACGGTCTCGACATCGAGGACGTCGTCGCCCGCTGGGACGAGAGCCCGGACCTGGCCGGCCACGGCGTCGGATTCCTGCTGCACGGCCTGCTCGACCATCTCGTGGACGGACACTTCGCCGCGGTCCAGCAACTGGACGACAGCATCGAGGAGCTGGAGGGTCTGCTCTTCGCGGCCGGGCGCCGTGAGATCGAAGCCGTGCAGCGCCGGGTCTTCGCAGTGCGTAAGTCGCTCGTCCAGCTGCGCCGTGTCGTGCTCCCGATGCGTGAGGTGGTCAACACCCTCATGCGCCCCGGCCTGCATGTGATCACTGACCCTCTCGTTCCCTATTACCAGGACGTCTACGACCACGTGCTGCGCGCCACCGAATGGACGGAATCACTGCGGGACCTGGTGGCCTCGGTCATGGAGACGAACCTCTCGGTCCAGGCCAACAGAATGAACCTGATCATGAAGAAGGTGACGAGCTGGGCCGCGATCATCGCCGTCCCCACCGCGATCACCGGGTACTACGGCCAGAACCTCCCCTATCCCGGTTTCGGGCGCGAGTCGGGATTCATCACCTCCGCCGCCGTCATCATGCTCCTGTCCGCACTGCTGTACCTGACGTTCAAGCGCAAGGACTGGCTCTGACCGGCACCGGGCACCGGCGACCAGGTTCCGAAGGCGGGAAACTACCTGGTCATCCCCGGCTTTTCGGGCCGGTGAGCGTGGCCCCACTCCCGTGCCCTCACCCGTGAGCTGCCAACCCTGACGGCCGCATTGGGCGATCTGTGGGGCCGTATAAGCCGTATAACGGGTGTCACCGTGCACCCGGCCCACTGGCCCGTCATCCCGCACTGGGTGTCCGTCGCCGGGCGCACCGTACAAGTGGACTGGTCCACCGAGGAGCAGGATCGGCACAGACTCACTCTCTTCTCCGCTGATGGCCGCCGGGACGTGCTGGTGATTCCGCCGGAAACGGGTGCGGATGCCGCCGCGCAGCTGATGGCCGGCGACGGCATCGATGTCCCGGCGTGGGAGGAAGCAGCAGCAGGGATCGCTGCCCGAAGCAGGGAAGAAGCGTGGGAGACCGACGGCGGAGCAGGGCTGCCCCGGCCCATCGGCGCGACAGGGCCTTCGCCCGCTGGCGGCGGGGGTGAGATCCCATGCTCGTCATCGCCGTGGCCGTACTGCTCCTTCTGGTGGCCGTCGGAGTCGTTCTGGTCCACCGGCTCAATGGTCAGCACGACGAACGGATCGCTGCCTTCCACTACAGCGATGTTCTGCCGGGGATCGGGCGTCGGCCCCGGAGGCGCCGTCGGCCGGCGGTGGACGCGAGCGTTCCGGCGCGCCCCACCGCGACGGCGGCCGCGGATGACATCGACTTCGGCCCGACCAGGCAACACGCCCGCGATGATCACGCTGACGCACCAGGGCCTCCACCTCCACCCGCGACAGGCGCATTTCACCGCGCACGAACTCCGTCAGCTGCTGCCCAGCGGGTAGCGCCTACCGCCCCCGTGGCTCTTCCACGGCGTTCACGCGCAGCGGCCCGCGGTCGGGAAGAAAGGCGTTCATGAGGCTGTTTCACATGCCGATGATCAGGCGGCTGACGTCACCGGCCTTTGCCGGTACCGCTGCGGACGTCACGCAGGTACCGCCCTCGTACTCCCAAGTCTCGCCCGGATCGAGTGGCCGGTCGGCCGTGGAGACTGCGTGCCCGGCTCGGTCCGCGGCGATGAGCGCGCTCGCGGTCAGCGGCGGGCCGTCGTAGTCGGATGCGGCCGCCATCAGGCGGGCCGCCGACTGCGCCCCGGTCTCGGGTGGGATGACGAGCAGATCCCAGCGTCCGATGCCGTAGGAGAGCAGCAGCAGCTTGTGCGGGTCGATCTCCGGCGTGAACCAGCCGACCTTCACGACATGGCCGTTGACGGGCACCTTGCGCGGGATGACCGGCCAGTGCTCGGGGTTGACGGCGATACGGGTGATGCGGCCCCACACGGGGTCCAGCACGTCGGTCAGTGCAGGTAGTTCGCGCAGCAGGTCACGCGAGCGCGGCCACCAGGCGCCGTCCAGGAGTCCATGGGAAGGGCCGTCCGTCTTCAGTACGAGGCGGGCGGGAGGGGCTGCGACGGGTGCGGGCCGCGGCAGGGTTGCTTCGAAGGTCGCGGTCATGATGCGGACCCGTCTCCGGGCCGCCCCTGGGGTTACGGCCCGGGTTTCATCTCTCGCCGAGAACGACCCGGCGTGGAAGCCGGTGTGCGAAATGCCCTCGGTGCCTCCACCCTACTCCTTCCGGCACTCGGCTGCGGTGGCCGTCGTACCGGCAGGAGTGGGCCGACAGAACCAGGGGCCGTCGCAGGTGATCAGACCGGTCTCGCTGCACCGGCCGAGCGCGCCAGGGGGCGCCCGCCGATCGCACCCACCCAGGGCGGCCTGACGACTCCGCCGTCCACCTCTGCCGTCTCTGTCGTCGCAGCCGGTCTGTCAGCGGGACTCCCCGGGCTGCCACACGACAGACGGCCAACGGTGTGGCTGGCGTCGGAGTCCCGGTCGTCGTTCTGGGAGCAGTTCATGCCGACCCGTCATCCCGTCATCGGGCGCCGGCCGGGGGCTTCGGCGGTCACCGCACCACTCCGGATGTGCCGGAGCGGCTGTCCCGAGCAGGAGTAGGCTGAAAACGTCGAGGGCACGTCGTACGCCGGTGTTCGGACCGGTCTCGTCCTCGTCGCAAGAGAGATGTGGGCCGCTCAGGTCCGGGCCAGGTTCCGCCCTATGACATCCGAAGCCCCGCACCGCTCATCCCGTCCCGAGGCCGAGCACGCGCCGAGCGGGCAGGGCTGGGTGGAGGTCCGCCTGGTCTCCGCGGACCCCGAAGCAGCCCGACGCGTCGCGGACGCGCTTCGGCTGCTGTTCGCCGGCGATGAACAGCGCAGCTATCCCGGCCCCTCGGGAACCGGGACGCGGCTGCACCTCACACTGGACGCCTGGCGTGCCGCCGGTCCGCTCGGCTCCTGGCTCGACTCCAGCAGACCGCCCGCCGATCGGACCCACCAGGGCGAGACCGCCTGACGGCCCCGCCGCCCACTCGCCACGTCCTCACCAGCCCAAGCCTTATAGCTCCCGTATCCACCGTCCGTGCGACTCGCATCCGCTCTCAGCGATGCCGTTGCGCACCCACGTCGAAGAGGCGCAGCCCAAGACCCCGGCCGCACCGTCGTCACCGAGGTCAAGGACCGCGCATGTCTCTCCATATCCTCCGCTCCCCGTCCGCCGTCCCGCCGGAAGGCGCCCCACCGCCCCCGATCTCCTCGACGTCCGCCGTTCGCCTGCGCCTGGTGTCCCAGCCGGCACAGGGCCACATGGCCCGGCGCATCGACGGCGCATGGTGGCCCCACTCGCCCGATCTGGCGTCCGAACTGCCCAGGCTGCTGGGCGGCCTGCCGCACGCCTGGGGACAGGTCACCAGCGTCCTCGTGGATGACGCCGTATGGTCCCCGTTCCCGGGCCGGCTGCTCGTCGCCAACCAGGTCGTACGCCTGTGCCGGACGACCACCGAGCGCTCCCCGTCCACCGTGTGCCTGCTGGCGCCCGGCCGCGGCCGGTGGGACCTGCTGGTGGTGCCGCCCGCCGCCACGGACGCGGAGGCCGGGCGGCTCATGGAGAGTATGGCCACCGTTGTGAAGGACAGCGTGGGCTTGGGAGCCGCAGTCCGTTGACGGTGCCCGTCGGACCGCCCCGTGCCGGCACTCCGGGTGCGGGCCCGGGGATGTTGTCACCGGACCCGGCTGGGAGGCTCCACTTGCCCGGTCCCGGACCGGCCGCGCTACCCGACGGGGAGCCCGCTCGGACCGTCGACGGAGTACGCTGGTGTTACCGAGGGTATTTCGTGCACCGGCTTCCACGTCGTTGTCACTTTCGGCGATTTGATCACGCCGGGCCGGTTCCGGTCGGCCCGGAGCAGGGTTCGCGTCATGACTGCGACCGTTTCCCCCACGCCGATCCCCGGAAGTACTCCCTGCTCCACGTCATTCCGGATCTCTTGCGCTCCTCCCGGTTCCTCGCCGACGGCCGTGATCGATCCGCTGTCAGGGCTGATCACCGGGGGCCTGACGAACCGCGCGAACCGGCCGGCCGCGCCGGGTGCGGGGCCCTTCGGCGGGCAGGTGCAGCCGACGCCCGTCTCGGCCCTCTGGCTGATGGCTGCCGGCCGAGACTGCCTGCGTACCTCGCACGTGCACCGGCTGATGGTGGACGCGGCGCGCCTGCGCACGGTGTCGGAGACCGACTCGGCCGTTCAGGCGGCCTGGGACTCCGAGGAAGACCACGAAGTCCGCGATCCGGCTGCACGCCCGCAGATCCCGGCCGTTTACGTTCCGCCGACGGCGAGGTGAGGGCCGTGCGCACTCCAGCGGCCACCGGGGCCACAGTCGGCGGAGCCCGGACCGGTGTACCGCAGAGTTCTCCCGGTTGAGCCGGGCCGACACAAGAGCCTCAAAAGCAGCCCGAGACCCCGGCCGCACCGCAGACGACAGGCCGGGGTCCTCCCGCGCCGTGTGTGCTCCCCGGACCGCTCGGGTCCGGGACCGTCACCGACGTAAGGAAAGTGAGAACCATGGGTGTTCTGATCACCGTGCTGGCGGTGTGCGCCGTGGCCGGGCTGGTCCTCCTCGCCCTGAGCGTGCGCAACGTCCAGCAGTACGAGAAGGGCGTGGTGTTCCGTTTCGGGCGGCTGCTGCCGGACATCCGCGGGCCGGGCCTGCGTGTCATCCGGCCGATCGGGGACCGGATGCGGAAGGTGTCCGTCCAGACCGAGGTCCTCGGCATCCCGCCACAGGGGTCCATCACCGCCGACAACGTGACGCTCACCGTCGACGCGGTCGTCTACTTCAAGGTCATCGACCCTGTCAAGGCCCTGGTGAACGTGCGCAACTATCCTGCCGCCGTCTCCCAGATCGCCCAGACATCGCTCCGCTCGGTCATCGGCAGGGCCGACCTGGACACACTGCTCTCCGACCGCGACCACATCAACGCGGAACTCAAGAAGGTGATGGACGCCCCTACCGAGGAGCCCTGGGGGCTGCGCATCGAACGCGTCGAGATCAAGGACATAGCCCTTCCGGAGTCGATGATGCGCTCGATGTCGAAGCAGGCCGAGGCCGAGCGGGAACGCCGCGCGCGGGTCATCGCCGCCGACGGAGAGTTCCAGGCGTCCCAGCGGCTGACCGACGCCGCCGCGACCATGGCCGACACCCCCGGAGCACTCCAACTGCGGCTGCTGCAGACCGTGGTGGACGTCTCCGCCGAGAAGAACAGCACCCTCGTGATGCCGTTCCCCGTGGAGATGCTCCGCTTCTTCGACCACCAGAGCAAGGAAACCGACGGCGAGTCCGCCGGACGGCTCGTGCACCGGACCGCCAGGCGCCCCGCGCTGTCCACCAGCGCCGTGATCCCCGAGCCCGCCACCCCCGCACCGGCCCTCACACCGTCGGTCTCCCTGCCCGGGGAGCGGGCCGGCAGCCGTGCGGAGGTGGCCCGGGAACGGCGGGACAACTGGCCGACGCGCCGGGACGCCGAGGAATCCCTGAGCGGTTGACCGTTCCCGGCCGCCCGGGGTCACGTGATCGTCTCGGTGCGGGGCGGAGCCGCTGCCGGCCCCGGTGACAGCGTGTCACCGGGGTCGCAGCGGTCCGGGGTGGCTGAAGCGGCCGGCACGCCGTTGGATGCGGTGCCGGAGGGTGCGGTGGCGTACCGGTGGAAGTGCGGCCCGTGCGTCGGCTCGGGCGTAGAAGACGTGTTTGGCGCCCTCGATCAGTACCAGGTAGAGCACGACCATCAGAGCCAGGGCGAGGACGAGTCCGAGCGGCAGGGATTGGAAACCGAGTGGTCCCGCGAGCGGGGACATCGGCAGTGCGACACCGACGGTGACGACACCTAGGGCGCTGACCAGCAGGGGGCGGCTGGGCCGGCTGCGGTAGAACGGCACCCGGCGCGTGCGGATGGCGAAGACGACCAGCGCCTGCGTGGCGAGGGACTCCACGAACCAACCGGAGCGGAACAGCTCGGCGCCGTCAGCATTCAAGGGCCCGCGCCACCAGCGATCGTCGTGGGAGGATGGGCGAGGAGACGTCTCGAATGCCCTGGACCGCAATCCGAGTTTTCCCAGTTCAGCGCGCCCTTCCGCGTGGTTTCAGCGGCACCGGCGGCAGTTCGGGTGCTGGCAGCGGAGCTCCGTCGTACCCCTTCACCTCGCCGAATCGGGCACCCTTCATCCAGTCCTCGCGAGCCTGTACGATCTCCTCCTGGGAGCGGGCGACGAAGTTCCACCACATGATGAGCTCTTCCGCGAACGGCTCGCCGCCCAGCAGCATGATCCCGGCGTCCGACTCGGCGCGCAGCGGGAGTTCGGTGCGGCCGCAGCCGAGGTAGAGCATCGAGCCGGGCAGCACGGGTACGCCGTCCACGTGCACCTCGCCGGACATCGCCAGCACGCCGTACTCGAAGTCGGGTTCCAGGGGCAGACGGACGTCGGCGCCCCGGGTGAGGGCGAGGTCCGCGCCGACGATCGGGGTGTACGTCGTGCCGGGGGAGGCGGAGCCGTCGAGGTCACCGAGGATCACCGTGGCGGTCAGGCCGGGCGCGCTGACCGTGGGCAGCTCCGGGTGGTACTCGAACCGCGGGTCGGTGTGGCGGTGTTCGTCGGGCAGGGCGACCCAGAGCTGGGCGCCGTGCAGGAAGCGGGCGTGCGGCCTCGGGCTCTCCTCGGAGTGGCTGATCGCCCGGCCCGAGGTCATCAGGCCCAGCTGCCGCGGCCGGATCGTCTGCAGGCTGCCCGTCGAGTCGCGGTGCAGCACCTCGCCCTCGTGCAGCCAGCTGACCGTCTGCAGACCGATGTGCGGGTGCGGCGGGACCTGCATGCCGGGCTCGTCGGCGATGTCGTCCGGGCCGTAGTGGTCCACGAAGGCCCAGGCGCCGATCATGCGGCGGCCGAGGTTCGGCAGCAGCCGGCGCACCTGCGTGGACTCGCCCAATCGCACCTGACGAGGGCTCAGCAGTTCGCGGACGGGTTCGGCGACGACGAAGCCGCGGCCGCCGCAGACACTGGGCACGGGTGCCCGGTCGAGGTTGCTCATGCGCCCAACCTAGCGGTGCGCACACCGGATCGGTGGGCGGGGGAACCCGGATTCTCCGCGACGGCCGCGCAGCCGAAGGTCCCGGCCGGCGCGGCGATACCGGAGGCGGAGACGACCCGGTGGTGGTCGGGGCCGCCACGGCCCCGGCCGGGGGAGTCCGGGTCGGCGGGCATGTCCGCGGTTCCGGCGGCACCGGTGTCGGGCGGGCCGTGGTGACCCGCATCTTGCTCGGGGGCCGGCGGCTGGGCCGGACGGTCGCGGGGGAGGACGGCCTGCTACGCCGTCCGGGTGCCGGGGGAGGGGACGTACGTCCTCGTCGCCCGCCGACGGCCACCGCCCGCCGACGGCCACCGTGCTCGTCGGCCCGCACCCGGTCTCTGACGACCTGCTGCTCGGCGGCACCAGCGGCCTGGCCGGCGTGGTGCGGAGCGCGGACGGCGGGGCTCCGGTCCCCGGAGCCGTGGTGATCGTCACCGGTGTGCGCGGGGAGGTGCCGGCGACGGTACGCACCGACGGACTCGGTGCCTTCCGCCTCACCGGGCTCGTGCCGGGCACCGCCACCCTCGCCGCGGGCGCGCCCCGGTACCGGCCGCTCGCGCTGCCCGTGGAGATCGACGGCACCGAGGTCACCCCGCGTCGAGGCCGAGCCGAGTCCCGGCGCCCGGGGTGCGCGGCACGGTGCGGGGCGCGGTCGGACCGCTCGGCGACGCCCGGGTGACCCTGGTGGACCACACGGGCGGCGTCGTCGCCACGGCCACCCCCGACGACGACGGCACGTACGCCTTCACCGACGTGGACGGCGGCCCGTACACGGTCATCGCCACCGGCTGTCCGCCCCGGGCCGCCGGGGTGACCGTCTCCGGTGCCGGAGTCGAGGCTCACGTCATCGAACTCGCCCACCACCGGGCGAGGTTCGACTCACCGGGGGGCGAGAACCGGGCCGGTGCCGTGCCCTCACGGCTGCAGCGCGCTCGGGGACGGTTCGGCCGAGGAGGGGGTGACCGCGCTCGGCACCGGGGACGGGGTGCCGGTCGTCGGGCGGGGGGAGCGGGCCGGCTCGGCCGGGTGGGCCGGACCGCCGCGCACCGCGAAGAACACCAGCGCCGCCACGGCGGCCAGGGCCGACACGCCCACCACGACCCGGCGCAGCGCCACCCGCCGGGACCGCACCGCCCCGGCCGGCGGACGCAGGGGCCGCAGCTCGGCCGGGCCGACGGAGTCCGCCCGCGCGGCCAGGGCGGCCCGCAGCCGCTCCTCGACCGCCCCCGGCGCGAGCCCCGCACCGGCCCCGTTTCCGGACTCGTTCATCGCAGCGCCTCCAGACGTCGGCCGAGCGCGTCCAGGGCCCGGCTGGCCGTGGACTTGACGGCCCCCCGGGACAGGCGGAGCGTCGCCGCGATCTCGGCCTCGCTCAGATGCGACCAGTACCGCAGCACCAGCACCTCCCGCTGACGCGGCGTCAGCGTCCGCAGGGCCGCCAGCACTTCACGATGGTCCTCGTGCAGCAGCACGTCCTCCTCCGGGGCGGGCGCGTGCTGCTCGGGTTCGGGGATGTGCGCCCGTACGGTCCTGCGCCGGCGCAGCACCGAGCGGGCCGCGTTGAGGACACTGGTCCTCAGGTACGCCTCCGGGTCGTCCAGTGAGCCGAGCCGGTGCCCGTGCCGGCGGAACAGCGCGGTGAAGGCGTCCTGCACGACGTCCTCGGCGGTGGGCAGATCGTCCACCAGCAGCACCGCGAGGCGCACCAGGGACAGCCGACGGTGATGATACAACTCCTCGATGCCGAGCGGCTGTTCGCTCTCGGTGAGGGGACGCGCGGACGTCGGGGCGCCGGTGGGCGCGGCCCGTCCGGTGCTCGTCCCCGTGCGGACGCGAGCGAGTACACGTGCACGCACTGTGCGGGCGAGTCTCCGCCAGAACGCGGGGCGCGTCCGGCTGCGGGCCCGGTACCGGGGCAGGGCCGCCGTCGGCGGTGTGGCTGTCGTCATGGGTCTCCCGGGGCCGGTGCGGGGAGGGCGCCGCGCGACGCCTTTCCCGCACCGGCCCGCCTAGGTGGTGCTGCCTGCCTCAGTGATGCTGCGCAACCGGCGCCGGGCCGGCGTGGGAGTGGTGCGGTACGTGGCCCGGGTGGGCCGGCACTCCGGCGGGGGCCGGGGCGGCGGACGGTACGGACGGCACCGGGCTCGGGGCGGCATGCCGGGGCGACGACGGTACGGGCTTCGCAGTGGCCGGCACCGGACTCGGGGCCGCCGTACGGGCCGGGGACGGGACGGGGGA
>NZ_JBIUBE010000001.1:0-182657 GCF_044593395.1 Streptomyces sp. NPDC052301 | reverse complement strand
CGGGGTTGCCGTGCGGGCCGGGGACGGGACGGGGGACGGGGTTGCCGTGCGGGCCGGGGACGGGACGGGGGACGGGGTTGCCGTGCGGGCCGGGGACGGGACGGGGGACGGGGTTGCCGTGCGGGCCGGGGCAGGGGCCGCTGTCGGCACGGCGGTTGCCCCTGAGCGGGCGGGGGAGTGGCCGCCGGTCTGTGCCGCCTGGGCGGTCATGGTGCCGGCGACGGCCAGGGCCGCGCCTACGGCGGAGACCCCCAGCGTGGCGCGCAGCCTGCGGGCGCGGCTCGGGCGAGGGGCGTGGTGTGCGGACATGGGTTCCTTCGGTCGCTCGGGTCGGACATCGGGTCGAAGTGGAGGCCTCCACCCCGACAGACGTCCGACCCCGGGCGAGGTTGCAGGCGCGGACCGACGAATTCTCGTACCCCGCCGCCCAGGTCACTTCTCGGCCTCCCGTCCGTCGCGATCTCCTCTGTGTCCGGCGCCGTCACCGTGCCAGAGTGGGCGAGGACACGCGTCGGACGAGCGGTCGGCGGGGGGATCCATGCACACGGTGTTCCAGCTGGGCACGGGAGTGTTCTGGACCGTGGCCTATGTGCTGCTGATCCGGACGGGGTTGCGGGAGCGCACCTTCGGCATGCCCGTGGTCTCCTTCGCCACCAACCTCAGCTGGGAGTTCACGTTCGCGTTCGTGCGACCCGGCACCGGGGTGGTGTACATCGCCGACGTCGTCTGGTTCTGCTTCGATCTCGCCATCGGTTACACGGTCGTACGCCACGGCCGGTCCGAATTCCCCTACCTGCCCGGCCGGTTGTTCCTGCCCTCGCTCGCCGCGCTGCTCGCCCTCGCCCACACGGGCATGAACTACGCGTCGCTGCAGCTGGACAGGGGCGACGGCACCCTCACGGCGTTCGGCAGCAACCTGGCGATGTCCGCCCTGTTCCTCGGCATGCTCGCCGGCCGCCGGGGCACCCGTGGCCAGTCCCCGGGGATCGCGCTGGCCAAGCTGCTCGGCACGGCCTGCGCCTCCATGGCCATGCTCGCCGACCCCGCCCCGGACCCCCGCTACGACAACGCCCTCATGTACTACCTCTACGTCGGCTGCTTCCTGCTCGACCTCGTCTATCTCGTCGCCCTGCTGGCCGTGCGCCGAGCCGAGCGGGCGGCACCCGGCCCGGTGCGCGCATAGTCACGTCCGTCGCGAGAGTCGGGTCAGTCCTCGAGGACCTTCGCCTCCCGCTCCGCGAACGCCACCGCTTCCCCGTGTCCGAACAGGCCCGGCAGGCCTCCGGTGTGGACGAACACGGTCCGCTCGCCCGGCCGGATCCCGCCGTCCCGTACGGCCGCCCGGAGTCCGGCCAGGGCCCGGCCCGTGTAGGTCGGGTCGAGGACGAGGCCCTCGGTGCGGGCGGCGAGCCGGAGCGCCTCCCTCACGGGGCCGGTCAGGGTCGCGTAGCCGCCGCCCACCTGGTCCCGGCGCACTCGCAGCCCCTCCGCCGGGACCTGCTGCGAGCCGAGCTGCGCCGCGAACCGGGCGACCGCGGCCGCGGGGTCGGCCAGCGCGCCCACGTCGACGCCGAGCACCGACCCGGCGCCCAGGGCCGCGACCAGCCCGGCCATGGTGCCGCCCGAGCCCAGCGCGACCACCGCCGTCCGCAGGTCCGGCACCTGCTCGCGCAACTCCTCGCCGCAGCGGACGTACCCCCGGGCGCCCAGCTCGCTGGAACCGCCGAACGGGATCGGCGCCGGACGTGCACCCTCCGCCCGCAGCCGGGCGCACACCTCGGCCGCCGCCGCGTCCAGCCCCGCCTGGTCGACCTCGCCGGCCCAGGCGAGCCGCGCCCCGAACAGGCCGTCCAGGGCGAGGTTCCCGGACCGTGAGGCGCCCGGCGAGCCGCGCAGCACGAGGACGACGTCGAGGCCCAGGCGGGCGCCCGCGGCGGCGGTCAGCCGGGCGTGGTTGCTCTGCGGGGCACCCGTGGTCACCAGCGTGTCAGCGCCCTCGGCGAGGGCCGCGCCCGCCGTCCACTCCAGCTTGCGGATCTTGTTCCCGCCGCCGCCCAGACCGGTCAGGTCGTCCCGCTTGATCCACAGGTCGTCCGGTCCGAGGCCGAGCGCGGCGGCCAGCCGGGGTGCCGGTTCCAGGGGAGTGGGGAAGGTGCCGAGGGGTACGGGGGAGTGGCTCATGGCGTACGTCCTTCGCTGCGGAACACGGGCCGGGTCGCGGTCGTCCGGCACCAGTCGATCACACCGGCAGCAGCCGGGCGATCAGCGCGCCGAGCTGCCGGGCCGTGCGGCACTCGTGCATCTCGACCAGGTCGGCGTAGGCGGGCGCGGCCGAGTCGCCGGTGCCCCACTGGGCACGCGGCTCGGGGTTGAGCCAGTAGACGCGGCGGGCGCGCCGGGCGAGGTCGCGTACGGCCGGCAGATTCGGGTCGCTCATGTTCGTCCGGGCGTCCCCGAGGACGAACACCGTCGTACGCGGGCCGACCGCGGCGCCGTACCGCTCGGTGAACTCGCCCAGTGCCATGCCGTAGTCGCTGCTGCCGTGCCAGCCGGTGAGGGTGGCCTCGGCCCGGATGCGGGCGCCCAGCCCGTCGGGGTCGGCGCGGCCGTGGTCGAGCAGGCCGGTGACCTCGTCGAGCCGGTTGACGAAGGCGAAGACACGGACCTTGCTGAACTGGTCGTGCAGCGCCTGCACCAGCAGCATCGTGAAGTCCGAGAACCCCGACACCGAGCCCGAGACGTCGCAGAGGAGCACCAGTTCGGGGCGGACCGGGCGGCGCCGGCGAAGCACCGGCCGCATCGGCACCCCGCCCGTGGACAGCGAGGACCGCAGGGTGCGGCGCAGGTCGACGGTGCCGCGCGCGGCCCGGCGGCGGCGCGCGGCGAGCCGGGTGGCCAGCTTGCGCGCGAGCGGCTGCACCGCCCTGCGCAGCTCGGCGAGCTGGTCGCGGTTCGCGAACAGGAAGTCGACCCGGTCGGCGGTCGGCCGCACCCCGCGCCGCGCGATCTCGTCCCGCCCGCGCCGCTCCGCGACCCGGCGCCGCGCCTCCGCCCCGACCATCCGCCGGAAGTCCTCGATGCGGCGCCGGATCTCGTCGTCCAGCAGCCGGCCCGCGAAGCCGGCGCCGCTGTCGCCCCGGCCCCGGACATCGGCCCGCACCCGGGCCAGCAGGGTCTGCGGGCGCAGCCGGTCAAGGGTCTGGTACGCCGAGAAGCCGTCCGATCCCGGCGAACTCCCGTAGCCGCCCATGCCGTCGACGGCCTCCGCCGCCAACCGGGCCATCAGCGCCCGGTCGTCGGCGGCCAGCGCCTTCGCCAGCCGGTCGCGCAGGGCCTCGCGGTCCGCCGTCCCGCCGTCCGGGCCGCCGACCCCGCGCGGGAAGTACAGGTCGAAGACCGGGTCGAACACGGCCCGTTGGGCCGGCCCGTGCAGCAGGGTGGCCGCCAGTCCCTCGCGCAGCCGCTCCCGGTCCGAGAGTCCCAGCGCCTCCACCGCGAGGGCGGCGTCCACGCTCTCACCGGTGCCGATCCGCACGCCGTGCGCGCGTAGCGCCCCGACCAGGCCGGTGATCCGCTCGGCGACACCGGTCACAGCGCGTCCAGGTCGAGCTTGGCCGCCGCCTTCTGGATGTCGTCCTGGTGCTTGAGGATCACCCCGAGGCTGTCCCGTACGACCGACTCGTCCAGCGTGTCCGCGCCCAGCGCCAGCAGGGTGCGCGCCCAGTCGATGGTCTCGGCGACGGACGGCACCTTGCGCAGGTCCATCGCGCGCAGCGCCCCGACCACCCGGACCACCGACTCGGCCAGCGCGGTGTCCAGGCCCGGCACCTTCAGCCGGACGATCCGCCGCTCCAGCTCCTCCTCCGGGAAGCCGATGTGCAGGAACAGGCACCGGCGGCGCAGCGCCTCGGACAGCTCCCGGCCTGCGTTGGAGGTGAGGACGACGAACGGGCGGCGGGTCGCGGTGACCGTGCCCAGCTCCGGGACCGTGACCTGGAAGTCGCTCAGCACCTCCAGCAGCAGCCCCTCCATCTCGACGTCGGCCTTGTCGGTCTCGTCGATGAGCAGCACCGTCGGCTCGTCGCCGCGGATCGCGGTGAGCAGCGGGCGGGGGAGCAGGAACTCCTCGCTGAAGATGTCGGTGCGGGTCTCGTCCCAGCTCTCGTCGCGGCCCGCGCTGATCCGCAGCAGCTGCTTGGCGTGGTTCCACTCGTACAGCGCACGGGACTCGTCCACGCCCTCGTAGCACTGGAGCCGGATCAGCCGGGCCCCGGCCACCTGGGCGACGGCCTTGGCCAGCTCGGTCTTGCCCACCCCCGCCGGGCCCTCCACCAGCAGCGGCTTGCCCAGCCGGTCGGCGAGGAACACGGTCGTGGCGACGGCGGGCGAGGCGAGATACCCGGTCTCGGCGAGGCGGGCGGAGACGTCGTCGACGGACGTGAACAACGGGGCCTCCGGCGGGTCGGGGACAGGGACCGGCCTCCTATCTAAGCGCTTGTTCACCTCGCGCGCCACGGTATACACCGATCGGTTTCTCTTTGGTCCGGCCGACGGTAACCTCACCGTATGGCCACCACAGACAAGGCGTCCCCCCGCGACCGGCTCCTCGACGCCGCCGCGCGGCTCTCCTACCGCGACGGCGTCTGCATCGGCATCGAGGCGCTGTGCCGGGAGGCGGGTGTCTCCAAGCGGTCGATGTACCAGATGTTCGACAGCAAGGACGAGATGCTGGCCGCGAGCCTGGAGCAGCGCATCCCCTGGTACGAGGCCCGGTTCGCGCACCCCGACCCGGAGGCCGCGACCCCGCGCGAGCGCATCCTCCACGTCTTCGAACAGCTGGAGAAGGCCTCCCTGGACGACGGATACCACGGCTGCCCCTACCTCGCCGTGCTGGTGGAACTGAAGAACCCGGAGCACCCGGCGAGCGTGGTCGCCCGCCTGGTCAAGGAGCGGCTGGTCCGGACCTTCCGTGCCGAGGCGGAGCGCGGCGGCGCCCACCACCCCGACCTGCTCGCCCGCCAGCTCCTGCTGATCTTCGACGGCGCCGCCGCCCGGGCCGGCGCCGGGGTGGAACGCCTGGACGACGGCCTGACGACGGCGACGGTGACAGCGCTGCTGAACGCGGCGGAGATGGACTAGGGGGGCCGCGTCCGGTACCGCTGCCGCCGCCGCGCGGGCGCGACCAGCCACGACGGGCCCGCAGCCGATCGAGGACCCCGCACAGGGAGGAGCCCCGTACGGGCCAGCCCAGCGCGCCGACCCGTCGGCCCGCCCGGTGCAATGGACCCGTGACCGCGCCCCCGCACGACTGTCTCGCGCGCAACGCATGGATCTGCGGCGCCTACCTGAGCACCCGCCGCCGGATCCTGCTCGACGCGGTCGTCCAGCACCTCCAGCTGACCGCCCTGTCGATCCTCATCGGGCTGGTCGTGGCCCTGCCGCTGGCGGTACTGGCCCGCCGCTGGGGCTGGGCGGCCGGCCCGGTGCTCGCCGTGACGACGATCCTCTACACCATCCCGTCGCTGGCCATGTTCTCCCTGCTCCTGCCCCTCTACGGCCTCTCCGCCGGCCTCGTCGTCGCCGGTCTCGTGCTGTACTCGCTCACCCTCCTCGTCCGGAACATCCTCGCGGGCCTGCGTGCGGTCCCCGAAGAGACCCGGCAGGCCGCGCGCGGCCTCGGTTACGGCCCCATCCGCCTCCTGCTGACCGTGGAACTGCCCCTCGCCCTGCCCGCCGCGATGGCCGGCCTGCGCATCGCCACCGTCTCGGCGGTCTCCCTGGTCACGGTCGGTGCGATCGTCGGCTTCGGCGGCCTCGGCAACCTGATCTACGCGGGCATGAACACCTACTTCAAAGCCCAGGTGCTCACCGCGTCCGTACTGTGCGTGCTGATCGCGATCGCCGCCGACCTGCTCCTGCTGGGCGTGCAGTGGCTGATCACGCCGTGGGTGAGAGCGACCCGGGCGGCCCGGGCATGAGCACGCTCTCCGCGAGCTGGGACTGGCTGGCCGACCCCGCGCACTGGTCCGGGGACGACGGCGTCCGGCACCGGCTGCTCCAGCACCTGATGCTCACCGTGGTCTGCCTGATCGTCAGCTGCCTGATCGCGCTGCCCGTCGCCCTGGTCCTCGGCCACCTCGGCAGGGGCGGCGCGCTCGCCGTGAACCTCTCCAACATCGGCCGCGCCGTGCCCACCTTCGCCGTCCTGGTGCTGCTGCTCCTCACCCCCGTCGGACGGTGGGGCGAGGGCCCGACGGTGGTGGCCCTGGTGCTGTTCGCCGTACCGCCGCTGCTCACCAACGCCTACGTCGGCGTGCGCGAGGTCGACCGGAACGTCGTCCAGGCCGCGCGGGGGACGGGGATGACCGGGCGACAGCTGCTGTTCCACGTGGAACTGCCCCTTTCGCTCCCCCTGATCCTCAACGGGGTGCGGATCGCCGCCGTCCAGCTCGTCGCCACCGCCACGATCGCCGCGCTCGCGGGCGGCGGCGGCCTCGGCCGGATCATCACGGCGGGCTTCAACCTCGCGAGCACCCCCATGGTCGTCGCCGGCGCCCTGCTCGTCGCGGTGTTCGCGCTCGTCGTGGAGGGCCTCTTCGAGATCGCCGAGCGGCTGGCACCGGCGTGGGCCAGGGGCGGCCGGTGAGAGGCGCCACGGCGCCGGCGGTCCTCGCGCTCCTCGCCCTGTCCGCCTGCACCACCGGCCCCTCCCTGGAGAACCGCGGCCAGGTCACCGCACCGCCCGGCGACAGCCACCACCTGACCGTCGGCTCGGCCGGCTTCACCGAGAGCGACCTGCTCGCCGAGATGTACGCCCAGCTGCTGAACCGGGCCGGCTACAAGACCTCCCTGCTCACGGTCGCCAACCGGGAGCTGTACGAACCGGCCCTGGAGTCCGGCCAGATCGACGTCGTGCCCGAGTACGCGGCCACCTTCGCCGACTGGCTGAACGCCAAGACCCACGGCGCCGACGCGAAACCCGTCGGCTCCCCCGACCTCGCCACCACGATGAAGGCCCTGCGCGGGCTCGCCGCCCCCCGCGGGCTCACCGTCCTGCCACCCGGGCGCGCCGTCGACCAGAACGCCTTCGCGGTGAGCGCCTCCTACGCCCGGCGGCACCGGCTCTCCACGCTCAGCGACCTCGGTGCCTCCCGGCTGAAGGTGCGGCTCGCCGCCGGCGACGAGTGCGTGCAACGGCCCTACTGCGAGCCGGGCCTGCGCAAGGTGTACGGCATCGACGTCACCGGCGTCGACCCCAAGGGCGTCGGCACCACCCAGGCCAAGCGGGCCGTGCAGCAGGGCCGGGACCAATTGGTGCTGACCACCACCACCGACGCCACGCTCGACGCCTTCGGCCTGGTCCTGCTCGCCGACGACAGGCACCTGCAGAACGCCGACTCCGTGGTCCCCGTCGTCAACCGCTCCCGCGCGGGCGGCCCCGGGGTCGTCAAGGCGCTCGGCAGGCTCAACGAGGTCCTGACGACGAAAGACCTGGCCCGGCTGAACCAGCAGGTCGACAGCTGGCGCCGGCTGCCCGCCGACGTGGCCCGAACCTACCTCGAGGAGAAGGGCCTGCTGAAGTGAGCGGCGTCATGCGTCCGACACCGAGTCGAACGGCACCTGCCCCCGCGCCACGCCCCGCGCCTCCGCGTCCACCGAGCGGCGCAGCGCCTCGTGCAGCTTGGCCGGGGTGAGCACGCCGAGGAACCGCGCGCCGTCCAGCACCGCGACCCACCCGGCGTCGTACTGGAGCATCACCCCGAACGCCTGCTTCAGCGGCGCGCCCACCGGGACCCACGCCGTCATCCGGTGGGCCAGATCGCCAACCGTGCCGCCGGCCGCCAGCTCGTCGACGCCGGCCCAGCCGTGCAGATCGCCGTGCGCGTCCAGGACGACCGCCCACCGTCCTCCCTCGGCCCGCAGCCGCTCACGGGCCCGGTCGGCGGGCTCGTCCAGCCGGGCCACGGGCGGCTGCTGTAGGTCGTCCGGCTCGATCGTGGTGACCGACAGCCGCTTCAGGCCGCGGTCGGCTCCCACGAAGGAGGCGACGTAGGAGGTGGCGGGCGCCCCGAGCACCGCGCCCGGCGTGTCGAACTGCTCGATCCGCCCCTGCCCGTACACGGCGATCCGGTCACCGAGCCGGACCGCCTCCTCGAGGTCATGGGTGACCAGCAGCACGGTCTTGCGTACCGCCGCCTGCATCCGCAGGAACTCGTCCTGCAGCTGCTCGCGCACCACCGGGTCGACCGCCCCGAACGGCTCGTCCATCAGCAGCACCGGCGGATCGGCCGCGAGCGCCCGCGCCACCCCGACCCGCTGCCGCTGCCCGCCCGACAACTGCTCGGGATAGCGCGGCCCGTACGTCTTCGGGTCGAGCCCCACCAGGTCCAGCAGCTCGGCCGCCCGGGCCCGCGCCTCGGCCCGCTTCCAGCCGAGCAGCGCGGGCACGGTCGCGGTGTTGTCCAGGACGGTGCGGTGCGGGAAGAGGCCCACCTGCTGGATGACGTAGCCGATGCGGCGGCGCAGCCGCACCGGGTCGACCGTCGCGACGTCCTCGCCGCCGACGAAGATCCGGCCCGAGGTCGGTTCGATGAGCCGGTTCACCATCATCATGGTCGTCGTCTTGCCGCAGCCGGACGGCCCGACCAGCGTGACGAGCTCCCCCTCGGCCACCTCGAAGGACAGGTCGTCCACAGCCGTCGTACCGTCCGGATACCGCTTGGTGACCTGCTCGAACCGGATCATTCCCTCACGCTAACGGGGCCGTCGGCGGGGCGCCCGGCGGCCGCGTCGGCCAGGTGACGCACCTCAGCCGACCAGCACCACCTCCAGGGTGCGCGGGCCGTGCACGCCCTCCACCCGGTCCAGTTCGATGTCGCTGGTGGCCGAGGGACCGGAGATCCACGTCAACGGGCTCCTCGGGTCGAGGCGTTCGAGGGCCTGCGGGACGGCGGAGACGACCTGGTCGGGGACGCGGACCACACAGATGTGGTGGTCGGGGACGAGACTGATCCGACGCCGTCCCTGGTCGGGGCCGCCGTCCAGGACGATGGTGCCGGTCTCGGCGATCGCCACCGCGCAGGCGGTGACCACGCTGTCGACGCGGTCCAGGTCGTGCGGCGTGCTGTCGCCCCGGTCGGCGACCCGCGCCACGTCCGTCCGTGCCAGCCAGCCCTCCGGCAGTCCCGGCGGCACCAGCACCGAGCCCGACTTCCGGTCCGCGAGCAATCGCGCGACGAGGGCGGGGAGTTCGTCCTCGGTGCAGCGGTGCACGAGCGCCCGGTAGTCCGCCAGGTTCTCCGCGAGCAGGTCCACCGTCCGCTCGACCGTTCGGTCCCCGTGCTCCCGCAGATAGTCCCGCGGCACGGCCTCCTCGTACGGCCGCTCGTCCGGTGCCACATCGGCCAGCGCGCGCCGCACCCGGCCCAGGATCCGTTCCCTGCTGCTCACTCGGTGCCCTCCTGTCCACCGCGCGTACGCTGCCACCAGTCCCGGAAGGGTTCCGCCGGCACCGCCGGCAGATCCCGGCTGCCGGTCCAGGCGCTGCCCGGGCCCGGCAGGGTACGCGGGTGCAGCCGGCGGGTGCGGGAGGCGAGCCGCTGGCCCGCGCGCAGGGCGCCGGGGCGGGCGAAGGCCCAGCGCGCCACCCGCATCGCCGCCCGCTCCGCCGCGTGCCCCCTGGCCGGCTTCAGCACCACCCGGTTGCCCTGCCGCACCGCAGGCCCGCCCTCCACGACCCGCTCCCGCAGATGCACCAGCACCTCGGGGATGTCGATGGCGACCGGACAGACCTCGTAGCAGGCGCCGCACAGGGTCGACGCGTACGGCAGCGAGGCATCGATCTCGCTCGCCGTGCCCCGCAGCTGGGGGCTGAGGATGGCGCCGATGGGACCCGGATAGACCGAGCCGTACGCGTGCCCGCCGGCCCGCTCGTACACGGGGCACACGTTGAGACAGGCCGAGCAGCGGATGCAGCGCAGCGCCTGACGGCCCACCCGGTCGGCGAGGGTGTCGGTGCGGCCGTTGTCCAGCAGCACCAGATGGAAGGTCCGCGGCCCGTCCTCGTCCGTGGTCCCCGTCCACATGCTCGTGTACGGGTTCATCCGCTCGGCGGTGGAGGAGCGGGGGAGGGTCTGCAGGAAGACCTCCAGGTCACGCCAGGCCGGCACCACCTTCTCGATGCCGACGACCGAGATCAGCGTCTCCGGCAGGGTCAGGCACATCCGGCCGTTGCCCTCGGACTCCACGACCACCAGCGTGCCGGTCTCCGCGACCATGAAGTTGGCACCCGAGATGCCGACCTTGGCCCGCAGGAACTTCTCCCGCAGGTGCAGCCGGGCCGCCTCGGCGAGCTCGGCGGGCGCGTCGGTCAGCCCCTCGGGAGCCGGGCGGCCCCAGGCGCCCATCTCGGTCGCGAAGATGTCCCGGATCTCACCGCGGTTGCGGTGGATCGCCGGGACCAGGATGTGCGAGGGGCGGTCCATGCCCAACTGCACGATCAGCTCGGCGAGATCGGTCTCGTAGGCACGGATGCCCGCGGCCTCGAGCGCCTCGTTCAGCCCGATCTCCTGCGTGGCCATCGACTTGACCTTGACGACCTCCGACTCGCCGGTCGCCCGGACCAGTTCGGTCACGATCCGGTTGGCCTCGTCGGCGTCCACCGCCCAGTGGACCGTGCCGCCGGCCGTGGTGACCGACTCCTCCAACTGCTCCAGGTACCGGTCGAGACGGCGCAGCGTGTGGTCCTTGATCCGGCGGCCCGCCTCTCGCAGCTCGGCCCAGTCGGACAACTCGGCCACCGCTCTGGCCCGTTTGGCGCGGATGGTGTGTGTGGCGTGCCGCAGATTGCCGCGCAGGGTGGTGTCGTGGACGGCCTCCCGCGCGGCCTCGGGAAAGGCCGGCATGCCGACGAACGTCCCGCTCATACCGCCGTCTCCTCCTTCGTGCTCGCCAGGATCTCCGCGATGTGCACCGGCCGCATCCCCACCCGGAGCCGGCTCATGGTGCCGCCGAGGTGCATCAGGCAGGAGTTGTCGGCCGCGCACAGCACCGAAGCGCCCGTCGACTCCGCGTTGCGTACCTTGTCCACGCCCATCGCGGCCGACACTTCCGCGTTCTTCACCGCGAACGTCCCGCCGAACCCGCAGCACTCCTCGGCCCCGGGCAGCTCGACCAGTTCCAGCCCCTCGACGGCCCGCAGAAGCCGGAGCGGCCGGTCCCCGAGGCCGAGCCCGCGCAGCCCGTGGCAGGTCGGGTGATAGGTGACCTTGTGCGGGTAGTACGCGCCCACGTCCGTCACCCCCAGCACGTCCACCAGGAACTCCGTCAGCTCGTACGTCCGCGGCACCACCGGCGCCAGCGTCCGCGCCAGCGCGTCCCCGCGCCCCTCGGCTCTGGCCCGCTCGCCCATCCGGGGATACAGCTCGCGCACCATCGCCCCGCAGGACCCGGACGGGGTGACGATCGCCTCGTAGTCCCGGAAGACATCGGAGAAATGCCGGGCGAGCGGCTCCGCCTCGTGCCGGTAGCCGGTGTTGTAGTGCGCCTGTCCGCAGCAGGTCTGGCCCATCGGGAAGTCGACGTCGACGCCCAGTGCGGTCAGCAGTTTCACCACGGCCCGGCCGGTGTCCGGATAGAGCGTGTCGTTGACACAGGTCAGGAAAAGGGCGACACGCATCGCGGCTCCTCGGAGACGGTCGTCGGACGAGTGCAGGGTAGTGGGCGCACCCCCGCCGAAAGGAGACGCGGCTCACCGCGCGGCGAGCCGTTCCCCGGCGTCCCGCCAGCGGGCGGTGCCGCCCCGGGGCGCGTACCGGGTCAGCGGCTGGGTCCCGGCCAGCAGCCGGCGCATGGCGGCGAGGTCGCCGGTCAGTCCCTGGGCCCGGGCCTGCACCAGGACGTTCCCCAGAGCCGCCGCCTCCGTCGCGCCGGCCACCACGGGCAGCCCGCAGGCGTCGGCCGTCAGCTGGCACAACAGGGCGTTGCGGGTGCCCCCGCCGACGACGTACACCACGTCCACCGGACGGTCGGCCAGCCGCTGCGCGTCCCGCACGGCCCGCCGGTGGGCGAGGGCGAGCGAGTCGAGGATGCACCGGGTGACCTCGGCCCGCGAGGCGGGCACCGGCTGGCCCGACTCCCGGCACGACCCGGCGATCCGTTCCGGCATCCGGCCCGGCGCCAGGAACCGCTCGTCCCCGGCGTCCACCACCGAGCGCAGCGCCGGCACGCCGGCCGCCTCGCGCAGCAGCGCCCCCAGATCCGGCTCCCCCCAGGCCCGTACGCATTCCTGGAGCAGCCACAGCCCCATGATGTTCCGCAGGTACCGGACGGTCCCGTCGAGCCCCAGCTCGTTGGTGAAGTTCGCGGCCCGGCTCTCCTCGGTCAGCACCGGAGCGGTCAGCTCCAGCCCGGCCAGGGACCAGGTGCCGGTGCAGATGTAGGCGAAGCGCTCACCGGTCGCCGGGACGGCGGCCACCGCGGACGCGGTGTCGTGCGAGCCGACGGCCGTCACCGGAACCGGACCCGTGAGGCCCGTCTCCCGGAGCACCTCCGGCCGCAGCACACCGGCCGGATCGCCCGGCTGCCGCAGCGGCGCGAACAGCCCGAGGTCGATGCCCAGCCGCCCGGCGACGTCGTACGACCACGTGCGGGTGCGGGGATCGATCAGCTGGGTGGTGGAGGCATTGGTCAGCTCGGTGCCCTGCTCGCCGGTCAGCCAGTACGTCAGCAGATCGGGGATCAGCAACAGGCGTACGGCTCGGGCGAACTGCGCCGTCGAGCGGGCGGCCGTGAGCTGGTACAGGGTGTTGAACGGGGCGTACTGCAACCCGGTGGCCGCATACAGCTCCTCGGCCGGCACAGTCGCCCACACCTTCTCGGCGACGCCCTCGGTGCGGGCGTCGCGGTAGTGCACGGGGTTGCCGAGCAGGGCGCCGTCGGCGTCCAGCAGCCCGTGGTCCACGGCCCAGCCGTCGATGCCGACGGAGTCCACCGGGCCCACCGCCCGCAGCCCGTCCAGGACACCGCCGTACAGCCCGAGCACGTCCCAGCGCAGCCCCTCCGGGACCCGCACCGGCCGGTTGGGGAACCGGTGCACCTCGCTCAGCTCCACGGAGTCCGGGCCGACCCGGCCGAGCATGACCCGCCCGCTGGAGGCGCCCAGGTCGACGGCGGCGTACGACTTCACGCCCGTGCTCATCGCAGGAACGCGGCCGCCACACCCGCGTCGACCGGGACGTGCAGCCCGGTGGTGTGGGTGAGGTCGCCGCCCGTGAGCGCGAACACCGCGTTCGCCACGTGCTCGGGCAGCACCTCGCGCTTCAGGAGTGTCCGCTGCGCGTAGAACTCGCCCAGCTTCTCCTCCGGCACCCCGTACACCGCGGCCCGCCGGGCGCCCCAGCCGCCGGCGAAGATCCCGGAACCGCGCACCACACCGTCCGGGTTGACCCCGTTGACCCGTATCCCGTGCTCGCCCAGCTCGGCGGCCAGCAACCGCACTTGATGCGCCTGGTCGGCCTTGGTCGCGGAGTAGGCGATGTTGTCGGGCCCGGCGAAGACGGCGTTCTTGGAGGCGATGTAGACGACGTCGCCGCCCAGCCCCTGCGCGATCATCACACGGGCCGCCTCCCGCGACACCAGGAACGATCCCCGGGCCATGATGTCGTGCTGGAGGTCCCAGTCGTCGGCCGACGTCTCCAGCAGGGGCTTGGAGACGGAGATCCCGGCGTTGTTGACGACGAGGTCGACGCCCCCGAAGGCCAGCACGGCCGCCCGGAAGGCGGCGGTGATCTGCTCCTCGGACGTGACGTCCACGGTCACGGCGACGGCCGTGTCCGGTCCGCCCAGCTCCTGTGCCACGGCGGCGGCGTTGTCCCCGTCGAGATCGGCCACGACGACACACGCGCCTTCGGCTGCCAGCCGGTGCGCGATGGCCTTCCCGATCCCGCTGCCGGCCCCCGTGACGAGCGCGACGCGTGTGGCCAACGGCCTGGGCTCCGGCATCCGCCGGAGCTTGGCCTCCTCCAGCGCCCAGTACTCGATGCGGAACTTCTCCGCCTCCTCGATCGGCGCGTAGGCGGAGACGGCCTCGGCGCCGCGCATGACGTTGACGGCGTTCACGTAGAACTCGCCGGCCACACGGGCGGTCTGCTTGTCCTTGCCGTACGAGAACATGCCCACCCCGGGGACGAGCACGATCGCCGGGTCGGCACCGCGCATGGCGGGGGAGTCCGGTGAGGCGTGCCGCGCATAGTAGGCGGCGTACTCCTCGCGGTACCGGGCGTGCAGCTCCCGCAGCCGGGCGACGGCGTCCTCGAGGGGCGCGCTCGGCGGCAGGTCGAGGACCAGCGGCCGTACCTTGGTGCGCAGGAAGTGGTCGGGGCAGGAGGTGCCGAGCGCCGCGAGCCGGGGGTGTGCGGCGCGGGCGAGGAAGTCCAGGACGACACCGGAATCGGTGAAGTGCCCGACCTGCGCCCGGTCCTGGGAGGCGAGCGCCCGGACGTACGGCGCGAGGGCGGCGGCCCGCTCCCGCCGCTCGCCCGGGGGCAGCGCCCGGTACCCCTCGATCACCGGCCCGAACGGCTCGGCCTTCCCGCGCTTCGCGAGGAACGCCTCGGCGGTGCGGATGATGTGCAGCGAGTTGCGCTCGCACTCCTCGGAGGAGTCCCCCCAGGCGGTGATGCCGTGCCCGCCGAGGACGCACCCGACGGCCTGCGGATTCGCCTCCTTGACGGCGGCGACGTCCAGTCCCAGCTGAAAGCCCGGCCGCCGCCACGGCACCCAGACCACGCTGTCCCCGAAACACTCGGCGGTCAGCTTCTCCCCGTCGGCGGCGCAGGCGAGCGCGATCCCCGAGTCGGGGTGCAGATGGTCGACGTGCGGTGCGTCCACGAGCCCGTGCATGGCGGTGTCGATGGAGGGAGCGGCCCCTCCCCTGCCGTGCAGGCAGTAGTCGAACGCGGCGACCATCTCGTCCTCCCGCTCGACACCCGGGTACACGTCGGCGAGGGCCCGCAGCCGGTCCAGCCGCAACACGGCCAGCCCGCCCTCGGTGAGCGTACCGAGATCACCCCCGGACCCCTTCACCCACATCAGCTCGACATCACCCCCGGTGACGGGATCGGTGCCGGTGCCCTTGGCGGAGGCGTTGCCGCCGGCGTAGTTGGTGTTACGGGGGTCGGAGCCGAGCCGGTGGGAGCGGGAGAGGAGCGCGGAGGCTTCGGGATGGGTGGTCATGAGGAACATTCCTTTTCGGAAGAGATGGGCGTTCCAAGGGGCGCGGGGCTGGGTCGCGCTCTACGCCCCCCACCCCGCCGGCTGACCGCCGACCCGCTCGGCGGCAACCTTCTCCGCCCACCCGGACCGGGCATACGCGGCCAACGGGTCGGGATCCACCCCCATCTCCTGCCGGACCTCCCGGAGCAACGGCCGCACATCGGTGTTGTATGCATCCATCAGCACGCCATGGGCCCCCAGCACATCCCCCGAAGCCTGGGCGGCAGCCAACGCCGGCCGATCCACCGACAGCGCTTTCGCCGAAGCCTCCTGAACATTCATCACCGACCGGATGATCGCCGGAATCTTCGCCTCGATGTTGTGGCACTGATCCAGCATGAACGCCACCTCGGAGGTGAACCCCCCGCCCCACACCACCTCGCACATGATCCGGAACAGCTGGAACGGGTCGGCGGCCCCCACCATCAGATCGTCGTCCGCGTAGAACCGCGAGTTGAAGTCGAACCCCCCGAGCCTGCCCTCCCGCAACAGCGTCGCCACGATGAACTCGATGTTCGTCCCCGGCGCATGGTGCCCGGTGTCGACCACGACCTTCGCCCTCGGCCCGAGCTTCAGACAGTGCGCGTACGCCGTCCCCCAGTCCGGCACGTCCGTCGTGTAGAACGCCGGCTCGAAGAACTTGTACTCCAGCAGCATCCGCTGCCCCTCGCCGAGCCGCGCGTAGACCTCGGCCAGCCCCTCGGCCAGCCGGTCCTGGCGCGCCCGTACGTCGTCCTGGCCGGGATAGTTCGTACCGTCCGCGAACCACAGCTTCAGATCGGTTGAGCCCGTCGCGTCCATGATGTCCACGCACTCCAGCAGATGACCGACGGCCTTGCGCCGCACCGCCGGGTCCGGATGGCAGACGCTGCCCAGCCTGTAGTCGTCGTCCTGGAAGGTGTTGGAGTTGATCGCGCCGAGCCGCACCCCGTGTTCCCCGGCGTACCCGGCCAGCGCGGCGTAGTCGTCGACCCGGTCCCAGGGGATGTGCAGGGCGACGGTCGGGGCGACGCCCGTGAACTCGTGCACCCTGGCCGCGTCCTGGAGCTTCTCCCAGGGGGAGCGCGGCACACCGGCCTGGGCGAACACCTTGAAACGGGTCCCCGAATTCCCGTATGCCCACGACGGCGTCTCGACGGCCTGGGTCTTGAGCGCGGCCTTCACCGCGGCGAGGTCGGTCACTTCGGGGCTCCTGTGAGGTCGGTCCGAACGACTGAGCGTGTGAAACGATTCAGAATGGCAAGCTAGGGGCCGTCCAGAGGCGTGTCAAGCGCCCCGGTCAACCCATTCTTCCGCGACTTGGCCGTGTCCTACGGCTATCGAAAGTTTTTCGACACGGACCCATTGACGTGACATGGCTGCGCTGCCTACGGTCCCGGCAATCCAGTTGAAACCTTTCACGACGCCGTGAGGCGCCTGCCCCAGGCGTCGTCGAGGAGCCATCCATGACCCACCCGCCTGACACGGGACCGCCCCCGGTGCTGGCGCTGAAGGGCGTCTCCAAGTCCTTCGGCGCCGTACGCGCCCTGCGGGATGTCTCCCTGGAGCTGCTGCCCGGCGAGGTGCACGCCCTCGCCGGCGAGAACGGCGCGGGCAAGTCGACGCTGATCAAGACCCTCGCCGGGGTGCACCGGCCGGACGCCGGCCAGGTGCTGCTCGACGGGGAGCCCGTCGTCCTCCACGGCCCCGGCGACGCCCGCGACGCCGGAATCGCCGTGATCTACCAGGAACCCACGCTCTTTCCCGACCTGTCGATCGCCGAGAACATCTTCATGGGCCGCCGGCCCGAGCGGGCCCTCGGCCGGATCGACCACAAGGCCACCCGCGCGGCCACGGCCGCCCTGATGAAGCGCCTCGGCGTCGCCCTCGACCCCGACCGGCCCGCCCGCGGCCTCTCGATCGCCGACCAGCAGATCGTGGAGATCGCCAAGGCGCTCTCCTTCGACGCCCGCGTCCTGGTCATGGACGAGCCGACCGCCGCCCTGACCGGCAGCGAGGTCGCCCGGCTCTTCGGCGTCGTACGCACCCTGCGCGAGCAGGGCGCGGCCGTGCTGTTCATCTCGCACCGGCTGGAGGAGATCTTCCAGATCTGCCGGACCGTCACCACTCTGCGGGACGGTGCCCGGATCGCCAGCGAGCCCCTCGACGGCATGACCGAGGACGACCTGGTCCGCCGCATGGTCGGCCGAGACCTGGACGAGCTGTACCCGAAGCAGGAGGTCCGGCTGGGCGAAGTCGCCCTGAGCGTACGGCGGTTGACCCGCGAGGGCGTTTTCACGGACGTGTCGTTCGAGGTGCGGTGCGGGGAGATCGTCGGCCTCGCCGGTCTCGTCGGGGCCGGCCGTACCGAGGTCGCCCGGGCCGTGTTCGGCGTCGACCGATGGGACGCCGGCGAGGTCGAGGTCGGCGGCCGCAGGCTCACCAACGGAGCGCCGTCCACCGCTGTGGCCGCCGGTCTCGCCCTGGTCCCCGAGGACCGGCGCGCCCAGGGTCTGGTGATGGACATGTCCATCGAGCGGAACATCGGCCTGACCGGACTGCGTACGACCGTCAGGGCCGGCCTGATGGACCGGGGCGCGGAACGCAGCCGCTCCCTGGACTGGGCGGTGAAGCTCCAGGTGAAGTACGCCCGGATCGCCGACACCGTCGCCACGCTCTCCGGCGGCAACCAGCAGAAGGTCGTCCTCGCCAAGTGGCTGGCCACCGGCCCGAAGGTGCTCATCGTGGACGAGCCGACCCGCGGGATCGACGTCGGCACGAAGGCCGAGGTGCACCGGCTGCTGTCCCGGCTCGCCGCCGACGGGGTGGCGGTGCTGATGATCTCCTCCGACCTTCCGGAGATCCTCGGCATGGCCGACCGGGTGCTGGTGATGCACGAGGGCCGGATCACCGCGGAGATACCCCGCTCCGACGCCACCGAGGAGACCGTGATGGCCGCAGCCACCGGGAGGGCCGCCGCATGACGGTGACCACGCCGAACGAGACCGCAGTCGCCGGGACGCCCGAGTCGAGCGGCACCCGCCTCGTGGACCGCGTCCTCAAGATGCGCGAACTGGCCATCCTCGTCGTCCTCCTGCTGATGATCGCCGTCACCCAGGCGGGCAACAGCCAGTTCCTGTCCGCACAGGGCATCAAGGACCTGCTGCTCAACGCCACGATCCTGGTGCTGGTCGCGACGGGCCAGTCCCTGGTCGTCGTCACCCGCAACGTCGACCTGTCCGTCGGCTCCACCCTCGGCATCAGCGCCTTCGCCGCCGGCACCTACCTGCACGGCGGCGGCAACGCGGTCGTCGCCGTTCTCCTGGCCGTCCTGCTGGGCGTCGGTCTCGGCCTGCTCAACGGCGCGCTGGTCAGCCTCGGCCAGGTGCCCGCGCTGGTCGTCACGCTCGGCACGCTGTACATCATCCGGGGCGTCGACTCCATCTGGGTCGGCTCCCGGCAGATCACCGCCGCCGACCTCCCGGGCGGCTTCGTCGACTTCGGCTCCGGCGGCATCTCCGCGCTGCCGTGGCCGGCGCTGATCGCGCTGGCGGTGCTGGTGGCGACCGCGTACCACCTCAAGCACTACGGCAGCGGACGGGAGCTGTACGCCCTCGGCTCCAACCCGGAGGCCGCACGGCTCGCCGGCATCCCGGTCCGCAAGCGGATCCTGGCCGCCTACACCTGCTGCGGCGCGCTCGCCGGACTCGCCGGAGCCCTGTACCTGGCCCGGTTCGGCAACGTCGACTCCGGCACCGGCACCGGCTACGAACTCACCGTCGTCAGCGCGGTCGTGGTCGGCGGCGTCGCCTTCACCGGCGGCTCCGGCAGCGTGTACGGCGCCGCGCTCGGCGCCCTGCTGCTCACGTCCGTCAACAGCGTGCTGCCCGCCCTCGGTGTCAGCTCCGTGTGGGTGCTCGCCATCAACGGGGTGCTGCTGCTGCTCGCCGTCGCCGTCGACCGGATCGTCGCGCTGCGGGTGGCCGCCGCCCTGAAGAAGAAGTCGGCCCGAAGGAGGACCGTCATGGCGAAGGAGAACCCCGGTGCCTGAGACGCTCACCCGCGCGATCCGCTGGGACACCGTCGTCGGCGCGCTCCTGCTGGTCCTGTTGCTGCTGTCGTTCGGCTTCGTCGACGGCTTCGGCAACGCCCTCAACCTGTCCTTCCTCCTCGGCAACACCCTCCCGATCGCCCTGATCGCCCTGCCGATGACCCTGCTCGTGGTCGCCGGCGAGATCGACCTGTCGGTGGCGTCGACCGCCGGGCTGTCCGGGGCGGTGATGGGCACGCTGTGGAACGAGGGCATGGCCATCGAGGCGATCATCCCGCTGTGCCTGCTGCTGGGCGTCGTCTGCGGGCTGGTCAACGGCCTGCTGGTGACCCGGCTCGGGCTGCCGTCCCTCGCCGTCACCATCGGCACCCTGGCCGCCTACCGGGGCATCGCCCAGATCGTCCTCGGCTCGGACGCGGTCACCGACTTCCCCTCCCGGTACCTGGACTTCGCGGCCGGCCGGCTCGGGAACTCCTTCCTGCCCCAGGCGTTCCCGGCCTTCCTGGTGCTGCTCGCCGTCGCCGTCGTCCTCCTGCACGCCACCCCCTTCGGACGGTCGCTGTTCGCGGTCGGGGCGAGCGAGGAGGCGGCGCGGTTCGCGGGGATCCGGGTCAAGCGGACCAAGCTGATCCTCTTCGTCGCCACCGGCTTCATGTCGGCGCTCACGGGGGTCTTCTGGGCCCTGCACTACGCGAGCGCGCGGTACGACAACGCGACGGGGCTGGAGCTGTCCGTGGTCGCCGCCGTGCTGCTCGGCGGGATCGACTTCGACGGCGGCAAGGGGACGCTGGGCGGTGCGATCGCCGGTGTGTTCCTGCTGGGGGCGCTGCAGAACGTGATGAGCCTGCTGAACGTCTCCGCGCAGTCGCAGATCGTCGTCACGGGCGTGCTGCTCGTCGTATCCGTGCTCGGACCGAGGGTCGCACGTCAGATCTCACTGGCGAGGGCGGCCGGCTCCGCTGGTTAGGCCGTTCGCCGGCCGCGGGCCGGCTGCGGCTGGTCGCGCGCACGCGGCGGCAGCCGCACCGACGACGCCCCTTGCCCGCTCGGGGCGCATCCACTCACCCTCTTTCACAAGGACCCCGTCATGCCCAGGTCATCCCTCCGCCGCACCTGCATCACCCTTGCCGCCACCACCCTCGCCGTCGCCCTCACCGCCTGCGGTGGCACCACCAAGAACGACGTCAAGGACGACAACGGCTCGGCCGCCACCGCCGGCAAGGCCGACCCGAACGCCGCCACCAAGAAGGGACTGACCGTCGGCTTCCTGCCCAAGCAGGTCAACAACCCCTACTTCACCAGCGCCGACAGGGGCGGCGAGAAGGCGCTCACCGCGCTCGGGTCCACGTACAAGGAAGTGGGGCCGTCCAGCGCCACCGACACCGCCGGGCAGGTGAGTTACGTCAACACGCTCACCCAGCAGCAGGTGAACGGCATCGCCGTCTCCGCACAGGACCCCGGTGCCCTGTGCACCGCGCTCAAGCAGGCCATGAAGAACGGCATCAAGGTCGTCACCTACGACTCCGACACCGACCCCGGCTGCCGCAACGCCTTCGTCTCGCAGGCGTCCGCCGAGGACCTGGGCCGTACCGAGGTGCAGCTGCTCGCGCGGCAGATCGGGTACAAGGGCGAGATCGCGATCCTGTCGGCCGCGCAGACCGCGACCAACCAGAACACCTGGATCGGCTACATGAAGGACGAGCTGAAGGACCCCAAGTACAAGGACATCAAGCTCGTCAAGATCGCGTACGGCAACGACGACGCCCAGCAGTCGTTCCAGCAGACCCAGGGCCTGCTCCAGGAGCACCCGGACCTGAAGGGGATCATCTCCCCGACCACCGTCGGCATCAAGGCCGCCGCCCAGTACCTCTCGGGGTCCAAGTACAAGGGCAAGGTCGAGCTGACCGGCCTCGGAACCCCCGACGACATGCGCAAGTACGTCAAGAACGGCACCGTCGACGCCTTCGAGCTGTGGGACCCGGCGAAGCTCGGCGACCTGGCCGCTCGGACCACCGTCGCGCTGGCCTCGGGGCAGATCACCGGCAAGGAGGGCGAGACCTTCAAGGCCGACGGGACGGCGTACACCCTCGGCAAGGACGGTGTGATCAACCTGGGCAGGCCGACCGTGTTCGACGCGAAGAACATCGACCGGTTCGACTTCTAGGACCGCGGGGGTCGTCGATGCAGCGCGTGTGCTTCCTGCTGGAGGTCCGGGCGGACCGCCTCGACGAGTACCGCGAGCGGCATGCCGCCGTGTGGCCGGAGATGCTGGACGCCCTCGGGGCGACCGGCTGGCACAACTACTGGCTGTTCCTGCGCGAGGACGGCCTGCTCGTCGGCTGTCTGGAGACCGAGGACTTCGCCGCCGCCCCGGTCGGTATGGAGGCCACCGGGGTCAACGCCCGTTGGCAGGCGGAGATGGCACCGTTCTCGGAGTCGCTGGACGGCGCTCGGCCCGACGAGGCCGTGAAACCGCTCACGGAGGTGTTCCACCTGTCATGACCACCGCCGGAAGCGGGCTCGCAGCCCCTCGGGCGACCGAGTTCGGGCGCGGTCTCCTTGCATGCCGGAGCCCCGTGCTGGCGAACCCCTTCGGGAGGTGGTGATCGACTTCGAGCCGCCCGCCTGACGGTAGTGTGAAGGCACTCCCGCCGCCCCTCGTCTTCCTGGAGGTCAGAAGCCCGATGGCCCAGTCGGTGGGTATCAAGGACGTGGCCCGCGCCGCCGGTGTGTCGGTGGGCACGGTGTCCAACGTCATCAACCGCCCGGACACCGTCGCCAGCGAGACCCGGGCGCGGGTGCTGTCCGCGATCGACCGGCTCGGCTACGTCCGCAGCGAGTCCGCGCGGCAGCTGCGCGCGGGCCGCAGCCGCATCATGGGGCTGCTCGTCCTCGACATGGGCAACCCCTTCTTCGTCGACGTGGCCCGGGGCGCCGAACGGGCGGCCCGGGAGGCGGGGCTCGGCGTGATGGTCTGCAACAGCGCGCAGAACGCCGGCGAGGAGGCCGACTACCTGTCGCTCTTCGCCGAACAGCGGGTGCGTGGTGTGCTGCTCACCCCGGCCGACGCCAGCGGCCGCAACATCGCCGCCTTCCGCCGGCACAACATTCCGTTCGTGCTGGTCGACCGGGTCGCCGAGGGCACCACCGAGTGCTCGGTCTCCGTCGACGACGTGACCGGCGGGGCGCTTGCCGTCCGGCACCTGGTGGACGCCGGGCACCGGTCGATCGCCTACGTCAGCGGACCGCCGGGCCTCAACCAGGTCCGCGACCGCCGCACCGGCGCGCTGAACGCCCTCGCCGAGGCGGGGCTCGGTCCCGACGCACTGCGTGAGCTGCCCACCGAACGCCTCGACGTGGCCGCGGGACGGGACGCGGGCGCCCGCCTCCTCGGCCTCGCGGAGCGGCCCACCGCCGTGTTCTGCGCCAACGACCTGCTCGCCCTCGGTGTCCTGCAGGCCATGTACGCGGCCGGCGTCACCGTCCCGGACGACCTCGCGATCGTCGGCTACGACGACATCGAGTTCGCGGCGGCGGCCGCCGTTCCGCTGACCTCCGTACGCCAGCCCGCCGTCACCATGGGCGCGCTCGCCGCCGAACTGCTGCTGGAGGAGACCGAGCAGGGCGACGGCGGCCCGGCGCACGAGCACCGCCGGGTGGTGCTCCAGCCGGAGCTGGTGGTACGCCGTTCGAGCCTCGCCGCACGCTGAAGCGTCGCACAGCGGGCGCTCGGCCCCGCGCTGACCGGGAGTTCAGTAACAATCCATGATCCAGGGGGTCGGCCCGCCCCCGGTCATGTGCTGAACTGGGACGCGTCCGACCCGTCCGTCCCGGGAGACCCGTTGAGCCTCAGCTACCGCCAGCCCGGCGTCGTCCTCACCGACCGCCGCTTCACCGTGCCTCTCGATCACGCCGACCCCGGTGGCGAGACCATCGAGCTGTACGCCCGCGAGGCGGTCGCGAGCGACAAGGCAGGCCAGGAGCTGCCCTGGCTGCTGTACCTGCAGGGCGGCCCCGGCTTCGGGGCGAATCGTTTCGTCGGCCGTCAGGCCTGGCTGGACCGGGCTCTGAAGGACTACCGCGTGCTGCTGCTGGACCAGCGCGGCACCGGCAGCTCCACGCCCGCCACCCGGCAGACGCTCCCGCTGCGCGGCGGCCCCGCCGAGCAGGCCGGCTACCTCACCCACTTCCGGGCCGACTCCATCGTCCGCGACTGCGAGGCCATCCGGCCCGAGGTGACCGGCGGCGCCCCGTGGACCGTGCTCGGCCAGAGCTTCGGCGGCTTCTGCACGGTGTCGTACCTCTCCCTCGCCCCCGAGGGCCTGGACGCGGCCCTGATCACCGGCGGCCTGCCCTCCCTCACCGCCCACGCCGACGACGTCTACCGGGCCGCCTACCCGCGCATCGAACGCAAGGTGACCGCGCACTACGCCCGCTACCCGCAGGACGTGGAGCGGGCCCGCCGGATCGCCGACCACCTCCTCACGCACGACGTGGTCCTGCCGAACGGCTACCGCTTCACGGCCGAGGCCTTCCAGTCGCTGGGCCTGATGCTCGGCACGAGCGACGGCAGCCACCGCCTGCACCACCTCCTGGAGGACGCCTTCGTCCGCACGCCCGGCGGCCTCGAGCTGTCCGACGCCTTCCAGGAACACGCCCAGTCCCTGCTGTCCTACGCCGGCCACCCCCTCTACGCCCTCGTCCACGAGGCGATCTACGGTCAGGACACGCGCCCCACCGCCTGGGCCGCCGAGCGAGTACGGGCCGAGTTCCCGCAGTTCGACGCGGCGAAGGCGCTCGCCGGTGACGCCCCGGTCCTCTTCACCGGGGAGACGGTCCACCCCTGGATGTTCGACTCCGACCCGGCCCTGCGCCCACTGCGCGAGACGGCCGAGCTGCTCGCCGCCCGCACCGACTGGCGCCCGCTGTACGACGCCGAACGCCTCGCCGCCAACGAGGTGCCGGTGGCCGCAGCCGTCTACCACGACGACATGTACGTCGACACCGCCCACGCGCTGCGGACCGCCCACGCCGTCCGCGGCCTGCGCCCCTGGGTCACCAACGAGTTCGAGCACGACGGCCTGCGCGCCGGAGCGCCTCGGGTCCTGGACCGGCTGCTGGCGATGACCCGCGACGAGGTGTGACCCGGCGCGCATGAGGGTCCGGACACCCGCGGGTGTCCGGACCCTGCGGTGCGCGGTGCGCGCGGCTCACGCGGCCAGGGCGTGACCCGGGTGCAGGACCACCTTGGTGTAGCCCTCGATCCGCTTGTCGAACTTCTCGTAGGCCTGCGGAGCCTGGTCCAGCGGCAGCTCGTGGGAGACCACGAAGCTGGGCTTGGCCCGCCCCGCGATGATCATGTCGCGCAGCTGGCGGTTGTACCGCTTGACGTTGCACTGACCGGTGCCCATCTGCTGGCCCTTCTCGAACATCTTGCCGATGGAGACCAGCAGCTGGCCGTGCTTGGCATGATCGTCGGGCCCGCCCGGGTCGGACGGCACGTACAGCCCGGGGACGCCGAGCATGCCGGTCGGGCGCACCGTCATGACCAGTTCGTTGAGCACGATGGCGGGTTCCTCGTGGCTGGCGTCGTGCGCCTGGGCCTGGTAGCCGACGGCGTCCACGCCCTTGTCGGTCCCTTCTCCGTTCGTCTGTTCCTTGATCTGCTCGGCCGGGTCGCCCTTGGTGAAGTCGATGGGGATGGCCCCGATCTCCTCGGCCTTGGCGAGCCGCTCGGGCACCCGGTCGACCGAGAACACCTTCGCCGCACCGCGCAGCAGCGCGGAGTAGGCGGCCATCAGGCCCACCGGTCCGGCACCGAAGACGGCCACGCTCTCACCGGGGGAGACCTGAGCGAGCTCGCAGCCGTGGTAGCCGGTCGGGAAGATGTCGGCGAGCAGCACGAAGTCGGTCTCGAACTCCTCGCCCGGCGGCAGTTTCAGACAGTTGAAGTCGGCGAAGGGCACCCGCAGCAGCTCTGCCTGACCGCCCTTGTACGGGCCCATGGCCACATATCCGTAGGCTCCGCCGGCGAAGCCCGGATTGACCGTGAGGCAGAAGCCGGTCTTTCCGGCGAGGCAGTTCTTGCAGAACCCGCAGGCCACGTTGAACGGCATGACGACGCGGTCTCCCTGGGACAAGGAGGCCACACCGGGGCCGACTTCCTCGATGATGCCGAGATTCTCGTGTCCGAAGACGATGCCGGACTCGGCCGCCGTGCGGCCCTCGTACATATGCAGATCGGATCCGCAGATGGCAGTCGACGTGACGCGTACCAGCACATCGTTGGGGTGCTGTATCTGCGGATCGTCGACGTCCCGCACCGTCACACTGAAAGGCTTCTCGTAGACGACGGCTTTCACCTGGGTCACCTCCCGCGTCGAACGCTGGACGACGGCGGCGAGGAGCGCCGATGGCCCGCGGGAGCACAGGGAGGCGTGGGCCTCGGCCCGTGCCGTGGCCCCGTGCGCGCTTCACCGCCGGTACTTCCAGGTAACCCCCGTCGGGCAGGCGCCGCAACCGCCGGATATCGGATGGGACGTCCCCCCCCGTAGGCTGTGCACATGCCAGATCAGATAGCCGGCCTCCCGGAGCTGCGCGGGGAGTGCGCGCGCTGCTTCGGACTCTGCTGCGTCGCCCTGCCCTTCGCCCGCTCCGCGGACTTCGCGCTCGACAAGCCGGCCGGCAAGCCGTGCCCGAACCTCCAGGACGACCACCGCTGCGGTGTCCACGCCGACCTGCGCACGAAGGGTTTCACCGGCTGCACGGTCTACGACTGCTTCGGCGCCGGACAGAAGGTCTCGCAGATCACCTTCGGCGGGCAGGACTGGCGGAGGGGGCCGGCGGAGCGGGCGCGGGAGATGTTCGACGTCTTCCCCGTCGTACGGCAGCTGCACGAGCTGCTGTGGTACCTGACGGAGGCGCTGGAGCTGCCCGCCGCCCGTCCCGTCCACCCGGACCTGCGGCGGGCGCTGGAGGAGACCGAACGGCTCACCCGGCAGACCCCCGAGGAGCTGGCCGCGCTCGACGTGGCAGCGTACCGGCAGGAGGTCAATGTGCTCCTGCTGCGCACCAGCGAGCTGGCCCGGGCCGGCGTCGGCGGCAAGGGCAAGGGCAAGGGGAGAGGCAAGGGCAAGGACCACCGGGGCGCGGACCTGATCGGGGCCCGGCTGCGGGGCGCCGACCTGCGCGGGGCGAGTCTGCGCGGCGCCTACCTGATCGCCGCCGACCTCACCGGTGCCGATCTGCGCTGCGCGGACATGATCGGCGCCGACCTGCGTGACGCGGACCTGACCGATGCGGATCTCACCGGGGCGTTCTTCCTCACCCAGCCGCAGCTGAACGCTGCGCGGGGCAGCGCGGGTACCACGTTGCCGGAGTCAGTCGGCCGGCCGGTGCACTGGGCACTCCGCCGGTAGTGCACCGAGGGAGCGGTGTCCGGGTGCGGGTCCGTCCTGGCTGGTCGCGCCCTTCCCGGCGGCCCTGCGGGGCGCAAGACCGAGCCGCAGCCCCTCCGGCATCACCGTCAGCCGTTCGACGACGCTCAGCCGGTAGCCGGGGTCGGCCCGCAGCTCGTAGCGGCGGAGCAGCAGGCCCAGGACCAGCGTGGCCTCGTGCAGCGCGAACTGGCGGCCGATGCAGGCCCGGGCCCCGGTGCCGAAGGGCTTGAAGGTGTGCGGGGGGCGGGCCCGTACGGCCGCCGCCTCGAACCGGTCCGGGTCGAACCGCTCGGTGTCCTCGCCCCAGGCCTCCGGGTCCCGGTGCAGCATCGGCGTCAGCACCAGCGCCCAGGCGCCCCGGCGCATCGGGTGCTCCCCGGCGAGCACGGTGTCGTGCCGGGCCTCCCGGGCGAACGCCGGGGCGGTCGGCCACAGCCGCAGCGACTCGTCCAGCACCCGGCGGAGGTAGCGCAGCTTGGCGACCTGGTCGTAGCCGGGCCTGCCGGTGCCGCCCCAGACGCGGTCCACCTCGGCGCGGGCCCGGGCGGCGATCTCGGGGTGCCGGGCCAGGTAGTACAGGGCGAAGGAGAGCGCGCCCGAGGTGGTCTCGTGGCCGGCCACCAGGAAGGTGATCACCTGCTTGCGGACGTTCTCCGCCGACAGCTTCTCGCCGGTCTCCGGATGGGCCGTCTCCAGCATGCGGTCCAGCAGGTCGCCGTCACCCCCGCCGGACCGGCGGCGGGCCGCGACCAGGTCGTCGACCGTGCGGTCGAGGTAGGCCATGTCGGCCGCGTTGCGCCGGGCGGCGGCACGCAGCAGCAGCGGGGCGAGCGGCCCGGGCACGCTGTTCAGCCGCTGGGCGAAGGTGAGCGTGCCGACCATGGCGGTGACGAAGGGGTGCGGCCGGTCCCGTTCGAAGGAGCCGAAGTCGTGGCCGAACCCGGTGCGCCCGATCGTCTCCAGGGTCAGCTTCGTCATGTCGCCGGGCACGTCGACCGTGCGCCCGGCCGCGGCCTCCCGGTCCCAGTGGTCGGTCAGCCGGCCGGCGACCGCCAGCATCATGCCGTGGTAGCCCTCCATGGCCTCCCGGCTGAACCCGGGTGCCAGGACGTCGTGGGCCAGCTGCCAGTTGGGCTCGTGGTTGTAGGCGGTGAACAGCCCGTCCCCGGCGACCGGCCGCAGGTTGGCCACCCCGAGCCCGACGTGCTTGGCGAACCGGGACTCGTCGGCGAGGTCGGCGGCCAGCCGCGATCCCCACACGAACACGAACTCCTTGCCGAAGGCCCGCCGCCGGAAGACCGGGCCGAGGTCGCGTGCGAAGCGCATGGAGTCCTGCAGCGGAGTGCGCCGGTCGGCGCCGAGCACATCGCCGAGGAGCGGGAGCCGGTGCGGCGGGTGCGGGATGCGGTGCAGCTCGGGCCAGCCCTGCTCGGCGCTGCGGAAACCCTTCGGCAGGCCCGTCCCCGTGGTCTCCGTCGTCTGAGCCATGACGCCGATCTCCCTTGATCCAGCGGGCCGTTGATCCTGTGGCGCGTGTGTTGTACGTGGGTTCAATAACGGGTTTCAGTGTGGGCCGCTTGTTGAACTCGCGTCAAGTAGAGTGACGCCATGCCCGCGAACGAGGGGGAGCGCGCCCGGCGCCGACTCAGCACCGAGGAACGCCGTGAGCAGCTGCTGTCGGTCGGGGCCGGACTGTTCTCGGAGAGCCCCTACGACGACGTGTGGATCGAGCAGGTCGCCGAGATCGCGGGGGTCTCCCGGGGGCTGCTGTACCACTACTTCCCGACCAAGCGGGACTTCTTCGCCGCGGTCGTGGAGCGCGAGAGCGAGCGGATGCTGCGCATGACGGCGGCCGTGCCCGGGAGGCCGGTGCGCGAGCAGCTCACCACCGGCCTCGACGCCTACCTCGGCTACGTCCAGGCCCACGCCCACGGCTTCCGCGCCTTCCACCGCGCCGACGCGGCCGGGGACCAGGCCGTACGCCGGGTCTACCAGCGGGCGCTCGCCGCCCAGGAGCAGCAGATCCTCGCCGCGCTCGCGGCCGACCCCGAGTTCGGGCCGGCCTTCGGATGTGCCCCGCAGGTCCGGCTGGCCGTGCGTGGCTGGCTCGCCTTCACCACCGCCGTCTGCCTGGAGTGGCTCCGGGACGCGGAGTTGAGCCGGGAGCAGGTGCGCGACCTGTGCGCGCGGGCGCTGCTGGGCGTCATCGGATAGCGGTTCGCGCCGGGGGGGGCGTGGTTGGCGTGCACCCCGATCTCCGATAGGTTAGGCAAGGCTTACCTAAGGAGGTCTCGGGATGGGTGACACACAGGACTGGACGGCCGCACCCGGCGCGGCGGAACGGGCCCGGTCGGTGCCGGCCGTCGCGTGGTCGTGTGCGGTGACCGCGGACGGCACCCGCGAGGAGTACGTCGGTGCGCACACCGTGACGGACGACGGCGAGGTGGTGCTGGGCGTCCCCGACGACAGCGCCCTGTGGGCCGCCACGCTGTGCGCCCCGCGCCAGGAGCCCTCCGCCGTGCTGGAGTTCGCCGACGTGGCCCCCGTCCCGGTCCGCAGCCGGATCCGCGCCCGGCTGTGGCTGGCCGGCTGGTTCGCGCCGTTTGAGGGCTCCCTGCGCTTCCGGCCCACCCGGGTCGTGCTGCGACAGCCCTCCGGGGCCGTGGTCGTCGGCCTCGACGAGTTCACCGCCGCCCGGCCCGACCCGCTCGCCGCCGAGGAGGCCCGGCTGCTCACCCACCTCGCCGACGCCCATCCGGACGCCGTCGAGCGGCTCACCCGCCTGGTGCGGCCGGAGAGCCTGCACGCCGCGACCCGGGTGGTGCCGCTCGCCGTCGACCGGCACGGGCTGACCCTGCGCATCGAGCGCACCCGCGCCCACGGCGACGTACGGCTGCCCTTCCACACGCCCGCCGACGACGTCACCCAGCTCACCGAGCGGATGCATGCCCTGCTGAACCAGGCGAGCGCCGCCGTCTGCCCCCGCCCGCTACAGCGGCAGCGCGCAGACGGCGACGGGTGAGGCGAACGGCTCGCCCGCCCGGAGCAGTTCGCCGCGGTCCGCGTCGACGTGGAAGACGGTGACCGTCCCGGAGCGCTGGTTCGCCGCGAACAGCAGCCCGCCGTCGGGTGAGAAGGCGATCTGCCGCGGGAAGTCCCCGCCGACGGGCACCGTGCCGAGCAGCCGCAGCCGGGCTCCGCCGTCCTCGACCGCGTACCGTGCCAGGCTGTCGTCGCCCCGGTTGGCCAGGAACGCGTACCGGCCGTTCGCCGTCACCAGGAACTGCGCAGGGTAGTTGGTGCCTCCGCTCGACCCCGTCGACTGCGGCTCGCCGATCGTCAGGCGGCCGGTCCGCGGGTCGTAGGCACACACGGCCACCGTGTCGTCCACCTCGTTGGCCAGGTACGCGTACCGGCCGCCCGGGTGGAAGGTCAGATGGCGGGGGCCCGCACCGGGCCGGGCGTGCGCCCGCGCCACCTCCGTGAGTGTGCCCTTCGTCTGGTCGAGACGGTAGCTGTAGACCGTATCGGTGCCGAGGTCGACGGCGAGGACGTGTCCGCCGTCCGGGCCGGTGACGAACTGGTGGGCGTGCGGACCCTGCTGCCCCGGGCCCGGCGCCGGGGAGGAGTGCGTGACCAGGTCGGTGCGCTCGCCCAGGGCGCCCGAGGCGTCCACCGGGTGCACCGCGACACTCCCCGAGCCGTAGTCGGCGCTCAGCAGCCAGCGCCCCGACGGATGCACCGACAGATGGCAGGGGCCCGCGCCGCCGCTGTCCCGGGTGCCGAGCGGCCGCCGGTCCGCGAGGCGCACGGCCGTCAGCCCGCCGTCCTGGCGCTCGTCCACCGCGTACAGCGTGCGCCCGTCCGGATGCACGGCGAGATACGACGGGTCGGGAACCCCGGTGAGCGTGCCGGAGCCGGTGATGCGGCCGGACACCGGGTCGTACGAGGCCAGCCCGATGCCGGTGCCGCCGCCCTCGGCGGAGGTGTACGTACCGATGAACAGCGGCCGGGGCCCGGGCGGCGGGCCGGCGGCCGGTCGCCGCCCGGCGGCCGGTACGGGGGCCGCCGGCCGGTCCGTCGCCGTCGGCGGGGCCGCCGGGGACGGCATCACCAGCACGGCCGCCGCGCCCGCCACGGCCCCGACGAACCGGCGCCTGCTCCAGCCTTCGCGCACCGCCAGTGCCTTTCGCGTCCGTGCCGCACCTCAGGGCGTCGGCCGCCCCGGTCGTGACAGCCACCCTGACCCGTGCCGGTCCGCGCGGGCAAGCCCGGCACCGGCCGGGGCACGAAACGCGACGGGAATCACCACTCCCCGTCCTCGACCGGCTTGCCCGGCGCGTCCTTCAGCGGGGCGACCTGCCCGGGCGACGGCGCCTGCCACGGGTCCAGGTCGTCCCCGAGCCAGTCACCCACCGGCTTGACCGTCCGAAGGGTGTCCGTCGGGGCGAGGTCCGCCGCGTCCGCGTCGTAGTAGTCGTACCAGGGCAGCCCCGCCCGCGTGTACGCCGCCCGGTCCACCGGGGACGGCGGCGGCGCCTCGCCGGTGATCCGGCGCCACTCCGGCGGGGTGACCAGGTGCACGAAGACCCGCCCCGCGGGCTTCTCGGACCAGTCCGTGAGCGGCCGGTCGTCCCGGTAGACCTCCTGCCGCATCGAGCCGCCGACGCCCAGGCCCATCGCTGCGGCGGGCGCCGCACCGCCGGCCCGCGGCGGGCTCGCCGCGCCGGGGGCGGCCGGCATCGCGGGCGGGGGGCCGCCCGGCGCGGACGCCATCATCGGCACGCCGTACCCGCCCGCAGGCCCGGCCGACAGGGCCCTGCGCCGCGCCTCCTCCCGCTCCCGCTCGCGGCGCCGCCACTCGGCGAGCAGGGGCTCCTGCAGCGGGAACGACTGCAGCTGCACCCCGCCCCACACCTCCTCGCCGGTGACCTGCCCCTCCACCGTCGCGCCCAGGCCCAGCGGCACGGCGACGAACTGGCGGACCGTGCCCGTGCCGGAGTTGATGCCGTCCAGCCAGGGCTGGCGGGGCAGCACCACATAGTTCTGCGGACCCCGGGCGAGACGGTCGCTCCACGGCCGGCCGGACACCGCGCACACCTTCCCGACCCCGACCTGCAGCGCGGCCGGCTCCCGTGAACCCGAGAAGCTCAGCCACATCGCCTCGCGCAGGTACACCGGGAGCATCACGCCACCGCGCGCCCGCCACGCCTCGGGGACGGTGTCCGCGTAGTCCTCGACCCGCCGGACCGGGAACTCGCCCAGCCCCGGCGGCAGCGGATGCGTGCCCGTCTCCGGCAGCCGCAGCGTGCGGATGAACCGCACCGCCACCCCGCCGGGCAGCCGCAGTGTGTTCCCGTCGACGTTCACCCCGGAACCGGCCATCCGGTCGCCCCCTCGCTCTGTGCGCCGGCCCGCCCCGGCACCCTTCGCACCGAGCCCGTCCGGCATGGGCGGCACCGAGCCCCGCCCGGCACCGCCCTCACAGAGAACGCTCGCCGAACCCCGCGCGGTTCCGCCACAGCTCCTCCTGGACGCCGAGCCGTTCCCGCAGCCGGGTCATCCGCGGCAGTTTCTCCCGCTGCTCCCGCGAGACCCGGTCCAGCTCCTCCAGCAGCCGGCGGGTGCGGTGCTCGGTGTTCATCTCGTCGATGATCCGGGTCGTCTCGGTCAGCACCGCGCCCAGCAGCTGCCAGTTCGCCCAGTCCTTGCCGATCTGCTCCTTGAGCAGCTCGGCCAGCCGGTCGCGGGTGCCGGCCGCGGTGTGCAGCTCGGCCGTCAGCCGGGCCTCCGCGGACTCGGCGTTCTCACTCAGATGGGTGGTCACCAGCACGGCGAAGCTCACGATCGCGTCGGCGATCTCCGACAGCAGCTGCTCCACGGTCTCCCCGACCGGCGGCGGGAAGAGCTCCTCGGAGCCACGGGCCTTGGCCAGGTCGGTGAAGGAGCGGGCCAGTACCCGCAGGACGACCGTGCAGATCTCCAGCGTGTCCAGACCGGTGCGCAGCACCACCCGGTGCAGCAGCCCCTCCTTGACCCGCGGATTGAGCCGCAGGCTGTCCTCCGCCTGCCGGAGCACCGCGTCCACCTGGGCGATGTCCTGGTCCAGCCGGCGTGCCTCGTGCAGCCGCTCGGCCGCCTGCTCCCAGGGGGTCCGGCCGGCGGCCTCCTCGCCCATCCGCAGCATCAGCTGCCGCACCCGGCGGGCCATGTCCTCGATCGACCGGCCCGCCTCGTCCACCCACACCGGTGGCGGCAGCAGAAGGTTGCAGGCCGTCCCGACGACCGCGCCGATCAGCGTTTCCACGATCCGCGCCCACGCGGTGAAGCCGATGGTGGTCACCCCGAGCACCAGCATGGCGCTGATCGCCACCTCGGCCACGTATTCGTCGACCCGCACCAGATGTCCGACGGCCAGCGCCGCCACGATCAGCAGCGCGAGACTCCACCAGGTCAGCCCCACCAGCACGCTGAAGGCGATGGCGACCAGGACTCCCGCCACCACCGAGTTCACCCGGCGGATGCCGTTGGTGAGGGTGGCGTAGAAGGTCACCTGGACGACGAGCAGGGCCGTCAGCGGTGCGGTCAGCGGGGCCGGCTCGGGACTCAGCCGCAGCGCGATCACATAGGCGACGGTCGCCGCCGCGGCCGACCGCAGCGTCTGGACGACCACCGGCTTGCGGCGGCGCTCCAGCAGGCTCAGCAGTCCCTTGGTCCACTTGCGTACGTCGTGCATCCTTTCGCCTGTTCCCGTTCCTCGGGTGCGTCGAACGTGCTGGAAGAGGGAGGACGGGATGTCACGGGCGCGTGGGGGGTACGGGCGGAGTCAGACCCAGAGCTTGTCGAGGAAGGAGGACAGGTTGCCCGCCGTCCGGGCGATCTGCTCCTCCAAAGTCAGGCTCTCCTCGAACCGCCCACCGGACTCGGGCACCTTCCGGCCGCGTACGTACAGCGAACACGCCAGGTCCGTGCACATGTACAGGCCCACCGAGTTGCCCTCGCGGCCCGCGGTGCCCGCCTTCCTCGCCGTCATCAGCGACACACCGCCGCCGGGATGCGTGGTCAGACACAGCGAGCACATGCTGCGGTGCAGGAATCCGCGCTGCGAGGCCGGGAAACGCAGGGTGATGCCGACGAGCCGGCCGTCCCGCTCGGTGACCAGGTAACTGCGGTCGGGTGCGCCGGGGTCGCGCCAGCCGAGGAAGTCCAGATCGTCCCAGGGCCGTTCGTCGAGGTCGCGCGGGACCGCCAGGCGCTTGGCCTCCCCCTTGGAGCAGTTCACGAACGAGTTGCGGATGTCCTGCTCGGTGAGCGATCTCATGAGGGGGATCCTTCCGGATTCGTCGCCACAACCTAGGGGTTCTAGGCTAACGGCTAGCCTAAATAGCCAAAGGGGAGGTGGGCCAATGGATTTCGGGGAGATCGGGCCGCGTGCCCGGCGGGCGCTGGACCATGTGGCCGCGGGGGTGGTCGGGCCTCCGCCCGGCCCGGACCCGCGCATCACGCTGCACTTCCATCCTGACCGGGTCTCCGCCGGACTGCCGATCCTCCAGAAGCCGGCCCGGCACGGTGCGTCCCACTCGCAGTACGTCACCGGCACCAGCGACGGAGGCCGCACCGCTCACCCCGCGGCGACCGCACGCGCCGGGAGAGCCGCATCTTCGGCGGCGCGTACGACGGCGCCGGACGGTCTCGGCCGCGGGCGCGTCCTGCCTCGGCTACCGCGGGGCCGTCGTACCCGGCTCCGTCGACCCTGGTTCCGGGGGCCACACACCGGGGACGAGGACGCCCACGGCGTAGGCGCGGGCCACGAGTTCCGTGCGGTTGGACGCGTTCCAGCGGGTCGACAGGCGGCGCAGGTGGTAGTTCACGCCGTCCACCGTCAGCCCCAGGTCGCGGGCGGCCCGGGCCGTCGTGGCACCCCCGGCCAGCAGCGCCAGCACCCGCCCCTCCACCGGCGTGACCGGCGCCGGCACGGGCTCCTGCCGTGCCGCGCACTCGCCCCGGACCCGGAGCATCACCAGCAGTGCCGGTGTCTCCTCCACGCTGTCGCTCACCGGGTCCGCCGTCAGCTCTCCGTACCGCTCGGTCCCGCCGGGCGCCGCCCAGCGCACCGACACCTGGTACCGCGAGCGGCGCCGCAGCCGCAGCGCCTCGGCGATCCGCTCCACCTGGCCGGCCTCCTGGGGGCGGAACAGTTCCAGCACGTCCCGGCCCCGCAGCCGCCCCGGCGTCGTGCCGACCTCCGCGGACATCGCGGGATTGGCCAGCACCACCTGCCCGTACACGTCGCACACCGCGACCGGCACCGAGACGCGGTCGAACAGGGTCATGGCGCGGTTGCGCCAGACCACGGCGTCGCCCCGGCCCATGTCCACGCCCCCACCCCCGTCAGGTCCGACCCGATCTCAACGCCCTCTCATCCAAGACGAAGACCCAGGTCAGCGACAACTCGACAGCAGTGCGCAAGCCCTGCGGCCGACTTTTGACTGCACGATTCTGTAGCGCCGGCGCCCGGTGCCCCCCGGGGAGCGGACCACCCTGGGACGCAGTACTCGGTTACCGCGAGTACTCCGTTACCGCGAAAGGCAGTTGTCGCGTCATGCCCCCCACCGCACTGCACCTCGACCCGGCCGCAACCCTGCCCGGCGTCCCCGTCGTCGACATCACCGCCACCGGTCCCGGCCGTACCCCCGTCCAGCAGGTCATGGAGCTCATGCGGACCCACGGCCCGGTGCTGGTGCGCCGACTGCACGGGCGGGACGCGATGTTCGTCGCCGACGCGGACCTGGTCGCCGACCTGGCCGACGAGCAGCGGTTCGCCAAGCACATCGGACCCGCGCTGGAGAACGTCCGCGCCTTCGCCGCCGACGGGCTGTTCACGGCGTACGACGACGAGCCCAACTGGGCTAAGGCGCACGCCATCCTGATGCCCGCCTTCGCGCTCGGCTCCATGCGCACCTACCACCCGGTGATGCTCCAGGTGGCCCGCCGGCTCATCGACTCCTGGGACCGCGCGGCCCGCGACGGGCGGCCGGTCGAGGTCCCGGACGACATGACCCGGATGACCCTCGACACCATCGGGCTCGCCGGGTTCGGCTACGACTTCGGTTCCTTCGAGCGGGCCGAGCCGCACCCCTTCGTGGAGTCGATGGTCCGCTGCCTGGAGTGGAGCATGACCCGCCTGGCCCGCACCCCCGGCCAGGACCACTCGGCGGCCGACGCGGCCTTCCGGGCGGACGCCGACTACCTCGCCGGTGTCGTCGACGACGTGATCGCCGCCCGCACGGGAACCGACCGGAGCGGCGCCACGGACCTCCTCGGGCTGATGCTCAGCGCGCCCCACCCGGCCGACGGCACCACCCTGGACGCGGCCAACATCCGCAACCAGGTCATCACCTTCCTGATCGCCGGTCACGAGACCACCTCCGGCGCGATGTCCTTCGCCCTGTACTACCTCGCCAAGCACCCGTCCGTGCTCCGGCTGGTGCAGCGCGAGGCCGACGCGCTGTGGGGTGATGCGGCCGACCCGGAGCCGTCGTACGAGGACATCGGCCGGCTCACCTACACCCGCCAGGTCCTCAACGAGGCGCTGCGGCTGTGGCCGACGGCAGCCGCGTTCAGCCGGCACGCCCGCGAGGACACCCTGCTCGGCGGCCGGATCCCGATGCGCGCCGGACAGGCCGTCACCGTGCTCGCGCCGATGCTCCACCGGCAGCCGGTGTGGGGCGACAACCCGGAGCTGTTCGACCCCGAGCGGTTCACCGCCGAGGCCGAGGCGGGCCGCCCGGTGCATGCCTTCAAGCCGTTCGGAACCGGTGAACGCGCCTGCATCGGACGGCAGTTCGCGCTGCACGAGGCGACGATGCTGCTCGCCGTGCTGGTCCACCGCTACCGGCTGCACGACCACGCCGACTACCGGCTCACCGTCAAGGAGACCCTCACCCTCAAACCCGAGGGCTTCACCCTCACGCTCACCCCGCGCACCGCCGCCGACCGCGTCCACACCCCGCTGCCCGGCGCCGTCCCCGCACAGGCCGGCCGCACCTTTGCGCCGGACACCCTCCCGGCCCGGGTCCGCCCCGGCACCGGCGCCCTCTTCCTGCACGGCAGCAACTACGGCACCTGCCGGGCCTTCGCCGCCCAGCTCGCCGACGAGGCCGCCGCCGTCGGCTGCGCCACCGAGGTCGCCGCCCTGGACGCCTACGCCGACGGGCTGCCCACCGACAGGCCCGTGATCATCACCGCCGCCTCCTACAACGGCCGCCCCACCGACGACGCCCGCGCCTTCACCGCGTGGCTCGACGGCACCCCCGGCCTGACCGGCGTGACGTACGCCGTCCTCGGCGTCGGCGACCGCAACTGGGCCGCCACCTACCAGCAGGTCCCCACGCGCATCGACGCCCGCCTCGCCGAACTCGGCGCGACCCGGCTCACCGGCCGCGCCGCCGCCGACGCCTCCGGCGACCTGGGCGGCACCGTGCGGGACTTCACGGCCCGGCTGCGCACGGCACTCCTGACCGAGTACGGCGACCCCGACGCACCGCAGGGCACCCCGGCCGAGGAGCCGGCCCACGCCTACGCGGTCCGCACCCTGGACGGCGGCCCTCTGGACGCCCTCGCCGAACGGCACGAGCTGGTCCCGATGACGGTCACCGAGGTCCGCGACCTCACCGCGCCGGGCCACCCGCGCACCAAGCGCTTCCTGCGCATCGCCCTGCCCGAGGGCGTCACCTACCGGACCGCCGACCACCTCACCGTGCTGCCCGCCAACGCCCCCGACGTCGTGGACCGTGCCGTCGCCGCGTTCGGCCTCGACCCCGACGCCGTCCTGGACATCCGGGCGACCCGCCCGAGCGCGGCCGAGCGTGGGGGAGGGCTCGCCGTGGACCGGCCGGTCACGGTGCGGGAACTGCTCACCCACCACGTCGAGGTGCAGGAGCGGCCCACCGCCCGGCAGCGGGCCCTGCTCGCCGAGGCCGACCCGTGCCCGCCCGAGCGCGCCGCCCTCGCCGCACCGACCGACGACGACCCGCGCACCCTGGTGGAGCTGGCCGAGGACCACCCCGCCCTGTGCGGCGCCCTGCACTGGCCGCTCCTGCTCGACCTGCTGACCCCGCTCAGGCCCCGCCACTACTCCGTCTCCTCCTCCCCGGCGGCGAGCCCGCGCCACGTGGACCTCATGGTCTCCGTGCTCGACGCGCCCGCCCGCTCCGGCAGGGGCCGCTACCGGGGCACGGGCTCCGGCCACCTCGCCGCCCTCCGGCCCGGAGACACCGTGTACGCCCGCGTCCAGCCCTGCCGCGAGGCCTTCCGGGTCGACGGCTCGGCACCGGTCGTGATGGTCGCCGCGGGCACGGGCCTCGCCCCGTTCCGCGGCACCGTCGCCGACCGCGTGGAGGCCCGGCGTGCCGGTGCCGAACTTCCCGCCGCGCTGCTCTACTTCGGCTGTGACGCGCCCGGCGCCGACTTCCTGCACGCCACCGAGCTGCGGGCCGCCGAGGAGGCCGGCGCGGTCGCGCTGCGCCCGGCCTTCAGCGAGGCCCCCGAGAACGGCGCCCACTTCGTCCAGCACCGCATCGCAGCCGAGGCCGACGAGGTGTGGGAGCTGCTGAACGCCGGGGCCCGGGTGTACGTCTGCGGCGACGGCGCGCGCATGGCGCCCGGGGTCCGCGAGGCGTTCCGTACCCTGTACCGGGAACGCACCGCGAGTGACGAGGCGACCGCAGCGCGCTGGCTCGACTCGCTGGTGGCGGACGGGCGTTACGTCGAGGACGTGTACGCGGCGGGCTGACCCGCGCGCGGGAGGGGGCACGGTGGGGGACGCGGAGGAACGGGCCCGGCGGGTCCTGACCGGCGGCACCCGCACGTGTCCCCGGCCCTGCTGGACACCCTCGGGGCTGCAGCGTCCCCTCACTTAGCTCACAGCGTGAACTAAGGGGTGGAAAAATATCGCCTTTCTGCTGCCCGAAGGGGTATGTTGCAGGTCGGGCAGGGTTCGTGAAGGGAGCCACATGGCGGCGCGCAACGGGCGTACGGTCCGCGATCTGAGGCGGGGCAACCGCACGGCGGTGCTGCAGCGGCTGTACTTCGACGGCCCGCTCAGCCGGTTCGAACTGGGTCCCGCGACCGGGCTGAGCTCCGGCTCGGTCAGCAACGTGGTCGCGGACCTGGTCGCCGACGGCCTGGTCGAGGAGGCCGGCAGCGTCGACTCCGACGGCGGGCGGCCCCGCACCCTGCTGCGCGTCGCACCGCACAGCGGCCAGATGATCGGCGTCGACGTCGGCGAGACCCGCGTGCGCGTCGAGCTGTTCGACCTGGCCCTCACCGAACTCGCCCGCACCGAGCGCCCGTTGGCCGTGCAGGGCTACGACGTCGACGTCATCGCCGGGCACATCCGTGACGGCGTCGCCGAGGTCCTCACCGCCGAGGGGGCCGCACCCGAGCGGCTGCTCGGTGTCGGTGTCGGCGTCCCGGGCATCGTCGAGCACACCCCCGACCGGGGCGCCGTCGTGCACGGGCAGACCATCGGCTGGGACGCGGTTCCCCTGGAGCAGCTGCTCCGCTCCACCTCCGCACTGCCCGAGTCGGTCCGGTACTTCATCGACAACGGCGCCAAGACCCTGGGCCAGGCCGAGATGTGGTTCGGCGCGGGACGCGGCGCGCGCAACGCCGTGGTCGTGCTGTTCGGCTCCGGCGTCGGCGCCTGTCTGGTCACCCCCGAGGTGGAGCACGGCCGGGCCGTCGAATGGGGCCACCTGACCGTGCGAGTCCGCGGGCGGCGCTGCCGCTGCGGTGCGCCCGGCTGCCTGGAGGCCTACGCCGGTGCCGAGTCGCTCCTCGCCCGCTGGCGGGAGGAGGGCGGCCGGCCGCCCGAGAACGCCGACGAGGAGACCGCGCTCACCGCCATGCTCGCCGCCGCCTACCCGCCCGAGGGCACCGCACCCGACCCGGTCGCGCTCGCCGTGCTGGAGGAGACCGCCGAGTACCTGGGCGCCGGGCTGTCCGACCTGATCAACCTGTTCCAGCCCGAGCGGATCCTCATCGGAGGCTGGGCCGGTCTCCAGCTCGGCGCCCGGTTCCTGCCCGCCGTACGCCGCCACGCCACGACGTACGCGCTGCGCCACCCGGCCGACCGGGTGACCATCGACCTGGGCCGGCTCGGACCCGACGCGGTCACCGTCGGCGCCGCGATCCTGCCGCTGGCCGACTTCTTCGCCAGCGGCGGACGGCGTCCCGAACCGGCCGCCGAGGACCGGCTGCCCGCCTGGCGGGCCGCTCTGAGGGAGCGCAGCCCGCGCTGAGCGGCCGGCCGCTCAGGCCGACGGCTCGTCCGGCGCCGGATGCTCGGGGTGGGCCGTCCCCGAGCGGGGCGCGCCACGCGGACCGGCACCGGCCTCGTCGGGGTCGGGCGCGTCCCCGTCCGTCCCGGTCTCGTCGCCCGCCTGCTGCGGCGTGACGTCCCACCGGTCCTCTCCGGCTTCTGCCTGCTGATCGGGCATGTCCCTAGGGACCGGGCCGTTCTCCGGGCCGGGCTCGGGCTGCCTCTCTGCGGTCATGGCGTTCGTTCCTCCCTTCGGGCGCGGGTCCGGGCGGGCCGGCTCAGCCGACCTTCCGGCCGCGCATCGGCTCGGTGTCCGTCCCGCCGCCCTTCTGCAGGCCGCTCAGGAACTCCTGCAACACCTCGGTCGCCGTGTACCGCGGCTGCCAGCCCAGCTCGGTGCGGGCCCGGGCGCAGTCCATCAGCGGCAGGCGCAGCACCGCGTCGAACAGATGCGGGGAGGCGGGCAGCAGGTGCAGCCCCCAGGCGGCGGCGATCGCCGACCGGGCCGCCGTACGCGGCAGCCGCACCGGACGGCTGCCGAGCAGCTCGGCGAGGACCCCGGCGTCCAGCGGCGGATCGGCGGCCAGGTTGAAGGGGCCCCGGGCGGAGTCCGTGTGCACCGCGAGCCGGTAGGCCTCGGCGGCGTCGTCCGTGTGCAGGGCCTGCACCCGGAGGCCCGGGATGTCCGGCAGGAACGGCAGCAGGTCCGGCCGGGCGAGCGGTCCGGGCAGGAACTTCCCGCCGAAGATCCGGCGTTGCTCGCTCGCCGACTCCCACTTGAACAGGAACGCCGGGCGCATCCGGACCACGCGCACCTCGGGGTGGTCCCGCTCGAACACGTCGAGCGTGCGCTCCAGGTAGGCCTTCTCGCGGCAGTACGCGGCGTCGGGCCAGCCGTGCGTCGGCCACGACTCGTCCACCGGGCGGTCCTTCGGGCCCGGTGAGTACGTGCCCACGGAGGAGGCGTGTACCAGCACCGGCACCCGGGCCGCGGCCACCGCCTCGAACACCCGTATGCCGCCGAGCACGTTGGTCCGCCAGGTGGTCGCCGGATCGTGCGTCGGCTGGAAGGCCCAGGCCAGGTGGACGACGGCGTCGGCGCCCTCGAACCGTTCGGCCAGGTTGGCCTGTTCGGAGGAGATGTCGACCGCGGACCACTCGGTCTTCGGCGGCGACCACTCCGGCGTGCGCCGGGCCAGTCCCCGCACCGACTTGATCCCGGGGTCCTCCGAGAGCAGGCGCACCACGCTCGTCCCGACATTGCCGGTGGCGCCCGTCACGACCACCCTGCTGCCCGCTGCAGTGCTCACCTTCGGCTCCTCTCGGCGGGAAGGCTTCGGCGGACGGCCGGGTACCCGGGCGCGTCCCGCACACACCCGGCCGGGCCCCGCTGCACACCATCGGCCCGGCCCGGCGGCCTGCGCGCCCGACGGCCATGACGTGACAGGTAATCGACCCGTGCCCCGGGCCCGGGCAGTATCGGGGACGTCAGCGCGACGGAGCACGTCGCACCCGGTCAGGACAGCCGAGGAGGCCCCCATGCCGTACTTCGAGAGCCCGGTCGACGGCACCCGTCTGCACTACGTCGACCACGGTCCCGCGACCGGCCCCGTCGCCGTCTTCGTCGCGAGTGCCTACCTCGGCCACGAGATGTGGGAGTACCAGACGCTCCCGCTCGCGGAGGCCGGATTCCGGTGCGTGGCCCTGGACCGGCGTGGCCACGGACGCTCGGAGGACACCTGGTCCGGCTACGACCTCGACACCCTCGCCGACGACCTGAACGGCCTGTTCAACCACCTCGACCTGCGCGGAATCACTTTGATCGGGCACTCCGTCGGCACCGCCGAGGTGATCCGCTGCCTCACCCGGCACGGCACCGCACGCGTGGACCGGGTCGCGCTGGTCGCCGCGGTCAGCCCCGGGCTCGTCCGCTCGCCCAACCTGCCGGAGGGCATCGACCCGGCGGCCGTGCGCGCCGACGAGGAGGCCTTCCGCCGCGACCGGGCCGCCTGGTTCACCCACTTCGCCGACGACTTCTTCGCCGTCCAGCAGCCCGGCAACGACGTCTCCCCGGCCTATGTCCGTCACCTGATCGACCGCTGCCTGGTCGCCACACCGCGCGCCGCGACCGGCGTCCGGGCCGTCGTGGCCGCCCTCGACCTCACCGACGAGCTGCCCGCGCTGGACCTGCCGGTGCTCGTCGTGCACGGCACCCACGACACCTCGGCCCCCCTCGCCCTCACCGGCAAGCGCCTCGCCCGGCTCGCGCCGCGTGCCACCCTGAAGGTGTACGAGAACGGCGGGCACGGCCTGTTCGCCACGCACGCGGAACTGCTCACGGCGGACCTCAGGGAGTTCCTCGGCGCCGGACGAGCCCCGGCCGCCGAGCCCGTCGGCGCCGCGGCGGACGCCCGTTGAACGGAGCGGACGCCCGCTGAGCAAAGAGAGCCCCGGCCGTGACGGGGGGTTCACGACCGGGGCGGCCAGACGGTGGGTACGGACGGCGGTCGCCTCTCGGCGAGACGCTCCACAGGGCTTCAGCCGAACGATCGTCCCTGTGGGCAGAAGGTGAGGCCCGGGGACACCGGCCCATCCGCACCCACGGTTGGTTCAACAGGCAACCACCGACGGGTGTTCCGGCCGTTCCCGTGACCCGCGTCACCCCTCCCGGCGCTCAGCCCAGCGGACTCCCCTCGAGCCGCGCCAGCAGGTCCGCGGGATCGGCGTACACCGCCCCCGCCCCGGCCTCCTCCAGGTCGGCCCGCGGAATCCCGCCGCACAGCACGCCCACACAGTGCACCCCGGCCTTGCTCCCGGCTTGCATGTCCCACACCGTGTCCCCGACGAACACCGCCCGCGAGGCCGGCACCCCGGCCAGCTTCAGGGCGTGCTCCACGGGCTCCGGGGCGGGCTTGCCCTCCTCGACGTCGTCGGCGCTCGCGGTGTCGGCGATGGCGTCGTCCGCGTCGATCGCCCGGCGCAGCGCGCCCAGCTCCGGACCGCTCGCCGAGGTGGCGAGGACGACCGTCCAGCCGTCCCGGTGCAGCCGCCGCAGCAGCCGGCCGGCCCCCGGCAGGGCGGGCAGCCGGTCGAAGTACTGGCCGTACAGCGTCGTGTGCGCCTGGCTCAGCTCGCCGTCCTGCTCCCGGTCGCGGTCGTCGCCGAGCAGATGGGCGATCAGGTCGGACGAGCCGAGGCCGACGGCCCGGTGCACGGCGTGCATGGGCACATCGTGCCCGGCCTGCCGGAACGCCTCCCACCAGGTCACGACATGCAGGTGATTGGTGTCGACGAGGGTTCCGTCGACGTCGAACACGGCGGCACGGTCCATACGGGGTTCCTCTCCTCGCTCTCGCTGCGTCCCGGGTACCACGTCAGGCATCCGCCACGCGTGCCGGGACCCGGCCCTCCCGCGTCCAGGCCAGCAGCTCCTCGGCGGTCCAGGTGGTCACCACCCGCTCGGGCGGCACCCCGCACTCCTCCGCCCGGGCACAGCCCAGGATCTGCCAGTCCAGCTGGCCGGGCGCGTGCGCGTCGGTGTCGACCGAGAACAGCACCCCCGCGGCCACGGCCGTGCGCAGCAGCCGGCGCGGCGGGTCCAGCCGTTCCGGCCGGCTGTTGATCTCCACGGCCGTCCCCGACTCGGCGCAGGCGGCGAACACCTGGTCCGCGTCGAACTCCGACTCCGGCCGCCCCCGCCCGGTCACCAGGCGCCCGGTGCAGTGCCCCAGCACATCCGCGTGCGGATCGCGCACGGCGGCCACCATCCGGCGGGTCATCGAGCGGGCGTCCATCCGCAGCTTGGAGTGGACCGACACCACGACCACGTCCAGCCGCTCGAGCAGCTCCGGCTCCTGGTCCAGCGAGCCGTCCTCGAGGATGTCGCACTCGATGCCGGTGAGCAGCCGGAACGGCGCCCAGCGCGCGTTCAGCTCCGCCACCGCCTCCAGCTGCTCCCGCAGCCGCTCCGGCGACAGCCCGCGGGCCACGGTCAGCCGCGGGGAGTGGTCGGTGAGCACCGTCCACTCATGGCCCAGCTCGGCCGCGGCCCGCCCCATCTCCTCGATCGGGCTGCCACCGTCGGACCAGTCCGAGTGGGTGTGGCAGTCCCCCCGGATCAGCGCCCGCAGCCGGGCCCCGGGACCCGAGGCGGGCGCCGCGCCGGCCTCCTCCTCCAGCTTGCGCAGATACCCGGGCACCTCCCCGGCCAGTGCCTCCCGCACCACCTGCGCGGTCTTGGGCCCGATCCCCTTGAGCGACTCCAGCGTCCCCGCCGCCGCGCGCTCGGCGACCTCCCCCTCGGGCAGCGCGGCCAGTGCGCGAGAGGCCGTACGAAAGGCCTTCACCCGGTAGGTGGGCGCGAGCGCCCGCTCCAGGAGGAAGGCGATCCGGTCGAGAGCGGCGACGGGTTCCATGTCACCAGGGTTCCCGCGGGCGCCGCCGGCAGACGAGTCCCGTTTGCCCACCCCGCCCCCGGGTACTGCGATGCCCACCGTCACCGCCCACCGTCACCGAGGGAGGCAGGCCATGCCCAGCGCAGCGATCGTCACCGGGGCGGACTCCGGTATCGGCCGCGCCACCGCCGTACGTCTGGCCGAGGCCGGCCTCGACGTCGGCATCACCTGGCACACCGACGAGAAGGGCGCCGAGGAGACCGCGGAGGAGGTCCGTGCGCAGGGCCGCCGTGCCGCGGTGGCCCGGCTCGACCTCACCCGGCTGCCCGAGGCCGCCGACACCGTCGACGAGCTGTGCGACGCCCTCGGCCGCGTCGACGTCCTGGTCAACAACGCCGGCACGGGCACCATGACCCCCTACCTCGACCTGACCCTGGCGGACGTGCGCCGGGTCCTCGACGTCGACCTCGTGGGGCCGTTCCTGTGCGGACAGCGGGCGGCCCGGCACATGATCCGGCAGGGTGACGGCGGCCGGATCGTCAACGTGACCTCCGTCCACGAGCACCAGCCCCGGGTCGGCGCGGCCCCGTACTGCGCGGCCAAGGGCGGGCTCGGGCTGCTCACCCAGGTGATGGCCCTGGAGCTCGCCGAGTACGGCATCACCGTGAACGCGGTCGCGCCGGGCGAGATCGCCACGCCGATGACCGGCCAGGAGGACACCGACGTGCACACCGAGCGGCGGCCCGGCGTGCCGCTCGGGCGGCCCGGAGACGCCCGCGAGGTCGCCGCCGTGATCGCCTTCCTGGCGAGCCCGGACGCCTCGTACGTCACCGGTGCCTCGTGGAGCGTCGACGGCGGCATGCTGCGCATGGGCCCGCAGGCCGGTTCGCACCTGACCGGCGACGACTGGCGCCGTCCGTGAGGTGACCGTGCGCCTGCGGACCGGCTCCTGCGACGACCCCGGCTGCAGAAGCCTGCGCTGCGGCCGGGGCTTCCGCTGTGCCGACGACACCGGCGAGCCCCTCGCCGGCCCCGAGCAGCTCGCCCGGATCGGCGCCCCGGCCATCCCGCCCGCCTGGTGCGACGTGTGGATCTGCCCCTGGCCGGGCGGCCGTCTCCAGGCCGTGGGCACGGACGACGCCGGGCGTCGCCAGTACCTGTGCCACCGCCTGGGCGCCACCCCGGCGGTGTGCCGGGCCTCCTCCATCGCCCGAAGGTCTTCCAGCTGTTCGAGCCTGGCGTGACCACCGCCCCCGTGCTCACCCGGCTGGGCGAACACGGGGCCTTCGGGCGCCCCGCCACGCAGGGAGCGGTCGAGGCGGCGGTTCCGGATCTCCTGGACGGTACCGGCGGATGACACGTCTGTGCGGGTTGCGTTCTACGCTCGATTGCATGACCGAACAATCAGCTCCCCACATCGCCCATCCGCGGATCCTGGTGCTCGGGGTCTGTCCGGGCAAGCCCGGCGAGCCGCCCTTCCGGATCATGGAGATCGACGGTCAGGTGATCGGCGAGGCCAGGACCGTCACCGACGTGCTGGAGGCCGCCGCCTCGTACGGCATCACCATCCATGACCTGGACGACCCCGATGTCGTCCGCTGGGTGGGCGGGGACAAGTACACCTGGACGACGCGCTGAGCGGAGGCGTGGCTCAGCCGACCGTCCACTTCTGGTTCGCGCCGCCCGTGCACGTCCAGATCTGCAGCCGGGTGCCGTTGGCCGAGTTGTTCCCGGTCACGTCGAGGCACTTGTTCGCCTGCGGATCGACGATGTCGTGCGCCCCGGTGACGGTCCACTTCTGGTTCGGCCCGCCGGTGCAGTCCCACAGCTGGACGGTCGAGCCGTCCGCCGTGCCGTTGCCCGTGACGTCCAGGCACTTGCCGAGGGCCCGGAGCGTGCCGTCCGAGCCGACGGTCCACGCCTGTGCGCCCGTGCCGTTGCAGTCGTAGAGCTGCACCGGGGTGCCGTTCGCGGGGTTCGCGCCGGCCACGTCCACGCACTTGCCGGCCAGGCCCCGGATCGGGACCCCGGCCGCGCTGTCGCCGGTCGTCACCGACACCGAGTCGACCACCAGCGTTTGCGGGAACTGGGTCGAGCCGTCCGGGTCGCCCGGCCAGTAGCCGCCGACCGCCAGGTTCAGGATCAGGAAGAACGGCTTGTTGTCGTACACCCATGTCTTCCCGCCCAGGTCGGCGGGTGTGCGCCGCTCGTAGACGTTCCCGTCCACGGACCAGGTGATCGAGCCGGGGGCCCAGTCGACGGCGAAGGTGTGGAAGGCGTCCGCGAAGGCCTGTCCGTTCGGCAGGGTGTAGGCGGCGCCTATGCCGCCGGAGCCGGAGTAGCCGGGGCCGTGGATGGTGCCGTGCACGGTCGAGGGTTCGAACCCGACGTTCTCCATCACGTCGATCTCACCGGAGTCCGGCCAGTTCACGGGCGTGCCGAGCATCCAGAACGCCGGCCACATCCCCTGCCCGCGCGGGATCTTCATGCGGGCCTCGACATGGCCGTACTGCGCGTTGAACTTCCCGGCCGTGTTCAGCCGGGCCGAGGTGTACTGGCAGCTGCCGTACCAGCACTGGTAGCCGGCCGGGTTCTCCTTGCGGGCCGTGATCACCAGATGGCCCTGGCCGTCCAGGGCCGCGTTGTGCGTGCCCGAGGTGTAGTACTGCCGCTCGTGGTTGTTGACGTTGTCGCCGGTCTCCAGCGTCCATTTCGAGGAGTCGACCGCGGCGCCCGCGGGTCCGTCGAATGTGTCCGAGAAGGTGGTGACGGTCGCAGCCGCCGGGGCGGCGGTGCCGGCCCGCGCCGGGCCGACGGCGGCCGAGCCGACCAGCGCGGCGGACAGGGCGGCGAGGAGACATCTGCGGAGCAGGCGTGGGGAGGCCATGGCTCTCCGATCCGTGGGGGGGGGCGAGTCAGATGCCTCTTGATTTAAGGAGTGAGATAAGGGAGCGTCAATACTCCGGTACGGACCTTTCCCTGACGATCAGTCGGCCGACGACGGCCGCACCCGGGCATGCACCGCCCGCCCGAGCCGCCGCCCCAGCAGCAGCCAACCCAGCAGCGCCCCGGCGGTGTTGAGGATGACGTCGTCGATGTCGAAGGCCCGCCCGGTGATCAGCGCGCCCTGGACCAGCTCCACCGTCAGCATCACGAGCGCCGTCAGCGCCGCCACCCGGAACATGCCTCGCGCGCGCGGCGCGAGGACCGGCACCAGGATCCCGAAGGGGACACCGAGCAGCAGATTCCCGCCGATCTGCCGGATCGCGTCCCGCACCTGGGCGTGCTCCAGGTAATCCTTCAGGGAGCGCCCGGGGTGCAGATTGCTGTGCGTCAGGGTGACCGAGGCGGGGGACGGGCGCAGGGTGAGCCGGGCCAGGACCACGGCGAACGCCACCATGCACGCGAACGCCACCAGCATGGCGAGCAGCCGGACCGGCAGCGGGAGCGCATGACGCGGACGGTCCGCCGCGTCCGGCTCCCGCCGCCGGAACGCGAACAGGCCGCCGGACAGCCGCCGAGCGTCCCGGCCCTGTCCCCGCTCGCGCTTCCCCGTTGCCCGCGGCGACGCGGACAGGCCCCGTCCGTCACCGGCCTCCCCGGCCCGGTTCCGTCGCCGGAACCCGCGCGGTCCCCGGGCGCCGCCGGCCCTCTCGGCCGGCTCGGACCTCCTCCGGGCGCGCAGCCACGCGGGCAGTCCCCGGGTGGTGCCCACCTTGCTGGTCCGCTCCCGCTTCCTCGGTGTGCGCAGGATCGCGGGCAGGTGCGGGGCGGTACGGGCCATCGCTTCTCCCGGTCGTCAACTTCTCGGCGTCCCAGGGCGATTACCCGGCCGACGCCCAGGAATGCCCGCGCGTCGACGGCCCCGGAGGCACACCCGCGGTTTCCGTTCACGCTCCCGGGGCACTCCGGGTGCGGACCCGCGTGCCGCCACCCCTGCACGGGCCCGGGGTGCTTGGATGCCCCGAGCGGCACCCGGGACACGACGCCGCACATCACGACAGAGCGGACCGTACGGACCGAGGAGGTGGCGGATGACCCGGCGTACGGCCCCGCGCGCGGCCCTCGTCGCCGTCGGTGAACTCCTCGCCTGGTGGCTGGGGCTGGCCCTGCTGTGGCTGGTGTTCATCACCTCGGTCGACACCCTGGAGCGGATCGTCGGCGCGGGCTGTGCCGCCGTGGGCGCGCTGCTGGCCCGGGCCGGCCGGCGGGCGGTGACCTGGCGGTGAACGGCTGGATCCTCGCGGCGACCGTCGAACTGGGCGGGGGAGGGGCCGCCGCCCTGTGGGGCGTGACCACCGGCCCGACCGGCCGCCGGGTCGTCGCACAGAACCTCACCACCTCCGCGGTCTGCCCGGCCCTGCTCCTGCTCTCCCAGGGCTACGGCCGCCCCGCCTACGTCGACCTCGCCCTGCTGCTGGCCCTGCTCGGCCCCGTCGGCACCCTCGTCTTCGCCCGGCTGCTCTCCGACGACCTGGCGGGTCAGCGGCCGAGCGCCTGGGGGCTGACCTGGACCGCCGCCGCCCTGGGCGCGGTCGTCGTGATCGCGCTGTGCGTGGCCACCGGACCGGGCCGGGCCATGGTCAAGCTCCTGGTGATCGGCGCGCTGCTGATCGGCGGCAACGTGATCGCCTCGCGCGCGCTGTCGGGCGGGTTCCAGGGGGTGCGCGGTGGCTGACGGTCCGTGGGGAGGTGCGGTGTGTCCGACGCGTTGAACGTCGTCGCCCTGCTGCTGGTGGCCGCCTGCGCCACCGCGGCCGTGGCCCAGCGCGACCCCGCCCGCCAGGCGCTGGTGCTGTCCGTGCTCGGCATCTTCCTGGCCGCGCTGTTCACCGTGTTCCAGGCCCCGGACGTCGGCCTGTCCCAGCTGGCGGTCGGCTCCGCGCTGACCCCGCTGCTGATCATGCTGTCCGTGCGCAAGGTCAGACGCCGCGGCCGGACCAAGGAGGGGGCGGAGTGAACCGGCTGCGGCTGGGACTGTTGGCCTTCGGCGGCGCGGGCCTGGCCGCCCTGCTGGTCGCCGCCTGCCTCGACCTGCCCGGCTTCGGTGGCCGCAGCCACCCCTACGGCACACGGGCGGTGCATGCCTCCCTCGTCCGCCACACCGCCAACACCATCGCCTCCGTCAACTTCGACCAGCGCGCCTACGACACCCTCGGCGAGATGAGCATCCTGTTCGCCTCCGTCCTCGGCTGCGTGGTGTTGCTGCGCCAGGCCCGCGACGAGCACCGGGCCGAGCCGGAACCCGCGGAGGTGGCCCGGCCGGTCCGCCGCTACGCCCTGATCGTGCTGCCCGTCGCCCTGGTCACCGGCCTGTACGTCGTCGCCCACGGTCAGCTCAGCCCCGGCGGCGGCTTCCAGGGCGGGGTCGTCGCCGCGACCGCCCTGCACCTGCTCTACCTCGGCTCCGACTACGGGGCGCTCGAACGCGTCCGTCCGCTCGCCGTCTTCGAGACCTCCGACGCGCTGGCCGTCTCCTCGTACCTCGTGCTGGGCGTGGCCGGCATCCTGGCCGGCACCGCGTTCCTGGCCAACACGCTGCTGCCGTACGGCACCTTCAACACCCTGTCCTCCGGCGGCACCGTCCCCCTGCTGAACGCGGCCATCGGCATGGAGGTGGCGAGCGCCGTCGTCGTGCTGCTCGCCCACTTCCTGGACCAGGCCGTCGAGATCGAGGAGGAGCACGGGAAGTGACCGCCGTGATGCACGTCCTGCCCTACCTGGTGGCGGTGTACGTCTTTCTGACAGGCTGTTACGGCCTCGCCACCAGCCGCAATCTGATCCACGCCGTCGGCTGCCTCGCGGTCTGCCAGAGCTCCACCTACGTCCTGCTGCTGGCGGTCGGCTACCAGGACGGCGCCACCGCACCGGTCTTCTCCGACATCCGGCCCGGCTCCCGGCCCGTGGTCGACCCGGTGGTGCAGGCCCTCACCCTCACGGACATCGTGGTCGGCGCCACCGTCACCGCGCTGCTGCTCGCCCTGGTCCTGCAGATCGCCAAACGGCACGGCACGGTCGACCCCGACGAACTGCGGGAGCTGCGCGGCTGATGCACCATCTGCTCCCGTTGCTCGTCGCGGTCCCCCTGCTCGGGGCCGCCCTGCTGGTGGCCGTCGGCCGGCGTCTGCCCCGGGCCGCCGCCGAGATCACCGGCTTCGTGGTCTCCGGCGGCACGGCCGCGCTCGCGATCGTGCTGCTGCTGGGCTCCTCGCCGCCGATGGTCGAATGGGTCGGCGGCTGGCTGCCCGTGGGCGGCGAGAGCGTCGGCATCGTGGTGATCGGCGACGGCCCCGGGCTCGGCATGGCCGCGCTGGCCTCGCTGCTGACGCTGGCCGCCCTCGCCTACTCCTGGCGCTACTTCGACGAGCCTCCGAGCGGTCACAGCGGCGCGTTCACCGCGCTGATGCTGGTGTTCCAGGGCGGCATGTGCGGCTTCGCCCTCGCCGGGGACCTGTTCAACGCGTTCGTGTTCTTCGAGCTGATGAGCGTCACGGCGTACGCGCTCACCGGCTACCGCATCGACGAGGCGAAGGCCGTCCAGGGCGCCCTCACCTTCGGTGTCGTCAACTCCCTCGGCGCGTACGCCATGCTCATGGGCATCGGCCTGCTGTACGCCCGTACCGGTGAACTGGCGATGACGAAGATCGGCCGCGGGCTCGACACGGCGGCGGGGCACGGCGGACCGGACGCCCTCGTCCTCGCCTCCTTCGTGCTGGTCATGACCGGACTGCTGGTCAAGGCGGCTGCCGTGCCCTTCCACTTCTGGCTCCCGGACGCGCACGCCGTCGCCCCCACCCCGGTCTGCATGCTGCTGTCCGGCGTGATGGTGGAACTCGGCGTCTTCGGCGTCTGGCGCGTGTACGGCACCGTCTTCGCCGGACCCGGCGGCATCCCGGCCGCCGACCTGACCCGGGCCCTGGTGACGCTCGGCACCCTCACCGCGGCGACCGGCGCCGTCATGTGCTGGTACCAGCGGCACATCAAACGGCTGCTGGCCTACTCCACCGTCGCCCACACCGGTCTGTTCCTCGTCGGTATCGGCGTTCTGACCCCCGAGGGCGACGACGGGGTCGCCCTGTACATCCTCGGGCACGCCGGAGTGAAGGCCGCCCTGTTCGCCTGCACGGGCGTCCTGCTCGACCGGTACGGCAGCGTCGACGAACACGCCCTGCACGGCCGGGCCCGCGAACTGCGGGCGGTCGCGGTGATGTTCGCCGTGAGCGCCCTCGGGCTCGCGGGAATGCCCCCGTTCGGCAGCGGGCTCGGCAAGGCGGTCACCGAGGAGGCGGTCGGCGGCCCGCTCACCGTGGTGTTCGTGGCCGCCTCCGCGATCACCGCCGGCGCCGCCCTGCGCGTCACGGCACGCGTGTTCCTCGGTATGGGGCCGCGCCCCGAGGACGCCGACTCCGATCTCGAGACCAGCGGATCCGAGGAGGAGCCCGAGACGCGCGGCCTGCTGCGCCGGATCCCGGACACCATGCGGACGGTGCCCGCCGTGCTGCTCGCCGGCGCCCTGGCCGTCGGTGTCTTCCCCGGCTTCGGTGGCCTGGTGGCCCGCTCCGTGAACGAGGCCGGGTCGGGCGGTGCCCACGTCTTCGTGCACTGGACCCTGCACGGCGTCGTGCTGGGCGTGGCCTCCACCGTGCTGGCCGTGGCCCTCGCCGGCCTCGCCGTCACCCGCCCGCACTGGACGGCCGCCCCTGACTGGGCCCGGCCCCTCAGGCGCCTTCAGTCGGGCCATGTGGGCGACTACGTGGCCTGGCTGCTGGTGGGCGCGACCGTGCTGGGCGCGCTGACCCTGCCCGGGGTGCTGGGCGCCTGATCAGCCGTAGGAGATGTGCACCTCCTTGAAGCCGAGGGAGCGCAGCAGCCCCTGGAGCATGCCGGTGGTGTTCGTCTCGGCGCGTGCGGTCAGCCCGCTGCCGCGTGCCGCGTCACCGATGTGCCGTACGGCGAGTTTCTGCACGGCCTGCTCGCTGTTGGGGTTGTCCGAGAACAGGTCGCCGAGCCGGTCCAGCAGTCCGCGCTGCTTGGACACGGCGTAGGAGTGGTCGGGGTCGAGGGCGGGGCTGCCGAGCCGGGCGTGCGGCAGCCGCAGGGTCGCGGACGTGCGGTCGCCGTCGACCGACACGTCCTTCTCGCCGACCTGCCCCAGGTCGACGTAGGCGTCCACGGTCCCCGCGCCGACGTACAGGGTGCGGGTGCCGCGGATCGCGTCGGGCAGGAACTTCGCGTCCTTCTCCAGGTCGACCACGACCTGGAAGTTGCCCGACGCGGCGTCGTAACGGCTCATGTCCTGGATGGACTTCAACAGTGCCGGGCCGGAACGGTCGTGCGTCTGCGTGCCGAACAGGTCCTCGATGCCCGGCAGTACGGCCAGCCGGATCCCGGCGAACAGCACGGCGAGCACCAGGACGAGCGCGGCCACGGCCTTGGCCCAGCCGGGCAGGCGCCTGACGGAACTGACGGAAGTCGTCATCGCGACGGTCCTCCTTCCTCACCTGCGCATGCCCCGTCACCCGCCCTGCCAGACCCGTGCATCGGCACGAGCGTGCCGCCGGCGCGTGCACGCGGGAGGGGTGATCTCCCCGTGGGGCGATCAAAGAATTGTTCTCGCGGAAGTGAGAATTTCCTTGAAGGGGCCTGTCCCGGCAGGGCGGGCGCGCGCGGTGACCAACACTGCCGTGCATGGCCACGAACGTCCTCGACGCGCCCGCCCGCACCGGTGCCGGCCGTCGCCCGCCATGGAGATCACCCGTGGACGAGCCCGCGTACGCACGCCCGGCGCTACTGGTCGTCACCGTGCTCGCCGCCGTGCTCTACACCTGGGGCATCGACCACAGTCAGTACCACACGTTCTACGCGGACGCCGTCCGCAGCATGACGGAGAGCTGGAAGGCCTTCTTCTACGGCTCCTTCGATCCCGGGAATTCCATCACGCTCGACAAACTGCCGGGATTCCTGTGGCCGCAGGCCCTGTGCGCGCGGCTCTTCGGATTCCGCCCGTGGGCGCTGCTCCTGCCCCAGGTCCTGGAAGGGGTCGCGAGTCTGCTGGTGCTGTACCGGCTGGTGCACCGATGGGCCGGAGTGCACGCGGCGCTGATCTCCGCGACGGCCTTTCTGGTGACCCCGGTGACGGTCGGGCTGTTCCGCACCGCGGTGGAGGACCCCGCGTTCACGCTGTGCGTGCTGCTCGCCGCCGAGGCCACCCAGCGCGCCGCCCGGGAGGGCCGGCTGCGCCCGCTGCTGATGGCCGGGGTGTGGGTCGGTGTCGGCTTCCAGACCAAGATGCTGGAGGCGTGGGCGGTGCTGCCCGCGCTCGCCCTGGCCTACCTGATCTCTGCGCCGCTCACACTACGGCGGCGGCTGGCGCACCTCGGCGTGTCCGCCATGGTGATGACCGCCGTCTCGGCGTCGTGGACGCTGGCGGTCACCCTCACCCCGGCCAAGGACCGGCCGTATGTGGACGGCACCACCAACAACTCGGCGCTGAGCATGGTGGTCGGCTACAACTTCCTCAACCGCTTCTCCTCGCTCGGCATCAGCGCGGCCTCCACGGGCAGCGTGAGTGCCGTCCAGGGCGCGGCCGGCGGTCATGGCGGCGCCGGACAGGTGGCCGGCGCGGAGGCTGCCGCCGTCCCCCGCCACGCGGCCGAAGCGCCCGGCGCGGCCGGTGCGGCCGGTGCGCGCAGCGCCCGGGACGCTCCGTCCGCCGGGAAGGCGCGCACGTCTTCGGCCGCCACGGTGGACGCGGGGGACCGGACCGCCGGCGGCCTCGGCAGAAGCCAGGACGGCTGGTCGAAGATGTTCGGCAGCGGGCTCGCCGCCCAGACCGGCTGGTTCTACCCGATCGCCGCCGTGGCCGTCGTGTGCGGTCTGCGCTGGCGCCGGGGACGCCCGCGCACCGACCGGCTGCGCGCCGGCTTCGTGCTGTGGGGCACCTGGCTGGCCACGTACTTCCTGGTCTTCAGCGCCGGCAGCGTCGGCGGCCACACGTACTACATGGGGGTGATCGCGGTACCGCTCGCCGCGCTGACCGGGGCCGGGACCGTGCTGATGTGGCGTGCCCACCGGACCGGCGGGCACCGCGCCTGGGCGCTGCCGGGCGCCGTGGCGGCGACGGCGGGCTGGGGCGCGTATCTCGCCGGCCGGTTCCCCTCGTTCCTGCCGTGGCTGGCGCCCGCGGTGGCCGCCCTCGGTGCCACCGCCGTCGGGCTGCTGGTCCTCACCCGGCCGGGGCGCTCCCGGTCCGGAGGCCGGCTCGCGCTCGCCTCTCTCGCCACCTCCCTGGCGGCCCTGCTCCTCGCTCCGAGCGCATGGGCGGTGCAGGTCTTCGCCCCCGCGCACCGAAGCTCCGGCGCGGGCGCGGTCGGCCCCTCCGGCGCACACCGCGGCCATCGGCCGGTGGGCTCGGGGACCGGCCGGCCGGGTCCGGCGTCGCAGGCCGGCGCCGGCACGTCCGGGCCGGTGACCTGGGGTGGCGCGGGCGGCATGGGCGGCATCGGCCCGGGTGGACTCGGCGGCCCGGGCGGATTCGTCGTGGAAGAGAGCGGCGGACTGACCACGGCCCAGCGCCGGTTGCTGGACTACGTCCGCGCGCACCAGGGATCCGCCCGGTACGTGCTGGCCACCAGCAGGTGGAGCACGGCGTCGCCGTACATCCTGGCGACCGGCGCCGACGTGCTGCCGCTCGGCGGCTTCAGCGGACGGGTGCCGTTCCCGACCCGGACGCAGTTCCGGCGGCTGGTCGAGGCGGCCCAGGTGCGGTACGTGCTGCTGGGCGGCGGGCGCGACAGGGGACCGGCAGCCGAGGGCGCGGGTACGACGGCGGCCGCGGAGATCACCGGCTGGGTGCGGACCTCCTGCGCCCAGGTCCCGGCCTCGGCCTACGGCGGCGGTGACCTGTCCGGCACCGCTCGTTCCGTGCCGCAAGGCGCCGGCGGGACGGACGAGGCCCAGACGCTCTATCGGTGCGGCCCCGGTCAGTAGCATGACGGCCCAAGCCCGTACCGATCGTGCGAGGAGCGGATCGTGCGAGACATCGCCGTGTTCAGCGGCAGCGCCCACCCCGACCTGGCCCGCGAGGTCTGCGCCCATCTCGGAGTGCCCCTCAGCCCGACCCGGGTCAGCCGGTTCGCCAACGACTGTCTGGAGGTACAGCTTCAGGCCAACTGCCGGGAGCGGGACGTCTTCCTGATCCAGCCGCTGGTCAGGCCGGTGCAGGAGCATCTGGTGGAGCTGCTGCTGATGTGCGACGCCGCCCGGGGCGCCTCCGCGGCCCGGATCACCGTCGTCATGCCGCACTACTCCTACGCCCGCTCGGACAAGAAGGACGCCCCCCGCATCTCCCTCGGCGGCCGGCTGGTCGCCGATCTCCTGGTGGCGGCCGGTGCGAGCCGGGTCCTCGCCATGACCCTGCACGCCCCGCAGGTCCACGGCTTCTTCTCGGTGCCGGTGGACCATCTGCACGCACTGCGTGAACTCGCCGCGCACTTCCGCAACTACGACCTCACGCGCACCACGGTCGTCTCCCCCGACCTCGGCAACGCCAAGGAGGCCGCCGCCTTCGCCCGGCTCATCGGGGCGCGCGTGGCGGCCGGTGCCAAGCAGCGGTTCGCGGACGACCGGGTGAGCATCAGCTCGGTCATCGGTGAGATCGCCGGCCGGGACGTCATCGTGCTCGACGACGAGATCGCCAAGGGCAGCACCGTGCTCGAACTCCTGCACAAGATAAGGGAGTCGGAGCCCCGCTCGATCCGGGTGGCGTGCACGCACGGGCTGTTCGCGGCCGGGGCGCTGAAGCGGCTGGGCGAGCAGCCGGACGTGCTGGAGATCGTCTGCACCAACACCGTGCCGGTCCCGGCGGACGAGCACACCGACAAGCTGCGCGTCCTGTCCATCGCCCCGGCGCTCGCCGAGGCCGTGCGGCGCATCCACAACGGTGAATCCGTCAGCGCCCTGTTCGATGCGTCGTAGCGCTGACCGGACCGGAGGCGAGGACCGGGCTCACACCGAACCGGACGCGGCCTCGGACCGGGCCAGGGCCGCGTCCAGCGTCGGGTGCGGGGGCAGCAGCCGGGTGAGACCGGTGACCCGGAAGACGCGCAGCGTCAGCGGGTGCGTGCACACCAGGTGCAGCTGCCCGCCGCCGTCCCGCACCCGGGCGCGGGCCCGGTACAGCAGGCGCAGCCCCGAGCAGTCGAAGAACTCGACCTGCCGCAGGTCGATCACGACCCGCACCCCGGGGCGGCCGGTGGCACGGTCCAGGGCCGGGCCGATCTCCGCCGCCGCGAGGATGTCGATCTCGCCCCGCAACTCCACGACCGTGTGGCCACGGTGCGCGTACACGCGCAGCTGCCGGGTGAGCGGTGCGGGCTCGTCTCGCGCCACGACATCACCTCCCACCCGTCCCCGGACATCGGTTCCCCGACTGTCAAGTTACCCTCGATGGAAGGAATTTGAGCATGTTCGATTGACATATGTCTTGGAGTTTGGCGCGTGTCGCTCCGTGCCCCGGCGCGGTTCGCCGGGGTCCGGATCAGTTCGCCACAAGCACCAGCTTTCCGGTCGTACGGCCGGTGTCGCCCAGTTCGTGCGCCTTGGCCGCGTCGGTCAGGGGGAACGTCCCGGCGATCGTCGCCTTCAGCTTCCCCGCCTCCACCAGATCCGCGATGGCCCGCATCCCGGCCCGGTCGGCGTCCACCAGCATCCGCACCGCACGGACGCCGAGCCGCTCGGCCTCCTCGTGGAACTCCGTTGAACCCACCGGCAGGATCGACACCACGACCCCGCCCGGCCGCAGCACCTTCAGCGACGCCACGGAGGTGTCCCCGCCGAGCGTGTCCAGGACGACGTCGACGTCACGGACCACCTCGGTGACGTCGGTGCTCCGGTAGTCGACCGGCTCGTCCACGCCGATCTCCCGCAGGAAGTCGTGCTTGCCCGCGCTCGCCGTGCCGACCACGTACGCGCCGCGCGCCTTGGCGATCTGCACGGCCACGTGCCCGACCCCGCCGGCCGCCGCGTGGATCAGCACCCGCTGCCCGGGCCGGACGTCCGCGTGCTCGGTCAGCGCCTGCCAGGCCGTCAGGGACACCAGCGGCAGCGCGCCCGCCTGGGTGTGGTCGATCGCGGCCGGCTTGTGCGTCAGGGCACGGACCGGGGCGATCACGTACTCGGCGTGCGAGCCGTGGCCGTAGGGATAGGGCAGCATGCCGAAGACCTCGTCGCCCGGCCCGAAGGCGGCCACGCCGATCCCGGCCTCGGCGACCTCACCGGAGACGTCCCAGCCGAGCACGAACGGCGGCTCGCCCAGGAACCCGCCGGTGGCCCGGTGCTTCCAGTCGGTGGGGTTCACCCCGGCGGCCCGCACCCGGACCAGCACCTGGTTCGGGCCCGGCTTCGGCCGCTCCACCCGGACCTCCTTCAGGACCTCGGGACCACCGAGGGCGTCCTGGCTGATGACTCGCATCGTGTTCATGTCGCTCATGGTCACCCAGCCTGCCGGAGCGCGCCCGCCCGGGAAACGGCAGGATGGCCACCCTTCGACAGGATCGGGCCATGCGTGGCGGGCGGGGACCGGAGCGGACCGTCGCCCTCGCCCTGGACGGCGTCCGTCCCGTGCGACCGGGCACCCCCAGCCGTGTCTTCGGCGCGGCCGACGACGGGACGAGACCGGACCTGGTGGTGCGGGGCACCCCGGCGGCCTCACCCCGGCAGCGGCCCGACCGGCACCGGACCCGACGGCGTGGAGGCCCGGCCCCGGCTGAGGCAGGGCCTCGCCTGCGCCTGACCCCGCGCCCGGGTCACCCCTCGCCGAACACCCGCTCACCCCCTGCGTAGGTGAGCGCCACGGACGTCTCCGCGACCGCCTCCGGTGGCCCGGCGAACGGATCGCGGTCCAGCACCACCAGGTCGGCGAGCGCGCCGACGGTCACCCGGCCGGTGTCGTCCAGGTGGTTCACGTACGCCGACCCGGCCGTGTACGCCGTGAGCGCCTCCGTGAGGCTCAGTCGCTCCTCGGGCAGGAACACCGGCCCGCTGCCGCCCGGCTCCACCCGGTTGACCGCGACATGGATGCCCTGCAGCGGATCGGGGCTGCTCACCGGCCAGTCGCTGCCCGCCGCGAGCCGCGCCCCGGACCGCAGCAGCGCACCGAACGGGTACTGCCAGGCGGCCCGTTCGGGCCCGAGGAAGGGGATCGTCAGCTCGTCCATCTGCGGCTCGTGCGCCGCCCACAGCGGCTGGATGTTCGCGGTGGCGCCGAGCCGTGCGAAGCGGGGCACGTCGTCCGGGTGCACGACCTGCAGGTGCGCGAGATGCGGCCGGGTGTCGCTCGGCCCGTTCGCGGCGCGGGCCGCCTCGACCGCGTCCAGCGCGTCCCGTACGGCCCGGTCGCCCAGCGCGTGGAAGTGGCACTGGAAGCCGAGCGCGTCCAACTCGGTGACGTACTGGGGGAGTCGACCGGGATCGATGAAGCTCTTGCCGCGGTTGGCGGTCGCGCAGCCGCACCGGTCCAGATAGGGGTCGAGCAGCGCGGCCGTGTGGTTCTCGGCGACCCCGTCCAGCATCAGCTTCACCGTGCCCGCCCGGAACCGCCCGTGGCTGAACGCGGCGCGCTTCTCGACGAGTTCGGGGATCTGCTCGGCACCGCACTCCCGGTCCCACCACAGCGCGCCCCGCACCCGCGCGGTGAGCGAACCGTCCCGCGCCGCCGCCAGATACGCCTCGGCCGGATCGTCCATCCCGAGGAAGTCACCGACCAGCGCGTCCTGCCAGGCGGTGATGCCGAGCGCGTGCAGATGCCGCTGGGCGTGCAGCAGCGCGGCCAGCCGGTCGGCCGCCGTGGCGGGCGGGGTGAGCCGGCCGACCAGCTGCATCGCCCCCTCCTGGAGCGTGCCGCCGGGCCCCCCGGAGGCGTCCCGCTCGATCCGCCCGTCGGCAGGGTCGGGCGTGTCCCGGTCGATGCCGGCCAGCTCCAGCGCCCGGCTGTTGACCCAGGCGCCGTGGTGGTCCCGGTTGGGCAGGTACACCGGCCGGTCGGGTACGACGGCGTCCAGCAGCTCCTTCGTCGGCGTTCCGCCCGTGAACGCCTCCATCGACCAGCCGCCGCCCAGGATCCACTCCCGCTCCGGATGTGCCTCGGCGTACGCCCGCACGGCGGCCACGGTCTCCTCGGCCGTCGCCAGGCCCGACAGATCGCAGTGGGCCAGTTCCAGCCCGGCCGGCACCGGATGGACGTGCGCGTCCTGGAAGCCGGGCAGCAGCAGCCGTCCGGCGAGGTCCACCACCTCGGTGCGCGGCCCGGCCAGATCGCGCAGCTCGTCCCCGCCGACCGCGGTGACACGGTCCCCGGTGACGGCGACGGCGGTCGCGGTGCGGCCCTCGGGGGTGAGGACGGGGCCGCCGGTGAACAGCAGATCGATGTGCATGATGCCTTTCCTGGTCGGTCAGTGGGAGGTGGTGAGCAGCTCGGGCGAGTCGGCGTCGGTGCCGGCCCCGGTGCGGAAGTACGGCGACCTGCGCACCCACTTGGCCCACGCGGCCACCGCGAGCCCGGACGCGATCATCGCGACCGGCATGAGCAGCAGGAACCAGCCGTTGTCGGCGCGCAGTTCCAGGTGGGCGGCCGAGTCGTAGAAGGACCAGCCGAGGTAGCCGCCGAGGCCCAGCAGGGCCAGCGCGCTGAGCGTGGGCAGCACCACCGCCCGGACGCCCTGCCGCCAGTCCTCCCGCAGCAGGGACCGGAAGCGCACGGCGGCGGCGAGCGCGGTGAGCGCGTAGGACAGGGCGACGACGATGCCGACGGCGTTCACGACCGCGTCGATCATGTCGGCGAGCCGCGGGATCACCAGCGCGCCCGCTGCCGCCGCGACCGCCAGCGCCCCGATCAGCAGCGTCCCGGCGGCCGGAGTCCCGTACCGGGCGCTGACCCTGGACCACACCGGTCCGAGGGTACGGTCCCGGCTCATCGCGAACATGCCGCGGGCCGTCGGGATGACCCCGGCCTGGAGCGAGGCCACCGCCGAGAACATCAGGGCGACCAGCGGCAGTGCGGCCCAGGGCTGGTCGGCCAGCCGGTCGCCGTAGTACGCGAGCCCCTGCGCGCCGTGCCCGGCCAGCTCCCCCTGCGACAGCACCCGCTGGAAGGCGACCGAGCCCAGCAGGAACAGGCCGAGCATCGTCACCAGGGTGATGGTCCCCGCCCGGGAGGCGTCCCGGGGGTCGCGCACCTCCTCGTTGACGGTGAACGCCGCCTCGAACCCCCAGTAGCAGAACACCGACAGCAGCAGGCCCTGCGCCAGCGCGGTCGCCGAGGGGATCGCGAACGGGTCGAACCAGGACAGGCTGAAGGAGTGCGGCCCGGTGACGATGCCGTATCCGCAGAAGCCGATCAGGACGACGTACTCGAAGACCAGCAGTCCGGTCTGCAGCCGGGCCGCCGTGCGGACACCGGTCACCGCGGTCAGGGTGACCGCGACCAGCACGACGATCCCCACCGCCGTCGTCTGCGCCGTCGAGTCCGGGTCGAACACGAGCGAGCCGATCCGGTGCAGACCCGCCTCGCCGGCCAGCTGCAGCAGTGCCGAACCCGTGACGGCGGTGGTGTAGGCGAGGAAGGCCACGCTCGCCACGAAGTTCACCCAGCCGACCATGAAGCCGAGCCAGGGGCTGAGCGAACGGCCCACCCACACATAGCCGTTGCCCGCGTTCGGTTCCACCCGGTTCAGCCGGGAGTAGGCCCCGGCGATGCCGAGGACGGGCAGGAACGCCACCAGCATGATCGCCGGCAGATGCGGGCCGACCACCGCCGCGGTCACCCCCAGCCCGATGCCGATGCTGGTCGTGGCGGCCGTACTGGAGGCGGCGACGGCGACGCCGTCGACCACGCTCAGGGACTTGCGCAGCTCGGGCCGCGCAGGCGGATCCACTGTGAAGGGTCTTTCGCTCATCGCCGGCTCTCCGCTCGCCGCGGGGCCCCGGACGGCCCCGGTGACCGGACATGAAACTGCCGGTGCCCTTCACAGGTCAACGGTGTTGTCATAGGGTGCCGGGCGGATCCCAGGGAGGCCCCATGACCGAACGTGTCGTCCCGCCCGCCGCCCGGCAGCGCCGCCGCCCCACCAAACAGGGGGTCGTGCTCTCCGAGGAGCTGATCGTCGCCACGGCCCTGCGGCTGATTGAGGAGCACGGCGCCGACGCCCTCTCCGTGCGCCGCCTCGGCCGGGCCCTCGGCGCCGACCCCAGCTCGCTGTACCGGTACTTCCGGCACACCGACGACCTGATGCTGGCCATCGCCGACGAGCTGATCGGCAGCACCATGCGGACCTGGCGGCCGACCGGCGACTGGGTGGCCGACCTGCGCGACCTCGGGCTGCGCATGCACGCCGGCGCCCTCGCGCACCCTCGCGCGGCGGTGCTCAGCGCCCACCGCGTCACCGGCCGCGTGCACGAGATCCAGGCCGTGGAGAGCATCCTCGGCGTCCTGCGGGGAGCGGGGTTCCCGGAGTATGAGGCGGTGCGGATCTATCACGCGTTCGTGGACCAGGCGCTCGCCTTCGGCGCCCTGGACTCCGCGGGCACCTCGCTGCCCCGGGCCGCCCGCGAGGCGGAGACGGAGGTGTGGCGGACGACGTACGGCCGGCTGCCCGCGGACACCCACCCGCACATCGCGGCGAGCGCCCGTCCTCTCGTGGCGACCATGCGCACCAGCTCCTACCCGGCCGCCCTGGAGCTGCTCCTGGAGGCCGCCCGGACACGCCTGACGCAGCTGCGTGCGGGGACCGGGGACTGACGACGGCCACACTGGACGGCGTTCGCACCACGAGGAGGCCGTACGCCATGACCCCACCGCCCGCCCGTACCGCCGAGCAGCGCAAGAAGGACACCCTGCACCGGCTGGAGCACGACGTCGACGCCTGGGTCGCCACCGCCGGCCCCGACGGCGGCGCCCCCTACCTCGTGCCGCTGTCGTTCGTCTGGGACGGCGCCGTGCTGCTGTTCGCCACCCCCGAGGACAGCCCCACCGGCCGCAACCTGGCCGCCACCGGCAGGGCCCGGCTCGGCATCGGCCCGACCCGGGACGTCGTCATCGTGGAGGGCGTCGTCCACACGGTGACCCCCGAGGACCTGCCCGAGGAGGACGCCGAGGTCTTCGCCGGCAAGACGGGCTTCGACCCCCGCCGGCTCGCCACCCGCTACCTGTACTTCCAGGTCGTCCCGCAGCGCGTCCAGGCCTGGCGCGAGGAGAACGAGCTGAGCGGGCGGGAGTTGATGCGCGACGGGCGGTGGCTGCGCGCCGACTGAATCCGGTGGCCGGGGATATCCGCAGCAGGAGGACATCCCCCAGGAGGAAACATGACACTGGTGAAAGCGGCCGTCGTGGTGCTGGACTGCGCCGAGCCCGAGAAACTCGCCGAGTTCTACAGGGAGTTGCTGGACGGCGAGCAGACGGACGCATCGGCCAACCTGGTCGGGATCCGGGGCGGCGACGGCGTCCGGCTGGCCTTCCGCCGCGACGTGAACGCGACCCCGCCGAGCTGGCCGCGCCCCGAGAACTCCCTCCAGGCCCATCTCGACTTCCTGGTCGAGGACCTGGACGAGGCCGAGCGCCGGGTGGTGGGGCTCGGCGGCCGCCCGATCGAGACGAAGGACGCGGCGGGGCCGTACGAGGAACGCGGGTACGCCGACCCCGCCGGACATTCCTTCACCCTGCGCCTGGTGCCCACGACGGCACCCAAGCAGGGCTGAGCGCACGGATCACTCAGTCCCGGCCGCCCTTGTCCTGGGCCGGCCACACGCCCGTCGACCGTGCGATGGCCTTGGCGCCCGTGCGGTCCACGGCGCTGCGCACCACCGCGAAGATGGCGCCCTGGACCGCCGCGGCCAGCAGGATCTCGCCCCAGCTGCGGTCCGGGTCCAGGGCGTCCGGTGCGTCCTCCTCGTGCCGGATCGCCATCCACGCCTTGCGGAAGGCCAGGCCGGCCAGTGCGCCGCCCGCCCAGCTGAGCACGAATCCGACCGGCTGGTAGGCGAGTGGGAGTTTCTTCTTCTTGTTCTTGGTCATGTGTCTCTCCTTCCTCGTCAGACGGCCCTCATGCGGGCCGTCCCCGGGCGGCCACTCGTTCACCGGGAGGCACCGGGCCCGGTGGCGTGCCGTCGCCGAACGGCCGGCCGCCGAGCTCCTCGCGGTGGTGCGGAGTCAGCCAGCCGGCGAGATCCGGGCCGAGGGGCACGATGCCGGTGGGGTTGATGCCGGTGTGCACCTGGTAGTAGTGCCGCTTGATGTGGTCGAAGTCGACGGTGTCGCCGAAGCCCGGGGTCTGGAACAGGTCACGGGCGTAACGCCACAGCACCGGGTTCTCGGCCAGCTTCCACCGGTTGCACTTGAAGTGGCCGTGGTAGACGGCGTCGAACCGGACCAGGGTGGTGAACAGCCGGATGTCCGCTTCCGTGAGGGTGTCGCCGACCAGATACCGCTGCCCGGCCAGCCGGTCGGCGAGCAGTTCCAGCCGCCGGAAGACTCCCGCGCACGCCTCCTCGTACTCCTTCTGCTCGTGGGCGAAACCGGCCCGGTACACGCCGTTGTTCACGTCCCGGTAGACCTCGGCCATCACCTGGTCGATCTCGTCGCGCCGGCCGTCCGGGTACAGGTCGGGGGCGCCCGCGCGGTGCAGGGCCGTCCACTCGGTGGCCAGGTCCAGGGTGAGCTGCTGGTAGTCGTTGGTGACCAGTTGTCCGCTGGGCACGTCCACGACCGCGGGCACGCTCACCCCGCCCGGGTAACCGGTCTCGCGCCGGTCGTAGGCCTCGCTCAGGAACCGGATGCCGAGTACCGGGTCCCTGCCGTCCGGGTCCAGGGTGAACCGCCAGCTGCGGTCGTCCTGGACCGGATCGGCGATCGCCATCGACAGCGCGTCCTCCAGGCCCAGCAGCCGGCGTGAGATCACCGCCCGGCTCGCCCACGGACAGGCGCGGGAGACCACCAGCCGGTAGCGGTCCCTCGTCACCGGCCAGCCGTCGCGGCCGTCGGCGGTGATCCGGTCGGTGAAGTGGCTCCTGGACCGGGTGAACTTCGTGTGGCCGTAGGCGCGGTTGCCGTCGCCGCCCATGTCTCCTCCTCGGCGCCCGGGGGTGTCGGGTCAACGCGTTCCCCGATTTCCGCCCGTCCGCACGGTGTGATCCGCCCTCGCCGGGGGCAGTCGGCGAAGGGTGAGCGCGACACCCTCGGAACGGGAGCCGGCCGCACGGACGGCCGAGGACGACACCACGACACACGACCGAGCCACGCCGGCCGACGCCCGGCCGCACACCGGGCCGTCGGAACCGCCGCCCGCGGGCGGCGGTGCCGCGGGAACCGCCGGTACGGCCCTGCCGGACGACGGGAAGCTGCCGGACGACGGGAAGCCGGGTGGGCGGTGGTCGGACGGGAGCGCCGGGGGCGGTGGAACCGCCGGGTCCCGGGCTGCGGCGGTCGACGGTCAGGGTGACGGGAGGTCGGCCGGAAAGCCCGTGGGCGGTGGCGCGGCGGCACGTGGCGGGTCGGTTCCCGCTGAGCCCCGGCCCACTTCGGCCGCCGGGCCGTCGGGCGGATCCCGTGCGAGCGAGGGTGCCGCGGGGAGTGACGCAGCGGCCGCGGCGGACGGCGGTGACAGGACGCGAGTCGGCGATGCCGACGGGAGGGACGGCCGAGTGGGCGGGAGTGGTGCGGAGGACGAGCGGGCCCGCAGGGACGGTGCGCCGCACGGCGCGCGGGACGACGATCCGCACGGAGACCGGCACACCAAGGTCACCGTGCTCGTGGCCCTCGCGGCCAACCTGGTGATCGCCGTCGCCAAGGCCGCCGGCGGTGTCCTCGCGGGCTCGCCCGCCCTGCTGTCGGAGGCGGCGCACTCCGTGGCCGACAGCCTCAACGAGGTGTTCCTGCTGGCCGCGCTGCACCGCAGCCGCCGCCCCGCCGACCGCCGTCACCCCTTCGGCTACGGCAAGGAACGCTTCTTCTGGTCCCTGCTCGCCGCCGTCGGCATCTTCGTCATGGGCGGCTGCTTCTCCTTCTTCCAGGGCTTCGAGGCACTGCGGCAGGGCACCGAGGAGAAGTTCAGCGGCTATGTGGCGGGCCTGATCGTGCTGGGCGTCGCCCTCCTCGCCGAGAGCGCCTCGCTGCTGCGGGCCCTGCACCAGGTGCGCCGCCAGGGCGGCGGCCTCGCCGCCCTGCGTGACCCGGCGCTGCGCACCGTGGTCGCCGAGGACGGCACCGCGGTGCTCGGCGTGACCCTCGCCATCGTCGGCATGGCCCTGCACATGGTGACAGGGCAGGTCGTCTGGGAGGCGTCCGCCTCGCTGGCGATCGGCGTGCTGCTGGTGTACGTCGCCTACCGGCTCGGCCGCGACGCCCGCGACCAGCTGATCGGCGAGGCCGCCGACCCGGAGCTGAGCGGCCGGATCCGCTCGCTGCTCGCCGCGCAGCCGGAGATCGACAGCGTGGAGGCGCTGTTCACCATGAAGATGGGTCTCGACTCCACCCTGGTGGCCGCGCGCATCGACCTGGTGCCCGGTCTGGACAGCGAGCGGGTGGAGGAGGTCGCCGTCCGCATCAAGGGGTCCCTCGCCCGGACCTTCCCGGACACCGACCAGATCTTCCTCGACGTGACCGACCGGCCGGCGGACGAGGCAGGAAAGAGCCCCGCCGCGACGGGGGAACGCGGCGGGGCCTGACGCACGGGTGCCCATCCCGGAGGCAGTTCACACCTCCCCGGCCCGGATTCTTCCGAAAGGGCGCGCCGAACGGCCGGGATCAGCCCTCGGCGATGGGCTCCAGCACGAACACCGGGATCTCCCGCGAGGTCTTCTTCTGGTAGTCGGCGTACGGCGGATACGCCGCGACGGCCCGCTCCCACCACTCCGCCTTCTCGTCCCCGGTCACCTCACGGGCCCGCATGTCCCGCCGGTGCGGGCCGTCCTGCAGTTCGACCTGCGGGTCGGAGGTGACGTTGAAGTACCAGACCGGGTGCTTGGTCGCCCCGCCCTGCGAGGCGACCACCGCGTACCTCCCGTCGTGCTCCACCCGCATCAGCGGCGTCTTGCGGATCTTCCCGCTCTTCGCGCCCCGGGTGGTGAGGATGATCACCGGCAGCCCTGTGTCGAGCAGCGTCGTCCCCTTCGTCCCGCCGGAGCTCTCGTACAGCTCGACCTGCTCGCGCACCCACTTCTCCGGGCTCGGCGCGTACTCGCCCTCAAGAGGCATGGATCCGTCCCCTTCGTCGGTCCAACGGCTTTCTGCCACCGCAGTCCAACACCGGTGACCGTGTGAATCATCCGTACCGCACCACCGTTCGGCCATGCGGGTGATCGGTAGCGGATGTACGGCGCCGCCATCGCCGGTGCGGCGCCTCACCGTGCGGGACGGCCGGGTCGTACGCCACCATGGGAAGAGGACGGCCCGAATTGGGCCGGAACCCGCCCCTCCGACCCGTTCCTCTTCGGCCAGATCGCGCGGATCACCGAAGTGGCCGAACTTGTCGTCGCCCCATAGATGCCTGAGGCATCTAATGAAGATCGGCACGACGCACTTCCTTCGTCTGCGAGGTCTTTCCATGACGGAACTGACGGACAGCACCGGCCCGGCGACCCCGGCCGAACCCGTCGCCTTCCCGCAGGACCGCACCTGCCCCTACCACCCGCCCACCGGATACGCCCCGCTGCGCGACGGCCGGCCCCTGTCGCGCGTCACCCTCTTCGACGGCCGCGAGGTCTGGCTGGTCACCGCGCACGCTGCCGCCCGCGCCCTGCTCGCCGACCCCCGGCTCTCCAGCGACCGGCGGCGCACCGACTTCCCCGTGGCCGCGCCCCGCTTCCGCGTGCGACGCGAAGAACGCCGGGTGGCCCTGCTCGGCCTGGACGACCCCGAGCACCGCCGGCAGCGGCGCATGATGATCCCGTCGTTCACCGTCAAACGCGCCACCGACATGCGGCCCCGGATCCAGCGGACCGTCGACAGGCTGCTGGACGCGATGATCGCGCAGGGCCCGCCCGCCGAGCTGGTCTCCGCCTTCGCGCTGCCCGTCCCGTCGATGGTGATCTGCGGCCTGCTCGGCGTGCCGTACGCCGACCACGCGTTCTTCGAGCAGCAGTCCCGCACCCTGCTGCGCGGCCCGACCGCCGACGACACCCTGGGCGCCCGCCGGCGGTTGGAGGACTACCTCGAGGGGCTGATCGACGACAAGGCGAAGCAGGCCGAGCCCGGCGACGGCATCCTCGACGACCTCGTCCACCACCAGCTCCGCGACGGCGCGCTGGAGCGCACCGACGTCGTCTCGCTGGCCCTCATCCTGCTCGTCGCGGGCCATGAGACCACCGCCAACATGATCTCCCTCGGCACCTTCACCCTGCTGCACCACCCCGACCGGCTGGCCGAGTTGCGCGCCGACCCGGCGCTGCTGCCCGCCGCCGTCGAGGAGTTGCTGCGCATGCTGTCCATCGCCGACGGACTGCAGCGCATCGCGAGCGAGGACATCGAGATCGACGGCACCACCATCCGGGCCGGCGACGGGGTGCTCTTCTCGACCTCGGTGATCAACCGCGACATGTCCGTGTTCGAGGACCCCGACACCCTGGACTTCCACCGCTCCGCCCGCCACCACGTGGCGTTCGGCTTCGGCATCCATCAGTGTCTGGGCCAGAACCTGGCCCGCACGGAACTGGAGATCGCGCTCGGCAGTCTGCTCACGCGGCTGCCGGGGCTGCGGCTGGCCGCCCCGGCCCACGAGATCCCGTTCAAGCCCGGCGACACGATCCAGGGGATGCTGGAACTCCCCGTCACCTGGTAAGAGGCTCTGCTCATGCACATCGACATCGACAAGGACGTCTGCATCGGCGCGGGCCAGTGCGCGCTGACCGCGCCGGGTGTCTTCACCCAGGACGACGACGGCTACAGCACACTGATCCCCGGGCGTGCAGACGGCGCGGGCGACCCGATGGTCCGCGAAGCGGCCCGTGCCTGCCCGGTGCGCGCCATCACCGTGACCGACAACGGCGGCTGACGGCCCGCCCGTACCCCGGATCCGGCCGCGTCGGTAGGGTTCCCGGATGACCGAACCTGCCGGGAAGCCCTTCCTGTACGTCGTCGTCTGCGCGGCCGGGATCGCCGCGGGCGTGAGCAAGCTGATCACCGCCGCCCAGGAGCGGAACTGGGAGGTCGGTGTCATCGCCACACCGGTCGCGACGGGCGGCTTCTTCGACACCGAGGCCGTCGAGGCGCAGACCGGCCGGCCCGTCCGGTCGGCCTGGCGCTCCCCGGCCGACCCGCGCCCCTTCCCGCCGCCGGACGCCGTAGCGGTGGCTCCGGCCACCTTCAACACCGTCAATAAGTGGGCGGCCGGCATCGCCGACACCCTCGCCCTCGGCACCCTGTGCGAGGCCGCGGGTCTCGGTGTGCCGATCGCCGCGCTGCCCTGCGTGGCCGACGCGCTGGCGGCTCACCCTGCCTACCAGGACAGCCTGATACGGCTGCGCGGGATGGGTGTACGGTTCGGCGACCCGTACTCCGGCGAGCCCGGACCGGACGGACACCGGCCGGAGTTCCCCTGGGAAGCCGCCCTGGACCTGCTCCAGCCGCCCGCCCGGCCGGCCTAGCCCGTCCTGCGGACGTATTCGGTGCTGCCCGGCGTGGACACGTCCCGGTCCCGGCGGACGATGCTCAGCCGGCCGCCCCAGCGGGCGAGGGCCCTGCGCAGCCCGCTGTCGGTGTACTCGATGTCCACGACCCGGTCGTCGAACGCCTTGGCGTACACCCCGCACTCGTCGTACTGCCCGCACTCCTCCGCCACCGCGAAGTCCAGCCCGGCGCGCTCCCGCTGCCCGGCCAGCTCCGCGGTGTTCTTCTGGGCCACGGCCAGGTGCCGGGTGTGCGCGTGCCGGGAGAGCAGGGTCATGAACGCGGTCGCGTCGGCTGCGGTGAGCAGGTGGTGGGAGCGGGTGTAGCTGTCGTAGTTGTCGGGCTCGACGGCGTCGAAGCCCCTGTGCGCACAGCCGTCGATCCACCGGTTCACGCGCTGCGCCACCCGCTGCCGCTTGGCCCGGGTGCGCAGGTCGAGCAGCGGCTCGTTCCAGTCCTCGTCGATGACCACCTTGCCGTGCGCGTCGCGCAGCAGCAGGTCGGCCGGCCAGGAGGAGCGCTCGGCGGGCTGGGCCTGGAAGCCGTTGACGTAACAGATGTTGTACAGGCCCGGCGCGGGGGAGTCGGAGCGGTCGCGGCTGACGATCCGCACGCCCCGGGGCGGGGGATAGGCACCGCCGATCTGGTAGTCGAACCCCGCGTGCCGCGGCGGGAGCCGCACCGCATGGGGCTTCGGCGCATCGCGCTCCGCCCGTCCCGCGGAGTCACAGCCGGTCAGTGCCGTCACGGCGAAGGCCAGCGCCACCGCCAGAGCGCCCGTGGTCCTGCGCGCACCCGCGGCACGCATTGCACCCGAGGGGGGCAAGTCCACTCCGTCCGTCCTGCCCACGCCGGGCGGCGCGGCACGTCCCGGATCCAATCGCCCACGCGCTTGGGTCGTCAAGTCGGGCCCGGGCCACGCCGTAGGCTCGGCCCTGACCACCGTCCCGAAGGCAGGAGCGGCAACGATGCAGTACGTGAAGCTCGGCTCGACCGGTCTCGACGTCTCGCGGATCTGTCTGGGCTGCATGACCTACGGGCTGCCGGACCGCGGCGTCCACGAGTGGACCCTCGACGAGGAGGCCTCCCGCCCGTTGATCCGGCAGGCGCTGGAGGCGGGCATCACCTTCTTCGACACCGCCAACGTCTACTCCGACGGCACCAGCGAGGAGATCGTCGGCAGGGCCCTGCGCGACTTCGCGAACCGCGACGAGATCGTGCTGGCCACCAAGGTGAACGGCCGGATGCGGCCGGGCCCGAACGGGGCCGGGCTGTCCCGCAAGGCCGTCATGACGGAGATCGACCACAGCCTGCGCCGGCTCGGCACCGACCACGTCGACCTCTACCAGATCCACCGCTACGACCACGCCACCCCCGTCGAGGAGACGATGGAGGCGCTGCACGACCTGGTCAAGGCGGGCAAGGTCCGCTACCTCGGGGCGAGTTCGATGTACGCCTGGGAGTTCTCCAAGCTGCAGTACACGGCGGAGCTGAACGGCTGGACCAAGTTCGTGTCGATGCAGAACCACTACAACCTGCTCTACCGCGAGGAGGAGCGGGAGATGCTGCCGCTCTGCGCGGACCAGGGGGTGAGCGCGCTGCCGTGGAGCCCGCTCGCGCGTGGCCGGCTCACCCGCGACTGGGGCACGGTCACCGAGCGCAGCGCGAACGACGACTTCGGCAGCCGCCTGTACCTGGAGAGCGACCGTTCCATCGTGGAGGCCGTCACCCGCATCGCCGGCGACCGGGGCGTGCCGCGCGCCCAGGTGGCCCTCGCCTGGCTGCTGCACCGGGACACGGTGGCCGCGCCGATCGTCGGCGCGAGCAGGCCGCACCACATCGAGGACGCCGTGGCCGCCGTCGAACTGCCCTTGACCGGCAAGGAGATCGAGGAGCTGGAGCAGCCCTACACGCCCCGCGCCGTCAGCGGCCACTGAAGCGCCCCGGCGTACTCAGTGCGGTCCGTGCGGCTCGAACCCGGTGCCGCACGGACCGGCCCCCTCGCTGCGTGGGCGTGAGGCGCCGGGCGGCCCGGACCCGGTGGCCGTGGCGCACGGCAGCCTGGCACGGGACCTGGCCCTGTGCGCCCTGGAGGAGGCCGTCCTCCTCGCCGTCTCCGGCGCACCGACTTGCGCGGTCCGGGCGGGCGCCGACGCCCGGGTGCGCCGCGCCGAGGAGCTGATCGCCGCCGACCCCGCCGCCCCGCACACCGTCCGCTCCCTCGCCGAGGGCGTCGCGCTGTCCCCGTCCCGGTTCGCACACCTGTTCACCGAGCGGACCGGCCGGTCCCCGATGCGGGCCCTGCGCGAGGCGCGGCTGCGGTACGCGGCCCGGCTGCTGGAGGTCACCGACCTGACGGTCGAACGGGTCGCGGCGGCCTCCGGATTCCCGAGCCCCTTCCACTTCCGCAGGGTCTTCCGGGAGCGCTACGGGGTGCCGCCCGGCGCCTACCGGGCGGGCGAACGGCAATAGGGGTCAAGAAGGGTGAGGAAAAGACCACTCTTGACAGAACGTCGACAGGAAAAGCTTTCAACGCATTGTCGAACAGCGGAAGATCTCTTGTTCCAAAGTGCCGGGCTGTGCGAAAGTGTGCGCTGTCGGCGTGCGGGAAATTACATTCCCGCTGTATGCGCCAGGCCGCTCCCCGTACACCCCCCACGCTTCAAAAGAGCCGCCTCAGGTGGACGTTCGAGCTGCCCGAACACCTTCCCATACCGATTGGTACGGACTGAATCCCGCATGGCGTCTGGAGGAATGCGGCCGTGAATGAGGCAGGCCTGTCGGACGAGCAACTGAGTGCCGAACTGAAGAAGTGGACGGGGGCGTCACCGGCGCTCCATCCCGTCGGCGAACTCCTCGACCGTCACTGGGAAGCCGCCTTCGCCTACGCCCGGCTGTGCACCGACGGCCCGCGTGCCGCAGGCATGCTCACCACGGCCGCCTTCACCCGGCTCTTCGGCGAGTCGCTCCGGCAGACCGGCCCGTCCGCCGCCTGGCGGCCCCAGGTACTGGTCGCCGTTCGCCGGATCGCGGCCGAGTGGGACACCGACGGGCGCCGGGAACTTCTGCATCCGGCGCTGCGTTCGGGCACCGCCACCGGTGAACGGGCCGCCGCCCGTCTGCTGCCCCCGCCCGGCCGTCGGCTGCTGTCCCGCGCCTTCCAGCGGCTGCCCCAGGCCTCCCGAGCCGTGCTCTGGCACACCGAGGTCGAGGCCGAACCCCTGTCCGTGCCCGCCGCGTTGCTGGGTCTGGACGAGGAGGACACCCAGGTCGAACTGCGCCGGGCGCGTGAACGGCTGCGCGAGGAATGTCTCCAGGCCCACCGCGAACTCGCCCCCGAGGACGAGTGCCGGCGGTATCTGCGCATGCTCGACGTGAGCTTCCGGCGTGGCGGCGTGGACCTCGACCCGGATCTGCACGGGCACCTGTCCGGCTGCACGCACTGCAGCCGGACGGCGGACCAGCTCGCCCGGTTCAACGAGGGACTCGGTCTCGCCCTCGCCGAGGGCGTGCTCGGCTGGGGCGCCGGCGCCTATCTGGAGTCACGGGCGAGCAGCGCCGAGGAGCCGCCCGTGCCGGGCCCGCCCGCGGCTCCGACGGCGCCCGTGGCGGGCGAGCCCTTCATCACCCCGGACGGAGCCGCAGCCGCCCCCGGCTTCGGTGTGCCCTCCCTCCCCGCCACCGGCTCCGCCGGCGCGGAAGGACCCGCCGCGTCCCGGGCCCGCAGGCCCCGTGCCCGGTCCACAGCCGCAACCGCCCCCGCTTCCGACGGGCCGTCCGTCCCCACGGAACCCGCAGAGACGGCACGCCCCACAGCTCCCCGGGCGCGCAGGGCCCGTACCCGCTCCGGCGGGCCGGGTGAGGCTTTCGCCGCCGGCGGGTTCCCCGCCCCCGGCGAGCCGGTAGCGCCCACCCTGGACACGGGCCCCGGCACCGCACGGCCGGACTCCGCCACGTCCGCCACCTCCCGCCGCTCCGCGCTGCGCGCCGCCCGTCGGGCCCGGCGGCGCCATCTCGCGCTGGCGGCCGCCACCGTCAGCGGGCTCGTCGCCCTGCCGCTGGTGCTGTGGGCGGTGCTCGGTCCGGGAGACGCCCCCGCCACCGCCGGCGGTCGCACGCCCAGCCGCACGCCGGGTGAGGACACCGCCTCGCCGGGCGCGTCCAGGGCCGCCGCGAACGCCGCAGGTCAGGGCGCCCTGCACGGCCGGCTGCACAACCTCGCCTCCGGTCTGTGCGTCGGTGTCGTCGGCGAGAAGGCCGTCCGGGGCGCCGAGACCGAACTCCTCACCTGCTCCGCCACAGCGAGCCAGCAGTGGACGTACGAGACCGACGGACTGCTGCGCAACGCCGCCGCGCCCGACCTGTGCCTGGACTCCACCCTCGGCTACTCGGTCCGCCTCGCCCCGTGCACGGCCACCGGGAAGTCCGCCCGCGCCATCCGCTACGACTTCACCCTCCAGGGCGCCCTGATACCCCGCTGGAACCAGGAACTCGCCCTCACCCCGGCCGCCACCGACGGATCCGGCGCCCTGGTCCTGAAGAACCGCGCCCGCGGCGACGACCAGCGCTGGAGCGTCGACACCGCCAAGCCCGACCTGGAGATACAGAACGTCAACTGGGGCAGCGACACCAGTGCGTCCCCGGCCCCCAGCCGGCGGCCCCCCGTCACCCGCGCCCCCGAAGCCTCCAGGACCCCGTCGCCGACCCCCACCCCGACGGCCGGCCCGTCCGGTCCCGCACCCTCGCCGTCCGCCACCTTCGACCCCTGCACCGCCTACGGGTACTACTGCAACGGCGACGGAGGGTACGGGGGCCCGCGACACCACCACCGGTGACTCACGGGTGGTGCGGCGGCGGGGGAGGCATCGTCGCCAGACCCGGCGCCGGTTCCGGCCACACCAGCAGCACCGGACAGGGCGCGTGGTCCACGGCGAACCGCACGTCCGGGCCGAGGCTCTTCGGCCCGAGCCGGGAGCGGTCCCCGTCCCGGGCCAGCACCAGCAGATCGGCTCCCTCGGCGGCGGCCACCACCTCCCGTTCGACCCGGCCCTGCCGCTCCTCGCGGGCGCAGGGCCGGCCCAGCCGCTCGGCCGCCGCGTCCAGCAGCTCGGCCGCCGACGTCCCGCCCAGCGTCTCCAGCACCGCGCCCGGATCCCGCTCGGGGTGGCCCCGCCCGAGCAGCCCGGCGAACGCCCCGTGCGCCACCCCGGGCACGTCCGGCCCGCTGACGTGCAGCAGCACCACCTCGCAGTCCGCGGGCGCGTGGACGCGCACGGCGTCCACGCAGGCGGGCCAGGTGCCCTCGACGAGCCAGGCGATCACACGCATCCGGTCGGCCTCCCTCGGCGCACGCGCGGTCAGAGAATCCGCAGCGACCCCCACAGTGCCACCACCGCGACCGCGAGGGACGACGGCACGGCGAGCAGGCCCAGCCGTGTGAACTCCCACAGGTTCACGCCGTGTTCGTGCTGGTGCACGATCCGCCGCCACAGCAGCGTCGCCAGCGACCCCGCGTAGGTCAGGTTCGGGCCGATGTTCACCCCGAGCAGCACCGCGAGCACGGCGCCCGGACCGGCCGGTGCCGCCAGCGGCAGCAGGACGAGCACCGCGGGCAGATTGTTGATCAGGTTCGCCAGCACGGCGGCCAGCGCGGCGATCCCCAGCAGCGCGGGCAGCCCGGTGCCGCCCGGCAGCACGTGCCCGAGCGCGTCCGCGAGCCCGTTGTCCACCACCGCCCGCACCACGATCCCGAGCGCCAGCACGAAGGCGAGGAAGGCGGGGGCCGCCGCCCGTACCACGGTCAGCGGGGACGCCCTGCGGCGCAGCAGCGCCCGCCCGGCCAGGACCAGCGCCCCGGCCGCGGCGACCCAGGCCGGCTCCACGCCGAACGCCGACGCCACCACGAACCCGGCCAGGGTGCAGCCCACCGTCACCAGCGCGAACAGCGGCAGCCGCGGCGCCTGGCCGGTGTCCCGGCCCGCCGGGGCCGCCGCCGCGAGGTCCCGCGCGAAGAACCGCCGGAACACCCCGTACTCGACGCCGATCGCCCCCAGCCACGGCAGCGCCATCAGCGCCGCGAACCGGGTGAAGCTCAGCCCGCTCGCCGCGAACGCGAGCAGGTTCGTCAGGTTGGAGACCGGCAGCAGCAGCGACGCGGTGTTCGACAGATGCGTACACGCGTACACATGCGGCTTGGGCCGTACGCCGGTCCGCGCCGCCGTGGCGAAGACGACCGGGGTGAGCAGCACGATGGTGGCGTCCAGGCTGAGGACGGCGGTGATGACGGACGCCAGCGCGAAGACCGCGGTCAGCAGCCGCGCCGGACGGCCCCGCGACCAGTCGGCCGTCCACGCCCCGCACGCCTGGAACAGCCCCTCCACGTCACAGAAGTGGGCGAGCACCAGCACCGCGGCCAGGAACCCGACGACCGGGCCGAGCCGTTCGGCCTCGGCGCGGGCCTGGTCGAGGGAGATCGCGCCGGTGGCGACCGCGATGCCGGCGGCGGGCACGGCCATCACCGCCTCCGGCCATCCGAAGGGCCGTACCACGGCCCAGGCGAGGACGGCGACGAGCAGGACGGCGGACAGTGCCTCGGCGAGCGGCGTGTTCAGGGCGGGTCCTTCCCGGGTCGATCATGTGGTGCCCGCCCATGAAAACAGACGATCCCGAGAGGGTTACGAGCTGTGGGTCCCCGCCGCGCCCAGGAACTCCTCCCAACCGCCCGCCGGGGCCTGCCCCGGCGGGAGCGTCCGCAGGGTGCGCAGCACCGCCGGGTCCTGCGCCTCCAGCCAGGCCACGAGCTGCTTGAAGGACACGAACCGCACGTCGTCGCCGTGCGCGGCCATCTTCCCGACGGCCTCCTCGACGGCGTCCATGTAGATGCCGCCGTTCCAGCGCTCGAAGTGGTTGCCGATGAAGAAGGGGGCGCGGTTGGTGTCGTACGCCCGCCGGAACCCGGCGACATAGGCGTCACGGGCCTGGGCACGCCAGGCGTCGTACCGGCCGCGGTCGCCGTTCGGGTTGCCGCCCGACTGGTTGAACATCATGTTGTAGTCCATCGACAGCACCTGGAAGGAGTGCCCGGGGAAGGGTATGGACTGCAGAGGGAAGTCCCAGATCCTGCCGCCCTGCACCTTGCCCGGCCAGATCTGCAGCCCGCCGGGGGAACTGGCGTCGTACTTCCAGCCGAGCGCGGCGGCGGTGGGCAGCAGGTTGGCCTGGCCCTCCAGACAGGGGGTACGGCCGCCGATCAGCTCCTTGCGGTAGTCGAAGGGGAGCGGCTCCAGATCGGTGAAGCCGGTGTTGGTCCTCCACTTCGTCACGAAGCCGACCGCCTGGTCGATCTCGCTGCGCCACTCGGCCGGGGACCAGTTGCGCACGCCGGTCGCCCCGCAGAAGTGCCCGTTGAAGTGCGTGCCGATCTCGTGGCCCTCCAGCCAGGCGGCCCGTACCTGCTGGAGGGTGGCGTGGATGTGCCGGTCGGCGAGGTAGCCGATCGCGGAGGCGCCGACCGGGTGCTGCGGCGGGTGGTACAGGTGCTTCTTGGACTCGGGCAGCGTGTAGATGCCGCTGAGGAAGAAGGTCATCTTGGCGCCGTGGTCGGCGGCCACCTTCCGGAAGCGGGAGAACAGACTGTTGCTCAGCTCCCCCGCGCCGTCCCAGGAGAACACCACGAACTGCGGGGGCTTCTGGCCCGGCTTCAGCCGCTCGGGCTTCGGCTGGTGCGGCTGGGGGCCGGTGTCGGCGGTGGAGCCGTCACCGATCGGCTTCCCGGGCCGGGCCTGCTCGGTGCCCTTGCCGCCGCCCGGTCCGCCGACCGAGAGGCCGGTGCCGGAGGAGCACGCGGCCAGCGCGCCCAGGGCGCCCGCCGCCGCGCCCGCCGTCAGCACCCGCCTGCGTGAGATCCCGCTCATCGTCTCCCCGATTCCTCGTCACGGCCCCTTGGCGGGGCCTGCTCGCTGTGCGGTCGACGGGTTCGATGAGGGGCGTCCGGGGAAAGATCGCGGCCGACGGCGCCTGTTGCCGTCCTGTGACAGTTGTGGCGCGGCCATGACGAACCCCGCCGCCCGGCGTACGGGCGGCGGGGTTCGGGGGACGGGTTGCGTCGGGTCGGTCAGGGGCCGGTGCCGGGGCTGAACGCCGACAGGAACACGGACGAGGAGTTCCCGGAGACGGGCACCGCCCCGCCCGTCCAGGTCACCTTCAGGTGGTCGCGCTCGTCCGGCGGGGTCACCAGCAGCGCGGCCGGGGTGGCCGTCCCCGCGCCGCTCACCCCGGGGTTGGAGAAGGTCAGGCCCGCCCAGGCGCTCTGTCCCGGCTTCAGCGTGATCGTCGCCGGGGAACCCGGCTCACGCTTGGGGTCCGGGCCGAGCTGGGTGCCGGAGGCGTTCACGAAGGCCGCGCCGGGAAAGCCGTGCAGGGTGCACGTCCGGGCGGAGCCGTTGGTGAGCACGACGGGGAAGTTCTCCTGGCCGGCGCCCGGGTCGTTACGGCCCACTGCGGCGCGCAGTTCGGAGGTGTGGCACCGGGAGGACGCCGCCGGTGTCGTCGCGGAGCCGCCGCCCGAGGACGGGGTCGCCTTCCGCGTCGCGGGGCGGGACGAGGCCGCGCCGCTGGGCGCCGCCGACGTCCCGGCGGACGTCGGGGACGCCGGGGTCTTCGTGGCGTCCGTGGCCGGTGCGGCCGTACCGGAGGCCGTGACCGGCGGACTGCTGTGGACGTCGTTGCCGTTGCCGCAGGCGGTCAGGAGGCCCAGCACGGCGACCGTGCCCACGAGCAGGGCCCCGTGCCGCGCGGACCGGGGGGTGTACACCATGTCGCTCAACACTCCTGGTTCTTCACGGCACGCGACGGAACGCGTGCCCTCGGCGCCGGGTGCGCCGTCAGTACACTCCGATGCGCGGCCCGGCGGAAAAGTTCGGAACACTCAGCAATCCTTTCCCCGCTTCGACCACCGGATCCCCCGAACTCACCCCCGGCAGCGCGCTCACGTCACCCGCAGGGAGCGCAGTATCTCCTCGGTCGCGTCCCCCGCGCCCCGCTGGCGCACCTGCACATAGAGCTGGGGCCGCGTATTTCCGCCCGCCGGGGTCAGCGCGGACTCGGTGACCGAGCCGCCGTCCGGGCAGCCGCTCCACGCCCGGACCGTGCCGTGCCAGTGGGCGCTGCTGAAGGTGCGCCGGCCGGAGTAGCGGCAGCCGGAGTGGGCGACGTCCCGCACCTTCGCGCCGACGTCCCCGTGCTCGCTGACGCCGACGAACACGCCGTCCACCGCGGCCTTCAGGTCGGGCCAGCGGGACAGGTCGTCGGCGACCACCAGACCGGGCTCGTGCCCCGCCTTCAGGCCGAGGGCCCGCGGGTCCCAGCCCCTGTCCCGGATCTCGCGGCCCCAGCCCGCGGGCACCTGGAGGACCACCCGCCCGGTGGCGTCGGACACCCGCAGCGTCTGCTCCGGCGTGCCGTCGTGGTGGAACACCACGGTCACCGTGACCGCGGCCGCCGCGGCGGCGAGGACCCCGGCCGCGGACAGCGTCACGAGGTTGAGCCTGCCGCGGACACCGTCCAGCCGCCGCGCGCGCCGGGTGCCGAGCCCCGCCGCCAGCCGGTCCAGCTCGTGCGCGAACGCCTGCGCACCCGGCCAGCGCCGCGCCCGGTCCGGCTCCAGCGCGCGCAGCAGCGCCCGCTCCACGTCCTCGCCGAGGTCCGGCCGCAGCCGCCGGGGCGGTACGACCTTTCCCGGCGGGCCCGGCACGGTCCCGGTCACCAGTTCGTAGCCGACGGCGCCCAGGCTGTAGACGTCGGCCCGCTCGTCGATGCCCTCGCCGGGCTCGGCCTGCTCCGGAGGCTGGTAGCCCGCCGAGCCGGCCGCCAGGGTGAGCACCGAGGCCTGCGCCAGGCTCTTGGCCAGGCCCAGGTCGGCCAGCAGCACCCGCCGGGTGCCGTCCGGGGCGGTGTGCAGCAGCACGTTGGTCGGCTTGATGTCACGGTGCACGATGCCCGCCTCGTGCAGCGCGGCGGCGCTGCGCGCGGCCTCGGCGGTCAGCGCGAGCGCGTCCGCCACCGGCAGCGGACCGGCCGCCAGCAGGTCGGCGAGCGTGCCGCCGGCGGCGTACTCCATCACGAAGTACGGCCTGCCGTCGGGCAGTTCACCGATGTCGTAGACCTGCACCACCCGGCTGGAGCCGGCCCGGCGCAGCAGCCGCGCCTCGGACAGGAAGCGGTCCCTGATGTCCAGCCGGTGCGCCCAGTTCTCGGCGAGGACCTTCACCGCGACCGGTGCCTGCAGCTCGGGATCGTGGGCGAGCCACACGGTGGCGAAGGCGCCGGTGCCCAGCGGCCGTTCGAGACGGTAGCGGCCGATCCGCTCCAGGGAGTGCATACGACTATCATGCCTGCCCTGAGATCGACTTGGAGGAGGGCCCTTTCCGTGCTGGACCAGGCGCCGATGGAAGACCTCGCCCGGCGGGCCGCCGCGGGCGACAGCACGGCTCTGGACCGGCTGCTGACGGAGATCCGGCCCGAGGTGCTGCGCCGCTGCGGGCGCTTCCTGCCCTGCCGGGAGGACGCCGAGGAGGCCGCCCAGGACGTGCTGCTCCAGGTGGCCCGGCACATCACCGCCTTCGAGGGCCGCAGCCGCTTCGGCACCTGGCTGTACACGGTGGTCGCCAACTGCTCCCGGCAGAAGTACCGCGAGCTGAAACGGCGGGCCGCGGAACAGCCTGCCGCCATCGAACCGTCGTACGCCGTCGATCCGCGCACCACCAGTGTCATCGCCGGCTCCCGGGTGGACCTGCTGGAGGCCCTGGAGCGGCTGGAGCGGACGCATCCGCACCTGGTGGCACCGCTGGTCTACCGCGACATATGCCAGCTGGAGTACGCGGAGGTCGCCGAGCGCGTCGGCATCCCGCTGGGCACGCTCAAGTCCCGGCTGCACGAGGCCCGCAAGCAGGTGCGGCCCTGGCTGGCCGGCGGCTGAGGACCCCGGCGAGGCTCATCTGCTCCCCGGCCCGACGCCGACGGCGGCCGGTGACGGGCCTCGGGGCGACGGTGGGCGACCGCGACGGCGGCGGAGGCGACCAGGAACAGGACGCCCCCGGGGGCTGCCCGTTCCGCCGGCGGGCGCCGGCGCCCTGGCGCTACTCCTCCTCGTACAGCGGCAGCTCCGCCCAGATCGTCTTGCCCTCCGGGGTGTGCCGGCTGCCCCAGCGCTGGGTGAGCTGGGCGACCAGGAGCAGGCCGCGGCCGCCCTCGTCGAAGGTCTTGGCCCGGCGCAGGTGCGGGGCGGTGTGGCTGGTGTCCGACACCTCGCAGATCAGGGTGGTCGCGTCGTGGATCAGGCGGAGCCGGATCGGGCGGGAGCCGTACCGGATCGCGTTCGTGACCAGCTCGCTGACCACCAGCTCCGTCGTGAACGCGGCTTCGGCCAGCCCCCAGGTGTCCAGCTGCTCCACGACCTGCTTGCGGATCGGCGCGACCAGCGCGGGGTCGGCCGGGATGTCCCAGGTCGACACCTGCGTGGCGGGCAGGCCCAGGGTGCGGGCGAGCAGCAGCGCCACGTCGTCGGCGGCGGCACCGCCGGCCGGGAGCAGAGCCCGCAGGATGCTGTCGCAGGTCACGTCCAGGGATCCCGTGTACCCCTGAAGCGCCCCGTACAGCAGCTCCCGGCCGGCCTCCCCCTCCCGGTCCCGGGAGTGCACCAGGCCGTCGGTGTACAGGGCGAGGACGGTGCCCTCGGGCAGATCCATCTCGACGGACTCGAAGGGCAGCCCGCCGAGGCCCAGCGGGGGGCCGGCGGGCAGGTCGAGCAGCCGGGGGCGCCCGCCGGGCCGCAGCAGCACGGGCGGGGGATGCCCGGCGCGGGCCAGGGTGCAGCGCCGGGACACGGGGTCGTACACGGCGTACAGACAGGTGGCGCCGACCTCGCCGGTGCCGCCGTCGCCGCCGGACTCCTCCGACAGCCGGACCACCAGGTCGTCCAGGTGGGTGAGCAGCTCGTCCGGTGCCAGGTCGATGTCGGCGAGGGTACGGACGGCGGTGCGTAGCCGGCCCATGGTCGCCGAGGCCTGGACGCCGTGCCCGACGACGTCCCCGACGACCATGGCGACCCGCATCCCGGACAGCGGGATCACGTCGAACCAGTCGCCGCCCACCCCGGTCCGGGCGGCCGGCAGATAGCGGGAGCAGGCCTCCAGCGCGGCCGTGCGCGGAAGCGTGCGCGGCAGCAGGCTGCGCTGCAGCGCGAGGGCGGTCTCCCGCTCGCGCGAGTAGCGGCGGGCGTTGTCGATGCACACGGCGGCGCGGGCGGTGATCTCCTCGGCCAGCAGCATGTCGTCCGCGGTGAACGGGTCGGGCCGCCGGTGCCGGGTGAGCACGGCCACCCCCAGGGTCAGGCCGCGCGCCCGGATCGGCACCGACATCAGTGAGTGGACGCCGAATTCGCGCACCCACCTCGCACGCCGGGGGTTCGCCTCGAGCCACGGCCGCAGCTCGCCGGAGGCCGCCCTGCCGATGATCGTGCGCCCCGTGGTGAGGGAGTCGGCCTGCGGGGAGCATGCGGGATAGCTCGCCATGGAACCGAGTTCGATCACCACGTCGGGAGCACCGGGCAGCACGGACCGGTGTGCTGCCCGGAGCAGGGTGACCGGCGTGGTGATCCGTGCGGGCGGCTCCCCACCGTGCTCCTGCTCCTCCAGCAGGTCGACGCTGACGAAGTCGGCGAGCCCCGGCACGCACACATCGGCCAGTTCCTGGGCGGTACGGGTGACGTCGAGGGTGCTGCCGATGCGCATGCTCGCCTCGTTGACCAGCTGCAGCCGCTCCCGGGCCAGATGGTTCTCGGTGAGGTCGTGCGCGGCCATGCTCACCCCGCACACCCGGCCGTCCGGGCCGGTGACCGGGGCCATCTGGGCCAGCCAGGCGTGCGCGTGCTGCTCGCCGCCGGTGCGCATGGACGTCCGGACTTCCTGGGGGCGGCCGGTGGCGAGCACCTCGGACAGATGCCGTTCCAGCTCCTCGCTCTGCGGTTTCCCGCCGATCTCGGACGGTCTGAGCCCGCGGACGCGGTGCTCGGGCAGGCCGACCACGTCGTCCATCGCGTCGTTCTGCCGACGCAGCCGCAGCCGCTCGTCGTACAGGGCCATGGCACACGGGGACTGCATCAGGGTGGCCGAGGCCAGCGGGTCGTCGGCGAGGGCGGGCGCGTCGTCCTTCAGCGGAGTGACGACGAGCCAGTCGGCCGGGCGGTCCTCGCGGGCCGGCCGGCGATGGGCGAGCACCCACACCGGGACGGTGCGGCCGTCCCGGTGGCGCAGGGAGACCGTGCCGTCCCAGCGCGGTCCGGCCGGGGTGTCCGGGACGCCGTCGTCGGCCAGCAGGCCGGCTGCCGGGCGGCCCACGACGGCCTCGGCGGGGTGGCCGAGCAGGCGCCGGGCGCCCTCGCTCCACTCCACCAGCGTCCCGTCGTCGTCGATGACGGCCCGGGCCGTCACCGCGTCGTCGAACGGATAGACCCGGCTCATCGTCGCCGCTCCCAAGCGCACACTCACAGTGAACAGGTGGCACCACTCGTGTTCCAGCGTAGTGCTTCACCCCCTCCTGCGAACGCCGACGTCCGGCAGGCCGCCCGGTAGGTCGAACATGATCAGAAGCCGGTCGGAAGCCGATACGAAGCCGCTTGGAACATGACCAGGGGAGAAAACCGGCGGACCGGTGCACGTCGGCGAGCGCCCGGTTCTGCACCCTTGACGACCGCATGTGGCAGGACGTCAGAATCTGTTTGCTCGCGATCAGTTGTGACTCAACACCGGCGAGAACCGCACGCCGGGCCGGCGGGAGGTCTCCTCCTACGACAACAACCTCGCCTCCTGGACCGGTTCCCACCCCGGCAGTTGCACCAGCCCCGACGGCAGCGCGGGCACGCTGCACCTGACCTGGCACGTGCCCTACCGGCCGGGCGAGCTGAAGGCCGTGGCCCGCAAGGACGGGAGGACGGTCGCCACCGACGTGCTGCGCACCGCCGGTGCCCCGCACGCCGTACGCCTGACCGCCGACCGCACCTCCCTCGCCGCCGACGGCCGCGCGCCGGCCTTCGTCACCGCGGACATCGTCGACGCACATGGCGTGGTGGTGCCCGGCGCCGAGCACCTGATCGCCTTCGACGTGGCCGGCGGCTCCCTGGCCGGCGTCGACAACGGCCGCGAGGAGAGCGCCGAGCGCTACCGGGCGAGCACCCGTACCGCCTTCCACGGCAAGGCCCTCGCCGTCGTCCGCTCCGGCACGCGCCGGGCACCGTGGAGGTCACGGCGCGCGTGGCCGGCCTGCGGACGGGGACGGTGCGCCTGCGGGCCACCCAGGCCCGGGACACCGTGCGCACCGTGCCCACGGACTTCGGCCCCGACCGTCCGGCGCCCGTCGACCACCCGCATGCCGACGCCAGTTGCTCCGGCCGCCCGGACACCCTGCCCGCCGCCATGCTGGACGGCGACCCCGCCACCGGCTGGTCCAACGCCTTCAGCAAGTCGGCCACCTCCCTGCTGCCCGCCTTCGCCGGCGCCCGCGCGCAGGACGGGGTATCGGTGGACTTTGGGCGCACCCGGACCGTCGACCGGCTGACGGTCTCCTTCACGCCGACACCACGCACGCGCTGCCGGCCGAGGCCGAGGTGGCGGTGTGGGACGGCCGGGCGTACGCGCCGGTGACCGGCGCGAGGACCGAGTGGGCCACCGCGTCCGACAGCCCGACGGTCATCACCTTCGACGCGGTCCGCGGCTCGCGGATACGGCTGACGCTCACGATCGCCTCCCCGGGCACGGCGAAGGGGGCGGTGCGCATCAGCCGGCTCGACGTGCGAGGGATCGGCCGGGAGCCGCGTACGGACGGGGCGGTCGCCGGGACGGGACGGCGCGATCGGGTCCGGGGACCACGTCCTGGTGGACTGGATTCGCCCCCGGACCCGCGACGGCACCCTCGTCGGCGGCACCGACGCACGGTCCGGTCAGGCGGCGTCGTGGAACACCAGCCCCAGGGTCCGCCGCCGACCGGACCGCACGGTGCTCACCCCGTGCCGCATCGCCCCGGCCGACCAGCCACGGCGCGTGCGCACGGGATGGTCCCGGGTCGTGAACACCAGGCCGTGCCCCTGCCGCAGGGCCGTCGCCGTCCCCCGGGACTGCGCGCGGGGACGCTGCTCGACCATGAGGAACTCGCCGCCGGTGTAGTCGGTGCCGTACTCGTCCAGGGCGATCACCACCTGGAGCGGGAAGACCAGCTCACCGAACACGTCCCGGTGCAGGGCGTTCCAGTCGCCCGGCCCGTAGCTGAGCAGGATCTGCGCCGACCGGTCCTGGCCTGCCGCGTGGCAGCGCTCCAGCCACTCGTCGAGCGCGTCGGGCCAGGGGGCCGGACGGTCCAGACGGGCCGCCCAGTCCCGGGCGACCGGCAGCAGCCGCGGATAGAGCGCGGCGCGCAGCGCGGCCACCGGGGCGGGCAGGTCGTGGGTGAAGTAGCGGTACTCGCCGGAACCGAACCGGTGACGGGCCAGGTCGACGGTGGTCCGGAACAGCTCCGGCTCGTCGTACAGGGCGGCCAGGGCGGCGCACTCGACGGGGGAGAGCAGCGGGCCGGTGGGGGCGCTGCCGTGCTCGTCCAGCTCGGCCGCGAGCGCGGCCCAGTCCGTGTCGGCCACCCTCCGGCGGGCCTCGGCCGTGGTCGGCTCCATGACTCCTCCTCCCGTCACACCAGGGTCGGCTGCAGCGCGCCCTCGTGCGTGAGCAGCCACCGCTTGCGCTCGACGCCACCCGCGTACCCGCGCATCGAGCCGTCGGCGCCGATCACCCGGTGACAGGGGCGTAAGACGAGCAGCGGATTGGCGCCGAGGGCCCGGCCGACCGCGCGCAGTTCGGCGCGCGGCACGCCCAGGCGGGCGGCCAGCGCGCCGTAGGTGGCCGTGGTGCCGTACGGGACGGAGTCGAGGGCCTGCCACACCGCCTGCTGGAAGGGGCTGCCGGTGGCGGCGAGCGGCAGGTCGAAGCGGGTCCGGCGGCCCGCGAAGTACGCGTCCAGCTGCCGGTGCGCCTCGATGAAGGGCCGGTCGTCGAGGTCCTCGGCCCGGACGGCCGGCGCGCCGGACTGCCCAGGCAGGGACAGCGAGGTGAGCATGGGGCTGGCGGGGGAGACGGCGGCGGTCAGCAGCAGGTCGCCCAGTGGGCTGGGGTGGACGGTGTGGACGGTGCGCGTGCTCATCGGTTCTCCTCGGGGCGCTGCCTTTCCCTGTCGAGTCTGCCGAGTCGCCCGCCGGGGGACCGGCGGGAATCGGACATGGCGCCTCGGAGGCCGAAGGTACCGCTCGATGTGCACTCTGACCTGGGGGTATTTACGGGTGAGTACCCGCGCGGTACCGTGAGGGACATGCCAGCTCTCAACGTGGAGTTCAGCGATCGGGAACTCGAGGACCTGCGGCAGATCGCCAAGGAGCGGGGGACGTCCATGAAGGCCCTCGTGCGGGAGGCCGCCGCCGCGGACATAGCCCGGCACCGCGCGTTGCAGGAGGGCGCCGAGGCCTTCCGGCGCTTCTTCTCCGCCCACGCCGAGGAGTTCGCGGCCGCCTTTCCCGACGACGAGCCCCCCGCCAGGGGCGAGGCCGCCTGAGCGATGCCCTCCGTCCTTCACATCGACGTCCCCTGGCTGCTGCAGCGCCACGAGGAGGTCATGCCCGACCAGCCCGCGGTCGACGACTTCTCCGCCCTGGTCGCCGCCGTCGCCCGGCACCGCGTCGACCCGCCCCGGCTCGGCGTCGACTCCGACCCGGCCTGGCGCGCCGCGGCCCTGCTGCACACCCTCGCCCTGCTCAAGCCGCTGCCCGCGGCCAACGCCCGTTTCGCCTGTGCGACCGCCGTGGCCTACATGTTCGTCAGCGGCGTCGGCATCGACCCGCCCTACGGCGCGCTGGTCGACCTCGCCCGCGACCTGATCTCCGGCAAGACCGACGTGTACGGCGCCGCCGACCGGCTCCGCTCCTGGCAGATCTGACCGACCGGGCCCGACCCGTCCTCAGCGGGCGGGGGAAGCCGCCGGGGCCGCCGGCCGAGGGCGGGAGGAACGGGGCCGGCGGCCGGTCGCGCGCAGGAGAGCCGCCGTTCTGCGCGGGGCCTTTCGAGAGGGCCGGTTCCCAGTCCACCACCGGGCCGCGCGGGCCGGGAGCGTGCGCGGCCGGGCGGTGCGTGCGCACGGTTCACACGGGGCGCGTGAAAAACCGGAAGACTCGGTCCGGACCAGAGGCCGCGCCGTAATTCTGACTTTCTTTCAAACTGCCGATGTCCTACGGGCGCCTTGTTGCGCGTGTGGAAGTTGTGCAAGGGTTGCAATGACCGTGCGGGGGTAAAAGCCGGGATTCCATCGGTGGTTGAGGAACGCGACCGGCCGGGCGGCGGTGCATTCCGCGCCGCGCGCGCCCCGCAGAAACGCGCCGACGCGTCACGCACCAAAGGATTTCACTCCGTGCCCACCCCCCACCCCCCACGTCCCCCCTATCCACCACCGGGCACCGGCCCGGCGGAGTCGGACGAGTCCCTCGCCGGCCCGCTGCGCGCAGGTTCCGACGCGGAGGGCTCCCGGTCCGCCGCCCTCCTGATGGCCCGGCACTGGCAACCCGTACAGGACTACGCGGTCATCTGCCTGGCCGCGCCGGGGCCGCTCGCCCACATGGTCACCGCCACCGCCTTCCACCAGGTCCTCGCCAGGCTGGCGCTCGGCGAGCCCGCCGACGCGCTGCGGCCCCGCCTGCTGCTGGCCGTCCGGGACACGGTCGTGAACTGGGCGGCCACCGACCGGATCACCGCCGTACTGCCCGGACTCGGAAAACCAGCCGGGGGCCGCGGAATGCGCGCCGCGAAAACGCTCGTACCGGAGAACCGCGCCCTGTCCGACCACTCCTTCCACGCCCTGCCGCGGCCGGAACAGGCGCTGCTGTGGCACACCGAGGTCGAGGCGGAACCGGTGAACGTCCCCGCCGGACTGATCGGAATCGATGCCGAAAGCGCGAGCGCCGCACTCGAACAGGCGCGGGAGAAATTCCGGGAAGGCCTGGTGCGCGCCCATCGGGAACTCGCGCCCGGCCAGGACTGCCGCTACCACAACCGCCTGCTCGACGTCCCCATCCGCCGGGGCGGCGCCCTGCTGCCCGACGTCCAGGAACACCTGGCCGGCTGCGCCCACTGCCGGCACGCGGCCGAGCAACTGGGCCAGGCCGAGGCCGCCCTGGGCGTGCTGCTCGCCGAAGCCGTGCTCGGCTGGGGCGCCCGCCGCTATCTCGACTCGCGCCCCGGCCGCCGCCCGGGCCCCGCGCGTAACCGGGGCGGCTCCCGGCGCTCCGGCGGACGCCGGCGCGGCGGCGACAGGCCGGGACTGCTCGCCCGTGCCGGCCTGTCCGGTCCCCGGCGGCGCGCCGACGGGGGACCCCCGCCGCAGGGCGCCGTGCCGCCGGGCCGGCGCCACGGCGGCGCGCCCGGGCCGCTCGCCCGGCTCCCACAGCCCCGGGCCCCGTTCCCCGCGTGGTCCTCGCGGACCCTGCTCACCGGAGTCGGCGTGGCCTCGGCGGTGCTGCTCGCGACCGTCGTGACGCTCAGCGTGTGGCCGGACGGGGGCGACGGCACCGGCCCGGTCGCCTCCACCGTCCCCGGCACCACCACCCCGTCGCCGCCCGCCTCGGCGGGCACGCCCGGCACCGCGAGACTGCCCACCGCCGGCCGGCCGGCCCGGCTGCGCAACGCCGCGTCCGATCTGTGCCTGGATATCGCGGGCGAGCCGAAGGCCGGGGCGAGCGCGGTCCTCGCCGCGTGTTCCTCGGCGCCGACGCAGCAGTGGACGTACGACGCCGACGGGCTGCTGCGCACCGCGGCCGACTCGGGCCTGTGCCTGGACTCGCACGCCGACGCCGGGGTGGTGATCCTCGGCACCTGCGCGGACGCCGGTGGCGCGCGGGGCGACGACGTGCGCTACGACCTCACCGTGCGGGGCGAGTTGCTGCCCCGCTGGGACCCGACCCTCGCCCTCGCCGGCGCCGGCGACAAGTCCGGCGCCGACCTCGTCGTCACGGTCCGGGACCACTCCGCCGCACAGCGCTGGGTGACCGACACGCCGTCGGCGAGCCCCGGTTCCCTGTCGATCACCGGCCCGGACGGTCCGTCCGCGAGGCCGGCGGAACTGCTCGGCAAGGACACGTGAGGCGGCGGGGAGCGTGGGACAGCGCCGGTGGCGGGCTGCCCGCCGCCGGCGCCGGGACGCTCAGCCACGGGTGGCCGCCTCGTTCAGGATGCGGGCCAGTTCTCCGGGCGTGGAGAACATCGGCCAGTGGCCGGTGCGCAGTTCCACCAGCTCCCAGTGCCCGCCCCGCAGCGCCTCGGTGACGGCGGGCAACGGGTCGCGGCCGTCCAGCACGCACTTGACGTAGGTCGCGGGCAGCTCGCCCAACGGCCGCTCGAGGACGGCCGGTTCGGTCAGCGTGGCGGCCGGGTGCGGGGTGCCCTCGGTGAGCAGTCGGCCGATCTGCTCGTCCGTGAGGTCCTGGTTCGCGTAGGCGGCCGGGGGCAGAAGCGGCCACACGTCGCCGTGTGCGGCGAGGGCCTCGCGGATGTGGTCGCTGGGGAAGCCGTCGAGGAACGACACGCCGTCCGCCGGAACGTTGGAGTCGACGAACACCACCCGGCGCAGCCGGTCGCCGATCCGCTCGGCCGCCTGCCCGACGGGCACCCCGGAGTAGCTGTGCCCGACCAGCACGACGTCCCGGAGGCCCAGCCGGTCGACCTCGCGCACGATGTCCTCGACGTGTGTCCGCTGCCCCACCGGCAGGTGCCGTTTCTCGGCGAGCCCGGACAGCGTCAGGGCGTGCACGTCGTGTCCGGCGGCGCGCAGATCGGGCGTCACCTCGTCCCACGCCCAGGCTCCCAGCCACGCGCCCGCCACCAGTACGAAGTGAGTCATGGCGGTCAATCTAGCCCACGGCTGTGTCAACGCCCTTGGCGTACAAGCCCGTTGTGGTTCGATGCGATTCCACCCCCTCGGCCCGGCGGCAGGACGGCCCTCGGTGATCACTTCATGAACACGGGGAGTCATGACGGGGCTTGAAGCGGGCAGAGCCGGAATGTTTCAGGACGATTAACGAAGAGCTGATTTTCAGCCATCCGGCGGCGTCAGAGGGGCCGGACCCCCATGGTTCCGCGGTCACGGCGTTCGATTTCCGTGACTTCACGCCACTGATTCAACACGAAAGGTTACTGAAACCCGTGGGTTCGATGTGAGTTTCGACCGAGGACTCGGCAGAGTGGCGCTCGCCGCTCCGGTGTCCGACCGGACCCCGGGCGGCACCCGACCTGATCGAGCGGAAGGATGCACACAATGCGTTACACCGCGCGCTGGGCAGCGGCCCTCGGCCTGACGGCCGCCGCCGTCTGCGGACCCCTGACCGGGGCCGCCGTCGCTGCACCGGGCGCCGCACCGTCGTCGCTCTACGCGCCCTCGGCACTGGTGCTCACCACCGGCCACGGCAGCGACGCGGCCACGGCCACCCCGGAGCGCGCCGTCACCCTGACCTGCGCCCCCACCTCCTCGGGCACCCACCCGGCCGCGGCCGACGCCTGCGCCGAACTGCGGGGGGTCGGCGGCGACCTCAACGCCCTGAAGGCCTCCGGGGACGTGTGGTGCACCAAGCTCTACGACCCCGTCGTCGTCACCGTCGAGGGTGTCTGGCAGGGCAAGCGCGTCTCCTACGAGCGCACCTTCGGGAACACGTGCATGAGGGATGCCGTCGGCGGCAGCCTCTTCGCGTTCTAGACCGGGATCGCATGAGCCCCGTGTACTCCGGATCAGGTTCGCAACTGGGGAGTGCGGCCTCTGGGACGGGGAACCTGCGATCTCGCACCGGAGCCGACGGGCGGAGTGGGGCCGCCCGCCGGTCTCCGGGCACACAGCCGCTCCCCGGGCAGGCCCGTGGGGGGCCTTCCGGGGAGCGGCGAAAAACCACCGGTTTCAACCGGTGTCCTTGGCCTTGTGCCGGTGACTCGTGTCGCACCAGGGGTAGCGACGACTGCGCCGGCAGGTACACAGAGCGACACGGAACCGGTCCGAGGAGACCGTCGTCCCGTCCTCGAGTTCGATCTCGACCGGCCCCTCCACCAGCAGCGGCCCCTGCCGCGCCATCGTGATCCGGCGGGCCCGGTCAGCACGGTCGTTCGGCACGGATGACCACCAGCTCTTCCCTGTCGGCGGAGGGCGCGAGCAGACCGCGCAGGCGCAGCCAGTTCGCGCGGGAGCGCAGCACCGGACCGAAGGGGATCCAGCGCCGCCGCACCACCGCGGCCTTCAGGCCCGCCGCACGCAGCAGTTCCAGCGTGCGGTCGGGGTCGCTGAGCGCGGAGTGCACGATCAGCAGGACGCCTCCCGGGCACAGCAAGGGCGGCGCGTCCCGGCAGATCCGGTCCAGCAGCAGACGCCCGTCGTGTCCCGCGTCCCAGGCCCGGGCCCGGCCGCGCGGCCCGCTCCCGGTCTCGGGCGCCGGCACGTACGGCGGGTTCGCGAGGATGACGTCGTACGTCCGGCCGCGGACCGGCCCGAACAGGTTGCCGCGCCGTGTCCGGACCGGCAACCGGGTCAGCCAGGCGTTCAGCCGGGCCGTCCACACCGCCAGCCGGGACACGTCCACCGCGGTCACCTCGGCACCCTGCCGGGCGGCGGCCAGGGCCAGCGCGCCGGATCCCGTGCCGACGTCCAGCACCCGGGCACCCGGGCGCGGCGCTTCCTCGCGGAGGGCCTCGGCGAGCAACTCCGTGTCGTCCTGGGGGGCGTACACGCCCGGAAATGTCACAGCGATCACCTCGCGCGGGTACCCCGACATTCAGGATGTATGGGGTATTTCCTGCTCAAGGGGTTGCTGCTGCACGGGTTCCCGCTCGAGCGGGGTGCGCAGGGACGACCGTCCCGCGTGCCAGTGTGCGAGCAGCCGCCGGGCCAGCCGGTCCTCCAGGTACTCGGTGGCGTCGATCCCGAAGGTGATGTCCGCCGCGAGCTCCGGTTCTTCGTCGAGCAGGCCGCCGATCACGTCATGGCGGACGACCTGTTCGTGCACCGCGTCCGCCTCGACGTGCTCGTCGTAGAAGAACTCCGCGGCCGGTCCGGCGCCGGTGCGGCGCATCGCCTCGGCCAGCCGGCGGGAGCCGGGTGAGGAGGTGATCTCCACTTCGGCGAAGTGGCCCACCAGCGCGCCGCGCAGCTCGCGGTGCAGGCCGAACAGGGACATCAGGTTGACGACCGCCAGCATCTCCGCCGGGGCCGCGTCCAGGTAGTGGCCGTAGCCGGTGTCCAGGCCCAGGTCCGTCATCAGGTCGGCGAACAGCCGCGCGTGCACCCGCTCGGCCCGGCCGCCGCCGAACTCGTCGTACTCCACCGCCGCCATCGCCGCCTTGGCCCGCCCCCACAGCCGGGGCAGCACCCAGGCGTGCGGGTCGGCCTCCTTCAGGTGGTACAGGGAGCGCTGGGCCGCGTACTCCCGCAGCTGCCACAACTCGCCCGAGTCGCGCAGGAAATGGGTGACGCCGGTGCCCTCGACCGGTTCGACGAGGAGGGCGCCGAGCGCGTCGTCCAGGCTCGCGTGCACCGGCGTGTCGGCGCGCAGCGCGGACAGGAAGCGCTGCTCCAGCGCGGCGCGCACGGCCAGCAGCCCCGGGTCCCACTCGAACCGCGGTCCGACACCGGCGAAGCCCCGGTAGTGCAGCTCGTAGCACAGATACAGTGCGAGGTGCAGATCGTCGCCGTAGGGGTCCGCGTTCTCGGCGTCCTCGGGGCGGGGGAGCGGACCGGTGCCGCGCAGGTACGCGGTGACCGCGGCGGACAGCGGTCCGCGGGGCGGGGGCAGCTGAGGTCCTCGCAGATGGTGGTTCATGGGGCTCGGGTACCCGCCCCGCGCGCAGGCACCGGTGACGGCTGTCCCGCCGGCCTCGTCCGGTCAGTCGTGTCCATCGCCCTCCGCCTGCTCCTGCGCACCGGCGTTCGGCGTGATGGCGTCGCCGGCCTCGCCCCCGCCGGTGCGGTCCTCGTCGCGCTTCTCGGCCCGCTCGACCTCCCGGAGCACTTCCTCCAGGGCCGTCTCAGGCCGGTCCTCGTGGTCGTTGCCTCCCGGCATGGTGATCTCCTTCCTTCGTCCTCGCCCCTGCGGGTTACCCGCCGTCGCCGTCCCAAGCGCCCCGGTCGGGGCGTACGGGGGCACGGCGAGGGGCCGCCGTCTCCCTGCTGACGGCGGCCCCTCGGATGGGTGCGTCCGGTGGCTGTCACATGTGGACGACCGGAGCGGCGCCCGCGTCCTGCCGCGGCACCCCGCGACGGTGGAGCGCGAAGGCGATCACCGCGCCCGCGGCGAAGAAGCCCGCGGACCACCAGAAGGCGGTCGTGTAGCTCTCGATCGTCGCCTGTGCCCGGACCAGCTTGCTGGTGGCGTCCCGGCCGGCCACGTAGTCCGTGGCGGCGCTCGCGGCGAGGGTGTTCAGCAGGGCCGTACCGACCGAGCCGCCCACCTGCTGCATCGCGTTGACGGTCGCGGACGCCACGCCCGCGTCCTCGGCCGCGACTCCGCCGGTGGCCAGCTGCATGGCCGGCGGCATGACCAGGCCGAGGCCCACACCGATCACGATCAGCTGCGGCAGCACCGCGCTCAGGTAGTGCGAGCCGATGCCGATGCCGGTCAGCCAGGCCATACCGGCCGTGGCGACGGCGAAGCCCAGCGGGATGACCGCCTTCGGGCCGATCCGGGGCAGCAGCACCGTGGTGCCGAGCTGCGCGGTCACCATCAGCGCGCCGACCATCGGCAGGAACGCCACACCGGTCTTCGTGGGGCTGAAGCCGAGGTCGAGCTGCAGGTAGTAGGTGAGGAAGAGGAAGACGCCGAACATGCCCGCGCCGGTGATCAGCACCGCGAGGTAGGAGGCGGCGCGGTCGCGGTCGAGCAGGATGCGCAGCGGCAGCAGCGGGTGCGCGGCCCGGGTCTGCCACCAGGCGAAGGCCACCAGCAGCAGGCCGCCCGCGATCAGGAAGCCCCAGGTCAGCGGGGACCCCCAGTGGTGGGTCTCGGCGTTGGAGAAGCCGTACACCAGGGAGAACAGTCCGGTGGCGACCAGGACCGTGCCCGGCACGTCGAGCCTGGCGTTCGCCGCGTCGCGGTGGTTGCCCAGCAGGATCCAGCCGCCCGCGAAGGCGACGACGGCGATGGCCACGTTCACGTACAGGGTCCAGCGCCAGTCGAGCGCGTCGGTCAGCACACCGCCGAGCAGCAGGCCCACCGCGCCGCCGGCGCCGGCGATGGCGCCGTACACGCTGAACGCACGCGCCCGTTCCCGGGCGTCGGTGAACGTGGTGTTGAGCAGGGACAGCGCGGCGGGCGCCAGGAGCGCGCCGAAGGCACCCTGCAGGGCGCGGGCGACCACCAGCATGGTGAAGCCGTTCGCGGCGCCGCCGAGCGCGGACGCCGCGGCGAAGCCGACGACGCCGACGAGGAAGGCGGGCTTGCGGCCGAACAGGTCGGCGATCCGGCCGCCGAGCAGCAGCAGCGAGGCGAAGGCCAGCGCGTACGCGGTGACGATCCACTGCCGGTTGCCGTCGGAGAAGCCGAGGTCGGTCTGGGCGGACGGCAGGGCGATGTTCACGATCGTGGCGTCGAGCACGACCATCAGCTGCGCGACGGCGACGACCCCGAGGATCCACCACCGCCGGGGCGAAGCCACCGCCTCGCCGTGTTCGATCGCGACGGCTCCGGCGGGGGAGCCGTCGGCCAGGGTCTTCTGGGACATGAAGAACCACTCCAGGGAAGTCGTCCGGGGGAAGCCGTTCGGGTGCGGAGGTACGCGGAGCACGGCCCGCCTAAACGAAACCGTTTCGTACGCATCGACGATAGACCCACTATTCGCGAAACGGCAACGTTTCGCTGGAGGGTGGGGAGGGGTGTGGCTCACATTCCTTGACTGGCATATAACTGCTGCGGCATATTCAATGCATGTCCGACGCCGCCCTCTGGGCCGCACTCGCCGATCCGCACCGACGGGCCATCGTGGCGCTCCTCCTGGAACGCCCCCGCCCCGTGGGGGAGATCGTCGAAGCCTCCGGGCTGAGCCAGCCGAGCACCTCCAAACACCTGAAGGTGCTCCGGGAGGCGGGCCTGGTCCGGGTCCGGCAGGACGCCCAACGGCGCGTCTACGCCCTCGACCCGGCACCGATCGCCGCCCTCGACGCCTGGCTGGAGCCCTACCGCAGGCTGTGGAACCGCAGCCTGGACGCCCTGGGCCGCCGCCTCGACGAGACGTCGGACGACATCTGACCCCCACCGTCGAGACGACACCTGACCCCCACCGTCGAAAGGACCGGAGCACCATGTCCGTCGACCTCACCGGCACCTACCTCACGCTGGACGACGGCCGCCCCGCCGTCCGCTTCAGCCGCACCTACGACCACCCCGTGGAGCGCGTCTGGCGGTTCGTCACCGATCCCGGCGAACTCTCCCGGTGGTTCCCCTCCCGTGCCGAGATGGAGCTGCGCCCCGGTGGCACCATCCGCTTCAGCGGCGACCCGAACATGCCCGAGTCCACCGGCCGGGTGCTCGCCGTCGACCCGCCCCGGCACCTGTCCTTCGCGTGGGGCGGCGACGAACTCCACTTCGACCTGGAACCCCTGGGCGAGCGGCGCACCCGGTTCACGCTGACCGACGTCCTCGGCGCGGCGGACACCGCCGCCCGCAACGGTGCCGGCTGGGAGGTGTGCCTGGCCGCCCTGGACGCGGCGGCGCGGGACGAGGCCTCCGACGGCCCGCACGCCGGGGCCGGCGCGGCCTGGAAGGAGTTCTACGACGGCTACGTCGGCGCCGGCGTGCCCTCGGGCGCCCCCGTGCCGGGCCTGGACTGACCGGGCGCCCCGGTCCGCGGCAGACACGCGGAACCGCAGGGCACTCTCCGCGGGCAGCGTCAGCTTGGCCCGCCCCTGTTCGGAGCCGTTCACGTGAGGTCGGCCGGCGGCCGGCCGCGCGTCGGCGGCGCGGCGTCCAGGGCCGCGCGGGCCACGCCCATCCGGTCCCCCGGCTCGAACGTCCATGGCCGGCTGCCGACGGCCTCGGCGTACGGCAGCCGGGCCAGGCAACCGGTCGACCAGCCGGCAGCCGACCCCCGCCCGCGCCGGTCCAGGGCGGCGGTCGGGCCGGCCGGGCCCGCCCCGCGATCAGCCCGCCGGTGCCGGTCGTACGGTTCTCCCGCCGTGGCCCGGGGCACATGGCCGTGGTTCGCTCGGACCATGGTCACCCTCCGGGCCCCGCGCGGCCCACTCGTTCGAGTGGCGGCGGGGGCCGACCCGGGGCTCCGCCGTGCGCGGTGTTTCGGCATGTGGCGCCCTGGATACACCGCGAGGGTTCGGCCCCGATGTCGCAGTCCGCGTACGCCGTCGCAGTGAGGTCGGTCGACATGTCCCATGCTCCTTCCCCTGCAGGATCGTCCAGCCGTGCGCTGCCGGTGACGGGCCCCGTCCCGGGAGCGGACGCGAGGGCCCGGCTCGCGGGCCGGCCGGGGCCCGGCGGTACGGCGCTGGTGACGGGCGCCTCCTCGGGGATCGGCGCGGCCGTGGCCCGCCGGCTGGCCGCCGAGGGGGGCTGGCGCCTGGTCGTGAACGGGCGGGACGTCACCCGTCTGGAGCAGGTGGCCGCCGAGGCCTCCGCGCTGGCGGTGCCCGCGGACCTGACCCGGCCCGGCGCCGACCGCCGGGTGACCGATCTCGCCCTGGACCACCTGGGCCGGCTGGACCTGTTGGTGGCGGGCGCCGGCGTGGGCTGGTCCGGGGATTTCACCGGGATGCCGCGCGCCCGGATCGACGAGGTCTTCGGCGTCGATCTGCTGGCCACCGTGCACCTGGTGCGTGCCCTGCTGCCCCACATGGTCGCGGCCGGGTCGGGCCGGATCGTGCTCATCGGCTCCGTCGCCGGGATCGGCGTGCGGGGCGAGGCCGTGTACTCCGCGGCGAAGGCCGCCCTGGCCGCCTTCGCCGACGCCCTGCGCTACGAACTGCGCCGCACCGGGGTGGGCGTCAGCCATGTGATCCCCGGCGCGGTCGACACCCCCTTCTTCGACCGGCGCGGCGCCCCCTACACACGGTCGTGGCCGCGGCCCGTGGCCCCGGAGCGGGTCGCCGACGCGGTGTGGAGCGCCGTCCGGCACGACAGGGACGAGGTCTACGTCCCCGGCTGGCTGCGGCTGCCCGCCCGGGTGCGCGGCGCCGCGCCCGGGCTCTACCGGCGGCTCGCCGCCCACTTCGGGTGAACGGTCATGCTCGCCGTCTCGGTGGTGCTCGCCCTGCTCGCCGCGCTCTCCAACGCCTCCGCCTCGGTGCTGCAGCGCCGGGCCGCCGTGCAGGAGCCGGAGAAGCGCGGGGGAGCCGGGCCCGCCGTGCGTCGGCTCGCCCAGCTGCTGCGGCGCCCCCACTGGCTGGCGGGCACCGGACTGCTGGCACTCTCGGGGCTGTTGCAGGCCGGGGCCCTGGCCACCGGCAGCCTGTCCCTGGTGCAGCCCCTGCTCGCCTCCGAACTGCTGTTCACCCTGGTCGTCGGCGGCCTCGTGTTCCGGCGCCGGCCGGACCGCCGGACCTGGCTGGCCTTCCTCGCCCTGGCCGCCGGGCTGGCCCTCTTCCTGCTGGCCGCGGCGCCGTCCGCCGGCCTGCCCACCGCCTCGCCCCGCGCCTGGCTCTTGGGCGGCGCCGCGGTGCTCGGGGTCGTCGTGCTGCTCGTGGCGGTCGCGCGCCCGACCCGGGGCATGGCCCGGGCCGCGCTGCTCGGCCTCGCCTCCGCGGTGTCCTTCGCGACGACCGCCGCGCTGCTCAAGGAGGCCGTGGGGCGGCTCGGACACGGTCCGGGCGCGATGCTCGCGCACTGGTCGCCGTACGCCACGGGGGTCGCCGGGCTCGTCGCCTTCCTGCTGCTGCAGAGCGCGCTGGCCGCCGGGTCGCTGACCGCCTCCCAGCCCGCGCTCACCCTCGGCGACGCCGTCACCAGTGTGATCCTCGGCTGGGTCCTGTTCGACGAGGTGATCCACCTCGGGCTGCGAGTGATCCCCGAGGTGCTGGGCATCGTGCTGATCGGGGCGGGCAGCCTGGGCCTGGCCCACGCGTCGGCCGTCGGGCAGCAGTGGGACACCTCCGGGCAGGGCCGCCCACCGAGCCGCGGCGGGGAACCCGTAGCCGAGCCCCGCGGAAACTGACCCCGGCACACCAGGCAAGGAGACAGCACACCGATGTCCCTCCTCCCCGGCCGCGCGTGGCGGCGAGCGGCCCTGCTGCTGCCCGCCGCCGTCACGGCGGCCCACATCGGCCCGGCGGCCACCTGGCTGCCGGGCGTACGGCAGACGCTCTTCCCCGGCCTCGCCGGAACCGGCGGCCGGCAGCACGTCGCGCTCACCTTCGACGACGGCCCCGACCCGGCCGCGACACCCCTCTTCCTCGACGCCCTGGACCGGCTGGAGGTGCGGGCGACCTTCTTCGTGCTCGGTGAGAACGCGGTCCGGCATCCCGCGCTGCTGCGGGAGACGGTCCGGCGCGGTCACGAACTCGCGGTGCACGGCTGGACGCACGACCGCCCCTGGCGCCCCGCCCCCGGCCGGGACGCCGAGGAGGTCGCCCGCACCGTGCGCGCGCTGCACGACCTCTGCGGACACCGCCCGCACTGGTACCGGCCCCCGTACGGGATCCTCACCTCCGGACGCTGGCTGGCCGCCCGCCGGGCCGGGCTGCGGACCGTGCTGTGGTCCGCCTGGGGCAGGGACTGGACCCCCGACGCCACCCCGGCGTCCGTGCGGGCCCGGGTCGCGGCGGACCTGCGCGGCGGCGGCACCGTCCTGCTGCACGACTCGGACCGGTACGCGGCCCCCGGCTGCTGGCGCTCGGCCCTCGGCGCCCTCCCCGCCCTCGTGACCGGCTGCCGCGAGTCGGGCCTGACGGTGGGCCCCCTGCGCGAGCACGGACACCCCCGTGCCTCCGCCCCGTCAGGTGGGCGGGACCCGGCGCCGGCCGGTTGACGACGGCGTCGGCGGGGCGGCGTCCGCGACGGGTCCCCGCCTCACAACCCGGCCACCTGGCCCACCACGTCCCCCCGGAAGAGCGCCCGCCCCCGCGCCGCCCGCTCCGCGCGCACTCCTCCCGCCTCCGAGAGCCGGCCGAGCGCGCGGAGCAGTCGCGGGCCGGTCCCGGCGTACTCCGAGAGCCCGTGGTCGGCCATCTGCCGTACCCCCTCCACCCCGTGACCGGGAAGGGGCCGGTAACCCACCACCGGCAGGCCGGTGGCCAGGGCCTGTACGGCGGTCTGGCCCGCCGCGTTGTCCAGCAGGGCGTACGAGGCGGCCAGCAGCCCGGGCATGTCGTCCACCCAGTCCAGGGCGAGCGCCTCGGGCACCCGGGACACCCGGGCCCGCAGCCGTGCGTTGCGGCCGCACAGCACCACCGGCAGGTAGCCGGCGCCCGCCAGCAGCCGGGCGGTGTCCTCCGGACGGGACGCCGCACCCCACGCGCCCGCCGAGAGCAGCACCGCGGGCCGCCCCGGCGCGTGCCCGCGGAAGAGCTCCCGCCACCCGGCCGCGGCCGGGGCCGGCGCGAGGAACTCCGGTGCGACCGCCGGGCCGGTCGTCACGGCCGGTGTGCCCAGGACCCGGCGCACCTGGGACGCGGCCGTGTCCGTGAGGCACAGGTACCGGTCGTTGCCGGGATGCAGCCACTGCCGGTGCACGGCGAAGTCCAGCAGGAACACCGTGCTCGGCACCCGGAGCCGTCCGCAGGCCCGGAGATGGCCGGTGAGCTGCGCGGACAGATGGAAGACGGACACGACGGCGTCGATGTCCAGGCGGTCCACGAGGCCGGTCAGCCGGCCGGCGGCCAACCGGGCCAGCGGCACCCCGCTGGGGCGGGGACCGGTGCCGCCGCGCAGGAACGCGCCGTAGACGCCCGCGTACACCCAGGGGGCGTGCCGGACGGAGGCCTGGTAGGAGCGGCGCAGTCCGGTGCCCAGGCCGTACGGCAGCAGCTGCAGGACGTCGACCACGTGCGGCTCGTACCCCTGCGCCCCGGCGCGCCGCGCGAGTTCGCCGGCGACCGTGTCATGGCCGGCCCCCATGCTCGCGCTCACGATCAGCGTGCGGCGGCGGCCGCTCGGCGGAGCCTGTTCGGGCCGGGGAACCTCGGCAGGAGTACGCACGGGTTCCTATTCTCCGGTGCCACGGCACGCAAACCGGGCACCCATCGGCCGTGTCGTGAGTTGCCCGGTCCGCACCGGGGTGGATGAATCGGCACAGAGGAGTGTGGGCGGCGAGCACGGGAGGAGCCGTGAAGCGGTGGCGGCGCGGCCTGCACCGCGCATGGGAGTGGCTCAGGGTCGGTGCCCTGTTCGCCCACGGGCGGGAACTGGAGCTGATGCACCGGGCCATGGGTTTCGCCACGCTGGCCCTCGTCACGCTGGCGCCGCTGCTCATCGTGGTCGCCGCGGCCGATCCCCTGGTGCGGGGCGGTTTCGCCTCGTGGCTCACGGACGGCATGGGGCTCTCCGGCCGCTCCGCCCGTGTGATCACCGACGTCATCAGTCCGCCGCGCAAGGTCATCGGCACCACCAGCGTCTGGAGCGGCGTCCTGCTCGCCGTGTTCGGCGTGTCCTTCGGCGGCAGCGTGCAGAACGCCTACGAACGCATCTGGGGCCTGGCCTCAGGCCCCTGGCACCGGGTCTGGCGGCAGGCGACCTGGCTGGTGGCGCTCACCGCGTACCTCTACCAGGAGGTGGCGACGAAGAACGCACTGCACGGGGGCCAGCGGATCACGCTGTCCACCCTGAGCGGCGTGGCGTTCTTCTGGTGGGGGCAGCGGTTCCTGCTGGGCGGCCAGGTCCACTGGCGCTCGCTGCTGCCGGGCGCGCTCGCCACCGTCCTCGGCCTGGCCGGCCTGCGGGCCTTCTCCCACCTCGTCTTCACCCCGCTGATCGTCACCAACGCGCTCAGCTACGGCGCGGTGGGCACCGTGCTCGTCGTCGAGTCCTGGCTCATCGGCGTCGGGTTCGTCATCTACGGCGGTGCCCTGTTCGGCCGCTGGTTCACCGATCACCACTGGACGCCGACCCACGACCACCGGGACGACGAGGAGGAGTCCGGCTAGGCGGCCCGGGCGACGAGCCGAAGGAACCGGCCTAGGCCAGCTGCCTGCGTACCAGCTCGTGCAGCCGGCCCCCGGTGTCGGCGAGCAGCTGGGCCGGGGTGCCCTGCTGGACGACCTTGCCGTCCTCCATCACGATCACCCGGTCGGCGTCGAGCACCGTGGACAGCCGGTGCGCGATGACCACCCGGGTGGCGTTCAGCTTGCGGGTGCTCTCGATGACGATCCGCTGGGTGTCGTTGTCCAGCGCGCTGGTCGCCTCGTCGAAGAACAGGACGCGGGGGCGCCGGATCAGCGCCTGGGCGATCATCAGCCGCTGCCGCTGGCCGCCGGAGATCGCGCCGCTGCCGGCCACGATGGTGTGCAGGCCCATCGGCATCCGCTGGATGTCCTCCGCGAGCCCCGCCATCTCGGCCGCCGCCATCGCCTCCTCCGGCGTGTACGGCTCGGTGCCGCAGATGACGTCCAGGATGGAGCCGGTGAAGGGCTGCGCGTGCTGCAGCACGACCCCGCACTGCCGGCGCACCGCCGACTGGTCGAGGGCTGCCAGGTCCTGGCCGTCGTACAGGACGCTGCCGGAGACCGGTTTGTCGAAGCCGATGAGCAGTCGCAGCAGCGTGGACTTGCCGCAGCCGCTCGGGCCGACGACCGCCACGAACTCGCCCGGACGGATCGCGAAGGACACGTCGTCCAGGACGAGCGGACCGTCGTCGGCGTACCGGAAGGACAGCCGCCGGGCCTCGATCGCGCCCGACAGCGGTCCCGGCCGGGTGCTCGACGTGCGCACCTCGGGGGTCGCCTCGAAGACCGGCCTGATCTCCTCGAACAGCGGCAGCGCGGCCACCGCCGAGACGAAGGAGCTGGTGAGCTGGGTGACCGAGGTCAGCACCATCGTCACCGAGGTGTTGAAGGTCAGGAAGTCCGCCGCCGACATCGCGCCCTTCGCCGGGCCCGCCAGCAGCATGAACATCAGCAGCGTGCACACCGGCAGATAGACGGCGCCGAGCACGGTGGTCAGGTTCTTGATCCGGCCGACCTTCTGCTGCAGCTCCCGGCTGCGCGCGAACTCCCGCGCCCAGGCCGCGTACGCGTAGTTCTCGGCCGCCGCCACCCGCAGCTTGGGCAGGCCGCGCAGGGTCTGGAACGCCTGGTTGTTCAGCTTGTTGCCGAGCACCGTCAGCTTCCGCTGCCAGCGCACCTGCCACAGCCCGAGCCCCAGGAACACGGCCGCGATGACGACGAGCATGCCGAGCGCCGCCATGGCCATCGGCACGCTGTACCAGAACAGCAGACCGAGGTTCATCGCGCCGATCGTCACCGACTGCGCGACCACCGGGCCGACGCCCGCGAGCAGCCGGCGGATCGCGCTGATGCCCATCGCCGCGCTGGCGAGTTCCCCGGTCGAGCGCTGGGTGAAGAACCGGGTGGGCAGCCGCAGCAGCCGGTCCCAGACGGCCGGCTGGAGCGCCGCCTCGATCCTGCCCTCCAGCCGCAGGATGGACAGGTTCTCCAGCAGCGTGAACGCCGCCGCCACCACCCCGCTCACCATCACGGCCAGGCACACCTGGACGATCAGGCCCGTCTGCGCCCGGGGCACGTACTCGCCGAGCACCCGGCCCGTGGCGACCGGCACCAGCGCGCCGATCACCACCGTCACCAGACCCGCGAGGAGCAGGTTCAGCATGTCGCCGCGCGTGCCGTACAGGCTGAACCGCAGCAGGCCGAGCGGTGAGAGCCGCTTGTCGGGCAGCGGCCGGTAGAACATCACCGCGCGCGGCTCGAACTCCTCCGCGTTCGCCTTCTCGATCGGCGTCTCGCGTCCGGTGCCCGGGTGGACGGCGACATAGCCGCCGCGCCGCCACAGCAGCGCCACGGGCGCCCCGGACAGCGCCCGGTGGCCGACCAGCGGGCCCACGTTCTCCCGCCACCAGTTCCCGTCCAGCCGGACCCCCCGGGCGCGCACCCGGGAGGCCAGCGCCACCCGCTCCACCGGGTCGAGCCGGTCGCTCTCGGTGCCGCTCTGCGCGGGCTCGGCCAGGGTGATCCCGGCCGCCTCGGCGACCAGCTTGCAGGCCGCGTAACCGGCGTCGGCGTCGGCGGCCGTCGTCCGGCGGGCCGAGCGCTTGCCGATGGAGGCCAGCAGGGTCTGGTCGGCCTGGGCGCGCACGGCCTCACCGGCCTTGATCCCGGCGGCCGTGCGCGTCTCGTGGGTGCGCTCCAGCTGCTCGATCCACCGGTCCAGCGCCGTCAGCAGCCGGTACTGCTGGTCGACCATCGACTGCCACAGCGCCGGGTCCATCAGCAGGTCGGCGGCGGCCTGATCGCCGTACAGGGAGCCGTACTGGACGCTGCCCGGCGGGACCTGCATCCAGAACACGTCGTCGTCGGTGGGCGCCTGCGCCCGCTCCTCGGCCATCGGTGCCTGGAACAGCACGGACAGGCCCCGGCCGACGCCGAGCGCCACCGCGTACTCCAGCGGGCTGGTGGCGGGCGGCACGTACTGCGGGGTGCCGTACTCGTCGTACGACCAGGTCTGGGTGTTCGCGGGCTGGTAGAGCTCTCGCAGGTTGACGCGGTGCACCACACAGTCCCGGACCGGGCGGGCCACCAGGGTGTGCTGGGGCCCGGCGACCGGGCCGAGCAGCAGCGCGCCCGCCTCCAGCCGGCCCAGGTGGTGCCAGTGGCCCTGCTGGACGGCGTCCACCGCGAACAGGTCCAGGGCCCCGGCCGCGACCAGCCACAGCACCTGCGGGCCTTCGAGGTCGAGACGGTTGAAACCGGCGCAGTCCACGCGCGATCCCAGGGACCCCAGCGCACCGAGCACGAGGTCGCCGTCGTGTCCCTCCTGAACGGAACTCATCTCATCGCTCCCTGACCAGCGCCGCGTACGCGCCGCCGCGTGCCACCAGCTCCTCGTGCCGCCCGCGCTCGACCACCGTGCCGTGCTGCAGGACGACGATCTCGTCGCTGTCCCGGACGGTGCTCAGCCGGTGCGCGATCACCACGCAGGCACAGCCGCGCCGGCGCAGGTTGTCCATCACGACCAGCTCGGTCTCCGCGTCCAGCGCGCTGGTCACCTCGTCCAGCACCAGGATGCTGGGCCGGCGCACCAGCGCCCGGGCGATCTCCAGGCGTTGGCGCTGCCCGCCGGAGAAGTTGCGGCCGTCCTGCTCGACCCTGCTGTGGATGCCGCCGGGCCTGCGCATCACCACGTCGTACAGCGCCGCGTCCTTCAGCGCCTCGACGACCGCCTCGTCCGGGATCGAGGGGTCCCACAGGGCCACGTTGTCGCGGATGGAGCCCTCGAAGAGGAACACGTCCTGGTCGACGAAGGAGACGGAGGCCGCGAGCGCGCCACGTGGGATGTCCTCGAGCCGGCGGCCGTCGATGCGGATCACCCCGTCCCACGGCGCGTACAGGCCCGAGATCAGCCGGGACACCGTGGACTTGCCGCTGCCGGAGCCGCCGACCAGCGCCACCTGCTGACCGGGCCCGACGGTCAGGTCGAAGCCGCTCAGCAGCGGCTGGTCCAGCGGGCTGTAGCCGAAGGTGACGTTCTCCAGCTCGACGTGCCCGTGCAGCCGGCGCGTGGAGTCACCGCCGCCGGGGCGGGCGTAGAGCGGGTCGGCCTGGAAGTTCTCCACGTCCTTGAGCCGGGCCACGTCGGCCGCGAAGTCCTGGATGCGGCCCGCCACACCGTTGAGCCGGGTCAGCGGCGCGGTGAAGCGGGTGACCAGTGCCTGGAACGCGACCAGCAGACCGACCGAGATGTGCCCCTCGACCGCGCGCAGACCGCCGATCCACAGGATCAGCGCGCTGTTGAAGGTGGCGAGGGTCGGGGCGACCACGCCGAGCCAGGCGCTCGGCACGCCGAGCCGCTGCTGCTCCTCCAGGGTGGTGGCGTGCTGCCCGGCCCACTTGCGGAAGTAGCCGTCCTCGCCGCCGGTCGCCTTCATCGTCTCGATCAGCTGGAGACCGGTGTACGAGGTGTTGGTCAGCCGGGCCGTGTCCGCGCGCAGCTTCGCCGTGCGGGTCGCGCGCAGCCGGACGACCAGGCGCATGGCGACCACGTTCAGCAGGGCCACGCCGATGCCGAGGAAGGTCAGCTGCGGGTCGTAGGTGTAGAGCAGAATCGCGTACAGCACGACCACGATCGCGTCCACGCCCGCCGCGGCGAGGTCCCGGGCCAGGGTCTCGGCGACCTGGTCGTTGGACTGCAGCCGCTGCACCAGGTCGGCGGGGGAGCGCTGGGCGAAGAACGTCACCGGCAGGCGCAGCAGATGGCGCAGGAACCGCGCGCTGGACAGCGTGGAGGAGATGATCCGGCTGTGCAGCAGGTTGGCCTGCTGCAGCCAGGTCAGCACCAGGGTGAGCAGCACACAGGTCGCCATCGACGCGAACAGCACGCTCAGCAGCGAGGTCTGCCCGCCGATCAGGAAGGTGTCGATGTAGGTACGGCTCAGCGCCGGTACGGCCGCGCCGACCGCGACCAGCAGCAGGCTGGCCAGGACGGCGGCGGGCAGGGTGCCGGCGGTGCCGCGCAGCCGGGCCGGCATCGCGCCGAGCACACCGGGGCGGCGCCCGCCCCTGCTGAAGCCCTCGCCGGGCTCCAGCACCAGCACGACACCGGTGAAGCTGCCGTCGAACTCCTCCATGGGCACGAACCGGCGGCCCTTGGCGGGATCGTTGATGTGGACGCCCCGGCGGCCGAAGCGGCGGCCCATGCCGTCGTAGACGACGTAGTGGTTGAACTCCCAGAACAGGATGGCCGGGACCTGCACCTCGGCGAGGGCGGCCAGGTCCATCTGCATGCCCTTGGCGGTCAGGCCGTAACTGCGGGCCGCCTTCAGCAGGTTGGAGGCGCGTGAGCCGTCGCGGGAGACACCGCAGGCGATGCGCAGTTCCTCCAGCGGCACGTGCCGGCCGTAGTGGCCTAGCACCATGGCGAGGGAGGCGGCGCCGCACTCGACGGCCTCCATCTGGAGCACGGTGGGCGTACGGACCGTCCCGGCACGGGACTTGGGGACCGGCCGCTTGGCCGGGGCGGCCCGTCTGCGGCGGTTTTCCTGCGTGGTGGTCACGGGAGCAGCCAATCGACGGGACGCTGGTCGGCGAGCCGGACGGAACCGGTGGCGAAGGTCATCGAGTCGAGCCCGAACGGCGGCCCGTCGGTGGTGGACCACCGGTAGCCGCTCCTCGTCGCCTTCGAACGGTCCAGCTCCACCAGGACGGCCACGGGCCGGCCCTTGCGGGTGAACTGCTCGCCGAGCTGGCTGTCGCCAAGGAACGCGGAGATCGACTGGGCGGACTGCGCGGTGCGGTCCACCGACTTCACGCGGCCGCGCAGCACGCCGTACCGCTGCGCCGGGACCGAGGAGACGGTGAGGTCCACGGAGGCGTGCGCCGGGATGGCGGCGGCGTTCTCGGCGGGGACGTACACGGTCGCGTACAGCGGGTCGGAGGCGTGGGCGACCCGCTCCACCGCGGCGACGTTCGTGCCGGTCTGGATGATCTGCCCGATGGTGGCGGCGAGGGTGGTGACGCGGCCCGCGGCGACCGTGCGGACGACCGAGTCGCCCTGGCTCGTACGGACCTTGAGGACCGGGGCGTTCGCGGGCAGCCGCTCGCCCTGCCGGGCGAGGACGGCCGTGACCTGGCCGGCCACCGGGCTCTGCAGCAGATAGCTGCCCTGCCCGTGCGTGAGGACGGCCTGCGCGCTCACCGTGGAGGCGACCGAACCGGTCACCGCCCACACGGAGGCCGCCGCCATGACGACGACGGTGATGCCGAGCGCGAGCCAGCCCTGGGGGCGGGCGAGCCGCACGGGGAGGTCCAGCTCCTCCGGCGACTGGAGCTTGGCGAGGGCCTGTTGGCGGAACTGCACGGAACTTCCCTCACCTGTGGGAGAGACGCTGGTGTTTCAGGGCATCCGAGAGCCCCGGAGCCGCGGGACGGCTCCGGGACCTCGGTGACGCCCAAGGGCGATCAGAGACCGGCGACCAGGTTGGTGACCGGGGCGACGTTCAGGCCGGTGACACCCTCGACGGTGCCGATGGCCGTGTCCAGCGCGCCGGAGACCGGGGCAACACCGTTGACCGCACCGGTCACGGAGTTGAGGGCGTTCACGGACAGACCGCCGGAGACGTTGTCCAGCTCGGCGTCCGAGATCTCGACGGTCTCGACCTGGGGGGTGGAGTTCATGGTGGAACTTCCCTTCGTATGGATATTTCACAAGGGGGAGAGCGGCCCCCTCTGGGGACAGACGGACCGCCGCGACCGCCGGGGGGCGACCCCTGCGGTGCGATGGATCAAAGCACGCACGCGGGGCGCTCTTCCAATCAACCAGGGCTCTCACCAGGGCACTTGTCCGCCGCAGCGACTCATCCGTGCAGGCGTGTGCACGACTCGTCGGCGACTCCTTCACATGCCGCACGGCATCGTCGCGCACGGCCTCTTGTCCGGCGCGCGGCGAATCCGGCACTCCGCGCCAAAGGCGTACCAGGGGCGCGCGATTGTGCAGATCCGCTGACGGCGGTGACTTGGTTGAGTATTCAATGTGCAGATTCCCTGAAGCAGGGATTCCGGTCTGTGTCCGCAGCAGACCGTCACCGACCGGTAGCCGAGCGTGTCAGCCCAGGATCGCGTAGACCGTGCTCGCGCGGGCCGCGAGCGCGCCCGAACCGGCGTCGCTGAGAGTGATGTCGGCGAACGCCGTCCGGCGGCCCAGCTTCGTCAGCACCGCCTCGATCAGGACATCGGATCCGGTCACCGCGCGCTGGAACGACGTCGACTGCTGCACCGTCGTCATCGGCACGAACCCGCCCCGCGCGGCGGACACCGCGATGACCGTCGCCGTGTCGGCCGCCGCCATCAGGGCCTGCCCCGACAGGCCCCCGCCGTCCCGGGCCAGCCGTTCCGACCAGGGCAGACGCAGGACGGCCCGGTCCTCGCCGAGCGACTCGACGGAGAGTCCGAGGTCGAGCACCCAGGGGGCGAAGCGGTCGGAGAGGATCTTGTCGGCTTCGGCGGGGGTCATCGTCATATGGGTGATTGTTCCCGGCCGCCCGCCCGGACACGCGGAACGTGGCCGATTCACCGTTCCGGTACGGCCGTTGGGAAACGGAATTGAACACACCGCGCGGCCGGTGCGTACTCACGGCCATCCAGGCGCCCCGATACGAACTGCCCGTGAGCGGCAGACCCCCGTCCCCAGGAGGTCGAGAAGTTTGAGTCACAAGCGAATGCCCAAGCGCAAGGCGGCGATAGCGGTGGGCGGTGTCGCGGCGCTCGGAGCGGCGGCCCTCCTGCTGCCCAACGCCAACGCTTCCCAGGACAAGGACCAGGCCGCGGACGGCGCCGGCACCGCGAGGACCCTGAAGGCCACGCAGGCCTCCGACCTCGCCGCGCGCCTGCAGAAGGCCCTCGGCGACGCCTTCGCGGGCTCCTACTACGACAGCGGCCGGCAGAAGCTGGTCGTCAACGTCGTCAACGGCGACAGCAACACCATCGTCCAGGCGAAGAAGGCGGGCGCGGTCGTCCGCCAGGTGAAGAACAGCACCCGCGACCTCAAGGCCGCCGCCGGGACGCTGAAGACGAAGGCGACCATCCCCGGCACGTCCTGGGCCGTCGACCCGCGCACCGACAAGGTCCTGGTCACCGCCGACTCCACCGTCACCGGCGCCAAGTGGGACAGACTGCAGTCGACCGTGCAGAGCCTCGGTTCCGGCATGGCCACCCTGAAGAAGTCCGCCGGCACCTTCAAGACCTTCGTCTCCGGCGGCGACGCCATCTTCTCCCAGGTCCAGGGCGGCGGCGTGCGCTGCTCCCTCGGCTTCAACGTCACCGCCTCCGACGGCAGTCCGGCCTTCCTGACGGCCGGTCACTGCGGGGTCGCCGCCAAGGACTGGTCGGACTCGCAGAACGGCCAGCCGATCGCCACCGTCGACCAGGCGAAGTTCCCCGGCAACGACTTCTCGCTCGTCAAGTACAACGACGCGGGCACCCAGGCGCCCAGCGAGGTCAACACCGGCAACGGCCAGACCGTGCAGATCACCCAGGCCGCGGACGCCACCGTCGGCGAGACGGTGTTCCGGATGGGCTCAACCACCGGTCTGCACGACGGCCAGGTCACCGGTCTCGACGCCACCGTCAACTTCCAGAGCGAGACGGACCCGAACGGCGTCGACACGGTCAATGGCCTCATCCAGACGAACGTGTGCGCCGAGCCCGGTGACAGCGGAGGCTCCCTGTTCACCCAGGACGGCGGCGCGGTCGGTCTGACCTCCGGCGGCAGCGGCGACTGCACCAGCGGCGGTGAGACCTTCTTCCAGCCGGTCACCGCGGCGCTCCAGGCCACCGGCGCGACGCTCGGCAACGGCGGCAACGGCGGCAACGGCGGTGCTGACGCCAACGGCGGCAACGGCGCGGGCGACCAGTCGGGTTCCGCCGACCCGTCGGCCTCCGCGGGCGACCAGTCGGGCAGCGGCTCCGGTGACCAGGCGGGCGCGGGCGACGACCAGTCCGGCGCGGGCGCCGACCCGTCCGCCTCGGCCGGTGACCAGTCCGGCAGCGGTACGGGTGACCAGTCCGGCAGTGGTACGGGTGACCAGTCCGGCAGTGGTACGGGTGACCAGTCCGGCAGCGGTTCGTCGGACAACGGGTCGTCCCTCACCGGCACCAACTGAGCCGGATCCCCCGCGAGGCGGACCCCCGGCGAGACGGATTCCCCCCGACCCCCTGCCGGCCTCACCGCGGTTCCGGCGGGCAGGGAACGGTCCGGCCCTCCGGCGGGAGGGCCGGACCACGCCCGGTCAGCCGTCCTGGCGGGCCCGCAACAGCAGCACCGCCACGTCGTCCGTCCGCCGCTGGGCCGCCGCACTGCGCCGGACGACCTGGTCCGCCAGGTCCTCCAGGGGCCGGTCACCGATCTCGGTGAGCAGCTCACCCAGGTCGGCCAGTGCGTCCTCGATGTCGACACCGGGGGACTCCACCAGTCCGTCGGTGTACAGCACGAGCACGGAGCCGGGGGCGAGGGACACCTCGGTCGTCGGATACGCCGCCGAGGCGTCGATGCCGAGCAGCGGACCCCCGGCCAGGTCCAGCACCCGCACCCGCCCGTCCGGCCGTCGCAGCAGCGGCGGCGGATGCCCCGCGCGCGCCATCACGGCCGCTCCGCGCGCGGGGTCCAGCCGCAGGTACAGGCAGCTGGCGAACAGGTCCGCACCGAGGTCGATGAGCAGCCGGTTGGTGCTTCCCATCACCTCGTGCGGCGCCTGCCCGACCGTGGTGTACGCGCGCACCCCGGTGCGGATCTGCCCCATCAGCCCCGCCGCGGTCACGTTGTGCCCCTGCACGTCCCCGATCACCGCCGCCGCCAGCGGCCGGGTCGGCACCAGGTCGTAGAAGTCGCCGCCGATCTCCATGCCGTGCGTGGCCGGCAGATAGCGGGCCGCCGCCTCGATGCCGGGCGGCGGCGCCAGCGTGTCGGGCAGCAGCGCCTGCTGCAGCCCGTGCGCCAGCCGGTGCTTGGCGTCGTACAGCTGGGCCCGCTCCAGGGCCTGCGCGATCAGCCCGCCGAGCGAGGTCAGCACGGCCCGCTCGTCGGCGGGGAAGACATGCGGCTCGGCGTACGCCAGCACACACGTGCCCACCAGGCGCCCGGACGCGATCAGCGGCAGGTACGCCCAGGCCGCGAAGCCGTCCGGGGTCCCGTGCCGGCGTGGATACAACCGCTCGAGCTGCTCCTGCGACTCGAAGAATCCCGGCACCCCGCTGCCGAGTGCCTGTGTGCCCGGGGTGCGCTCGGTCAGCGGCAGCCCGTCGAACCGCTCCACGACGTGCGGGTTCTCGTATCCCCGGTGCCCCAGCACATGCAGTCGGCCGCCCTGCGAGCCGAGGATCACCATGGCCCGGCTGCCGACCGCCGGGGCGATCTCGTCCCACACCAGCTGCACCACGTCCTGCACCCCCGCCGCCTCGGTCAGGGCGCTCGCCAGGCTCAGCACCTGCGAGATGGTCACCAGCCGGGCCGGACTGCCGCCCGACTGCGGCGCGCCCCGGGCCAGCTCCGTCACCGCCCGGGCCCGGCTGATGCGCACACTCAGCCCCGTCGTGCTCGGGTAGAGCCGGAACGACAGCCAGTCGCCCGGCGGGCGCAGTGCCACGAACGACGTCACCTGCTGGCTGAGCAGCGCCGCCCGGTAACGGTCCTCGTACATCGGGTCGTTCAGCCAGGGCACCGACACCCAGGGCACCGTGCCCAGGAGCTCCCCGGCAGGTCTGCCGAGCAGCTCGGCGGCGGCCGAGTTCACGAACCCGATCCGGCCGTGCAGATCCAGTGACACCAGCCCGTACGGCAGCCGGGACACCATCCGCACCGCCTCCACGGAGCCGAGCGTGGCGGCCACGCCCGAGACCGGCACCCCCAGCACGTCGGCCTCGTGCCCGATCGGCCGGTTCTCCTCCTCGGCCCTTTCCAGCCGCAGCGCCAGCCGGTCGCAGGCCGTCGTCAGCTGCTCGCGCTCCGGGCCGGACAGCTCCGGCGGATGCGCACCGGGGAAGGTCACGAACACCGCTCCGTACACCCGGCGCGCGGTCGCCACGGGCACCGCGGCGAGGGCGAACGGGTACGGCAGCACCACCGCGATCCGTGGATAGCAGCGGGCCATCTGCTCCTCGCCGCCCACCCACACCAGCCGCCGCTCGCGCGCCGCGTCGGCGATCGGGATCGGCGCGCTCAGCCCGACCCGCTGCCAGGGCGCCGCGAACGCCCGAGGCATGCCGGCGTGCACCGCCATCTCCAGGACCGGCTCGTCGGGACTGAGCAGATACACCGCGCCGGAGTGTGCCCGCACCTCCTCCAGCAGGGTGGCCAGCGCCAGCGACAGCACGGGCTGGGACACCGGCGGCCCGTCGGCCACCGGTGTCCGCTCCGGCCCTGGCCCGTCGGACACGCCGACCACCTCCTCGCCCGGCCGCGCGTCACATCCCGGGGTCAAGACTCCCTCGCGGGGGCGGCCCGTGCACGGCGAGCACCCACGGTCAGGGCCGCCCGCGGAGGGTGCCCCCGATTACCCCGTCAGCTCGGACACATGCCTGTGCAACGGAAGCGTGGGCGGCGTACGAGGCACCACGTGTGCGCCCCCGCGCACCTCGATGGCCGAATCTCCGCGCCCGCGAACGATGGCCGGGCCCAAGAATGGGCACGCGCTCATCGCGCCGGCGGAACGTACGGGGTACGGCGAGGACGAGAGACGGCCATCAACCTAAGGGGCGGGAAGTGATCCGGGTGCTTCTGGTGCACGATGCGTGTCTGGTGCGATCGGTTCTGGCGGACTGGCTGCGCCGGGAACCCGGCTTCGCCGTCGACGACACGCCGTGGCGCGGCGCGGCCGGGCGGCTGCGGTCCTTATGCCCGGACGTGTGCGCGGCGGACCTGGACTGCGCCGACGGCCACGGGGCGCCGCCGCTCGGCGAGCTGTGCCCGCCGCGCGGCGGTGGCAGGCCGCCGGCGGTCGTGGTGCTGGCCCATGCCAACCGGCCGGGCCTGCTGAAGCAGGCCGCGGAGGCGGGTGCCCTGGGCTTCGTCGACAAGGCGGGCGCGCCCGACCGGCTGGTGCACGCCATCCGCAGCGTCGCGGCGAGGGAACGTTTCGTCGATGCCACGCTGGGCTTCGACTTCCTCAAGGCGGCCCAGATGCCCCTGACCAGACGTGAGCTGAGCGTGCTGTCGCTGGCGGCCGGCGGCGCGTCCATAGCGGAGATCGCCGGCAGCCTGCACCTGTCCCACGGCACCGTCCGCAACTACATGGCGTCGATCACCCGCAAGACCGGCGCACGCAACCGGATAGACGCGATCCGGATATCCCGCGGCGAAGGGTGGCTGTGACTAGCCGCGCACCGGCGCACTCGGTGCCGCCCAGCCGCCGACCAGGTCCCGGTACAGGGGGGAGGCCCGCAGCAGTTCGTCGTGCGTGCCGCAGCGGGTGCGCGCGCCGTCCATCACCAGGATCCGGTCGGCGCGCCGGGCCGAGCTGATCCGGTGGGCGACGACGACCAGGGTGCCGCCCGGGCGCGCGGCGAAGGCCCGCTCCGCGCGCGCCTCCGCCGCTGGGTCGAGATGGCAGGTCGCCTCGTCGAGCAGGGCGAGCGGGGCGGGGGAGAGGTAGGCCCGGGTCAGCGCGACCAGTTGCCGCTCGCCCGCGGAGAGCGCCGCCGGGTCGACCCGTCCGCCGAGCCCGCCCAACGCCCGCAGCAGCGGCTCCAGCCCGACCGCCTCGGCGGCCGCCAGCAGCTCCGCCTCGGGCACCGGGTCCGGACGGAACAGGGCCAGGTTCTCGGCGAGGGTGCCCCCGTGGACGTACGCCTCCTGCGGGATCAGCACCCGCAGCGCGGCCGCCTGCGGCGCCGGTACGGCATGGCCGTAGACGCGGACCGTGCCCGAGCCCGGCCGGATCAGCCCCGCGACGAGCCCGGCGAGCGTCGACTTCCCGACCCCGCTCGGACCCACGACGGCCAGATGCCCGCCGTCCGGAACGACGAGATCCAGCCCGTCCACCACGGGCGCACTCGCGGGGCCGTAGGCGAAGGTGACGGAGGCGAGGGCGAGGGCGGGGGCGGGGGTGTGTGCCGCTCCACGGGGTGTCGGTGCGGGGCGGGACCTCGGGCTGGGTGGGGTCGGTTCCCGGATCTGAGCCGTCTGCTCGGCCGGTTGTGGTGTGACCGGTGTCCGTCCGGTGCATGGGCCCGGGATGGCCGGCGGGCCGATCGGTCCCCCGTCGGCCGCCGGCCCCGCGGCTTCCGGGGGCGCCAGGCGGCGCAGGACCGTCGTGAGGCGGGCGCCGCTCGTGCCGAGGCCGTGGACCAGGTTGTGCAGGGCGGGCAGGAGGGACTGGGTGACGTAGGCCAGCGCGCCGACCAGGGCCCCTGGGGTGACGCCGTGACCCAGCAGCCAGGGGGTGGCGACGAGCAGCAGGACCACCGGCAGCTCACCCCCCACCGCCAGGGCCGTCACCCGGGCCACGCTCCAGCGGGCCAGGGCGCGGGCCGCGGCCAGCTCGGCCTCGATCCGTTCCCCGATCGCGGCGGCCACCCGCGCCTCCGCCCCGGCCGCCGTGACGTCCCGCAGCCCCGGGCAGACCTCGCCCAGCTCGTGCGCCAGCGCCTCGTCCGCCGCGAGGAACACCTCCTGACGGCGCGCCAGCGGCCGCAGCGCGGCCGCGAACAGGGCCACCCCGGCCACTAACGGAGGCAGCACGACCGCCAGCAGCAGAGGCGCCAGCGAGAACAGGCCGACCAACGCGCCGGCCGCGGTGAACAGGAACGAGCGGGACACCAGCACCACCCCGGCGAACGTGTCCCGGGCGATCTCCACCTGCTGAGTGAGCTGGGACAACGCGCCCGCGTCCGCCTTCCGGACCCCGCGCGCGACCACCCCCGCCACCAGCCGGTCCCGGACCGGTTCGACCAGTGCGGCGACCACGCCGTACACCCGCCCGGTGCCGTACGCGCCGGCGCACACCGCGAGCCCCGCGGCACCCAGCCACAGCAGGCCCGTCCGCGTGTCCCCGGCCAGGAACCCGGCGTCCAGCGCCCGCGCGAGGCCGAAGCCGACGACGAAGGTCTGCCCCGCCTCCAGCACGGACCAGACGCCGAGCCGGGTCAGCACCCGCCCGCGCGTGCGGAGGAACCGGTACGCCCGCCGGCGCAGGTGCCCTCGCTGCCGCCCGGTGTGCCCCGGCCCCGCGTTCACCGGCCCCGGGCCTCCGTTCCGGCCCCTTCGGCCGTGGCCTGCGCCGCCACCCCGGGCTCCCACCCCGTCACCTCCGCTCCCTCCGTCGCCTCCGCTCGCTCCGTCCCTTCGTCCCCGAACACCGCCCGGTACTCCGCGTCCCGCCACAGCTCCCGGTGCGCTCCCACCGCCCGTACGCGGCCCCCGTCCAGCCATGCGACCGCGTCCGCGCGGGCCGCCGTCGTCGTGCGGTGGGCGATCAGGAGGCGGGTCCGGCCCGTGCCGGGGGCCAGCAGGGATGCGGCGATCCGGTGCTCCGTGACCGTGTCGAGGCTGGACAGGGCGTCGTCGAGGATCAGCAGCCGGCCTCCGTGCGCGAAGGCGCGGGCGAGGCCGAGGCGCTGGGTCTCGCCGCCGGAGCGGGGCGCGTCGGTGCGGCGGGTCGCGTAGCCGTCGGGGAGGCGGCGCACGAAGTCGTCGGCGTGGGCGAGGCGGGCCGCCGAACGGACCTCGGCGGGAGAGGGGGCCGTGAGCCCGAAGGCGATGGTGTCCTCGATGGTCGTGCCCAGCAGGGCCGGGCGTTCGAAGGCACAGGCGACGGCGCCGCGCAGGGCGTCGTGGGTGAGGTCGGTCAGCGGGACGCCGTCGAGGAGGACCTCGCCCGCTTCCGGGTCGGCGAGCCGCCCGGCCACCTCCGCGAGCAGCGACTTGCCGGTGCCGGAGCGGCCGACGACCGCCAGGGTCGTGCCGCCCGGCACCACCAGGTCGATGCCGTCCAGCACGGTGCGGCCGCCCCGCCGGGCGGTCACGCCCCGCAGCTCCAGCCGGCCGGGGCCCGGGGGCAGGCGGCGGGTGCCGTGCCCGGGCGCCTGCTCGGCCCGGACCTCGGCCAGCCGCCCGGCCGCCGCGCGGGCCCGGGCGAGTGCGGCCAGCTGTCCCACCAGCACGCCGACGCCGGTGGCGAGTGCCGCGTACCGGGAGGCGGCCAGCACCTCGCCCACCGACAGGCGGTGCCGGGCGAGCAGCAGTCCGGCCACCGCCAGCACCCCCAGGTTCAGCAGCGGTGCCACGGTGACCGCCCGCGCGGCGGCCCGCCCCTGCACCCGCCACATGCGGTGCCCGGCGCCGGACAGTTCGGGCAGCGGCGCGAGGATCCGTGCCGTCTCCCGGTCCTCGGCGCCCGCCGCACGGATCGTCCGGTGGCCGCCGACCGCCTCCGCGAGGGCCGCGGCGATCCTGCCCTGCACCCGCTGGTAGTCGGCCGCGCAGGAGGAGGTGTCGCGGGCGACGGCGCGCAGCAGCAGCGCCAGGACCGGTGCCCCGGCGAGGAACACGGCCGCCAGCCACGGGTCGAGGAGGGCGAGCGCCACCACACCCCCGACCGGTCCGGCCAGCGCTGCGAGCAGCGCGGCCAGCGCGCCCGGCGCCGTCCCGGCCTGCGCGGCGCTGCCGACCAGCCGCGCCACCAGGTCCCCGGCGCCGAACCGGGCCGCCGCGCGCGGACCGAGCGAGAGGACGTGCCCGGTGACCCGGCGGCGCAGCCATGCCGTGGCGTGCGCGTCGGCCGTGCCGGTGACATAGCCCGCGCAGGCGTCCAGCACGGTGAGCAGCAGCACGACACCGGCACAGCAGGCGATCCAGCGGGTGGCCGGGGCGCGGGCCAGCAGCAGGTCCAGGGTGTGGCCGAGCAGGGCGGGCAGCACCAGACCCGCCGCCGTGGCGGTGGTGCTCACGGCGGCGAGCGCGGCGACGCGGGCGCCGGTGTGCCGCAGGACCTGCTGGGCAAGACGACGGGCGGCTTCAGGGCGGTCGGGCATCGGTGCTCGCCTCGCTCGGCTCCGGCGGGGAAGGCGGGAAACGGGAAGGCTCCGGGCAGCCCCCTCCCGTCGGGAGGGAGCCGTCCGGAGCCGTGGACTCACAGTCCCGGTCAGAGACAGATGAGCACGCTCGCCGCGGAGACGCAGGAGAGCAGGCTCGCGGTGCTCGCGCCGCCGCCGTTGTGCTCGTCGGACTCGAGGGTCTGCAGGTCGAGAAGTGCCATGGTGGTGTCCTTTCCCTTTATCGGGGACGGGGGTTGTGTCACGACTCCGTCAGTTCGCGGAGCCGCGTGTGAGGGCCGCCTGGGGCGGCGGGAGGAAGGGCAGGTGCGCGTCGCGCCCGGCGTCGCGGGCCGCGGCGAGCGCGAGCAGGCAGCCTGCCGTACCGGTGGCGAGGTCCATCGACAGCCGCATCATCTGGTTTCCGGGGAAGGCCAGTTGGCCCTGGTAGTCCATCGCGAACCAGCCCAGCCCCGCGATCTGCTGCTCCAGCCGCTGTGGGCCGGTGCCCGGCGCGGAGCTGCGGGCGAGGTGCAGGATCAGGCCGGCACGGCCCTGGAAGAGGCCGGGCTGGGCGTAGAACCGGGAAGTGGCGGCGGTGAGGATGCCGGCCCGGGCCCGCTCGAACTCCTCGCTGCCTGCGTGCGCCAGGTAGTCGTCGAGGACCAGGCCGATGCCCGCGCTGCCGCCGCCGAGGTAGGGCAGCGTCCGCCAGCCCTCGTTCACCTCCAGGCCGCCGCCCGCCTCCTGCAGCACGCAGCAGTCCAGATCGCGGCGGAGCGCCTCGGCCGCCGCGTCCAGGAAGCGGTCGTCACCGGTCTCCTCGTACCGTCGCAGCAGGAACAGGGCGGGGCCGCTCGCGCCGCGCAGCAGCCCGGCGCGCCGGCGCGGGGTGTCGGGCACGGGTTCGGAAAGGCGCCGCACCAGGATGTCGGCGGCCTCGGCGGCCCGCGCGGCGAGTTCCGGTTCGCCGGTCGTGTCCGCGAGCCGGCCGAGGACCAGACCGAGGCCGGCCAGGCCGCCGTGCAGGTCGGAGGAGAGGCTCCGCCAGTTCTCCCGCAGGATGCCGGCGACCAGTTCCGACGCCCGCTGCCGGTGGCCGAGCCGGTCCAGCACCAGGGCCACGCCCGCCAGACCGTCGTACAGGCCGAGCGGGGTGCCGGGCGGCGGCGGGGCGGTGTGGTCCAGCAGCCAGCGCTCGCCCTCGTCGTAGCGGGCGGCCCCGGCCGCCTCCAGTGCGTACAGCACCCCGGCGGCGCCGTGCGCGAGCCCGAGACCACCGCCGTCCGAGAACTGGTCGATGTCACCGGGGAAGAGCCGGTCGTCGCGTTCCGGGGTGGCGGAGGCGAGGATCGCCTTCACCATCGAGTCCCGGCTGTACGGCCAGTCGCCCGGCACCACCGGCGGCGCGGACCGGCGGGACCGGCCGGCCGCGTCCCGGGTGATCTCCTCGACCGCCTCGTCCAGGAAGCCGCGCGGCACGTCCGGGAACTGCTCCGCGATCACCTCCGCGAGGTGCGCGGCCTTGCCCCGGTCCACCACGAACAGGGTCGTCACCGGCAGGAACAGAGCCAGCCGCAGACAGGCCAGCGCATAGCGGTCTACGTCCGTGCCGCGCCGGTCCGGCGGGGCGAAGAAGCCGGGGTGCGCGACGGTCTGCCGGGCGTTCTCCGCGGCGGGGGCGGCGGCCTCGAAGTCGATGAGGAACACGGACTGTTCGTCCTCGGCCACCATGATGTTGAAGACATGCAGGTCGTTGAAGACCAGCCCGCGCGCGTGCACGGCCGCGACCGACCGCTCCACCGCCGCGTGGATCCGCAGCGCCCACGCCGTGTACGCGGCGACCTTCGCCGGGTCGGGGTCGGGGGTGAGCAGCGGATGCCGTTCGGCGAAGAAGGAGTTGAGCGTGCGGCCCGCCAGGTGGTCCATGACCAGGAACCGGTGCTCGCCCAGCGTGAACCAGTCCCGCACCTCCGGCACCACCCCGGTGCCGGCGACCCGTTCCAGCGCCGCCTTCTCCCGCTCCAGCCGGGCCACCGCGTCCGCCCCGTCGGCCGCGAGACCGGCGTGCGGGCGGGCCTCCTTCAGCACCACCCGGCGCCCGTCACGGGTGTCCGTGCCGACGTACACCCCGCCGCCGTTGGAGAAGTGCAGCGCCTTCTCGATGCGGTACGGCAACTCCCCGACCGTCGTGGTGTTGCGGGCCTCGAGATGCGGCCGCAGGAACTCCGGCAGCGTCACCCACTCGGGCACCTGGAAGGACGGCGCCCGCCGGTCGGGGACCAGCGTCCCCGTGCCGTCGGTGACCGCCGGGACGAGCGAACCGCGGTCGTCGACGACGAACCGGCGGGCGAAGGCGCCGTAGCGTACGTAGAGCGGTCCGTCCTGCCAGCGCAGGTCGGTGAGGATGTACGGACCCTCGAACCCCTCCAGCAGCGCGCCCAGTTCGCGCAGGACGACGTGCAGCTGCTCCTCGTCGGCCGGGTAGACCGTGACGAACTTCCCGCTGGTGTCGCGGCCCGCGTACTTGGCGTTGCGCAGATGCAGCAGATGCGGGCCCGGCACGAACTTGAACGGGATGCGGCGCGGCACGCAGTAGTCCCACACGATGCCGGCGACGCGTTCCGCGTTCGCCGCGGTCGCCGAGGAGTGGATCTTCCAGCCCTGCGCCGGCGCCGGCAGCGGCGCGCCGTCCGCGCCGAGCGGGGTCAGCATGAGCCAGTCGCCGGTGCGCGCCGCGTGCCAGCCCTCCGGCACGGTGCGACACGCCGTCTCGAACAGCGGCGCGGACTCGCCGTCCGCCCCCGGGAGCCGGTCGGGCGTGTCGTAGAAGTGTCCGTCGGCGAGCGCGTACACCTCGTAGCGCTTGTCCATGCGCCTCCGCCCCTCGATCCGGTTGACGGGTTCGACACTCGCAGGAGCCGGGCGGTCGCGGACAGTCATGTCTGTCACGAGATCGTTGTGCGGAACTCACGCGTCAAGATGTGTTCGGGGGCTTTCGAGTGACAGGTGGCCGGTGTCCGGCGGACGCCCGCCGTACCCGGGGCGGTCACAGGGGCTGCGTGGGCGGCTCGCACGCGCTGTAATGGCGAACGTGGTGAGTGAGGGCGCTGCGATCAGCAGAACGAGAGCGGAGCGTGCCGAAGCGGCCCTCGACACGCTCACCGCGTCGTCCGCAACGCCGGACCGGCTCCGCCGGATCCTGGAACTGGCGCTCGTGTTCGCCGGCGCGGCCTTCGCCGGTGTGTACCTGCCCGGCGACGATCCCTCCCGCCTGGGCCTGGCCGAGTCTGCGGGCCTGCCGCGCACCCTGTACGGGCTGCGCGACGGCTACCCGGCGGCGGGCGCCTCCCCGGTCGCCGAGACCCACCGCACCGGACGGACGCGCTGGCTCGGCCCCGAGGAACTGGCGGGCTTCCCCGAGGCCCGGCGGACCCCGTCCCCGGACTTCTGCCTGGCCGCCCTGCCGCTCGGCCCCGCGGGCGGCGGCTGCCTGCTGGCCGTCAGCGAGCACCCCGGCGGCTTCGGCGCCGACGACCGGGCCTGCCTGGAGCTGATCGCCCGCGCGATCGCCGTCCCCGCCCCGTCCGGCACCGGCAACGCCCCGGACACCGCGGAACTGGCCCCGCACGCCTTCAGCCTGGCCATGGACACCGGCCGGGTCGAGGTCGGCGACGGGATCCTGCGGCTGTTCGGGATCCCCCGTGAGGAGTTCGACGGCCGCGTGGAGAGCCTGCTCGGGCTCACCGTGCCCGAGGACCTGCCCGCGCTGATGTCCGTCGTCGAGGCCGACCACATGTCCATCGGCGACCGTGAACTGGAGTTCCGCGTCCTGCAGCCGTCCGGCCCGCCGAAGTGGCTGCGGCTGCGGGGCCGGCTGCTGCCCGGCACGGAGGGCGGCCCGGCCCGGCTCGTCGGCACCGTCGCCGACGCCTCCACGCTGCGCACCGACGTCACCGACGTCGCCCGCGTCCAGCGGCTGGCCGCCGCCCTCGCCACCGCCGGCACCGTCAAGGACGTCGGCCAGGCGGTCGTCGCCGCCCTGCGCGGCCCGCTGCAGGCCGACCGGATCGCGCTCGCCGAACTGGAGAACGACCGGCTCGTCGTCACCGTCCTCGACCCGCCCCAACCCGAGGCCTGGCCCGAGGTGTGGCGCAGCGAGTGGCGCACCGAGTGGCCCGACGCGCCGGTGCGCGCCATGCCCACCCTCGCCGCCGCGCTGCGCGAGGGCCGCGCCCGGATCTGGCCGGCCGGCAGCCCGCTGGAGCCGCCCCTGGCCGAGGTCGGCCCCGGCGGCCTCGCCGTACTGCCGCTGCCCGCCGGCGGCCGGATGGCCGGCGCCTGCCTGATCGGCTGGGACCGCCCGCACGAGTTCGCCGCCGACGAGCGCGCCCTGCTCACCGCCTGCGCCGGCCTGACCGGCCAGGCCCTGCTGCGCGCCCACGCCTTCGACGCCGAGCACGAACTCGTCGGCATGCTCCAGCGCACCCTGCTGCCGCGCCGGCTGCCCCGGCTGCCCGGCGGGATCGCCGTCGCCCGCTACCTGCCCACCACCGCCGGACTGGAGGTAGGCGGCGACTGGTACGACGTGATCCCGCTCGCCGACAACCACGTCGCCTTCGTCATCGGCGACGTCCAGGGCCACAACGCGGGCGCCGCCACCCTGATGGGCCAGATGCGCACCGCGCTGCGCGCCTACGCGGCCGAGGGACACCCCCCCGACGTGGTCGTCGCCCACGCCAACCGGCTGCTGCTGGAGATGGAGACCGACCTCTTCGCCACCTGCGCCTACGTCGACGTCGACATGGAGCTGGGCACCGCCTGGTGCGTGCGCGCCGGTCATCTGCAGCCCGTGCTGCGCCACCCGGACGGCAGCGCGGAGATCGTGCAGGCCGAGGGCGGCCCGCCGCTCGGTGTGCTCGGCCAGGCCGACTTCCCGATGACCCCGCTCCGGCTGGCGCCCGGCACGGTGCTCGCGCTGACCACCGACGGCCTGGTGGAGGCCCCCGGAGCCGACATCGACGCCGGCATGGACCGGCTCGCCCGCGAGCTGTCCGCCGCCGACCCCGCGCACCTCGGGCTGGTCGCCGACGCCCTGCTCACCGGCGCTCACCGCGCCGACGACGTCGCCCTGCTGCTGCTGCGCTACGACGGCATGGCGGTGCGTCCGCTGCGCGAGAGCTGGACCGTGTGGCGGGTGCCCGAGGCGGTCCGGCACGCCCGCCGCTTCACCCGCCGCACGCTGCGCACCTGGGGCGTCCCGCAGGACACCTTCGACGCGGCCCTGCTGGTCGTCTCCGAGCTCGTCACCAACGCCCTCGTGCACACCGGCGGCCCGGTCCGCCTCGACCTCAGCCTGGTCAACCACCGGCTGCGGCTCGGCGTGGCCGACTCCTCGCCGCGCAGCCCCGTCAAACCCGCCAGCATCGGCTGGGAGGCCACCGGCGGCCGGGGCATCCTGCTGGTGGAGGCGGTGTCGGTGGCCTGGGGCACGATCCCGGTCAGCGGCGGAAAACAGGTCTGGGCGGACCTCGTGTCCGGCGGCTGACCGCCACACGGGTGCTTCGCGGCGGATTCGACGGGCGCATCCCGAACCGGGTGCCTAGGGTCGATTGGTGTGGCTCACACCTTCGAAGAACTGGTGCAGAAGCAGCGGGCGGCCGAGGCGGCGCACACCACGGTCGACGACCTGCGGCAGACCTACGGCCCGCCGGCCGAACGGCGCATGACCGGCGCCCAGTCGGGCACCTACGAGACCGCGCTGCGCGCCTGGCGGGACCTGGCCCGCGAGGTGCAGACCGCGGTCAGCGAGTACGCCAAGGAGAGCGGCCGGCCCCGTGCCGAGGTCGAGGCGGAGGTGGAACGCGCAGCCGCGGCCCCGGACGAGACGTGACGAGCGCCGGCCGCCGCGGGGAACGCCGCGCCGAGCGTCTCGCCCGGGCCGTCGACGCGCGGCTGCCGCTCATGGAGGGCGGCTCGCTGCTGCGCAAGGCCTTCCCCGAGCACTGGTCCTTCCTGCTCGGCGAACTCGCCCTCTACAGCCTCGTCGTGCTGATCCTCACCGGGGTGTGGCTGACCCTGTTCTTCGAGCCGGAGATGCGGGAGGTCGTCTACGCGGGCTCCTACGCTCCGCTGCGCGGGGTGCGGATGTCCGAGGCGTTCGACTCCACCCTGCGCATCAGCTTCGACGTGCGCGGCGGGCTGCTGATGCGGCAGACCCACCACTGGGCCGCGCTGGTCTTCGTCGCCGCGATCGGCCTGCACATGCTGCGGATCTTCTTCACCGGCGCCTTCCGCCGGCCCCGCGAGCTGAACTGGGCGATCGGGCTCACCCTCTTCGTGGTCTCCCTCGCCGAGGGCTTCGCCGGCTACTCGCTCCCCGACGACCTGCTGTCCGGGACCGGGCTGCGCATCGCCCAGGGCATCATGCTGTCCCTGCCGGTGGTCGGCACGTACGTGGCGTTCTTCGCCTTCGGCGGCCAGTATCCCAGCCACGACATCATCACCCGCCTGTACCCGCTGCACATCCTGCTGCTCCCGGGCGCCCTGATCGCCTTGGTCACGGTGCATCTGATCCTGGTCTTCCACCTCAAACACACCCAGTGGCGCGGCCCCGGCCGCAGCAACCGCAACGTCCTCGGCAAGCCCCTCGTCCCGCAGTTCGCCGCCTCCTCCGCCGGTCTGTCCCTCACCGTCTTCGGCGTCCTGGTGCTGCTCGCGGGCATCGCCCAGGTCAACCCGATCTGGACCTACGGCCCCTACCGCTCCGACGTGGTCTCCACCGCCTCCCAGCCGGACTGGTACGTCGGCTTCCTCGAGGGCGCGCTGCGGATGGTCCCGCCCTTCGAGACGAACGTCGCCGGGCACACCCTCATGTGGAACGTGCTGCTCCCGGCCGTCGTCCTGCCCGGCCTGCTCTTCGCCGTCCTGTACGTCTACCCCTTCGCCGAGCAGCGGCTGACCGGTGAGTGGCACCACGAGCAGCACCTGTGCGACCGGCCGCGCGAACGCCCGGTCCGCACCGGGCTCGGCGTGGCGGGCACGGTGTTCTACGGCGTGCTGCTGCTGGCCGGCGGCAACGACATCATCGCGCAGACCTTCCGCATCTCCGTCAACGCCATCACCTGGGTGCTGCGCATCGCGCTCGTCGTCGCCCCCGTCCTCGCCTTCCTGGTGACCCGGTGGCTGTGCCGGGCCCTGACCGAGGCCGAACGCGAACGCCTCTCCGAGGGCGTGCCGAGCGGCGAGATCCGGCAGAGCGTCAGCGGCGGCTACGACAGCGCCCATGAGCCCGTCGAGAGCTTCCGGCCCGGTGCGCCGCGCCGGCCGCTCACCGGTGCGCGTACTGGAACACCATCCCGAACACCCCACGAGCCAGAATCCCCAGGCCGATGAGGAACAGCCACAGCCCGAAGACCACCCCGCCGGCCGCCACGGCGAAACCCAGCGCGGTGACGATCGGCCACGGGCTCTCGTCGGGGAAGAACGCCACCGGCCCCGCCGCGTCCGCCACCTCCGCGTCCGTGCGGTCCTGCGCGCGCGTGCCCCGCCGCCGGTACTGGATCAGACAGAAGAACGACACCAGGGCCGCCATCCCGAACGCGACCACCAGCGCGACCGTGCCCGTCGGATCCCCCGACCACACCCCGTACAGCGCGGCGGACCCGCCGAAGAACAGCGCCACCCCGCCGAACAGCATCGCCTCCGCCTTCACCGGACGCTCTCCTCCCCGGCCGGCTGTTCGGCCTCCGGATGGTGCAGGTCGAAGGCGGGCGACTCCGAGCGCACCCGGGGCAGCGCCACGAAGTTGTGCCGCGGCGGCGGACAGGACGTCGCCCACTCCAGGCCGCGCCCCCACCCCCACGGGTCGTCCGTGGTGACCTTCTCGCCCCTGACGGCCGTGCGCCAGACGTTGTAGAGGAACGGAAGGGTGGAGACACCGAGCAGCAACGCGCCCGCGGAGGAGATGCTGTTGAGCAACGTGAAGCCGTCCGTCGGCAGATAGTCCGCGTACCGGCGCGGCATCCCCTCCTCACCCAGCCAGTGCTGCACCAGGAACGTCAGCTGGAAGCCGGGGAAGAGCAGCCAGAAGTGAAGCTTGCCGAGCCGCTCGTCGAGCATCTTCCCGGTGAACTTCGGCCACCAGAAGTAGAACCCGGCGAACATCGCGAACACCACCGTGCCGAACAGCACGTAGTGCAGGTGCGCCACGATGAAGTAGCTGTCGGTCAGATGGAAGTCCAGCGGCGGCGAGGCGATCAGCACCCCGCTGAGCCCGCCCAGGAGGAAGGACACCAGGAAACCCAGCGACCACAGCATCGGCGTCTCGAACGACAGCGAGCCGTGCCACGTCGTGCCGATCCACGCGAAGAACTTGATGCCCGTGGGCACCGCGATGAGGAACGACATGATGGAGAAGAACGGCAGCAGCACCGCGCCGGTCGCGAACATGTGGTGCGCCCACACCACCGCCGACAGCATGGTGATCGCGATCGTCGCCCCGATCATCGGCAGATAGCCGAACAGGGGCTTGCGGGAGAACACCGGCAGGATCTCCGAGACGATCCCGAAGAACGGCAGCGCCACGATGTAGACCTCCGGATGCCCGAAGAACCAGAACAGGTGCTGCCACAGCAGGGCCCCGCCGTTCGCCGCGTCGAAGATGTGCGCCCCGAACTTGCGGTCCGCCTCCAGCGCCAGCAGCGCGCCCGCCAGCACCGGGAACGCGGGCAGGATCAGGATCGAGGTGAACAGCACGTTCCAGGTGAAGATCGGCATCCGGAACATGGTCATGCCCGGGGCACGCAGGGACACGATCGTGGTGATGAAGTTGACCGCGGTCAGGGTCGTGGACACACCGCTCACCACCAGGCCCATCGCCCACAGGTCACCGCCCGCGCCGGGGGAGAAGTAGGCGCTGTTCAACGGCGCGTACGCGAACCAGCCGAACGCCGCCGCACCGCCCGGCACCAGGAACCCCGACACCACCATCAGCCCGCCGAACAGGTACATCCAGTACGACAGGGCGTTCAGCCGGGGCAGGGCCAGGTCCGGCGCGCCGATCTGCAGCGGCATCACCGCGTTCGCGAACCCGGCGAACATCGGCGTCGCGAACAGCAGCATCATGATCGTGCCGTGGATCGTGAAGAACTCGTCGTAGCCCTGCTCGCTCAGGAACTGCAGTCCCGGCCGGGCCAGTTCCGCGCGCATGCCGAGCGCCAGCAGCCCGGCGAGCAGGAAGAAGCAGAACGCCGTGACCATGTACAGCCGGCCGATCACCTTGTGATCGGTCGTGCCGGCCCAGCGCAGCAGGGCACGGCCGGGCCGCGGGGCGGGGGCCGTGTACCGTGCGACGATCTCGTGGGTCTCCGGCATGTTCGGTAGTTCGGTCATCCCGGCCGACGCTACTCGCCGTGACCAGGGGCTCGCCCGCGCCACGCCCTGCGCGCCGCCTGTCGTATCCGCCGCTCGGACGGGTACCCGGCGTTCATGACTTCTGCCACGTACGAAGCGGCCGCCGGTGCCCAGGTGTTCGGATACGTCCTCATCCTGATCGCCGGAGTGGCCTGTGTCGCGGGACTGATCTGGGCCTTCCGGCTGGGCATCAAGGTCCGTGAGCGGGAACCGGCGCCGCCGCGGCCCCATGAGCAGCCCACCGTGCCGCCGTCCGGTCCGGTCCGCGAGACCCGCGAGATGCGTCAGTCCGACCAGGTGCCCCGGGCCGCGGACGAGAGCGAACGGCTCACGCCCCACCAGCTCGGCAACGTCGGCACCAAGCGCGCCGACGACCAGCGCCGTCCCCGCTGGTCACCGGGGTCCAGTGGCTCCTTCGGCGGCGGAGGCGGCGGCCGGACCTGACGGGCCGCCGGGTTTGCGGGCGGGCGTCGCGGGGACCCGGCCCGGCACAGCAGGCACACGGGCCCGGTCGGGGGCCGACGGACCGGCCCCGACCGGCTCAGGACGACGCAGAAAGAAGATGAAGGACGTGACCGCGCAGTCCAGCGAGAAACCCGCTCCGTCCCGCACCGAGACCGGTTGGGCCCAGGCTCGCCGACGGCGGGACCGCGGGGTGCGCACCTGCCTTCCCGCCGTCCTGGACGGCACCGGCGACCGGCAGGAAGGCATCCCGGCCGAGGAGAACATCGTCCGGGGCGAGGACTGAGCGGCGGGGAGGCGGGCGCGTCGGCGACCGTGGCGTGCGGGTGGTCGGGGCGGAACAGCTCCACCGGCACCGGACGCCCCTTCCCGGCCGTCCAGCCGACGATCACGTCGGCCTTGTACGCCACCCCGTGGTCGTACATCCGCTCCAGGGCCTCGTCGTCGAGCCGGTCGTCGTTGTCGACGAACATCACGAAACTCGCCGCGCGAGGCCTCGATGCCCACGTTGCGGGGCGTGCCGGACCAGTCGGAGTCCTCCTGGTGGATGACGCGGACGTGCGGGTGCGCGGCGGCGAGCGCGTCCGGCCGGGCCGGGGTGGCGTCCGTGGAGCCGTCGTCCACGAAGATCACTTCGAAGTCGCCGGGGGACAGCGACCGGCGCAGCAGCAAGGCGACGCACTCCTCGATGTACGGGCCGGGGTTGTGGACGGCAACGATGACGCTGACCTTGACCGGCATCCGGCTCCAAGCCCCCTTTGTTCGCTTGCCGTTGCCTCGGTGGCACGGTGCGCGTGGCCGAATGCCGACCCGGCCCCTCGCGCGAGGGGCCGGGTACCCGCGCATGGGGAGCCGGGCCTGCCGGTCAGTCGCGGGTCTTGGCGAACAGCTCCAGGACCTCGGCGGTCGTGCCGCTCTCGCCGAGCCGCGGGAAGATCCGCTCGACGCTGTTCGCGTGCGCCTCGGCGTCGGCGTCGGCCATGGCGTCCGTGGCGAGGGTGACGTGGTAGCCGTGGGCGTAGGCGTCGCGGGCGGTGGACTCCACGCCGATGCTGGTGGCGATGCCGGTCAGCACGATCTGGGTGATGCCGCGACGGCGCAGCTGCACGTCCAGGTCGGTGCCGTGGAAGGCGCTCCAGTTGTGCTTGGTGACGTGGATGTCGCCGGGGTGGCCGGACAGTTCGTCGACGATGACGTCCCAGCCTTCGGGGAAGGCGAGGCCGCGGGCCTGGCGCTCGGTGCGGCCGGGCACGGCGTCGGCGCCGTCGGCGGCGAAGGAGACGCGGACCAGGACCACGGGCAGCCCCTGCGCGCGGAAGGCGTCGGCGAGCTCCGCCGTGCGGGAGATGACGTCGGGGGCCGTGTGCGGCTGGACGGGCATCGCCGCGATGCCGTTCTGCAGGTCGATCGCGACGAGGGCGGTGCGGGGGGCGAGCGTGGTGAGCGACATGGGTCGGTCAGGCCTTTCGAGGGGTTCGGGGGGTGTTCCGGCCGAGGGAACGGTCGGGGAGGGTCGCCGCCAGCAGCAACGCGGAGCCGGCGAGCATGAACAGGGCCAGGCCGTGCAGCCCGGCCGTGTCGGCGCGGTGCGGGTAGAACGCCGCCGTGGCGGCGGACGCGCCCAGCGCGCCGAGGTACATGAAGGTGCGCAGCAGCCCGGCCGCGGAGGCGATGCGCTCCGGGTCGGCCTGCCGGTACAGGGCGTTCTGCGTGGCCAGGCCGATCAGTCCCTGCGGGATGCCGAGCAGCGCGCCGACCGCGAGCAGCAGCCAGAGCGGGCTGTCCGCGCCGACCAGCAACAGCGCGGCACAACAGGTGAGTTGCAGCACGGACCCGGTGATCAGCTTGGTGCGCACGGCCTCGCGGCGCCCGGTGAGGGCGGAAACGGTGAGCGCGGCCAGCGACAGCGGCAGCAGGGTGAGCCCGGCGGTGGAGGCACCCAGCCCGCGCCCCTGCTCCAGCCACTGCGTGTAGCCGTACATGAAGGCGTAGGAGGTGGTGTAGGCGAGCAGTTGGCGCAGATAGGTGGCGAGCAGCGGGCCGTTGCCGGCGAGGACGCGCAGGTCGACGAACGGGTCCGGCACGCGCAGCTCCCGCGCAGCGAACGCGGTGGCGGCCGCGGCGGACAGCGCCGGCAGGTACCAGCGGCCGGCGTCCGGGTGCATCAGGAACAGCATCAGCGCGACCAGCAGCAGCGCGAACAGCGCCATCCCGGGCAGGTCGACGGCGCGCCGCCGGGTCTCGGACCGTGGCAGCCGCAGGGTGCCCAGCACCAGGCAGGCCGCCGACAGCGGCACGTTGACGGTGAAGACGGCACGCCAGCCGCCGAGCCCGATCAGCAGACCGCCGAGCGCGGGCCCGACGACGGCCACCGTCTGGTTGGCGACGGCGAGCGCGGTCAGCACGCCTGCCGGGCTGTCCCGCCCGGTGCGCTCGGCCTCGCTCCTCATGAGCCGCATGGCCGCCGGGTACGCCGCGGACGTGCCGAAGCCCAGCAGCACCCGCGCCGCGATCAGCGCGCCCAGTGAGGGCGCGAGGGCGCCGAGCAGACCGGCGACGCCGACCAGGGCCGTACCGGTGAGGTAGAGCCGGCGCGGGCCGTACATGTCCACCAGGCGGCCCATGACGGGCTGCCCGACGGCCGTGGCCAGATAGAGCGCCGAGACCAGCCAGGCGGTCTCGGCGGGCGGGGCTCCGAAGGCGACGCCGATCGGCACCAGGGCCACGGCGATCATCGAGGAGTTGACCGGGTTGAGGACCGAGCCGACGAGCATCGGCGGGATCAGCCGCCGGTCGAATCCGGCGGGGGAGGGGCGGGTGGTCTCCCCGGTGCGTCCGGTGAGCCTCGGTATCACTGCTGCGACAGCCGTTCCATCAGCTCCAGCGCCCGCAGGACCGTCTGCCGCTCCTCCTCGGTGTACCGCTCCTGGAAGGCGCGGGCCAGCCACTCGTCGCGCACCTGCCGGTTGCCCTCGATGCGCGCCCGGCCGGCGTCGGTCAGGGTGACCAGCTGGCGGCGGCCGTCGGCGGGGTCGGGGGCACGGCGGATCAGACCGTGCTGCTCCAGGGCGGCCAGTGTGGTCGCCATCGACTGCGGGCGCACCCCCTCGGCGGCGGCGAGCGCGCTGGCCGTGGCGGCGCCGTGCTTGCCCACGAGGGAGAGCGCGGACTCCTGGGACGGGCTGAGGTCGGTGTCCTGCGCGACCTCGCGGATACGGCGCCGCAGCCGGCTGAACACCACGCGCAGATCGCGCGCGGTGCGGGCGGCGGAGTCGGAGATGTCGGCCATGGCGCCCAGGCTAGACCCGGCAGTCGAAACTGTCCAGCTGAGACTGTTCAGTTTTGCCTGGCTAATTGTCGGGTACTCGCCGGTCCTCGGACCAGGCAGCCCATCGGTGAAGACCAGGGAGCACAGATGACCCCTCCGGACATGTCCGGCCTGGAGGCGGCGCTCGCTGCCGAGGTGGACGGTGAAGTCCGCTTCGACGCGGGCAGCCGCGGCGCCTACGCCACGGACGGTTCGAACTACCGCCAGCCCCCGCTGGGCGTCGTCGTGCCCCGCTCGGTCGAGGCGGGCGCCCGCGCGCTGGCGGTGTGCGCACGCTTCGACGCCCCCGTCCTCTCCCGGGGCGGCGGCACCAGCCTCGCCGGACAGTCGACCAACACCGCCGTGGTGATCGACTGGAGCAAGTACTGCACCAGGGTGCTGTCCGTCGACCCGGAACAGCGCACCTGTGTGGTGGAGCCCGGCATCGTCCTGGACCAGCTCAACCGGCACCTGGCCCGCCACTGCCTGCAGTTCGGGCCGAAACCCTCCACCCACAGCCACTGCGCGATCGGCGGCATGATCGGCAACAACTCCTGCGGCGCCTCCGCGCAGGCCTACGGCAAGACCGTCGACAACGTACGGCGCCTGGAGATCCTCACCTACGACGGGCAGCGCGCCTGGGTCGGCCCCACCCCGCCCGACGAACGCGCCCGGATCGCCGAGGGCGGCGGACGGCTCGCCGAGCTCTACGCCGGCCTCGACCGCATCGCCACCGAGTACCTCGCCGACATCCGGCGCGGCTACCCCAAGATCCCGCGCCGCGTCTCCGGGTACAACCTCGACTCCCTGCTGCCCGAGAACGGCTTCGACGTGGCCAAGGCGCTCGTCGGCAGCGAGGGCACCCTGGTGACCGTCCTGCGCGCCGAGCTCGAGCTGGTCCCGGTGCCGCCGTACCAGTCGCTGCTGGTCCTCGGCTACGACGACATCTGCGCCGCCGGCGACGACGTGTCCCGCCTGCTGGAACACTGCTCGCCCAGCCAACTGGAGGCCCTGGACGGGCGCATGGCCCAGCTGATGCGCGAGGAGGGCGCCTACCTTGACTCCCTCGCCGTCCTGCCCGAGGGCGACAGCTGGCTGATGGTGCAGTACAGCGGCGACAGCCAGGAGGACGTCGACGAGCAGGCCCACGCGCTGCTGCGGGCCATCGGCCGCGGAGAGAAGGACGCGAACGTCGCCTTCTCCGACGACCCCGAACGCGAGCAGAAGATGCTCAAGGCCCGCGAGGCCGGCCTCGGCGTCACCGCCCGCCCGCCGGACGACCGGGAGACCTGGGAGGGCTGGGAGGACTCCGCCGTACCGCCCGAACGGCTCGGCGACTACCTGCGCGACCTGAAGAAGCTCTTCGAGGAGTTCGACTACGACCACCCGTCCCTGTACGGGCACTTCGGCCAGGGGTGCGTGCACACCCGCATCCCGTTCGGTCTGAAGACAGCCGAGGGCGTCGCCGACTTCCGGCGCTTCGTGGAGCGCGCCGCCGACCTCGTCGCCTCCTACGGCGGCTCGCTGTCCGGCGAGCACGGCGACGGCCAGTCCCGCGGCGAACTGCTCACCCGCATGTTCGGCGAACGGCTCGTGACCGCCTTCGGCGAGCTCAAGGCCCTCTTCGACCCCGGGAACCGGATGAACCCGGGCAAGATCGTCCACCCCAACCCCGTCGACGGCCAGCTGCGCCTCGGCCCCTCCTGGCGGCCGGACACGCCCTCGACCCACTTCGGCTTCCCCGAGGACGACCACTCCTTCAACCGCGCGGTGATGCGCTGCGTAGGCATCGGCAACTGCCGCAGCCACTCCGGCGGCGTCATGTGCCCCTCCTACCGGGCCACCATGGAGGAGGAGCACTCCACGCGCGGACGTGCCCGGCTGCTGTTCGAGATGCTCGACGGACACGCCGACTCCGCGATCAAGGACGGCTGGCGCTCCACCGAGGTACGAGACGCGCTCGACCTGTGCCTGGCCTGCAAGGGCTGCAAGTCGGACTGCCCGACCGGCGTCGACATGGCCACGCTCAAGGCCGAGTTCATGTCCCACCACTACGAGGGCCGGATGCGGCCCATGGCGCACTACTCGATGGGCTGGCTGCCGGTGTGGGCCCGGCTCTCCCGCGTCGCCCCCCGGCTGGTCAACTCCGCGCTGCACGCACCCGGGCTCGCCGGAGCGGGCAAACGGCTGGCCGGCATCGACGGCGCCCGCTCGGCACCCCTGTTCGCCCGCCGGTCGTTCGTGCAGTGGTGGAAGGCCCGGGGCCAGGAGGAACCGGACCCCGCCGACCCCCGGACCGTGGTGCTGTGGCCCGACACCTTCAGCACTTACTTCCACCCGTCGATCGCCATCTCGGCCGTCCACGTCCTCGAGGACGCCGGATTCCGTGTGGCCGTCCCCACCGAACCGGTGTGCTGCGGCCTGACCTGGATCTCCACGGGCCAGCTCACCGTCGCCCGGAAGGTGCTGACCCGCACCCTCGGCGTGCTGCGCCCCTACCTGGAGGCAGGCACCCCGGTCATCGGCCTCGAACCCTCCTGCACCGCCGTCTTCCGCTCCGACGCGCCCGAACTCATGCCCGCCGACCAGGACGTGCAGCGGCTGGCCGGACAGGTCCGCACCTTCGCCGAACAGCTCGTCCACCACGCCCCCGACGGCTGGCAGCCGCCGCACCTGACCCGGCAGGCGACCGTGCAGACCCACTGCCACCAGCACGCCGTCATGAAGTTCGACGCCGACCGCGAACTGATGCGCCGCGCCCACCTCGACGCCGAGGTCCTCGACGAGGGCTGCTGCGGCCTGGCCGGCAACTTCGGCTTCGAACGCGGCCACCACGAGGTCTCCCTGGCCGTCGCCGAACAAGGCGTCCTGCCCGCCGTCCGGGGCGCCGCCCCGGACAGCCTGGTCCTCGCCGACGGCTTCAGCTGCCGGACCCAGATCGAGGAGGGCGGCACCGGACGCCGCGCCCTGCACCTCGCCGAGGCCCTCGCCCTCGGACTCCACGGCAACCTGCCCAGCGACCACCCGGAGCGCCTGGCGGACCGCCCGGCCGAACCCTCCCGCACGGCCCGCTGGGCGACGGCCGCGACGGCCGCGACGACCGCGACCGCCGCCGCCCTCGCCGCCGGTGCCGTCCTCGGCGTGCGCCGCCGCTCCTGAGGAGGTGACGATGACCGACCTGCCGGCCGTCGACGCGGTGGACACCGCCGTCTACACCGTGCCCACCGACGCTCCCGAGGCGGACGGCACCCTCGCCTGGGACAGGACCACCCTCGTCCTGGTCACCGTCCGCTCCGGGACCACCACCGGACTCGGCTACACCTACGCGCCCGCCGCCACCGCCCGGGTCGTCCGCGAGCTGCTCGCCGGCACCGTCACCGGCCTCCCCGCGCTCGACGTGCCACGCGCCAACGAGCGGATGTGCCGGGCGGTGCGCAACGCCGGACTCCCCGGCGTGGCCGCCCAGGCGATCGCCGCCGTCGACATCGCCCTGTGGGACACCAAGGCCCGCCTGCTCGGCCTGCCCCTCGTCCGGCTCCTGGGCGCCGCCCGCGACGACGTGCCCGTCTACGGCAGCGGCGGCTTCACCACCTACGACGCCGAGCGCCAGGACCGCCAACTGCGGGGCTGGGCCGAGGAGGAGGGCATCCCCCGCGTCAAGATCAAGATCGGTGAGTCCTGGGGCTCCCGCGAGGACCGCGACCTGGAACGCGTCGCCCGGGCCCGGGCGAGCGTCGGTGACCGGACCGAGCTGTACGTGGACGCCAACGGCGGCTACACCGGCGGGCAGGCCGCGCGCGTCGGCGCCGCCCTCGCGGCCGAGGGCGTGACCTGGTTCGAGGAGCCGGTCTCCTCCGACCACCTCGCCCTGCTCGCCGGCCTCCGCGGCAGGCTCCCGCTGGACGTCACCGCCGGCGAGTACGGCTACACGCTGCCGTACTTTGAGCACATGCTGGCCGCCGAAGCCGTCGACTGCCTCCAGGCGGACGTCACCCGCTGCGCCGGCATCACGGTCTGGCTGCGCGCCGCCGCGCTCGCCCACGCGCGCGGGCTCGACATCTCCGGGCACTGCGCGCCCCACGCCCACGCACACGCGGCCGCCGCCGTGCCCAACCTGCGCCACCTGGAGTGGTTCCACGACCACGTCCGCATCGAACAGCTCCTGTTCGACGGCGTCCTCGACCCCCGCGGCGGCAGCATCGCCCCCGGCGCCGACGGAGCACCCGGACTGGGCCTGACCCTCGTCGAGGAGCGGGCAGAGAAGTACCGGACGGAGTAGGCGGAGAAGCGCCCGGACGGAAAAGACGGAGAAGTGCCGAACGGAGCAGGAGGAGACAGGAACATGCCCCCCACCGTCGTCATCACCGGTGCCAGCGCCGGCATCGGTCGCGCCACCGCCCGGCTGTACGCCCGCCGCGGCGCCCAGGTCGTGCTGGTCGCCCGCGGCGAAGGCGGCCTGGAGGCGGCGGCCGACGAGGTCGCGGCACTCGGCGGACGCCCCCTCGTGCAGACGGCCGACGTGGCCGACGCCGCCCAGGTCGAGGCCGTCGCCGACGCCGCCGAGAAGGAGTTCGGGCCGATCGACGTATGGATCAACTGCGCGTTCTCCACCGTGTTCGCGCCGTTCGAGGAGATCACCGCCGAGGAGTTCAGGCGGGTCACCGAGGTGACCTACCTCGGCTTCGTCAACGGCACCCGCACGGCCCTCGGGCGCATGCTGCCCCGCGACCGGGGCACCGTCGTGCAGGTCGGCTCGGCGCTCGGCGAACGGTCGATCCCGCTGCAGTCCGCGTACTGCGGCGCCAAACACGCCATCAACGGCTTCACCTCCTCCCTGCGCACCGAACTGCTGCACCGCGGCAGCGGCGTGCGCGTCACCGTCGCCCAGATGCCCGCGGTCAACACCCCCCAGTTCCAGTGGGTCCGCTCCCGGCTGTCGAAGCACCCCATGCCGGTCCCGCCCATCTACCAGCCGGAGGTCGCCGCCCGGGGTGTGGTGTACGCAGCCGACCACCCGGGCCGCAAGCAGTACTACGTCGGCGCCACCACCCTGGCCACGGTCTGGGCCAACCGTCTCGCGCCGGCCCTGCTCGACCGCTACCTGGCCCGCACCGGCTTCGACTCCCAGCAGACCGACAGCGTCCCGCCCACCGGACTGGACAACCTCTTCGAACCGGTCGACACCGGTCCCGCCGAGGACCAGGGCGCCCACGGCGCCTTCGACGACAGCGCCCACTCCCGCTCCTGGCAGGAGACCCTGGTCCGGCACCCCGCCGCCACGGCCGTCGGCGCGGGCGCCGTCGTGCTCGGCACCGTCCGCGGCATCCGCCGCCTCACCTCCCGGACCGCCTAGGCTGACGGCGTGCGCCTCCTGCTGATGTCCGACACCCACCTGCCGAAGCGGGCCAAGTGGCTCCCGGAGATGCTGCTCGCAGAACTCCCGCGGGCCGACGTCGTGTTCCACGCCGGCGACTGGGTCGACACCGCCACCCTGGACCTGCTGGAGAGCCGCAGCCGCCGGCTGGTCGGGGTGTACGGCAACAACGACGGCCCCGAGCTGCGCGCCCGGCTGCCCGAGGTGGCGTACGCCGAACTGGGCGGCCTGCGCTTCGGCACGGTGCACGAGACCGGGCCCGCCCAGGGCCGGGAGGCCCGCTGCGCCGCCCGCTTCCCCGACCTCGACGTCCTGGTCTTCGGGCACAGCCACATCCCCTGGGACACCACCGCCGCGACCGGCCTGCGCCTGCTCAACCCCGGCTCCCCGACCGACCGGCGGCGCCAGCCGCACTGCACCTACCTCACCGCGACCGTCGCCGACGGGGCGCTCACCGACGTCACCCTGCACCGCCTGCCGCAGCGGTAGCGGTGGTGGTGGCTGCGGCGGTCTGTGCGATCATCCACCGGTGATCAACAGCTCCGGGATACCCGCCGTCGTCCCCGCAGGCCGTCTCGCCGAGGGCGCCCAGCCCGTGCTGCCGCTGCCCGGCGGCCGGGAACTGCGGCCGTGGCGCCTCGACGACGGCGACGCCGACGCCCTGTTCACCGCCGGCCAGGATCCGGCGATCAGCCACTGGAACCTCTTCTCGGTCGGCAGCCGTGCCGAGGCCCGCACCCGGATCGAGCGCCTGCACGCCCGCCGGCAGGCCGAGACCGGGGTGATCTGGGCCATCGCCCCGCACGGCGGACCGGCCGTCGGACTCGCCGGGCTGAACGACGTCGACCTCGCGGGCGGCACCGCCGAGGTCCTCTACTGGGTGCTGCCCGAGGCGCGCGGCGCCGGACTCGCCGTCGAGGCGGCCCGGCGGATCAGCGGGTGGGCCCTGGACGAGCTGGGCCTGCACCGGCTGACGCTGTGCCACTCCACCGCCAACCCCGCCTCCTGCCGGGTCGCCGAGAAGGCCGGCTACACGGTCGAGGGCACCCAGCGCAGCGCGCTGCTGCATGCCGACGGCTGGCACGACCAGCACCTGCACGCGCGCGTGGCCGGAGACCCCGAGTAGACCGAGGCCCGGCACATGGCGGCCGGGTGGTCGCCATGGGCCCCCGCAGCGGCGCCGCAGGCCGAAACGCCACCCGCGCACGGAGTGTCGCCGTCACTGGCGTGAACGGCTCCGCCGTTTCCGCCGCAGGCACACGGCCACCCCCGCCAGCACGGCGACCACCGCCGCCACCGCCGCCGCCCGCTTCGCCACCGGAAGCCCCGCCGTGCGCAGCAGGTCGAGCGGCTCGGGCTCCTCGCGGGCCGGCGGCTCCGTGGCGTCGGCCCGTTCAGGCTCCTCCCCGGCGGCCGGAGCCCGCTCGGTCAGCCGCTCGGCCAGGCAGTCCGCGAACTGCCCCACCAGCCGGTCGCCCACCTCCGCCAGCACCCCGCGCCCGAACTGCGCCGGGCGCCCGGTGACCGTCAGGTCGGTCCGCACCGAAACCGCCGTCCCGCCGTCGCGCTCGCTCAGCGCGGCCGTGACCGTCGCCCGGGCGGTCCCCTGCCCGCGGGTCTCCCGGCCGCTGGCCACCAGCACCATCCGGTGCGCCGACTCGTCCTGCTCCTCGAAGACCGCGGTCCCCCGGTACGTCACGGTGACCGGGCCGACCTTGACCTTCACCGACCCGGTCACGGTCCTGCCGTCGTAGTCCTCCACCGCCGCGCCCGGCAGGCACGGCGCGACCCGCTCGATGTCGAGGAGCGCGTGCCAGGCGTCGTCGACCGGGACGGGGACGGTGAACTCGTGCTGCAGCTCCATGTCTTCCTCCTCGCACTCACACGGCCGCGTGCGGATGGATGGCCCCGGCGGTCGCGGTGAGCGGCGCACCGCTGCCACCCCAGCGCAGGGCGACGATCTCGGCGGCGACGGACACCGCCACCTCCTCGGGCGTACGGGCCCCGAGGTCGAGCCCGAGGGGCGAGCGCAGCCGGGACAGCTCGGTGTCGGTCAGGCCCGCCTCGGTCAGCCTCTCGCGCCGCTCGTCATGGGTACGGCGGCTGCCCATCGCCCCGATGTAGGCGGCCGGCCTGCGCAGCGCCTCCTCCAGCAGCGGCACGTCGAACTTGGGGTCGTGGGTGAGGACGCAGATCACCGTGCGCTCGTCGGTGTGCGTGCCCTGGAGGTAGCGGTGCGGCCAGTCCACGACCACCTCCACGCCCGCCGGGAACCGCTTGGGCGTGGCGAAGACCGGGCGGGCGTCGCACACGGTGATCCGGTAGCCGAGGAAGTCGCCGATGCGGGCCACCGCGGCCGCGTAGTCGATCGCGCCGAACACCAGCATGCGCGGCGGCGGCGCGAACGACTGCACGAACACCGTGACGTCGTCCTCGCGGCGCTCACCGTGCCGCCCGTAGTGCCTCAGGACGGTGGCGCCGAGGGCGAGTTCGCCGCGCGCGTCGGCGGTGACGGCGATGTCGAGCCCGCTCGTGCCGAGGGTGCCGACCACCGTGTCCGGCCAGACCGCGAGGGTGGCCCCGCGCCGGGCGGGTCCGTCGACGACGCTCGCCACGGTCACGGGCCGGCCGTCGGCGACGGACGCGGCGACCGCGCCGAACGCCGGGTCCGAGGCGGGCGTGACGGGCCGCACCAGCAGGGTGACCTCACCGCCGCAGGTGAGCCCGACCGCGAACGCGTCCTCGTCGCTGTACCCGAAGGTCGCCAGGCGCGCCTCGCCGCTCTCCACCACCTCCTGCGCGAGCTCGAACACCGCCCCCTCGACACAGCCCCCGGACACGCTCCCCAGGACCTCGTCGTCCGGCCCCACGGCCATCGAGGCGCCGGGCCCGCGCGGCGCGCTGCGGCTCACCGAGACGACCGTGGCCAGCCCGAACGGGACCCGGGCCGCGTACCAGCGCTCCAGCTCCGGGAGGATCTCACGCACCTTGCACTCCTTTCACGACTGCCTCACCGCCCGCGGCCCCGCGCACCACCGCCGCCAGCCGCTCCAGTGCCGCGAGGCTGTGCCCCTCGACGAAGGCGTCCACACTCGGCAGGGCCGCGGCCATCCCGGCGGCCAGTGGGGCGTAACCGGGCCGGGCCTTGCGCGGGTTGGCCCAGATCACCTGGTGGGCCAGCGCGTGCAGGCGGCGCATCTGCGCGCCGAGCAGCTCCGGATCACCGCGTTCCCAGCCGTCCGAGAGCAGGACGACGACCGCGCCGCGCGCCATCCCGCGCTGCCCCCAGCGGTTCAGGAACTCCCGTACCAGCTCACCCAGCCGGGTGCCGCCGCGCCAGTCCGGCACGGCCGCCGCGAGGGCCGCCATCGCCAGGTCCGGGTCACGGTGGGACAGTTCGCGGGTCGCCCGGGTCAGCCGGGTGCCGATGGTGAACACCTCGGTGCGGCCCCCGCGCACCGCCGCGTGCGCGAACCGCAGCAGGGCGTCGGCGTACGGCGCCATCGAACCACTGACGTCGACGAGCAGCACGACCCGGCGCGGCTTGGCCACGCGCGCGTGCCGCCGCAGCCGGGCCGGTTCCCCGCCGCGCCGCAGCAACTCCCGAACCGTGCGCCGCGGATCGACCTCGCCGCGCCGGGCGGGCCGCCGCCGGGCCGACCGCCGGGTCTGCCCGTGCAGCGCGAACGCGGCGAGCAGGCGCCGCAGCTGGGCGCGTTCGGCGGCGTCGAGCTCGGCGACGTCACGGTGGCGCAGCACCTCGGCGGAGCTGGCGAGCGCGGCGGTGGGCGGCCCCGGGGGCGCGGGCTCACCGGGCGTACGGGGGGCGGCGGACACCTCCCGGGCGGCGAGCCGCAGCCGGGGCGGCGGAGCGGCACGCACCGCGCGCGGCGCGGACTCGCCGGGTGCCTCGAAGTAAGCGGCGAACACCCGTTCGTACCGCTCCAGGTCGTCGTGGCCGCCGCACAGCGTCGCCCGTCCCGCCCAGTAGACGTCGGTCCGCATCCCGGGCCGCAGCACGTCGACCGCGCGCAGGAAGGCGTACAGCCGCTCGGTGCCGGCGTCGACCCCGGCGGCCCGCAATGCCCGCACGAACCCGAGCAGCACGGCGTCCGCGCCGAGCGGCCCGCGGCTGGGCGGGACACGATCCGTGGTGGTCGGCGCGGGGTCGGGCATCGTCGTCATGCTCCCCGGGCCGCCAGGACCGCCGCGAGATCGAGCCCCCGTGCCCGGTCCACGTCCTCCCGGTACTTCAGCACCGAACCCAGCGTCGTCACGGCCAGCTCCGCGTCCACCTCTCCTGCGCCCAGCACGTCCAATGCCTGGGCCCAGTCGATCGTCTCGGCCACACCGGGCGGCTTGAGCAGGTCCGCGCCGCGCAGCGCCTGCACCAGCGCGGTGACCTGCTCGGCCAGCCGCGCCGACACCTGGGGGAGCCTGCGCCGCACGATGGCCAGTTCGCGGCCGAACGAGGGATGGTCGAACCAGTGGTACAGGCACCGCCGCTTCAGCGCGTCGTGCACCTCCCGGGTCCGGTTCGAGGTCAGCACGACCACCGGCGGCTCCTCCGCGCGCAGCGTGCCCAGCTCCGGAATGGTCACCGCGTACTCGGACAGCAGCTCCAGCAGGAACGCCTCGAACTCGTCGTCGGCCCGGTCGATCTCGTCGACCAGCAGCACCGACGGCTGGGTCTGCAGGGCGTGCAGCAGCGGCCGGGCGATGAGGAACCGCCGGTCGTACAGCTCGCTCTCCAGCCGTTCGGCGTCCTTCACCCCGGCCGCCTCGGCGGCCCGCAGGTGCAGCAACTGGCGCGGGAAGTCCCAGTCGTACAGGGCCTGCGAGGCGTCGATGCCCTCGTGGCACTGCAGCCGGATCAGCGGCGCGTCGAGCGCCTCGGCGAGGGCGCCCGCGAGCGCCGTCTTGCCCACGCCGGCGTCGCCCTCGCAGAACAGCGGCCGGTGCAGTCGCAGCGCCAGGAAGCAGGTGACGGCCAGCCCGTCGTCGACGAGGTACCCCGTCTCCTCCAGCTGGGCCCGCACCTGCTCCGGGTCGGCCATCCGGGTGATCGGCGCTCACCCCCATCCCGTGGCGGCCAGCACCGCCCGCCGGGTCAGCACGCGCGCGAGGTGCTGCCGGTACTCGGGCGACGCGGAGAGGTCCTGGGAGGGCCGGGCGCCCTCGGCCGCCGCCTCGGCGGCCCGGGCGACGGCCTCGGCGCCGTCCGCCCCGGACAGTGCCTCCTCGGCCGCCGTGGCCCGCAGCGGGGTGGAGCCCATGTTGGTCAGGCCGACGCGCGCCTCGGCGATCCGCCCGTCGTCGCGCCGCACCAGCGCCGCCACGCCGACGATGGCCCAGGACTGGGCGACGGGATGGAACTTCTCGTAGTGGAAGCCCCAGCCTTCCCGCTTGGGGACCCGCACCTCCACCAGCAGCTCGTCGGGTGCCAGCGCCGACTGCAGGTAGTCGACGAAGAACTCGCGCGCCGGGACCGTGCGCCGTCCGCCGGGACCGGCCACGACCAGTTCGGCGTCCAGCGCCAGCGCGAGGGCGGGCAGGTCACCGGCCGGGTCGGCGTGCGCCAGGGAACCGCCGAGGGTGCCCCGGTGCCGTACGGCCGGATCGGCCACCGTGGCCGTCGCCTCGGCCAGCAGACCGGCGTAGCGGCGCACCAGCGGGTCGTGGACCACCTCGTGGTGCGTGGTCATCGCGCCGACCACGAGCGCGTCGCCGTCCTCTCGGACCCCGCGCAGCTCCGGGATCCGGCCGACGTCGACGACGAGTTCGGGGAAGGCCAGCCGCAGCCGCAGCAGCGGCAGCAGGCTCTGCCCGCCGGCCAGCACCTTGGCCTCCTCGCCGGCGTCGGCGAGCGCGCGTACCGCCTCGTCCACGCTGGACGGACGGGCGTAGTCGAATGCAGGGGGAATCATGCGGAAGTCTCCGTCCCCGGCTGAGCCGGCTGACCGGGCTCGCCGTACTGACCGACATCGCCGGACTGCGCCGCCTGCCCCGACTGCCCGGACTGGGCGGGCCCCGTGCCGCCGACCTGCTCGCCGGCGCCGGTGCGTGCCGCCCGGATCGCCTGCCACACCCGGTGCGGCGAACACGGCATCCGTACGTCCCGCACCCCCAGCGGGCGCAGCGCGTCCACCACGGCGTTGACGACGGCGGGTGTCGACGCGATCGTCCCGGCCTCGCCGACCCCCTTGACTCCCATGGCGTTCGAGACCGCCGGTGTCTCCGTCCGGTCGGTGACGAAGTCCGGCAGGTCCGCCGCCGACGGCACCAGGTAGTCGGCCATGGTGCCGGAGACCAGGTTGCCCTCGTCGTCGTAGACGGCCTCCTCGAACAGCGCCTGGGCGATGCCCTGGGCGAGTCCGCCGTGCACCTGGCCCTCGACGATCATCGGGTTGACGACCGTGCCGACGTCGTCCACGGAGACGTAACGTCGGATCGTCGTCTTCCCGGTCTCCGTGTCGACCTCGACCGCGCACAGGTGGGTGCCGTGCGGGTAGGAGAAGTTCTCCGGATCGAGCACCGTCTCGGCGTTGATGGACGGCTCGACGCCGTCGGGCAGGTCGTGGTTGGTGAACGTCTCGAAGGCGATCTCCTGGATGCTCCTGCGGGCCTCCGGGGAGCCCTTGACGGAGAACACGCCGTCACTGAACTCCAGGTCCTGCTCGCTCGCCTCCAGCAGGTGCGCGGCGACCTTCCGGGCCTTCTCCACCACCTGCACCGCCGCCCGGTGGACGGCCTCGCCGCCGACGGCCAGCGACCGGGAGCCGTAGGTGTCCATGCCCTGCGGGGCCGCCTTGGTGTCGCCGTGCACCACCTCGATGTCCTCGAAGGGCACGCCGAGCACGTCGGCCGCGATCTGGCTCCAGCAGGTCTCGTGGCTCTGCCCGTGCGGGCTGGTGCCGGTGACCACCTCCACCTTGCCGGTGGGCAGCATGCGGATGCTCGCCGCCTCCCAGCCGCCGGCCCCGTACCGCAGGTCGCGCAGCACCCGGCTCGGCGCCAGACCGCACATCTCGGTGAAGGTCGACACGCCGATGCCCAGGCGTACCGTGTCGCCGCGCTCGTTGCGCTCGCGCTGCTCGGCCCGCAGCTCGTCGTAGCGGAACAGGGCGAGCGCCTTCTCGGTCGCCGCCTCGTAGTTGCCGCTGTCGTAGGTGAGCCCGGCGATCGTGGTGTACGGGAACTCCTCGTGCCGGATCCAGTTCCGGCGCCGCACCTCGATCGGGTCCAGGCCCAGTTCGTGCGCGAGCTCGTCCATGGTCCGCTCGATGGCGAACGTCGCCTCGGGGCGTCCGGCGCCGCGGTAGGCGTCGGTGGGGGTGCGGGTGGTGAAGACGCCGGTGCAGGTGAAGTCGTAGGCGTCCATCTTGTAGATGCCCGGGTACATGAAGGCGCCGAGGATCGGGATGCCCGGGGTGACGAGCATCAGGTACGCGCCCATGTCGGCGAGCAGGTCCACCTTCAGGCCGAGCAGCCTGCCGTCGCGGGTGGCGGCGACCTCGACGTCCTGGATCATGCCGCGGCCGTGGTGGGTGGCGAGGTAGCCCTCGGAGCGGGACTCGGTCCACTTCACCGGGCGGCCCAGTCTGCGGGCCACCGCGAGGGCGAGGGCCTCCTCGCCGTACACCTGGAGCTTGGAGCCGAAGCCGCCGCCCACGTCCGGGGCGATCACCCGCAGCTTGTGCTCGGGGACGCCGGTGACGGTGGCCAGCATGATCCGCAGGATGTGCGGGATCTGGGTCGCCGAGTAGACCGTGTACTCGCCGGAGGCGGCGATCGGGGTGACGACCACCGCGCGCGGTTCCATGGCGTTGGGGATCAGCCGCTGCTGGTGGTAGCGGCGCCTGAGGACGACCTCGGCGCGCTCCCGCACGCTCTCGAAGCTCTCGCCGGTGGCGAGCGGCCAGGTGTAGCAGCGGTTGGTGCCCTTGTCGGCGTGGACCAGCGGGGCGTCGTCGGCGAGCGCGGCCTCCAGGTCGAGGACCGGGGGCAGCGGGTCGTAGTCGACCTCGATCGCCTCCAGCGCGTCGGCCGCCGCGTACCGGTCGCGGGCCACCACGACCGCCACCGGGTCCCCGGCGTGGCGGACCTCGTCCACGGCGATCGGCGGGTGGTCGGGCAGCACGATGTCCTCGGTCACCGGCCAGGCGCAGGGCAGCGAGCCCAGCCCCTCGGTGAGGTCGGCGCCGCTGAACGCGGCGATGACGCCGGGGCGTTCGCGGGCGGGGGCGACGTCGATGCGGGTGATGCGGGCGTGGGCCATCGGGCTGCGCAGGACGGCCAGGTGCAGCAGTCCGGCCACCTGGATGTTGTCGGTCCAGTTGGTCTGGCCGGTGATCAGCCGGGCGTCCTCCTTGCGCAGCCGGGAGCGGCCGACCTCGTGTTCCACTGCCTGATCGGTCATGCCGTGGCCTCCTCGGTGACCTGCTGCCCGGCGGCGACGTCCCCTTCGGCGGCGGCGAGCACCGCGCGGACGATGTTCTGGTAGCCGGTGCACCGGCACAGATTGCCCTCCAGGGCCTGCCGGACCTCCTCGGAGGTGGGGTGCGGGTTCTCGCGCAGGAGATCCCGTGCCGCCATGATCATCCCGGGGGTGCAGTAGCCGCACTGCAGTCCGTGCCGCTCGTGGAAGGCGTGCTGCAAGGCCGTCCACTCGCCGTCCTTCGCCAGTCCCTGGATCGTCGTCACGTCGCCGCCGTCCGCCTGCACGGCCAGCACCGAGCAGCTCTTGACGGTCGCCCCGTCCAGGTCGACGGTGCACGCCCCGCAGTTCGAGGTGTCGCAGCCGATCGGGGTGCCGGTCAGACCGAGACGGTCGCGCAGGTAGTGGGCCAGGAGGAGACGGGGTTCCACGTCGTCCTCGTACGTCGTGCCGTCCACGTTCACCGTGATGTGGGTCATGCGCCCTCCAGACCGTGCGGGCAGGAGTGAGGGGATCAGCCGGTCCGGCGTGATGTAGGTCACTCTATGACCACCCCTTGGAGGCGGCGAGCGCTGCGGCCCCGGATTTGTTGAGCATTAATCCATTGCCGTCGGGGGAGCGGCCCTGCTGCACTGCTCGGGACCCGACGTCACACGAAAGAGGCCCTCAGATGCGCGCTGCGTGCATGTCCACCCAGGAAGGAACCCATCCCGTGCCGAAGGACATCACGCTCAGTGCACCTGCTCAATCTCGGAATTCTCGCGCATGTCGACGCCGGTAAGACCAGCCTGACGGAACGGCTGCTGCACACGGCCGGAGTGATCGACGAGCTCGGCAGCGTCGACGCCGGCAGCACCACCACCGACACCCTCGCGCTGGAGCGGCGGCGCGGCATCACCATCAAGTCCGCCGTGGTGTCGTTCCCGCTCGACGGCGTCACCGTCAACCTCATCGACACCCCCGGTCACCCCGACTTCATCGCCGAGGTCGAGCGGGTGCTCGGTGTGCTCGACGGCGCGGTCCTGGTCGTCTCGGCCGCGGAGGGCGTCCAGGCGCAGACGCGGATCCTGATGCGGACCCTGCGCCGGCTGCGCATCCCCACCCTGGTCTTCGTCAACAAGATCGACCGGCGCGGCGCCCGGGGAACGGCCGTGCTCCACCAGATGGCGCGCAGGCTGGCGGTACCGCTGGTCCCGATGGGGACGGCCGCCGCGCTCGGCACCCGCGCCGCCCGCTTCGTGCCCGGCCTCGGCCCCGCCGCGCTGGACACGCTCGCCGACCACGACGACGCCCTGCTCGCCGCCTACCTGGACGGCGACGTCGGCACGGACCGGCTGCGTGCCGCCCTCGCCGTGCAGAGCCGGCGGGCCCTGGTCCATCCGGTGTACTTCGGCTCCGCCGTGACCGGCGCGGGCGTACCCGAGCTGATCACCGGCCTCGAACACCTCCTGCCCCCGGCCACGGGCGACCCGGACGGCCCGTTGTCGGCCACGGTCTTCAAGGTCGAACGGGGCCCGGCGGGCGAGAAGGTGGCCTACGCCCGCCTCTTCTCCGGCACGCTGCGGGTCCGGCAGAGGGTCCCGTTCGGGGACGGCGGGGCGGAGGGCGCACCGGGCGGGTGGGCGGCCGACGGTCGTGCGGCGGGCCGGGGGGCCGACGGCCGCGCGGGCGGTGGGGCAGTCGACGGTCGCGCGCCGGGAGGGGGCGCCGACGGCCGTGTGCCGGGGCGAGCCGCCGGCGGGCAGGCGCCGGGTCGGGTCGGCGGCAGCCCGGAGAGTCAGGTCATCGATACGCGGGTGGGTGGAGGGGCCATGGCCGGCCGGGCGGGTGGCCGGGACGGCGACGGCCGCCCCGCGGGCCGTACACCCGACGACCGTGCGGACAGCGGGGCGCCGGCCGGCCACGCTGACGGCCGGGCCACCGGACGCCGGCCGGCGGACGGGGCCCGCGACGGCCGGGCGCAGGGGCAGGCGCCCGTCCGCGGCGAGGAGGCTCGGGGCGTTCACGGCCGGTCCGAGGACCGTGCCGGGGACCGTCGGCCCGAGGGGCGAGTCGGTGACCGCCGGTCGGTGGATCGGGCCGGTACCGGTCGGGCGGCGGGGCAGCCCTTCGGTGCCCGCGGCGGCGACCGGGGCGCCCACGGTCGGCCGGAAGGGCGGACCCGTGACCGCGGGCCCGTGGATCACGCCCGCGAGGGTCGGGTGGAGGGCGGGCGTGGGGCCCGGCCTCGGGCTGAGGGGCGGGTCACCGCGCTCAGTGTGTTCGAGCGGGGCGCGGACGTCCGGCGGGAGCGTGCCGGCGCCGGGCTGATCGTCAAGGTGTGGGGGCTCGGGGACGTCCGCATCGGGGACGCGCTCGGTCTGCCCGGGCGGGCGCAGGAGCACCACTTCGCGCCGCCCACCCTGGAGACCGTCGTCGTCCCCGGCCCGGGGACCGACCGGCGGTCCCTGCACCTCGCGCTCACCCAGCTCGCCGAACAGGACCCGCTCATCGGCGTCCGCCACGACGAACTGCGCGGCGAGACCTCCGTCTCCCTCTACGGCGAGGTGCAGAAGGAGGTCGTCCAGGCGACCCTCGCCGACGAATACGGCCTCACCGTCACCTTCCGCGAGACGACGACGCTGTGCATCGAGCGGCCGCTCGGCACCGGCCACGCCGTGGAGTTCAACAAGAAGGACCCTAACCCGTTCCTCGCCACGGTCGGACTGCGCGTCGACCCCGCACCGCCCGGCTCGGGCGTGGCGTTCCGGCGGGAGGTGGAGCTCGGCTCGATGCCGTACGCCTTCTTCAAGGCCGTCGAGGACACCGTCCGCGACACGCTCGGCCAGGGGCTGCACGGCTGGCAGGTCACCGACTGCACGGTCACCATGACGCACTCCGGCTACTCGCCCCGGCAGAGCCACGCCCACCAGGGCTTCGACAAGAGCATGTCGAGCACCGGCTACGACTTCCGGGGCCTGACCCCGCTGGTCCTGGTCGAGGCGCTGCGCCGCGCCGGCACGCTGGTGCACGAGCCGATGCACCGGTTCCGGCTCCAGGCGCCGGCGGACACGCTCGGCGCACTGCTGCCGGTGCTGGCCCGGCTGGGCGCCGTCCCGGAGACCACCGGCACCCACGCGACACACTCCGCGCTGGAGGGCACGGTCCCCGTCGCCCGCGTCCACGAGCTGGAGCAGTGGCTGCCGGGGCTGACCCGGGGCGAGGGCGAGCTGGAGACGGCCTTCGACCACTACGCGCCGGTCACCCGCGGCACGATCCCGGCCCGGCCGCGCACCGACCACAACCCGCTGAACAGGAAGGAGTACCTGTTGAACGTGATGCGCCGGGTGGGGGAGCGCACCACATGAACTGACCGACAGTCAACTTACCGGTCGGTCAGAAGGTATTGACGGTGCCGGGGCGCCGCCGGACTGTGGTGGACATGCCGACTATCCGGGTGCGTCTGATGGCCGTTCTGGCCCTCCCCTGCGGCTTCCTGGCGGTGACGGGTCCCCCGTCCGCCACCGCCGCCGACCCCACCCCTTCCCCCGCCGACTCCCTGTGGTTCGACGGCGCCCCCCTGACCGTGCAGGGCGGCCGTCTCGCCGACGGCCAGGGCCGCGAGATCGTACTGCGCGGCTACAACGTCTCCGGCGAGGCCAAACTGGAGGAGAACGCCGGCCTGCCCTTCGCCTCGGTCGCCGATGCCGAGAAGTCCGCGACCGCCCTGCGCGCACTCGGCGGCGGCAACGCGGTCCGCTTCCTGCTCTCCTGGGCGCACGCCGAACCGGTGCGCGGCCAGGTCGACACCGCCTATCTGGCCGCCGTCACCGCACAGGTGCGGGCCTTCCTCGACGCGGGCGTCCGGGTCTACCCCGACTTCCATCAGGACCTGTACTCCCGCCACCTGTTCACCGCCGGCAGCTGGTACACCGGCGACGGCGCCCCCGAGTGGGCCGTGGACGCCGGGAGGTACCCCGCCGAGTCCTGCGGCATCTGCCTCTTCTGGGGCCAGAACATCACCCAGAACGCCGCAGTGCGGCAGGCGCAGTACGACTTCTGGCACAACGACCACGGCCTGCAGGACGCCTTCCTCGCCACCGCCCGGACGACCATGGCCTACTTGCGACAGCACCTGTCCGCAGCCGAGTTCGCGGGCATCGCCGGCTTCGACCCGTACAACGAGCCGTACGCGGGCGGCTACGACCCCGGGCAGACCTCCCGCACCTGGGAACGCGACCTGCTCTGGCCGTTCTACGAGAGGTTCCGCGCGCGCATGGACGCGGCCGGCTGGCAGGACAAGCCCGCCTTCGTGGAGCCCAACCTCTTCTGGAACGCCGACATCGCCGCCCAGAAGCAGGAGGGCGGCCTGCTCGACGCGGGCACACTGGGCCCGCGCTACGTCTTCAACACCCACTTCTACGACCAGAAGGCCATCTCCGGCATCCTGATGTGGGGCAAGGCGGCAGACGGCCGGTACGCCACCGACTTCGGCGCCGTCCGGGACCGTGCCGCCGCGGCCGGCACCGCGGCCGTGGTCGGCGAGTTCGGGCACCCCCTGTCCGGCACTGTGTCCGACAAGGCGCCGACCGTCCTGAAGGCCATGTACCAGGCCTTGGACTCCCGTCTTCCCGGCGCCCGTTGGTGGTCCGACCCCGCCGCCTCCGGGCCGGTGCTGTCCGGCACCCAGTGGCAGTGGGACCTCTACGACGGCCGCCACCACGAGTTGATGAACGGCAACCCCGGCAAGGTACGCACCTCCGGTGACGCCTGGAACGACGAGGACCTCTCCGCCGTGCGGCTGGACGACTCCGGGCAGGTCGCCCTGCGCCAGGACGCCCGCCTGCTGGACCGCCTCTACCCGAGCGCCACGGCCGGTACGACCCTCGCCTTCACCTACGAGGACCGCTCGCGCGACGGCTCCGACACCCTCACCTGGAACCCGGTCCCGGGCACCCTGCCGCACGTGGCCCGGCTGGTCGGCTCCGGTCGGTACGGGCTGCTGGTGTGGCGCTCCGGCAGCGGCTCCGCGCCCACCGAACTGCACCTGCCGGCGTCCTTCCCCACCGCGTCCACCACGGTCGTCTCCGACCTGGGCACCGTGTACGCCCCGCCCGCGTACACCGCCGCCACTCCGGTCGGGGTGGCCCCGGAGCCGGGCGGCACGGGCAGCCGCCGGCTGCTGCTCGGCGACACCGACTCCGGAGTGCTGCACTACGCGCTGGTGACCGACGGTGCGACGGCACCCTCGGCGGATCTGCTGAACGCGGCGAGGTCCGAGCTGGCCACCTGGGCGACGGCGCACTTCTGACGCGTGGCCGTACGGCCTCCGGGCGAGTGGGGCGTCCCGGAGGCCGTACGGGCTCAACCCCCCGTTCGACCCCTGCTCGACTCGACGCTCAGCCCCCGCTCGCACCCGTCCAGCCGGCCGGCACGTGTCCGAGCCGGACGCGCTGCGGATGGTCGCCGACCGGCACGGACAGCACTTTCCGCCCGGTGGCGAAGTCGATGGCCGTGATCCGGTCTGCGCCGGCCTCGGAGACGACGCAGTCCTTGCCGTCGCCGCTGACGGTCGCCCAGTACGGCGTCGATGCAGTGACGAGCGGGCCCACGTCGAAGGACGCCCGGTCCACGACGGTCGCGTAGTTGTCCATCGTCCCGGCCACGCACAGCTTGGTGCCCTCGGGGTTCATGGAGATGCCGTGGTGGCGGGAGTCCAGCAGCCAGGTGGTGCGGTCAGGGTTCGTCGCCGGGTTCTCCGGGAGCGTCTTCACCCGGGTGATCTTGTCCGTGGCCACGTCGTACTCGAGGAAGCCGTTGAAGAACGACACCTGGAAGTACAGCTTGGACCAGTCGGGCGTGAAGGCGGCGGGCCGGACCGCGTCGGAGAAGTCCCTCAGTCCGGCCGCGTCCAGTCGCTGTCGCATGTCGATGGTCCTGACCTGCTTGAACGTGGTCGCGTCGACGATCGTGAGGTGACGGTCGCCCTTGGTCCAGTCCCACCCCGGAGTGTCGAGGGAGGTGGTGACCTCGCCGATCGACATGTTCCAGATGTACTTCCCGCCGTCTGTGAAGAAGTTCTCGTGCGGCTTGTCGCCGGTGCCGAACTCGCCGAGTTCCTTGCCCGTGCCGATGTCCAGGACCTGCACCTTGTTCGCGGTGGAGGCCGAGACCGCGACACGGGTGCCGTCGGGGGAGACGGCCATGTGGTCGGCGCGGTAACCGGCCACGGGAAAACGCCAGTTGACCTTGCCGGTCACCAGGTCGATGGAGACCACGTCGGCGAAGCTCGGGCGCGAGACGACCACGGACTTCCCGTCCGGGGTGGAGTACATGTCGTCCACGTACTGGTCGTGCCCCTCGCCGACCTCGTTACGGATGGACGTGTAGTAGATCCACTTGATCGGGTCGGCGTTGATCTCCGCCAGCCGCTGCTGCTTGTCGGGGACGACATCGATCCGGCCGACCTTCGCGAAGTCGCCGGAGGACGCGACGACATCGGCGGTGCCGTCCCAGTTGTCGCCGACGAACAGCACCTCGCGCAGGCCGTCGGACGCGGCCGTGGCGGCGGAGGCGGCGGTCGCCGGTGCGGCGGCGGTCAGGACGAGGGCGGCGGCCACGGAGCACAGGTGCCTGGTTCTGGTGGCAGGCATGACTGCTCTCTTTCCTCAAGGAGGTCTGCGGGGGGAAGTCTGAACACGCGCGCATTCACTGTGTACTTACTGAAAAGTAAGGAGAGGTCGGGCTTCTCGACAAGATGTGTGCACGACAAGATTGGGGCCGGTGGTACGACGGAGGGGGACGCGTGACGGGGAGGCTCAGGGCGCCGACGGGCCGCTACGGCGGCAGATCCGCCGAGGAACGCCAGGCCGAGCGGCGCCGCCGCTTCCTGGACGCGGCGCTGCGGCTGTTCGGCGACGACCCGGGCTACCGGGGCACGACCGTCGCCGCGCTCAGCCGGGCCGCGGGACTGTCCACCCGGCAGTTCTACGAGGAGTTCCGCACCCTGGAGGACGTGCTCGCCGCCCTCCATCTCCAGGTCAACGACTGGGCCGAGCAGGCGGTCCTGGACGCGCTCGCCTCGGCGCAGGGGCTGCCCCTGGCCGAGCGGGTCGCCGTGCTCTTCCACGCCTACGCCCGCGACGTCACCGTCGACCCGCGCCGCATCCGGATCGCCTTCGTGGAGATCATCGGCGTCAGCGCCCGCCTGGAGGAGCAGCGGCTCGCCCGCCGGGCCCGCTGGATCGACCTCATCCGCGCCGAGGCGGACGCGGCGGTGGCGCGCGGGGAGGCGGCACGCCGCGACTACCGGCTCGCGGCGGCTGCCTTCATCGGCAGCGTCAACGGCCTGCTGCACGACTGGAGCGCGGGCTGGGTGGACGCCACGCTGGACGAGGTGGTGGACGAACTGGTCCGGCTCCTGCTGGGGATGCTCCGGCCCGAGGGCTGGCGTCCCGGGGCCGGGTGATGCGCACCCGTCCCGGGCGGGTGACACGGGCGGCCGCGGGGGCGGGGCCGGGTCGGACCGGGACCGCGAGGGTCCGGCCGTTCGGCGCGCGTGATGGGCCCGGAGCTGGTCTGCTGGGAGGGAAGCCGTCCCACCCGCACTCGGGAGAGACCCATGAGTACCTATCGAGTCGCACAGGTGACCGCCGCGAACGGCACCTTCGAGCTGGTCGAGCGCGAGGTGCCGCAGCCGGGGCCAGGCCACGTCAGGATCGCGGTGGAGGCGTGCGGCATCTGCCACAGCGACGCGCTCTTCGTCAGCGGTGGACTGCCGGGCGTGACGTTCCCGGAGGTGCCCGGGCACGAGATCGCCGGACGCATCGAGGAGCTGGGCGAGGGTGTGCGGGAGCGTGGGTGGCAGGCCGGCGACCGGGTGGCCGTCGGCTGGTTCGGCGGCAGCTGCGGGCGCTGCAGGCCCTGCCGTGAGGGCGACTTCATCGTGTGCGAGAACCTGAAGGTGCCGGGATGGGCCTACGACGGGGGCTTCGGCGAGAAGGTGATCGCACCCGCCGACGCCCTGGCCCGTATCCCCGAGGGTGTGGCGGCCGGTGATGCCGGACCGATGGCCTGCGCCGGCGTGACCACGTTCAACGGGTTGCGACGCAGCTCCGCCCGGCCCGGAGATCTGGTCGCGGTGCTCGGCCTCGGCGGCCTGGGGCACCTCGGGGTGCAGTACGCGGTGGCCATGGGCTTCGAGACGGTGGGCATCGCCCGGGGGGCGGAGAAGGCCGACTTCGCCAAGCAGCTCGGCGCCCACCACTACATCGACAGCACCTCCGGCACCCCGGTGGCCGAGGCGCTGCAGTCCCTGGGTGGCGCCAAGGCCGTCCTGGCCACCGCCGGGAACTCCGAGGCCATCACGGCCACCGTGGACGGCCTCGCCCACCGCGGCGAGCTGGTCGTCATCGGCGCGGACACGGCACCGCTCGGCATGAACCCGGCCCAGCTGCTCATGGCAGGCCGTGTCGTGCGCGGCCACCCGTCCGGCACCTCGCAGGACGTGGAGGACACGATGGCCTTCAGCGCCCTGCACGGCATCCGCCCGATGACCGAGACGGTGCCGTTGGACGACGCGGACGCGGCGTACCAGAAGATGCTCGCCGGCAAGGCCCGCTTCCGGATGGTGCTCACCACCGGTTGACCCGGGTCGGGCCGGCCGCCGCACCGCCTCCAGCGCCGGTGCGGCGCCGTCCTCGCCGTGGATGCGGACGCCCAGAGTGCGCGCCCGCTCCCGGTGGGCGGTGTCCCGGGTGGCCCGCACCGGGGCGCCGGCCGGACCGTCGACGGTCATGGGCCGCCCGGAGCAGGTCCTCGGTCATCCGCCCGACCAGCCGCCGGGCCAGATCCACCACCCGCAGCTGCTTCCCGGCGCCGTCGGCGCCGCGGTGCAGCCCCCGCCCCCGCGGTGACTCCGGCTCGGCCGGAGGATCCACCGGCAGCGCGTGGAACCGTACGACCGAGCCCGCCACGAGCGGACGACCGAGCCAGCCACGAGCGGCGCGAAACGCTCGTGCGTCACCACGGTGACCTCGTGTCCCGGACCTCGTGTCCCGCCGGCGCGAGCCGGTGGCCCGGTCCGGTGCAGGGGGCGACGTCGCCCCGGGAACCCGCCGTCATGATCGCAACGCGCACGACGGCCAGTGCGGCCGCACCGCGACCCACGCGGGATCGACGACGCGGTCAGTACGGCCGATTCGGGTCACAGACCGAGCGCGATCGCCGCCGACGCACCTCCCAGGCCGAGAGCGAAGGCGGCCTCGCCCCAGCCGCCCCGGCCCCACAGGAAGAACCGGTCCAGGGCCAGCCGCCCCGGGCCCAGAGCGGCGATGACCAGGGCGACCACGCTGATGCACACGCTGTACTCGACCCCGCCGTTCGTCTCCCACAGACCATGGGCAGCGGTCACCGTCACCATCGCATTGATCATCACCCCGATCACGGCGGCGGCCGCCAGCGGGGTGAGCAGCCCGGCAGCCAGCCCGAGGCCCCCGAGGAATTCGGATCCGCCGCAGATCGCGGCGAAGACCTTTCCCGGGTGGTAACCGAGGGCCGCGAATCCTTTTCCGGTCGCCGTCAGACCGTGGCCACCGAAGATCCCGAACAGCTTCTGAGCGCCGTGCGCGGCCATCAGCAGTCCGAAGGTGAGTCTGAGAAGCAGAATGCCCGCATCCGCGGCGTAGGACTCCGGCACGGCGGTCCGGGGGCCCCGTGCGTCCTCGGCATGTGCGGAACGGTACAGAATGCGCCGCGTAAGCATGCTGTTGCTCCCACCATCCCTGCCATCGATCGATCACTCCTCGGCGACCGTCATGTCCCTGGGTACGAAGCAGGAGGGAGCGGGGATTGCTTCTCGTGCGGACGCATGAGATGCGCGTGCTTCCCCGGCCGGGTCAGCCGGGAGCGGCGGAGACGATCACCAGGACGGCCGTCGCCAGCAGGGCACACCCGAGTACACAGCAGGCCAGCAGCCGCTGCCGCAGCGTGCGGTAGCGCGATTCGTACGCCTGCCGCAGTTCCTCGGCGCGTTCGGCGGTACGGCGCCACGAGGAGCGGGCCAGCGCCAGGTACTCGGTCTCGAAGCACCGCTCGACCTCCGCCTGTTGGCTGTCGGTGAGCCGGCCCAGCCGGGACGCGAGCCGTGCCGCGGCGTCACGGCCCTCCTGTCGTACGGCGGCGAGCAGCAGATGGCCCTCGATCTCCTGGACGAGAGCCCTTGCCTCCTGCTCGCACGGTTCCCCGGCCGTCACGGCGCGGTCAACTCCCGCTCCCGCTCCGTCACCTCGGGGTGGTGCAGGTCGAACGCCGGGGACTCGCTGCGGATGCGGGGCAGGGCGACGAAGTTGTGCCGCGGCGGCGGGCACGAGGTCGCCCACTCCAGCGAACGGCCGTAGCCCCACGGGTCGTCCACGCCGACCGGCTTGCCGTACCTGGCCGTCTTCCACACGTTGTAGAAGAAGGGGAGGAGGGACGAACCGAGCAGGAACGAGAAGATGGAGGAGACCGTGTTGAGCGTGGTGAACCCTTCGGCCGCCAGATAATCCGGGATACGGCGCTGCATGCCCTCGGCGCCCAGCCAGTGCTGGACCAGGAAGGTGCCGTGGAAGCCGACGAACAGCGTCCAGAACGTGATCTTGCCGAGGCGCTCGTCCAGCATCTTGCCCGTGAACTTCGGCCACCAGTAGTGGAAGCCGGAGAACATCGCGAAGACGACGGTGCCGAACACCACGTAGTGGAAGTGCGCCACCACGAAGTACGAGTCCGAGATGTGGAAGTCGATCGGCGGCGAGGCGAGCATCACGCCCGTCAGCCCGCCGAACACGAACGTGATGAGGAATCCCATCACCCAGAGCATCGGCGTCTCGAAGGACAGCGAGCCCTTCCACATGGTGCCGATCCAGTTGAAGAACTTCACACCGGTCGGCACCGCGATCAGGAACGTCATGAAGGAGAAGAACGGCAGCAGCACACCGCCGGTGACGTACATGTGGTGGGCCCACACCGTCACGGACAGGCCGGCGATGGCGATGGTCGCGGCGATCAGGCCCATGTAGCCGAACATCGGCTTGCGCGAGAAGACCGGGATGACCTCGGAGATGATGCCGAAGAACGGCAGCGCGATGATGTACACCTCCGGATGGCCGAAGAACCAGAAGAGGTGTTGCCACAGCAGTGCTCCGCCGTTGGCGGCGTCGAAGACGTGCGCTCCGAACTTACGGTCCGCCTCCAGGGCGAACAGCGCGGCGGCCAGGACGGGGAAGGCGAGCAGGACCAGCACGGCGGTCAGCAGCACGTTCCACACGAAGATCGGCATGCGGAACATCGTCATGCCCGGGGCGCGCATGCAGATGATCGTGGTGATGAAGTTGACCGCGCCGAGGATGGTGCCGAAGCCGGAGAAGGCCAGACCCATGATCCACATGTCGGCGCCGATGCCCGGGCTGCGGACCGCGTCCGACAGCGGGGAGTAGGCGAACCAGCCGAAGTCGGCCGCACCCTGCGGGGTGAGGAAGCCGCCCACCGCGATGGTCGAGCCGAACAGGTAGAGCCAGTAGGCGAACATGTTCAGCCGCGGGAACGCCACGTCGGGCGCGCCGATCTGCAGCGGCATGATCCAGTTGGTGAAGCCGGCGAACAGCGGCGTCGCGAACATCAGCAGCATGATCGTGCCGTGCATCGTGAACGCCTGGTTGAACTGCTCGTTCGACATGAACTGCAGGCCCGGACGGGCCAGCTCGGCGCGCATGAGCAGCGCCATCACGCCACCGATCAGGAAGAACGCGAACGCGGTGACCAAATAGAGCGTCCCGATCGTCTTGTGGTCGGTGCTCGTCAGCCACCGCACGGCCCTGATGCCCCTGATGTCTCTGATCCTCTTCACGCCCCGCCTGTGTCCGCGCCCGGCCCACCGGTCACACTCGGACGACGCGAGGAGCATCACGGAGAAAGGGTGTGACGATCCGGGGGGTGCCGGACACGAACCGAACATGAGCAACGACGAGATCTTCGCCGCTGCCTATCGCGAGCACTACTGGGCGGTCAGCCGCTATGTGGCGAGGCGACTGCAGGGGCGGCCCGACGAGGTGGAGGAAGTGGTGGCGGAGGTGTTCACGGTCGCCTGGCGCCGCCGGGCCGACCTGCCGGCCACCCCGCTGCCCTGGCTGTACGGGGTCGCCCGCAACTGCCTGGCGAACGCGGTACGCGGCTACGGGCGCCGGCGCCGGCTGGTGGACCGCATCGGCAACGACGACACCGCGCACGGCCGGCACATCGTGGCGAGCCCGGAGGCTGAGGCCCCGGGCGCCTGGGTGCACGAGGCGTTGGACCGGCTCTCCCCGGCGGACCGGGAGGTGCTGCGCCTCGCGGCCTGGGAGGAGCTCGGCGCCGACGAGATCGCGGTGGCCCTGGGCTGCGGCAGCCGGGCCGCGGCGATGCGCCTGCACCGGGCACGGGGCCGCCTGCGAGCCGAGATCGACCGGATGCGCGCCCTTGTCCCGCATCCCGCGCCCAGCACCGACGCGACAGTCTGTGAGGACCACCGCCATGGCTGACGAACTCGACCTCCTCCGCCGCGCCAACCCCGTGCCCGTCGACGGCCCCCACTTCGGCGACGGCCCGCTGGACCACCGCGCCGAACGGCAGCTGGAACGACTGCTGCACGAAGCCCGCCCGCGGCGCCGTTTCCGGCCGCTTGCGCCGCTGCCCGGCCGTACCCCGCGCGGCCGGCTGCTCTGGGGCCTCGCCGCCACCGCCGTCGTCCTGGTGATCGCCACCGACGCCGTGCTCGGCGGTCCGGGCACACCCCGGGCCGTCGCCGCGCCCCGCCCGCTGACCGTCCACGCCCACTCCAGGCCCGTACCCCTGAAGGAGATGGCAGCCCTCGCCGACGCGGCCGCGTCGGGCGGCTCGCCCGCCCTGCGCAAGGGCACCCACGTGCAGTCGTGGAGCCTCGGCATGAGCGACGGGAAACCGCCCGTCACCCTGCCCGAGGAGCGTGTCGTGCGCTGGCGTGCGGACCACACCCACACCGAGCTGGTCGTGGCGACCGACCCGCGCACGCCCGGCCGGCCGGTTCTCACCGACGAGGGCGACACCCCGCACGAGGTGGCGGACGGCCATGTGGTCAGCCGGACCACGTACCCGCCGATGTGGAGCGACGCCCCGCCCGAGGCGACCCCGCCGCACACCGCGGGGGCGCTGCGCGCCTACCTCACCGAGATCGCCCGCCCCTCGACCGACCGCGGCACGGCCGCGCTGAGCACCGCCGAACTCCTCGACGCCGTCGCGGAACTCCTCGACCACTGGACCCTCGGGGCCCGTGAATCGGCGGCCGTCGTCCGGCTGTTCGCCCAGGCCGGGGGGATGCGGGCGGCCGGTGAGGTGACCGACCGCCTCGGCCGCCCCGGCCAGGCGTACCTGTACGACACCGACGGCATCCGGCACATGCTGATCCTGGAACCGCGTACCGGTGCCGTCCTCGGCATGGAGAACACCTTCACCAAGGACGACCCGGAGTACGGCGTGAAGGCCGGGGACGTGATGGGATACAGCGCCTGGATGCGTTGACCGCTATGCCCCGAGCTGCCGGGCGGCGGCCTCGACGGTCTGCTCCAGCAGCGTGGCGATCGTCATCGGGCCGACACCGCCCGGCACCGGCGTGATCAGCGAGGCACGCTCCACGGCCGAGTCGAAGTCGACGTCACCGACGTTGCCCGCGTTGTAGCCGGCGTCGATCACGACCGCGCCGGGCTTGATGTCCTGCCCGCGGATCAACCGCGGCCGGCCGACGGCGGCGACGACGATGTCCGCCTCGCGGACCGCCGCCGACAGGTCCGCGGTCCGCGAGTGGCAGTACGTCACGGTGGCGTCCCGGGCCAGGAGCAGCATGCCCACGGGCTTGCCGAGGATCGCGCTGCGGCCCACCACCACGGCCCGCTTCCCGGCCGGGTCGACGCCGAACTCGTCCAGCAGCCGCAGGATGCCGCCGGGCGTGCAGGAGACGAAGCCCGGCAGGCCGAAGCTCATCGCGGCGAACGAGGTGAACGTGACCCCGTCGACGTCCTTCTGCGGCGCGATCGCCTCGAACGCGGCCCGCTCGTCGACGTGCTCGCCCACGGGGTGCTGCAGCAGGATCCCGTGCACGCCCGGGTCGGCGGACAACTCACGCAGGGTGCCGACGAGTTCGGCGGTCGTCGTGGCGGCGGGCAGGGCTACGCGCCGGGACTCGATGCCGGCCTTGCGGCAGCGGTTCTGCTTCATCCGGACGTACGTCACGGACGCCGGGTCCTCGCCCACCAGCACGGTGGCCAGGCACGGGGCGGTGCCGGTGCGCGCGGTGAGGTCGGCGGCCTTCTCCGCGGTGACCTCGACGATGCGCCGGGCGAGCGCGGTGCCGTCCATGAGGCGGGCCTGGGTCATGCGTCACACTCCTGAGCTGGATCGATTCTCCTCGCCCAGGCGCGCGGCATCCCCGACGGGCCGCTCCCCGGTGGTACTCCACCTCAGCGCCAGTCACGGCCCGGGTACAGCGTAACGGAGCAGGCGGCCACCCCTGGGGGCGCGTCCGCCGGGACGGGCACCACGGAGTCCGGCGGACGGCCGGGTCCGGTGCCGCCGGACGTGGCGCATCGGCGCTCGATTCCCCTGCTGCAACGGATGTCCGGCTCACCGGAGCCGGCCGTGCCGCGTCCGGCGTACGCGCGGCAGCGCGGGACGCGGGCGCCGGCGGGCTGCTCGCAGGGCCGAGCGGAGCAGAACGGCGGGCACGAGCAGATGTGCCGGGGAAGTCGGCGCCTGCCGCCGCGGGCGTGCCACAGGGAGCCGTCCCAGGGCCGCCCGGGCCGAGAAGGTCCAGGTCAGCCGGGAGGTGACCTGGACCCGTGCGTATCTCCTTCCGGCGCCGCCCGTCATGCCGGGGTGGGCCTACTCGTCCCAGGCCTGGATGATCAACTGGTTGGCGATCTTGCCGTCGCGCAGGGTGATCATCGACTCGGCGAGGACACGGGTGCCGTCCCCGTACTGACAGGTCTCGCTGAACGCGGCGTGATCGCCCTGCACGACACACAGGTCGAGCTTGTGCGTCATGTCGCGCCGGTAGACGTCGTCCAGCATCTCGGCGATCTGACCCCGGCCGCGCAGGACGGTGGGATGGCTGGGCTGGCTGTTGCGGTCGACGATACGGATCTCCGCGTCGTCGGCGTAGAGCGACAGAAGGGTGTTCCCGGTGGTCCCTTCTATGCCCCGGCGCAGTGTCTCGGTGTCGAAGGCGGAACCTGTCGCGGTGCCCATGGTGACCTCCTTCGGACGCCCGCGGCCCGACGAGGAGCGAGCCGCACGGGCCTCCACCCTTCGAGGCTCCTCCGGCCCGGCGGCCTCGGCAAGCGCAGGCCCCGTGCTCCGCCTCACGGGTGAGCGCCGCTCGTCGGCCGTGTCCGCGCGGGGCCGGCCGCCGTTGCTGAGGGCATGATCTCAACACGACGTATCGTCGCCGCCCTCGGCCTGGCCGCCGGGGTCACGGGCCTTGCCGCCCCGCTGGCGAACGCGGCCGACGCGAGCACGGCGCACACCGGCCAGATCAACCCCATGACCGTGCTCGACTCGCTCACCGCCGGTGACATCCCCGCCGATCAGCAGGCCCGGATGCCGCGGGTCTCCGAGCAGCTGCGCGGGCTGAACCAGCTCGGTGAGCTGAACCGGCTGAACGAGCTGCACCAGGTCACCGACCTCGCGGCACCCGTGACGGGACTGCTGCCGGCCGTCCAGGCCTGAACCGCCCGGGGGTTCGGGGGCCTGGGCAGGGGCACGTACGAGGGCCGTCCGCCGGGGCGGCCCTCACCGCTGCCCGGCCCCTCAGCCGGCGTTCGTTCCCGAGCGCAGCACCGGCCAGTCGCGCGACAACGCGAAGGCCGAGGCCGTGCCGCCGGGGAGAACGTCCGGGAGCAGCCGGGTGAGCACGTCCGACGGACCCAGCTCCAGCCAGGTGCGGACTCCGTCGTGATGCAGCGGGCCGACGGCGTCCGCGAGCCGCAGCGGTGCGTGCCGCACCCAGAACTCCGGCTCGGCGGTCTCGGCGCCCACCGGACGGGCGGTCACGTCGCAGACGAGCGGGAGGCGCGGCGCACGCGGGTGGAGAGTGGCGAGCGTGCGGCCGTAGGCGGCGAGGATCCCGTCCGGACGGGGGGAGCGCGCCGTCGTGCCGGCGAGGCCGTCCAGCAGCCGGGCCAGGGTGCCCACCGCGTGGCAGGCGTCCGCGAGGGAGAAGACACCCGCGGCGTACGCGGCGGCCATCCGCCCGGCCGCGTGGCCGAACACCACGTCCGGCCGCAACCCCCAGCTGCGCAGCAGCCGGTACTGCGCCACGTGGAGCGCGAACACCGCCGGCCCGGCGAACGGCGCCCGGTCCAGCAGTGCGGCCGTGCGGCTGCCGTCGGCCGCGAACATCACGCATTTCAGCGGTAGTTCGAGATACGGATCGAGGCGCGCGCAGATGTCGTCCAGCGTCTGGGCGAACACCGGGAATTCCGACCGGAGCTCGTGCCCCGTCCCGGGCCGTGACGAGGCGCCGGCCGAGAACAGGAATGCGGTACGTCCCTTGCGGCCGTCAGAAGGCATGCTCCTATGGAGGCACGATCGGACGTGATACGGAAACCAGGCCAAGTTCCGCACCCTGCAAAAAAATTACCATCATGGAATGACATTATTCGGTCAAATTCTTACGTGATTCTTTCGGTCCCTTCGCTCGGTCGGTTGCTGCGGGACAACCGGTGCCGGCGTCTCCGACGGCCGGAAAGATCCACCGACTCCGCCGTGGTCCGTCCCGATACCGGCCGGTCGCGCGTAGGGTCGGCGGCGTAGGCATTCGATGGAAGGGGCCAGGCCATGGCGCAGGAAGTACGCGGCGTGATCGCACCGGGGAAGGACGAGCCCGTACGGGTCGAGACGATCGTGGTGCCGGACCCGGGCCCCGGCGAAGCCGTCGTACGCGTCCAGGCCTGCGGGGTCTGTCACACCGATCTGCACTACAAGCAGGGCGGCATCTCCGACGACTTCCCCTTCCTCCTCGGCCATGAGGCCGCCGGCGTCGTCGAGTCGGTCGGCGACGGCGTCACCGACGTGGCACCCGGCGACTTCGTCATCCTCAACTGGCGTGCCGTGTGCGGTAATTGCCGTGCCTGTTTGCGCGGCCGGCCCTGGTACTGCTTCAACACCCACAATGCCCGGCAGAAGATGACCCTCGCCGCCACCGGCCAGGAACTCTCCCCGGCGCTCGGCATCGGCGCGTTCGCCGAGAAGACGCTCGTCGCGGCCGGACAGTGCACCAAGGTCGACCCGGCCGTCTCCCCGGCGGTCGCCGGACTGCTGGGCTGCGGGGTGATGGCCGGCATCGGCGCCGCGATCAACACCGGAGGGGTCGGCCGGGGCGACTCCGTCGCCGTCATCGGCTGCGGCGGCGTCGGCGACGCGGCCGTCGCCGGGGCCAACCTCGCCGGCGCGGCGAAGATCATCGCCGTGGACATCGACGCCCGCAAGCTCGACAAGGCCCGCACGCTCGGCGCCACCCACACCGTCAACTCCAAGGAGACCGACCCGGTCGAGGCCATCCGTGAGCTGACCGGCGGCTTCGGCGCCGACGTCGTGATCGAGGCGGTCGGCCGCCCCGAGACGTACCAGCAGGCCTTCTACGCCCGCGACCTCGCCGGCACCGTCGTCCTCGTCGGCGTCCCCACCCCCGAGATGAAACTGGAACTGCCCCTGCTGGACGTCTTCGGCCGCGGCGGCGCCCTGAAGTCCTCCTGGTACGGCGACTGCCTGCCCTCCCGCGACTTCCCCATGCTGATCGACCTGCACCTGCAGGGCCGCCTGCCGCTGGACGCGTTCGTCACCGAGACGGTCCGGCTCGACGAGGTGGAGCAGGCGTTCGAGCGGATGCACCACGGCGACGTGCTGCGCTCGGTGGTGATGCTGTGATGACCACGCGCATCGAACGCCTCGTCACCTCCGGACAGTTCACGCTGGACGGCGGCACCTGGGACGTGGACAACAACGTGTGGATCGTCGGCGACGAGCGGGAGGTGATCGTCATCGACGCCGCCCACGACGCCGAGGCCATCGCCCGGGCCGTCGACGACCGGCGCCTGATCGCCATCGTCTGCACCCACGCGCACAACGACCACATCAACGCGGCGACGGAACTGGCCGACCGCACCGGCGCCACCATCTGGCTGCACCCCGACGACCTGCCGCTGTGGAAGCAGACCCACCCCCACCGCGACCCCGACCGCCACCTCCTCGACGGTCAGGTCATCGAGGCCGCCGGCGCCGACCTCACCGTCCTGCACACCCCCGGACACGCGCCCGGCGCCGTCTGCCTGTACGACCCCGCACTCGGCACCGTCTTCACCGGCGACACCCTCTTCCAGGGCGGCCCCGGCGCCACCGGACGCTCCTTCTCCCACTTCCCGACGATCATCGACTCCATCCGCGACCGTCTGCTCACCCTCCCCCCGGAGACCAAGGTCCTCACCGGCCACGGCGACCCCACCACCATCGGCGCCGAAGCGCCCCACCTGGAGGAATGGATCGCGCGCGGACACTGAAACCCGCGTGCAACACCGACAGAGGATGTCCGGCTTTCCCGTGACAGTGGAGGACCACAGCAGTCGAACCGCACGGGAGGCCGGACATGTCGGAACCGCTCAGGGGCAAGGTGGCGCTGGTCGCCGGGGCGACCCGGGGCGCCGGGCGCGGCATCGCCGTCGAACTCGGCGCGGCCGGCGCCACCGTCTACGTCACCGGCCGCAGCACCCGCGCCCACCGTTCCGAGTACGACCGGCCCGAGACCATCGAGGACACCGCCGACCTGGTCACCGCGGCCGGCGGACACGGCATCGCGGTACCGGTCGACCACCTGGACCGGGCCGCGGTCCGCGCCCTGGTGGACCGCGTCGCGGACGAGCAGGGCCGGCTGGACGTCCTGGTCAACGACATCTGGGGCGCGGAGAAGCTCTTCGAGTGGGACACCCCGGTGTGGGAGCACGACCTCGACAACGGACTCAGGATGCTCCGGCTCGCCGTGGAGACGCACGCCGTCACCAGCCACCACGCGCTGCCGCTGCTGCTGCGCCGACCCGGCGGCCTGGTCGTGGAGATCACCGACGGCACCGCCGACTACAACCGCGACACCTACCGCGTGAACTTCTTCTACGACCTCGCCAAGGCCTCCGTGCTGCGCATGGCCTTCGCGCTCGGCCACGAACTCGGCCCGCGCGGCGCCACCGCCGTCGCCCTCACCCCGGGATGGCTGCGCTCGGAACTGATGCTCGACGCGTACGGCGTCCGCGAGGACAACTGGCGCGAGGCCTGCGGGAAGGAACCGCACTTCGCCATCTCCGAGACCCCGCGCTTCGCCGGCCGAGCCGTGGCCGCGCTGGCCGCCGACCCCGACGTGGCCCGGTTCAACGGACGGTCGCTCTCCAGCGGCGGGCTCGCCCAGGTCTACGGCTTCACCGACCTCGACGGCAGCCGGCCCGACGCCTGGCGCTACCTGGTCGAGGTGCAGGACGCGGGCAGGCCGGCGGACGTCACCGGATACCGGTGAAACGGCGCCCGCGGGGCCGTACGGTCACCCCATGACCGATCACACCCGCTTCGCAGGACACGGAGTTCTCGTCACCGGCGCGGCCCGCGGCATCGGCGCCGCCGTCGCCCGGCGGCTCGCCGAGGAGGGCGGGCAGGTCCTGGTCACCGACCGGGACCTGCCCGAGGCCGAGCGGACCGCCGCCGCACTACGCGACGAGGGCCTCGCCGCCGAGGCGGCGGCGTGCGACGTCGCCGACCGCGCCTCGGTCGAGGCGGCCGTCGAGCGGGCCGTCGCCGCGTTCGGCTCGCTCGACGTGCTGGTCAACTGCGCCGCCCACTGCACCCCGGACACCCCCCGCTTCGAGGACGGCACCGACGAGGCATGGGCGCTCGACCTCGACATCACCCTCACCGGCGTCCACCGCTGCTGCCGCGCCGCCCTGCCGCACCTCGCCGCCTGCGGACGCGGGGCGATCGTGAGCATCGGCTCAGTCAACGGCCTGCAGGACTTCGGCAACCACGCCTACAGCGCGGCGAAGGCCGGCCTCGGCTCGCTGAGCCGCACCCTCGCCGGGCACGCGGCGGCCCGGGGCGTCCGGGTGAACCTCGTGGCACCGGGCACGGTCCGCACCTCCGCCTGGCAGGGGCGCGACGACGACCTCGACGCGCTGCGCCCGCTGTATCCGCTCGGCCGGGTCGGGGAGCCCGAGGACATCGCCGCCGCGGTCGCCTTCCTCGCCTCCCGCGACGCCGCGTGGATCACCGGCACCACCCTCGTGGTCGACGGCGGCCTCACCGCCGTGAACACCGGTTTCCACACGGCCGTGCATCACCCCTGACGGCGTCCGCCCGAGGCCGCCGCCAGCGCGTCCAGCACCCGCTCGGTGTCGGCTCCGGTGGTGCGCCAGTTGCTGAACGCGGCCCGCAGCCCCGGCACCCCGCCGTACACCGTCGGCGTCACATACGCCTCCCCGGACTCGGCCACCGCCCGTGCCAGCGCCTCCACCCGCTCCGGCGTCGGATCCTCGGCGAGGGTGAAGCAGACGACGTTCAGCCGGACCGGCGCCAGCAGCCGCAGCCCCGGCAGCGCGTCGACACCCGCGCCGAGCCGGCGGGCCAGCGCCACGTTCCGCTCCACGATCTCCCGGTGCCCGGCGCGCCCGTAGGCCACCAGCGAGAACCACGCGGGCAGCGCGCGCAGCCGCCGGGAGTTCTCCGGGGTCAGATGCAGGAAGTCGGGCTCGGCGGCCGGAAGACCCAGATAGGGGGAGGCGTTGTGGAACACCGCCACCTGCAGATCGCGCCGGCGGGTGAACTGCACGGCCGCGTCGTAGGGGACGTTGAGCCACTTGTGCAGGTCCACACAGACCGAGTCGGCCGTGTCGAGACCGTCGACCAGAGCGGCGTACGCGGGACTGAGCGCGGCGAAGCCGCCGAACGCGGCGTCGACGTGCAGCCAGAAGCCGTACCGCTCCTTCAGGGCGGCGATCGCCCGCAGATCGTCGAAGTCGACGGTGTTCACGGTGCCCGCGTTCGCGACCACGATCGCCGGCCGTCCCGCCCGCTCGGCGAGCGCCGCCTCCAGGGCGGTGACGTCGACCGCCTCGCGGTTCCCCGGCAGCAGCGGCACCTGCCGCAGCCGGTCCCGGCCCATGCCCAGCACCGACATCGCCTTGGTGATGCTGGAGTGCGGGCTGCCCGAGAGGACGTCGACCGGGCCCAGCGCGGCGGCCCCCTGCCGGGACACGTCCACGCCCAGCCGCTCGCCGATCCACTCCCGGCCGATCGCCAGGCCGACCGTGTTGGACGCGGTCGCGCCCGTCACGAACGCCCCGCTGTGCGCCGCGCTCAGCCCGAACAGCTCGCGCAGCCAGCCCACCGTCTCCCGCTCCAGCGCCTGCGCCCACGAGCCGCCCGCCCCCGACAGGTTCTGGTCGAACGCGGACGTCAGCCAGTCCCCGGCGACCGACGCCGGAGTCGCGCCACCGGTGACGAAGCCCAGGTACCGTGGCCCGGCCGAGCCGGAGAAGCCCCCCGCCCACCGCTCGGCGAACCGCGCGAGAGCGGCCTCGCCGCCCGCCCCCTCGTCCGGCAGGGGCGCCCGCGCGGGCGCCCGGCCGGGCGCCGCGACCGGCCGCTCGGCCAGTTCGGCCGTCGCACGCGCGGCGAAGTCACGGGCGGACTGCAGCAGTTCTGGGAGCCGGGAGAGATCGCCGGCGAGTGCGGGGTGCATGCCTCGCAGCCTAGAGCGACGGCACCGGCGCGATCCCGGTCCAATTCCCGGAATGTGGACCGTGCGGTCGGCGCAAGTTCACCGTTTCGTCACAGGGCGGCCGGAACCACAACCCTCTCACCCCCGGACAGGTCTAGTAGTCCGAGTTCGTGGGAATCGCGCAGGAAGACGCCCGGGCAGGCCCCGGACGCCAGGGGAGAGGGGAAGAGTCCGCATGGGGGACATACGCAGACGAGGCGCCGTCGTACTGGGGGTCACGGGACTGGTGGCGCCGCTCACACTCGCCTTCACCGCGGCACCGGCGCAGGCCGCGAGCTGCACCACGCAGGCGGGTCCGTACCAGAAGCAGGTGGAGAAGTTCCTCGGCCGGCCGGTCGACGGCAAGCAGTCCGCCGCCGACTGCAAGGCCGTCAAGGCCTTCCAGGACAAGCACGGCATCACGCCCGACATCGGCTACGCCGGACCCGTCACCTGGGGCGTGATGGACCTGATGAACAAGCAGAAGGCCGTCGGGAAGAACCCGAACGAGGACGGCAGGTGCCCGGTGAACAAGGGCCGGATCGCCTGCGTGAACCTCACGCTCCAGCTCAGCTGGGTCCAGGACGGCAAGAAGCTCGTGTACGGGCCGGTCCCCGTGCGCACCGGCCGCAAGGGCTACACCACCCGCACCGGCCTGAAGAAGATCTACTGGCGGGACATCGACCACGTCTCGAACATCTACGACGTGCCGATGCCCTACAGCCAGTTCTTCGACGGCGGCCAGGCCTTCCACTCGGTGGGCCTGAGCATGTGGAACCCGCCCGGCTCGCACGGCTGCGTCAACATGACCAAGACGGACGCCAAGAAGTACTGGTCGCTGCTGAAGAACGGCGACGACGTCTTCGTCTACGGCCGCAAGCCCGGCACCTGAGTTCTCACGTCCCGGGCGCGTCCCCGAAGTCGGGGATCTCCAGCCGGACCCCGCCCTGCCGCGCGGACTCGTGCGCGACGATGCCCGGCAGGGTGTAGCGGGCGGCCACCCACGCGTCGACCGGCGGCAGCGTGCGCGTGTCGACCGCGGTGACGAAGTCGTCCGCCAGGAAGTGGTGGCTGCCCTCGTGCCCGTTGTGCAGACCGTCGAACTCCCGCGGCAGCCGCGCCCGGTCGTGCACCGGCGCCGAACCGGAGGTGAACGCCGCCCGCAGGTCCGGCGCGACATGCCGGAGCGAGGGGTCGCCGGGGGAGAGGGTCGGCTTGGGCTCCAGCAGTTCACTGATGTCCTCCACCCCCTTCTTGTCCTGCCACAGCGCCACCGTCGCCAGCTGCTCCATGCTGGCCTCCGTGCCGAAGAACCGGAACCGGGACTCGCGGATGTGCGAGGGGTAGCCGACCCGCCGGAACTCGTTCGTACGGAACGATCCGCCGCCCGCCACCTCGAACAGAGCGGTCGCGTTGGAGATGTCGTTGTCGAACCGGCTGACCGAACGGTCGAACACGCCGTCGCCGCGATCGTCACGCACACCGATCGCCGACACACTCACCGCGTGCGTCCGCCAGGCGCCGAGCACCCCGCCCACCGAGTGCGTCGGGTACAGCAGCGGGGGATAGCTGGCGGTGGCCTTCCACTGCTCGCCGCCGCTGTACCGGTAGGCGTCGTAGAAACCCAGGTCCATGTCGTGGACGTAGTCGCCCTCGGCGTAGAACAGCCGGCCGAACGCGCCCCGGGCGATCCGGTCGCGGGCGTGCACGGTCGCCGGGTGGTAGTGGCTGGTCTCGCCCATCATGTACGTCAGCCCGGTCGCCCGGACCGCGTCGATGATCGCGGATATCTCGTCGACGGTGATCGCCATGGGGACGGCGGAGTACACGTGCTTGCCCGCGCTCAGTCCCTGCACCACGAGCGGACCGTGCGTCCAGCGCTGGGTGAAGATCGCGACTGCGTCGACCGCGGGCGACTCCAGTGGAGTCCGGGCTGCTGGCCGAGGCCCCCGAGTCGGGCGTCGCGCCGCAGACACGGCAGGGCCGTCCGTCCCGGCCGCTCGACGTCGTCGCCGACTCCCGCTCCTTCCTCGGTTTCAAGATCACCGCAGACGCGGTCCACGGCGTCGTGACCACCCTGCGCAGCGACGTCACCGGCCGCCTCGACCGGCCCCTCACCACGCACGACCCGGTCGCCGTGGCCGGCCTGATCGCGCGGATGGCCGCCGAACTCGGGGTCGGGCGCCCCACGCCGACGGGCATCGGCATCGGTGTGGGCGGCCCGGTGCGCGAGCGGGCGGTGGTCGTCGAGTCCGCCTTCCTGGGGTGGCGGGACGTGCCGCTCGCCGCCCTCGTCGAGGAGCGCACCGCACTGCCGGTCGTCGTGGAGAACGACGTGGCCGCCCTGGTCGAGGCCGAGAGCTGGTTCGGCGCGGGCCGGGGAATGGACCGCTTCGTCGTCCTGACCATCGGCGCCGGCATCGGCTACGGGCTGGTGCTCGGCGGCCGGCGGGTCCCCTGCGACGGCGAGGACCACGGCTTCGGCCGGCACTGGATCATCGACCCGTACGGGCCGCTCACCCCGGACGGTGAGCGCGGCAGCGCCGTGTCGCTGCTCACCATCCCCAGCATCCGCTACCAGATCCACGCCGCCACCGGACGTGACGTCCCCTACGAGGAGATCCTCGCCCGCGCCGCCGCGGGGGAGTCCATGGCGTCCCGGGTGATCGGTGAGGCGGCCCGGGCGCTCGGCACCCTGGTCGCCCAGATCGCCAACCTCGCGATGCCGCAGAAGATCCTGCTCGCCGGCGAGGGCGTCGGTCTGATGGATGTGGCCGGGAACACGGTCCGGGAGACGATCCGCGCCCGCCGGCATCCGCTGGCAGCTCCCGTCGGCCTGGAGACGAAGGTCTCCGACTTCCACGACTGGGCCCGCGGCGCCGCCGTCCTGGCCATCCAGGTGCTCGTGCTGGGCGGGACCGGAGGCTGAACTCCCGCCGCCGCTCGACCCATTGACGTGATGAGCAACACGGTCCGATATGTCCGTATCACGTGTACTTACTCACAGCGCCTTCACTTCGATCGGCATATGCTTCACAGCATGTCCACCACTGTTGAAGCCGCCTCCGAGCGATCGGCCGCGGAGGTCAACGAGGAGATCCGGGCCCTGTGGCTCCGGTCGGGCGGGACACTGACCACCGAGCAGCGCGCGGAGTACCAGCGCCTCGTGTTGGAGTGGGCCGCCGCGGCCCCGCAGCCGTCCCGGGCTGCCTGACCGATCGGCGCGCACCGCCGCCGCACCGTCCCGGGCACCCGTGAGCGCACGGGTGCCCCTCTCGTAGCACCTCCCGGACCGTCAGCCGTGACGTCCGCCGACCGTCATCCCCACGTGGCCGAGTAGTACCGCCGGTACGCCTTGCGGTCCTGCTCGGCTCGGATGTACCGGGTCGCGACCAGCGCGATCAGACTGCCCGCGATCACCAGCAGCCCGGGACCGACGTTCCGGGTGTCCGTCAGCTGCGCCAGCAGCGTCCTGCCCTGCGAGGTGCCCGTGACCGGCGCCGAGGAGCCCGGTGAGGCCGCGCTGGGAGCGACCCCTCCCCGGGCCGGCGCCGACGGCGCCGCCGAGGGCGAACCGCCCGGCGCGGCACCCCCGTTCTGCGCGGACACGATCAGCCGCACACCGAGCGCCGCCATCGCCTTGGTCACCGGCTGGAAGAACGTCGTCCCGCCCGTCGTGCAGTCGCCGCTGCCGCCCGAGGTGACACCGAGCGCGATCCCCTCCGAGAACAACGGGCCGCCGCTGTCGCCCGGCTCCGCGCACACCGTGGTCTGGATGAGCCCGGTGACCGTGCCCTCCGGATAGTTGACGGTCGCGTTCAGCCCCGTGACCTGCCCGTCGTGCAGACCGCTCGTGCTGCCGCTGCGGAACACCCGCTGACCCACCGCCGCATCGGCCGCCCCCGTGATCCGCACCCCCTTCCCGCCGCCGATCGCGACGACGTCGGCGCCGTCACCGGCCTTGCCGGAGGCGTACTGCACCAGCGAGAAGTCGTTGCCGGGGAAGGTGCTGCTCACCGTCCTGCCCAGCTGCTGGTCGCCCTGGGTACCGGCGAACCAGGTGGATCCGGCCGGGCCGCAGTGGCCGGCCGTGAGGATGAAGTCGCTCTGCCCGTTCGACACATTGAAGCCCGCCGAGCAACGGCCCCCCGTCGACAGGATCGGCTGGGCGCCGTTCAGCCGCGTCGTGAACGCGCCCTTCGTGCGCTCCATGTGCACGAAACCACCGATCCGCGTGGCGACACGACTCATCCGGGACCAGTCGCCGGCGGACACCGTGCTGTCCGCCTCCACCACCACCCGGTTGGTCCGGTAGTCCACCAGCCACGCCGTGCCCGCCACCCGGGGTGCCGAACGCAGCGTCGCGGTGGCCGCCTTCAGGTCGTTCATGCTGTGCCCGACGACCTTCGCCTCGGCCCCCGCGCGCCGCACCTCCCGCGCCGCCGCGTCGTCGGTCACCGCCACCACCGGCCGCCCGTCGGCCCCGATCCAGTTGCCCGCCGTCCGCGCCGTGCCGAGCCGCTCCACCAGCGCGGCACCCGTGCCCCCGGCGCCCCCGGCGGTGCTGAGCGGTCTGGCGGCGGCCGGCGGTGTCTCGCTCGCCATGGCCGCCTGGGCGACCATCGCGCCGCCCAGGAGGAGTCCGCCGACCGCCGCCAGCCGTGTCACTCGCCGGACGACCCGTCGTCGTGCGTGCCGCATGCATGGCTCCCGAAGCCGAACCCGAACCGCGCGATGCCCCTTGCCGGCAGCGCGGGACCCTCGCGTGATCGAGGGCCCGCTCCTCCATACGGCGCCCGGGGCGGCCGTGTTCACCGACAGGCGCGCTCAGCTCTTGCGGGCCACCCCGCCGAACATGGCGACCTCCTCCGGCTCGGCACCGTGGTCGTGCTCCGGGCGCCAGCGCGAGCAGGACACCACGCCCGGCTCCAGCAGCTCCAGACCGTCGAAGAACCGGGTCACGTCCTCGGGGGTGCGCTGGGTCAGCCGCGGGGTGCCGTGCTCGTTCCAGAACCTGACCGCCTCGTCCACGTCCGGCATCGACGGGCTGGTGACGGTGTGCGACAGCACCAGGTGACTGCCCGACGGCAGCCGGTCCGTCAACTGCCGTACCAGACCGTACGGGTCCTCGTCGTCGCCGACGAAGATGACCACGCCCAGCAGCATCAGCGCCACCGGCTCGCTGAAGTCCAGCGTCTTCGCCGCGTGTTCGAGGATCGCGTCGACGTTGCGCAGGTCCTCGTCCAGGTAGTCGGTACGGCCCTCGGGCGTGCTCGTCAGCAGCGCACGCGCGTGCGCCAGGACGAGCGGGTCGTTGTCGACGTACACGATCCGGGACTCCGGCGCCAGACGCTGGGCGACCTCGTGCGTGTTGTCGGCGGTCGGCAGCCCGGTGCCGATGTCCAGGAACTGCCGGATGCCCACCTCGCCGACCAGGTGCCGTACGGCCCGGCCGAGGAAGAGCCGGTCGGCGCGGGCGTACTCCCCGATGCCCGGGTGCAGTCGGCGTATCTGGTCACCGGCCGCACGGTCGACCTCGTAGTTGTCCTTGCCGCCGAGCCAGTAGTTCCAGATGCGGGCGGTGTGCGGCTGACTGGTGTTGATACGGGCGCGCAGCGACACGGCCACGTCGTCGGTGGCTGCCGGGTTTTCGGTCACGTGGGTCAGCTCCCCTGGATGCCTGATGAGAGAGATACCGGGTCCAAGAGGCAATCTAGACGCCCGAGTTGATCTCAGCCGCGCGTCCGGGGTTTTCCGCCCGCGCCGTCCGCGACCGTCCGCTGCCCGGCCTCGCGGTCTGCACCCGTGCGGCGCCGGTCCGCGCCCGTGCGGCGCCGGTCCGGCCTCGCATGCCGTTCCGAGCCGGCCGGCCGGGGCACCGCCGAACCCTGCCGTCCGGCCCGTCCGGGCGGCAGGGCGGCCGACGGAAGCGGCCCGCTGCCACCGCCCCGCGCCGTCCGCGACCGGCCGCTGCCCGGCCTCGCGGTCTGCACCCGTGCGGCGCCGTCTGCACCCGTGCGGCGCCGGTCCGCGCCCGCGTGTCGGCGGTCCGGCCCCGCACGTCGTCCCGAGCAGGCCGGCCGGGGCACCGCCGAACCCGGCCCGGCCCGTCCGGGCGGCAGGGCGGCCGACGGAAGCGGCCCGCTGCCACCGTCCCGCGCCGTCCGCGACCGGCCGCTGCCCGGCCTCGCGGTCTGCACCCGCGCGGCGCCGGTCTGCACCCGTGCGGCGCCGGTCTGCACCTGTGCGGCGCCGGTCTGCACCCGTGCGTCGGCGGTCCGGCCCCCCGCATGCCGTCCCGAGCCGGCCGGCCGGGGCACCGCCGAACCCTGCCGCCCGGCCTGTCCGGTCGGCAGGGCGGCCGACGGAAGCGGCCCGCTGCCACCGTCCCGCGCCGTCCGCGACTCCCGGCGACGCCGTTCCCCGCCCGCGCCGCGACCGCCTATCTTGAGCCCCATGACCAGCATCCCGCACGTCACCCCCGGCGAACCGGATCCGCTGCGCGCGCTCGGCCTGGAGCAGCTGCGATGTCGTACGAGCATGAAATGGCGCACCTACCCCGAGGACGTGCTGCCGCTGTGGGTGGCCGAGATGGACGTCCCGCTCGCCGAGCCCGTCGTCCGCGCCGTCACCGACGCCCTCACCCTCGGCGACACCGGATACCCGGCCGGCACCGCCTACGCCGAGGCTCTCGCCGCCTTCGCCGCCAAGCGGTGGAACTGGGACGGGATCGCCGTCGAGCGCACCGCGGTCGTCCCGGACGTGATGCTGGGAGTGGTCGAGATGCTCAAGCTGGTCACCGGACCCGGCGATCCGGTCGTCGTCAACTCACCGGTGTACCCGCCGTTCTTCCAGTTCATCGAGCACATGGGCCGCCGCGTGGTGGAAGCCCCCCTCGGCACCGATCTGCGCATCGACCTGGCCTGCCTGGAGGAGACGTTCCGGGACGCGAACGCGGCGGGTTCCGGCCGTGCCGCGTTCCTGCTGTGCAGCCCGCACAACCCCACCGGCACGGTGCACACCGCCACCGAGCTGGCGGCCGTCGCCGAGCTCGCCGAGCGCCACGGCGTCCGGGTCGTCGCGGACGAGATCCACGCCCCGCTCGTCGCCCCCGGCGTCACCTACGTGCCGTACCTGGCCGTGCCCGGCGCCGAACGCGGCCTGTCCCTGATGTCCGCCTCCAAGGGCTGGAACCTGGCCGGCCTCAAGGCCGCCCTCGCCCTCGCCGGACCCGCAGCCGCAGCCGACCTCGCGCGTCTGCCCGAAGAGGTCGGCCACGGACCCAGCCACCTCGGCGTCATCGCGCACACCGCCGCCCTGCGGGACGCCACCGGCTGGCTCGACGCCCTGCTGGCCGGGCTGCGCAACAACCGGCGCCTGCTCACCGCCCTGCTCGCCGAGCACCTGCCCGCGATCCGCCCCTGCCCCGCCGAGGCCACCTACCTGGCCTGGCTCGACTGCCGCGCCCTCGGCCTCGGCGACGACCCCGCCGAGGTCTTCCTCGACCGTGGACGCATCGCCCTCAGCTCCGGTGTCCCCTTCGGCACCGGCGGCGCGGGCCACGCGCGCCTGAATCTGGCGACCTCCCCCGAGATCCTCACCGAAGGGGTACGGCGGATGACGGCGGCCCTGAACTGACCGACCGGGCGACCGTGCCGGGGGCGCGGTGCGTCCGCCGTGGCCGGCGCCGCCCGGACGGCGGGGGCTCCTAGACTGCCGGGCATGGACGGCACGCGGCTCGACCTGCTCGGCTCCGGAAAGTACCTGCTGGTGACCAGCCACCGCAGGAACGGCACCTCCGTCGCAACCCCGGTGTGGGTGGTCCGCGACGGCGACACCCTCGGCGTGTGGACGGCCGCCGACAGCGGCAAGGTCAAACGGATCCGGCGCAGCTCCGACATCCTGGTGGGCCCCTGCGACGTACGCGGCACCCCCACCGGCGATCAGCTCCCGGCCACCGCCGAGATCGCCGACCCGGCCACCACCGCCCGCTACCGCGACCTCATCGCCCGCAAGTACGGCATCCTGGGCCGCCTCACCCTGCTGGGCAGCCGGCTGCGCCGCGGCCTGGACGGCACGGTCGGGATCCGGGTGACCCTCACCGACTGAGGGCCACCCGGAACGGCGTCCTACGACGCGTTCAGCACCGAGCCGGACAGCACCAGCCCGCCGGCCCGCGGCTTGCCGGTGTCCATGTCGATCTGCTGGAACCGCACCGACTCCTCGGGTTCCAGGACCCGGTCCTTCGCCGTGGGCACGGTGACGTCGGCACTCGCGCGGCCCGCCGGGACGTCCGCCCACAGCCAGAGGTTGTCCACCTTCGACAGCGGGCGCTCCGGGTCGGCCTTCGCCCCGGCGGTGTCCCGCAGCCAGGACGCCGGGACGTCCTTGGTGGACAGCTCCGGCCCGGTCACCGGCGTGACCGCGAACGTCGCGGTCATGTCCACATCGACGGCCTGGGACAGGGACACCCGCCACGTCAGCGGCTGCCCCTCGGTGACCCGGCCGGCGACCGGCGTGACGGTCATGGTGGGCGCCGGATCGTCGTCGTGGACGGTGATCCCGCCCCGGTAGGAGCCGACCACGGCTCGGTGCACCGCCTTGACGAGGATGTCGTGCGACACGTCGGTGCCGTACCGAGTGTTGCCCCGCACCTCGACCGGCACGTCGATGTCGTGGCCGCCCGGACGCACCGTCACCAGCCGGTCCGTCGCCCGCCCGGTCTCCGGGTCGAGGACGTACACCCGGACCTGGCCGCTGCCGTGGCCGCTGACCCGCACCGGCACGTGGTAGGTGCGCACGCCCGAGTCGCCCTCGTCCACGGTCGCCCGTCCGACGTCCACGCGCGGCAGCGCCGCCGCCCGCACCGCGGGCGTCCCCGGACGCCAGCCCCAGGCGTCCATCAGCCAGGCCCGCCCGGACCGCGAACGCGGTGTCAGCTCCAGGGTTTTGACCTTGCGCAGGTCGAGTCCGGCGCGGCCGGCCGCCGTCAGCGGCACCCGGATCTCGCGCGCCCAGTAGGACGTGGTCCGCTCACTGCCGGGCAGCCCGTCGACGCCGACCCGGCCCAGCTTCGCCCGGTGGCCGGAGGCGTCCGTCAGGGACACGTCCAGCTGGGTGCCCTTCGTGTTCGGCGGCACGAACAGCCGCAGCGCCAGCGCCTTGGCACCGGCCAGCGACAGCGGCCGCTCGGCGGTCACCCGCGCGGGGGCGCCGGCGTGCGTCCAGTGCAGCGCGATCGCGTGCCGGCCCGACTCCCGGTCGGTCTCCCACTGCGCGAAGTGCGGCGACGCGCCCTTCGCGCCCTGCCCCAGGCAGGCCTTGGCCGGGCTGGGGTCCACGGCGTCGCACAGCCGGCCGCCGGTCACCGACACCCCGCCGTCCGGCAGGAACCCGGCGCCCCGGCGCCCGCCCACCGCGTGGCTGAGCACCCGCGCCGGGTCCGCCGACGGCGCCCGCTTCCCGGAGCCGTCCAGCAGCGGCCGTACGCGGTCGTCACCGGCCAGGAACAGCCGTGCGGCGGCGGCGATGTACGTCGAACCTGCCCGGTGCTGCTGGTCGGCGGTCAGGCGCGTCGCGGCGTGCTTGCCGCACACCGGGTCCGGGTGCTGCGGGTCGTCGTAGAAGTCGTCCTCGGCGGGCGCCGCGGCCTGGCCCGGCGTCCACTCGGAGTTGAAGAAGTTGTGGTCGGCGCCGATGACGTACACGGCACTGTGCAGGGCGGCGCCGTCGCCGACCGTGCGCGTGCCGTCGACGTACACCTCGCCCTGCAGGTCGGAGACGTCACCGTCGCAACCGGGCAGGACGGTCACCGACGGCACGTCGGGCACCGGGTTCTGGCCGAAGACGGTGGGGCCGATCAGCACCATGCCGCGGACGGTCCAGCGGACCGGGCCGTGGTAGCCGTCCTGGTCGGCGGGCGGCGGGTAGAGGCTGTCCAGTGCGGCCCGGTTGACGCCCTCCCCGCCGCGCGAGTGCCCGATCAGCAGCACGCGGGACAGGTCGGCGCGCGGCGCCTGGCGTACGATCGCCGGCGCGGTGCCGGGACGGTCGGCCCAGTCGGCCCAGTGGGCCAGGTGCAGCCGCACCAGCGAGGAGCGCGCCTGCGCGCCGCCGTCCTCGGCCGCGAAGTCCTGGCCGTTGATGCCGTTGGCGGAGATCGACACGGTCACATAGCCCTGCGACGCCAGAAGCCTCTGGTCGCGCAGATAGCCGCGGTGGCTCGGCACCGGCTTCATGCCGGCCGGGCAGGGCCAGTCACCGGTGGCGTCCTTGTGTCCCTTGTAGCAGGTGAAGTGACGGCCGTGCAGGAACAGTGCGAGCGGCCGCTTGCCCTTCGCGCCGACGGGGGCGACGACCACCGCCCGCATCTCCACCGGTGCCCGGAAGCCCGGCAGCCGGACCGGCTTCAGGCCGTACTCACCCGTCCGGGTGCGATAGGCACCGGGCCTGCCGGGGTCCACGCCGTTCGCGGGCAGCGGTGCCGGCGGCTTGACCGCCGGTCCGGCCCCGGCGGTGCCGCGGGCGTCCAGCCGTCGCCCGCCGGACCAGACCTGCAGCCCCCGCAGCTCGCCGGCCCGCTGCCCGTCGAGCGGCAGCCGGAACGTGTGCCCGTCCCGACCCGGCCGTGGCACCCCCAACAGCTGGTCACCGGAGCGGAATTCGACCCGGGCGTCCCCCATCGGCAGCGGCCGGTCCGACCGCCACTCCAGTTGCGGCGTGCTGCGCCCGCCGGCGAGCCGCCAGCCGGGCGGCAGCGTCCCGCCGTCCGAGGCGCTCGACGTCCTTGCCTGTGCCGGGGGTTGTGACTGGGCGACTGCCGCCCCTGGGGATGCTCCCGCCACCGCGAGTAACGCGGCGGCGGTCACCCATATGCGCCGGGCACGGACCACTGTTCCTCCTCGAAGCCCGATCTCGGGCGTCCCGGCCGTACCCGGGAGCCCCTCGATCCCGGAGGACGGACGGTGGAGTCTGTGGGTTGCCTGTGAACGCGAGGTGATGGATCACACCGCGCGGGCCGGCGCGACAGCCGCCGACAGGCGGGGAGTTCGGGGACCGGGTGGACGTCCGGTGGCGATCTCGGCGGCCACCAGCCGGCCCGCCACCGGGGCCGGGCACACGGCTGAGTGCGCGACGGCGAACCTACGCCGACCCGTTCGCGGCCCGCCCGCCGATCAGCGGACCGCCCGCGGGCACCGGGCGGCCGGCTGTGCGGGCGCCGGCGACCCGACAGCCGCCGGCTCCGGTGAAGGTGGCGGGGAGGCGGTCAAGTGCCGCTTCCGCGAGGGAAGTCGGGGGCGCGTGTTGTTCGGGCGGGCTCGGATGCACTGGGCCGCCGGGGGAGGCCGGGGCCGGATTCGGCGGGGCCGTCAGGAGCCGCCCCGGCGCCACTTCGCGGAATTCGAAGTCGAGGCTGCCCGTGTATGAGGGCCCGCAAGCGCGGGGGCGGCGGTGCACTGTCGGGCGGCGCGGAGTGCGACCGGCGGATGGCCGCTCAGGGAGGTGTCGGTGAGGGAAGGGGTTCAGGCCATGCCGAGGCACCGACGTCGGTGCCGAGCGGCACGATCTCGTCGATCGTGCCGAGGAGCTCGTCGGCCAGGGACACGGTCACGCCGTCCAGGAGCTCATGGACTTCGCCCGGCCGATCACCCGGGCCGAGTCCACGGGGACCCGGCCGCGCACAGCCGACACCCCGGCATGCGGGCCCACCGGTGCGGACCGTCAGGTCCAGGCCCGGAAGGGCTCGTCCATCAGTTGGAAGACCGGCTCGCCCCGCACCGGGTCCTTGGCCGTGGACAGCCGGACCCGGTCACCGCTGTGGATGCCGACCGGCGGGCCCATGACCCGGCCCCGTACGACGAACCCCTCGGCCAGTTCGATCAGCGACACGTTGCGCGCCGCCGGCGTGTTGCGGTGCACCACGGTCGAGTGCCGAACCGTGCCCACGCCCTCGCTGCGCTCGGTGCGCAGCTCGCTGCCCTGGCACACCGGACACAGCAGCCGCTGGTACATCGCGGTGCCGCACCAGGTGCAGCGCTGGAAGTGGATGGCGTCCTTGGAGTCCGCGGCAACGGGGTCGAGCACCCCCGCCGCGGAACCCGCCGCCAGCTGCGAGGCGCTTGCTGAGTGGTGGTACACGCTGGTCAACTCCCTGCGCTCGGCCGGAATCCCACGTGCCCGGCGCACCGGCACACGTGTGCGCGGTCGCTGTGCCACCGCGCACGCCGAGTAGAGTATGGCACTCAGTGTCACTCGTAAAGGCACTCCGTACCCCGAATTTCCGGCAGGGTGCCCCCTCAGGATCGGTCGAGCCCCGCCTCCAGCGCCTGCACCACCCGCCACAGCGGCGCGTCCCGGCGGGCGACCAGCACCACCACGTCGTCGGGACTCTCCGCCTCCTCGCCCGCCCGCACCGGGCCGCTCCACGCGTGCGCCGCCGACGCCCGCACGCTCTCCCCGAACGTCCGCTGCACATACCCCAGCGCGTGGTCCACCGCCGCGCCCGCGTCGCCCTCGCCGTCCGACCGCAGCCAGGAGCGCAGGGCGTTGTTGTGCGCGGCGACGACCGCAGCCGCCACCACGTCCGCCCGCAGCGTCCCGTCCGGCCGCCCGGCGAACCGGCCGCGCAGGTACTCGGCGAGCGCCCGCTCGTAGCGCCACACCACCGACAGCTCGTAGGCGCGCAGGCCCGGCACCTTCCTGGTGAGCCGGTAGCGCTGCACCGAGAAGGTCGGGTTCTCCGCGTACATCCGCAGCACCGTCCGGGCCGCGTCGCACACCCGGCGCACCGGCTCGTGCTCCTCGCCGCTCGCCGCGAGGAAGGCGTGCATGTCGGCCAGGCAGCCCTCGTGGTCGGGGAAGACCACGTCCTCCTTGGAGGGGAAGTAACGGAAGAACGAGCGCCGGCCGACCCCGGCCAGGGCCACGATGTCGTCCACGGTGGTCTGCTCGTACCCGCGTTCCAGGAAGAGCCGGAAGGCCGCCGCGACGAGGGCGTCCCGCATCGGCGGCTTCGCGGCCGGCACCGCGCTGCTGGAGCTCATGGACGGGAACGTAGCACCCGGGCGCACCACATGACACTCAGTGCAGTCCAAGTGCCACGACAGGGGAACTGAGTGCTGTGAGGGGGATGATCGAAGACCGGACGGCGTCCCCGAGCACGGGCAGGAGAAGTGGCTCACGGAGTGCGGGGTGCCCGCCGTCCTGGTCGAGCGCTCCGCACCGCCCGGCAACCCCGCCGCCGACCTCGACCGGGTGCGCACCGACCGCGCCCACGGCGCCGCCCTCGCCGTCGGCCACCTGGCCGCCCTCGGCCATCGCAGGGTCGTCGCCGTGCTGCAGGAGGGCCCGCACGCCGTCCCGATCGGCGCCGGCTTCCAGGCCGCCGTCCGCGCGCGCGGCATCGACGTCGACGAAGGCGCCCCGAGCGTCCGCGAACACGGCGACTACGACGCCTCCGTCGACTACCTCGTCCGGGCGGTCCGCGAACGCGGCGTCACCGCGGCCCTGGTGCACAGCGACGAGGACGCCATCGTGCTCGTGCCCCGGCTCCGGGCGCACGGCGTACGGGTCCCCGACGACCTCGCGCTCATCGCCTACGGCGACGAGGTGGCCGGCCTCGCCGACGTACCCCTGACCGCCGTCGCCCCGCCCACCCGTGCCGTGGGCGAACTCGCCGCGGGGCTCCTGCTGCGCCGCCTCGCCGAGCAGACCGCGGGCCGGCGGCCCGGGCCCCGGCAACACATCGAACTCCTCCCGGAGTTGCGGATCCGCGCCTCCTGCGGCGGCCGGGCCCCCGACGACGGCTCCTGAACGGGCCGGACGGTCCCGGCGAACGAAGCGATCGTCAAGCGATCGTTTTGATTATTCGACACGATCACGACGATCACCGAAGCGAGCCCCGCGGACACCGCCCGCTCGCCCACGCCGAAGTGCTCTTCACCCGGTCCATGAGACGGCCCGGCCTCCGGGACGACCCGGAGCCGAGGGGCGCCCCGCGGCGTACGGCCCCCGCCCGGAACCCCCCGCGCCCAGCGACGTAACCTTTCTCCACCGCGCCGGCGCCGCCCCCCTCGGGCCCCACCGCACCGGCCGCCCCCGACACCGGTCCCGCCCGAGGAGATCCCGCATGCCCGCCGCCCGCCCCCGCCTGCTCTACGTCACCGACCTGGCGTACCAGGCCCGGGGGCGCCGCTACTGTGACGAGGACATCCACCTCGCCTCCCGGCTCCGCGCGCACTTCGACCTGGCCCTGTGCCATCCGCTGGACGCGGCGGCCCTGATGGACGGCCACGACGCCGTCGTCGTCCGCAACAGCGGGCCCGTCCTCGGTTACCAGAAGGAGTACGACGCCTTCCGCGCGCGGGCGCTGGCCACCGGCGCCCGGGTGTACAACCCGCTCACCGGCAAGGCGGACATGGCCGGCAAGCAGTACCTGCTCGATCTCAGCGCCGAGGGGTACCCGGTGATCCCGACGGTCGGCCGCGCGGAAGACCTGGACCGGCTGCCGGCCGCCGCGCGGTACGTGGTCAAGCCGAAGACCGGCGCGGACTCCCTCGGCCTGCGGATCGTCCCGGCCGGCGAGGTCGCCGCGGCCGTCGTACGCGCGACGGGCGACGTCCTGGTCCAGCCCTGCGTCGACTTCGTCCACGAGGTGTCCTTCTACTTCGTAGACGACGACTTCGAGTACGCCCTGTACGCCCCCGACCCGGAGCGCCGCTGGGAGCTGAGGCCGTACCCGGCGACCGCCGCCGACCTCGAGTTCGCCCGGCGTTTCATCGACTGGAACGACCTCGGCCACGGCATCCAGCGCGTGGACGCCTGCCGCACCCGCGACGGCGGCCTCCTGCTGGTCGAACTGGAGGACCTCAACCCCTACCTGTCCCTGGACGCCCTGCCGGATGAGGACGCGGACGCGTTCGTAGGCGCGTTCACGGCCTCGCTGAGCCGGTTCGTGCAGGGAGCGCTCAGCCCAGCCCGACCGTGACCCGCTGCGTGGCCCCGGCCGTGCCCGTCAGGTCGCCGAAGGACAGCGTGAGCGCGGAGCCGGTGGAAGACGAGGTGAGCGTGGCCGGCGCGGACGTGACCGCGGCGACCGCGCGCCGCCAGGTCAGGGTGAGACCGGTCCGCATGCGCATCGGATCGCTCACGGCGATCACGGCGGTGCCGTCGTCCCTCTCGCTGATCATCACGGAGCACGGATCGCTCGCGGTGAGCGTTCCGACCGTTCCACCGAACCAGAAGTTGACGCCGGTGAAACCGAGCGAGCGCACCGAAACGCCCCGCTGGCTGTCGGTGTTGGCGAGAACGGTCAGCCGGCCGGTGGCGGCAGCCCGCGCCTTCGTCCGGGCGGCGGTCGCGCCCGGCAGCAGCAGATAGGCGTACGAGGCGTTCACCGGGTCGGTGCCGTGAGCGACGTACATCGTCAGGTACTTGCGGTTCAGCAGGGTCGTCGAGCCGCCCTTGTTGATCGTGCTCCAGCTGCCGTCGCGGGCGTCGCGCAGCGCCCGTACCGTCGCCCCGCCCGGGAAGACGTAGCCGCCGTGCCCGCCGATGTGCGCCCAGCGGGTGCCCGTGAGCGTCCCGGACCACGGGTACGTCGCCGGTGGGCCCGAGGTTGCGGTTCTCGGCCGTCGTCTCGACGGCGGTGCCGTCCGTGCAGGTGAGGCCCGCGCCGAGGCAGACGACCGTGTCGTCCGGGAAGAACCACGACTTCTTCGCCACGAGCGTCGACTGCAGAAAGCGCTGCCTGTACAGAGGGTCAGAGAGCCACGGCGTGACCAAGGAGTCGCCTTGACGGCGCTTTCTAGCACGCGCTTGCTCAAACACTCAATGACTCTTGCCGAATTGAGCATTTCGATCGTTCGATGCGGCTCGAATGCGGCTCACGTGCGGGCTCGTGCGGGTGGGGGTGCCCCTGAACGGGGTCGTCATGGCCGCCGTATCTCAGTCCGGGGACCGCCCAAGTCCCGGCCCCTGTGCACGGGACGGAAGGAGAGCCCAGGTGCCGACACCGCCCGACCCGGAACGACCGCATCCCGGACCGGTCCTGGAACCCGTCCGGGTCCTGCGCCTCCGCCGCTTCGACGCCCTCGCCGAGCTGATGCGGGAGGTACGGCCCGACCCGGTGACGTACCGGCCCGGCGGCGCGGCGGCCGAGGAGGAGACGCAGGAGCTGCCCCCCGTACCGGCGGCCCCCGCCGGCCTCGGCTCCGGCCGCGGGCTGCGCCGGGCCGCCGTCGCCGTGGCCGTCGCGGCGGCCGCGCTCGTCGGCTTCGGCTGCGCCCTGCTGCTGTCCGGTCGCCAGCAGGCGACCGCGACCGTGCGGCCCACCCCGCCGGCGACGACCGCACCGCCGGCCGCCTCGGCCACACCCGCCCCGACCACGCCTACCCCGGTCTCCACCCCCACCGCCGTCACCGACCCCGACGGTCCGGGCACCCTCCGCCAGGGCGACACCGGTCCCGCCGTCACCGAACTGCAGGAACGCCTGCTGCGGATCCCGGACGTCTACCGTGGCGGATCGGCCGGCGGCACCTACGACGCGACTCTCACGGCCGCCGTGGCCCGCTTCCAGCTCTGGTACGGCATCAGCGGCGACGAGACCGGCGTGTACGGCGACGACACGCGCCGTGCACTGGAGTCGCGGACCGCTCTCGGCGACGATTCATGAAGGGCGTGCGGGGAACGGTGGTCGACGGGACAGGAGTGGCGCGACGGCAGCGAGCGGGGTGACGGACGTGGACGGCGCGGCGGACGCGAGCGACAAGAGCGACAAGACCGGCACGGGCGAAGGGACAGGCCCCGGTGCCGGGTCCGGCACGAGCGGCAACCCCGGCGCGCGTGACGCGCCGGAGCCCGGCCGCTTCTTCGAGCGGCTGAACCCCGACATGTGCGTGGTCACGGCCGTGGCCGACGGGGAGCGGGCCGGCTGCCTGGTCGGCTTCGCCTCGCAGTGCTCCCTCCGGCCGCCCCGGTTCACCGTCTGGCTGTCCAAGGTCAACCACACCTACCGCGTCGCCCGGGCCGCCCACTGCCTCGCCGTCCACCTGCTCACCCGTGACCGGCGCGACCTCGCCGAACTCTTCGGCGGGGAGACGGGCGACGACGTGGACAAGTTCGTCGGGGTGGACTGGTCCGAGGAGTACGGCGGTGCGATCGTGCTGCGCGACGCGGCGGCCTGGTTCGTCGGCACCATCCTCCACCGCACCGACGGCGGCGATCACGTCGGCTTCGTCCTGGAGCCGGTCCAGTGGGGAGAAGGGCGGGACGGCCCCCTGCTGCGGCTGTCCGACGCGCTGCCCATCGACGCGGGCCACCCCGTGGAGTGAGCTGATTCGAACGTCGGGCAATGCCTTGCAAAAGTGCCCGGGGTCGGGTGGTGGGCGGACCTCATCATGGGCAGCCCCCGCGGCCGTCGGCCGCGTGTCGGACCGCACCACGACCGAAGGCCACGCCGATGATCGGCTCCCGCATCCCGGGCCTGCTCCTGCCCGCCGTCTTCCTGCTGGCCCTGGTCATCGGCGTGTGCTGGTACTGGCGCCACCGCAACGACGACTGACCACGCACCGCCGCCGGGCCCACCGAGCCGCACCCGCCCTGCCGGGCTGTGCCGCCGGGCCCACCGAGCCGCACCCGCCCTGCCGGGCTGTGCCGCCGGGCCCACCGAGCCGCACTCGCCCTGCCGGGCAGCCCGCCCACCTGCCCCGCCCGGCCCACCGAGACGCACCCGCCCTGCCGGGCAGCCCGCCCACCTGCCCCGCCCGGCCCCCACCCAGCCGCACCCGCCGGACCACTCAGCCCACCCGCCCCGCCCGGCCCACCGAGACGCACCCCCGGACCACTCAGCCCCCGCCCCACCCGGCCACCCGGCGCACCCGCCGTCGCCCGGCCACCCGGCGCACCCGCCGTCGCCCGGCACCCGGCGCACCCGCCGTCGCCCGGCACCCGGCGCACCCGCCGTCGCCCGGCACCCGGCGCACCCGCCGTCGCCCGGCACCCGGCGCACCCGCC